>JAQGKD010000035.1 GCA_028290285.1 Hyphomicrobiales bacterium
ACCGCGGTCAGGATGAACAGCGCCTCGAACAGGATGGCGAAGTGGTACCAAAAGCCCATCATCGCCTTGCCGCCGATCATGTGCGAGAAGATCTGCGCCATGCCGACGGCCAGCGTCGGTGCGCCGCCGGCACGCGCGCCGGCCGCTTCATGCTGCAAGACCTGCTCGGCACCTTCGTGCCTTCGCTCAAGAAGACCGACTCGTGGGTCAGCAACGGCCTCGCCACCGGCCTGTGCGTGGCGGCATGGGGCTACTTCCTCTACCAGGGCGTGACGGATCCCCTGGGCGGCATCAACACGCTCTGGCCGCTGTTTGGCATCTCGAACCAGATGCTGGCCGCCATTGCGCTCATGCTGTGCACGGTGGTGCTGTTCAAGATGAAGCGCGAGCGCTTTGCCTTCGTGACCATCGTCCCGGCGGCGTGGCTCGTTGTCTGCACCCTGACGGCCGGCTTGCAGAAGGTGTTCTCGGACTCGGCCCGCGTCGGCTTCCTCGAGCATGCCTCGGTCTTCAAGAAGGCCATCGCGCGCGGAGAGGTTCTGGCGCCGGCCGCCAATATGGACCAGATGAACCAGATCGTGATGAACGACACGATCGACGCGGCCATGGCGATGGTTTTCGTGCTGCTGGTGGTGAGCATGATCTACTTCAGCATCCGCTCGTGCATCACGGCCTATCGCGCCAAGGGCTGGACCGCCAGGGAACTGCCCGAAAGCACGATCGGCGCGATGCCCGTCGCGGCGGAGTGAGTGCCATGGCCTCTCTCTCCGCCACAATCCTCAAGGATGCGATGGCAAGTTTCGGCAAATGCGTATGCGATAGTGCGCGGCTGATGATCGGCGTGCCCGATTACGAGACTTACGCGGCGCATCTGCGCCTCACCCATCCCGACCAGCCGGTCATGACCTACCCGGAATTCTTCCGGGAGCGGCAAGGTGCGCGATATGGCGACGGCTCTGGGCGCGGATTCCGGTGCTGCTGACCGGCGCGTGACAGCATGATGGCCTCTCCTGTCCACCCGAAAAGGTGAATCGGGGAGGCCTCGGCGTTTTGCAGGCAGCGCGAATACGCGCATCAACGCAGTCGCGACCACTTGGCCGCGGGCACCGTCAGCCCATGATGTGGTAGCCACCGTCGATATGGATGGTTTCGCCCGTAATGACGCGAGCGGCCGGGCTCGCCAGAAAGGCCGCCGCTGCGCCAACATCCTCGATCGAGGCCAGGCGCTTCATCGGCGCTCGCTCCCTGGCCTGTTCGAGCATGGTGTCGAAGCTTGCGATTCCTCCAGCCGCGCGCGTCGCGATCGCCCCTGGGGAGAGCACGTTGACTGAAATGCCTTTGGGGCCGAGTTCCGAGGCGAGCTCGCGCGCGGTGGCTTCCAGCGCCGCCTTCACGGGTCCCATCATGTTGTAGGTCGAGACGACCTTCTCGGCGCCGTAGAAGCTTACGGTCAGGCACGTGCCTCCCTGCGTCATCATGGGTTCGGCGGCCCGGCAGAGACGGGCGAGCGAGTGGACGGAGACGTCCATGGCGATGGCGAAGCCCTCGGCCGATGTGTCCACGACGCGACCGTGCAGATCGGCGTGCGGCGCGAAGGCGATGCAATGCACGAGGATGTCGAGCCGTCCCCACGTCCTGCCGATCTGATCGAACAGAGCCTGCTGCTGGTCCGGCTTGCCGACATCCAGAGGCAAGAACAAGGCGGCCCCAGCGCGCTCCGCCAGCGGGCGAACGAAGGGCTCGGCCTTTTCATTGAGAAAGGTAAGGGCCAATGCGGCCCCGGCCTCACGCAGCGCCAGTGCGATGCCCCATGCGATGGAGTGCTCGTTGGCCACGCCTATGACCAGGGCGTTCATGCCCGCCAAACTGTTGTTCATCATCGGACCTCGGTGAAACTTTCAAGCGGCTGGAGAGCGTCGCACAATCCGTACGCGTTCGGGCTCGAACAGCTTTGAAATCTCGGCAAAGCGGCTCGCTTCCGTATCGGTCCGGTCGCGGCTTTCGAAGAGGGCCCGCACGATTTCCAATCCCCTTCGACGCTCGCCTGCGTGATCGGGGAGAAGGGTGGGCAAGGTTTCGAGCGCCTTGCTCTCGTCCAGCCGGAGCGTCAGGAACTGCTTGCGCATAGCCTCCTTGAAGCGCTCCCTCCCGACTTTGAGGTTTGGTGGAAGCGCCGCGCTGACCCTCTTCAGCGTGGAGTAAGACCTCTCGTCCGCCCCTCCACGCGCCCCGCCCGCGATGTAGACGACGCTGCGCACAATGGCATCGGTGAGATCGCCGTGTTCCATGTCGGCAAGGAGATTGGCCTGGCGTTCCCGGGCAGATGTCCGCCGGGTCACGTCACGCACGACGTGGGCGGTATCGGCCTCCCCGCCCGCTTTCAAGCCGACCAGGGCCTGGAGCAGCGGGGAGGAATAGGTGGACATGAACATCTGCTCGGTAAGCGTATCCCTGAATGTGCCCCAGAGCTTCAGGGACTGCGCCATCTGGCTCGCCGCGATCGATTCGAGCTGACGAAGCGGGTTCTCGTCACCCACGGCCCTGCGATTGGCGCGTACCGTTTTCGCTGCCCAGGAAATCATGGGAGCGGCGGGGCTGCGGTCCGAGATGGCCGAGAAGCGGAGGCGATGGGGATGCGTGCTCCTGAGGAACTGGGCGCTGGCCTGTGTCGTCATCTGGCGTACGACGGGGCTCAGGAAGGTCCGATACAGGCTCTTGTTGATCTCCGACACGCGCGCCACGGTTTCGAACTTGGCGTCGTCCTCCGGGCTGTTCGTTCCGAAGGCCCTGATGTCGTCGAGCGTGCGCGGCTCCAACGACAGCAAATATTTCCCTTCCACGAGATCGGCGCGCGCCGTCTCGGGACCGGCGTCGGAAATGACGGCCTCGTACAGGCCGGGCGGCAAGAGGTCGATCAGGTCGATGCAGGAGGTGAACTCGGCGTGCTCTTTCGTCGCCACCTTGCCGGACACGAAGATGCCGAGATGGCCGATGGTCTCATGCACGGTGTAGACGACCGTCTGCCCCGCCTCGATGAGATCGTCGACATCCTCGTAGAGGTCGAGCAGCCATCCCAGCGCCTGCTGCGGCGGCGTTATGTCGTCTCCCCACGAGCAGAACACGATGATCGGCGAGGTGATGTTGCGCAGGTCGACCCGCTCGCCCGACCGCGTGGTGATCGCGCCTTCGCCCAGCTTGTTGCCCACGAACAAATTGTCCGCGATCCACTGCATCTCCGCTGCTTCAAGGAGGACCGGCGAGCCCCACCATGTCTCGAAATCCAGGAAACGGCGTGGTTCCGTGTCGATTCTGGAATAGACGTTATAGGCCTTCTCCAGATAGGTGTTGTCGGGATGCAGGCTCTCGAAATTGGTGACGAGGGCGGCGCCATCGAAAATGCCGTTGCCGAGATCGCCAGCGAGCGCCGTCAGCCAGGTTCCTCCGAGAAGCCCACCCAGATACCGAAGCGGGTTCTTGCCGCGCACGCCCGCCCAGTAGGACAGGGGCGAGCCCGCGAGGATGATGGGGCCGGGAAGATCGGGGCAGATGGAGGCCATCAGCGCGATCTGCCATCCGGCCTGGCAATTGCCGATGAGACAGGGCTTGCCGGCGGCATCGGGTTCCAGTTCGATGACGCGTTCGACGAAGCGCGCTTCCGCCACGCAGACGTCCTCGACGGTCTGCCCCGCGACGGGCTCCTGCAAAAAGCCGACGAAATAGCAGGGATGGCCGGCGCGCATCGCCACGCCGATCTCGCTGTCCTGCTTCATGCCGCCGATGCCCGGCCCGTGGCCCGCGCGAGGATCGAAGACGATGAATGGCCGCAGCTTGCGGTTGATCTCGACGTCCTTGGGCGGGCGCATGCGCACGAGCAGGTAATTGACCGGGCGCGGCAGCTCGCGGCCGTCGAGGATCAGCTCGGACTCGAATGTGAGAACATGCGGGACCAGTTTCTCGGACTGTTCCAGATAGGTGTTCCCGCGCTCGCGCAGCGTGTCCAGCATGAGAACCGATCTTTGCCAGGCATCGATCCAATAGGCAGCGGCGGCCATGGCCGGGTTCACGACACCATCAGAAGCGGCGAATGATTTATCCGAGTCGGTCATTTAAAACCCTTCCGGAATTGATGTGTAATTGCTGCGGCTAGGACGCGGCACCGTAGGAAATTATTGCGGATCCCGGCATCCCAGCATTGACGTGGCTCAAGGCGAGCGCCTGTGTACGAAGACAAGCTATTTACGTTCGTAATGCTGTGTTCAAGGTCCCCTATACAGTACGGAACCGCTCAGCTCAGCCAGATTTGGTGGGCTGCTCTGTTCGCCAACGATGGTATCAGGAGAGGTCCATGCCGCTTTTCGAAAACCGTGAGAAAGGCTTCGAGCAGATGTTCGCGCAGAACGAGGCGGCGCGATTTCGGGCGCTCGCAAGGCGCAACAGAGCGCTCGGGCGGTGGGCAATTGAGCAACTCGGACTGACCGGAGACGAGGCGAAAGCCTATCTCGAAGGGATCGGCGGGACGAGCGCGATGGCGGTCGCCGACGAGAATCTGGTCGATCGAATCTACGCCGAGTTCCAGGCCAAGGGGGTTGTCGGGTCCAAGGCCCAGATTCGCAACAAGTTGTCCGAGCTGATGGCTATTGCGATCCAACAGGTGCAATCCACGCCCTGAATATTCGCAAGCGTTCAGTATGTGACAGTCGCCCTCAACTGCAGGAGACGGTCGCGAGCAAATTCTGCCTCTCGTCGAGCCGTTTCACCGCCACTGGTCTCGATGATCGTTTCCATCTCGCCGATTTCCTTGTCGAGTGCGTCACGGGAGAGGTCGTCGGGGGACAGCGTTCGCTCCGCCAGAACGGTAATCTTGCGACCGGTGATTTCGGCGAAGCCTCCCCAGATAAAGGCGCGACTCTTGCGCCCCTCGAAATCCGTCAAGGTCACCATCCCCAGCTGGAGGACCGTCACCAGCGTTTCGTGGCCGGGCATGATCGTCATTTCGCCCTCTGCTCCGGGCAGAACGACAGACTTCACCTCGGTCGTAATGATAACGCGCTCCGGTGTAATCAGCTCAAAGAACATGTCAGCCATGCTGATTATTCCCTATTGCATATATCAAGCTATGGCGGTGTCGCCGAAGCATTGCCTTACGTACCAGCGCGTGATGTGAAATGAATTGACGCAGCGCAAGGCAGTTTTTCATCGACTCCATATTTTTCAAAGAACAGGGGACTCGAAGTGCTCCGCTCAAGACTTGAGGCCGGCTGCCGTCCAAGTGGGTTGCGGTTCGATACCGTCCCGTTTTTTTAAACGATACAGAGGAGTTGGCCATGTCCACGACTTCCGCATCCCAAACTGAGAAGAATGAAGCGCTCGGGGACGAAGCCTTCATGACGGCCGGCGAGCTTCGCGACTACATGCGCGAGATGACGATGGCCGAGGCCGCGGGCGGCAACGATTCCGTGAGCCGTGCCGAAAAGGCGCAGAAGGAAATGCTCGAAAGCTTCTCGAAGCCGATCGAGGTCAATGACGAGGTGATCGCGAAGGTCACCAAAAGGCTCGGCTCGTCCATGCGCCAGGCGGCCAAGCGCGGCGAGACAGAGATCATGGTGATGCGTTTTCCCAATGCCCTGTGCACCGACAATGGGCGGGCCATCAACAATTCCGAGGAGGGCTGGCCCGAGACTCTGACCGGGCGCCCGCGTCAGGCCTACGAGTTCTGGCGCGATCAGCTGCGGCCCGCCAACTACAAACTGAAAGCGATGATCATCGACTGGCCGCGCGGCATGCCCGGCGATGTCGGCTTTTTTCTGAGCTGGTCCGCTGCAAAACCGGAACACTAGACGACAGAGACCTGGAGTAACCGCTATGGACGCCGCCGTGAAGAAACCGTTGAAGCGCAAGCAGTACGAGCAGGAATTAAAGAAGCTGCACGGCGAACTCGTGAAGCTGCAACTCTGGGTGCAACACACAGGAGCCAAGGTCTGCATCGTGTTCGAAGGACGCGATGGAGCGGGGAAGGGGGGCGTCATCAAGGCCCTCCTGGAGCGGGTCAGCCCGCGTATCTTCCGCGTGATCGCCCTGCCGCCCCCGACGGACCGCGAAAAGTCGCAGATGTTCATCCAGCGCTATCTTCCGCATCTGCCGGCCGGGGGCGAGATCGTGATTTTCGACCGCAGCTGGTATAATCGCGCCGGCATCGAGCGCGTGATGGGCTATTGCACGGATGACCAGCTGAAGGGCTTTCTCGCGAATGCGCCCGGTGTCGAAAAAGCGATCGTCGGATCGGGCGTGATCCTCCTCAAATACTGGCTCGAGGTGAGCCCCGACGAGCAGACGCGCCGCATGGAGCAGCGTATCCACGATCCGCGCAAGATCTGGAAGCTCTCGCCCATGGACCTCAAGTCCTACAGCCGATGGTACGATTATTCCCGCGCTCGGGACGAGATGTTCATGGCGTCGGACACCGCCTGGGCGCCTTGGTACGTCGCCATCTCCGATGACAAGAAACGCGCCCGGCTGAACATTATTTCCCATATCCTGGCCAGCATTCCCTACGAAGCGCCGCCGCGCGAGAAGATCAAATTGCCGAAGCGTCAAAAGGCCGAAGGCTACGTCGAGCCCGATTATGCCTATCGGCAGGTGCCTGAAATCCACTGACAGGGGCCGTGGCATGAGGGAGATGCCGATAGCGAGGACGGGACTGAAGACTCCGCGCGCTGCGGCGGTTGCAGGACTCATCTTTGCGGTCCTGTTGCTCGCCTCGCTGACCCTGCTGTTCCAGTCGGTCCCGGCGCGACCGACGGACCCGGGTGAGTGGCTGGTTGCCCAGACATGGAAGGTGTCCCTGGCACTCAACCTCGTGCCGTTCGCGGGCGTCGCCTTTCTGTGGTTCGTAGGTGTGCTGCGTGACAAGCTGGGGCCTGCGGAGGACCGGTTGTTTGCGACCGTTTTCCTTGGGAGCGGGCTGCTCTTCGCGGGCCTTCTGTTCGTGGCGGCCTCCGTGCTCGGCGCCATCCTGATCGCATCAGCCAGTGCATCTGCCGATTTCGCGGAGACGCCGTCGTACCGGTTCGCCCGCTCGCTCGTCTACTACCTCTTCAGCATCTACGCCCTGAAGATGGCGGCGGTGTTCATGATTACAGCCTCCACGATGATCGTGCGAACCGGGTTTACCGCGCGCTGGACGGCCATCTTCGGCTATACGATGGCCGGAGTGATCCTGGTGGGCAGCCAGGCCTTCGACTGGACGCTTTTTCTGCTGCCGCTTTGGGTTCTGTGCGTCAGTGCCGCTATTTTGGTCGAGGAATTCCGGCGCGCCCGCGTCGGCGGGCCCTTGACGCAGTGCAATGGCGGTGACCAACCATCGGCGCTGAGTATATCCAAAGATATAAAGCTGTAATGGTTCAATTCGTCAGAAGCGTACGCAGACCAAGGAATGATATCGCGGCACGCTTTTCGGGATCAATGTTGTTGCTCGGGACAAGCGGTTGGTTTCAGATGAAACTTATTCTTCAAGCGGCTGGGAAATCACGCTATGGCTAGAGATCTTGGTCTAATTCGTATTGCGGCCTTTGCTGTCTGCCTGGGATTCCATCAGGCGGGTCCGGCCTATTCCCAACCTGCGGAGCAGGCGGCTGTCCCCGTCTCGACCTCGCCCGTCGAGTCCCGCTCCATTTCCAGGACGAGCTCTTTCGTCGGCCGGGTAGAGGCCGTCGACCGCGTGGAGATCCGCGCTCGCGTCAAGGGCTTTGTCGACGCCGTGCTGTTTAGCGAAGGCATGGTCGTGCATGAGGGCGATCCTCTCTACCGCATCGAGAAAGGATTGTTCGACGCCGATGTGCAACAGGCGCAAGGCGCACTCGATCGAAGCATCGCGACGCACCAACTGGCCTTGCTGCAACTCGATCGCGCGGAGGAACTTCTTCGAAGAAAAGCAGGCACAGTCGTGGATCGCGACAAGGCTCAGGCGGAGGAGCAGCGGGCGAAGGCCACTGTCCTGAGCGACCAGGGCAATCTGCAGACCGCAAAGATCAATCTGGGCTACACGGAGATTGCCGCGCCTATCACGGGCCGCATCGGGCGAACCTCCGTCACGAAGGGCAATGTCGTCGGGCCCGATTCCGGTCCCCTGACCGTCATCGTGAGCCAGGATCCGATGCACGTGACCTTCCCGGTCAGCCAGCGTGAATTCCTGCGCAATCCCGATTCCTCCAAAGCGATCGATCCGAAGAACATCAAGGTGCGAATCCAGTTTTCCGACGGCACGACCTACAATCAGGTCGGGCAGATCGATTTCGTGGATGTCACCGTGGACCGCACAACAGACACCGTGATCGCTCGCGCCAGCATGCCAAATCCATCCGGGATACTCACCGACGGGCAATTGGTGCGCGTTCTTCTGGAGAGCGGGGCGCCGGACCGAAAACTCGTGGTGCGCCAGTCCGCCCTCATCGCGGATCAGGGCGGCATCTACGTCTTCATCGTGCAGGACGGAAAGGCCGTTGTGAAGCGCGTCAAGCTGGGTGCCGAGGCCGGGACGGAGGTCATCGTCGACGACGGGCTGGCTGAGGGCGATCAGGTCATTGTCGAAGGACTGCAGAACGTCAAGGCAGGCACACCCGTGCGCGCCACGCCCGCCACCAAAGCGCTGAAGGGCTCATAACCATGCTGTCCTTCGTTTTCATCGATCGCCCGAGGCTGGCCGTCGTCATTGCCATCGTGATGACGATCGCGGGCCTCGTCGCCCTGTCGACGATACCTGTGGCGCAATATCCCGACATCGTGCCGCCGCAGGTTTCGGTGACGACCGCCTATCCCGGTGCCTCTGGGGCCATCGTCGACGCGACGGTCGCACAGCCCGTCGAGGCGCAGGTCGTGGGCGTCGACAAGATGATCTACATGAAGAGCGTGAGCGGCGACGACGGCAGCTATTCGCTCATTGCCTCGTTCGAACTCGGCACCGATCCCGACATCAACGCGGTGAACGTCAACAATCGCGTTCAGGTCGCGCTCTCGAAACTGCCGCAGGAGGTCCAGCGGCAAGGCGTCACCGTCAAGAAGAAGTCCTCGGCCCTTCTGGGTGTCATCGCCTTCTACTCCCCGAAAGCCTCGCTCGATCCGCTCTATCTCTCGAACTACGTGACGATCAACATTATCGACCAGGTGCGGAGCACGCCGGGCGTCGGCGACGCCAACCTCTGGGGGCCGCAGGATTACGCCATGAGGGCGTGGCTCGACGTCGATCGCCTGACCGGCCTCGGCCTGACGAGCGGCGACCTGATCAGCGCCATCCAGGCGCAGAATGTGCAGGCGGCTGTCGGCCGCATCGGCGCGCGGCCCATGTCCGACGACCAGAGCCTGCAACTCAACATCCAGACGCAGGGACGGCTGACCTCCGTCGCCGAGTTCGAGCGCATCGTCATTCGCAGCAATCCCGACGGATCGGTCCTGCGGCTCGGCGATGTCGCGCGGCTGGAACTCGGGGCGACGAGCCTCGATCGTGAAACGCGCCTGAACGGCGGGCCTGCCGCCGTGATGGCCATCTATCAGGCGCCGGGCGCCAATGCGATCAAGACGCTCGACGCCGTGCGCGCCCGCATCACGGAATTGCAGAAGCGCTTCCCCGACGATCTCGACTGGAAGATCACCTACGATCCGACGACCTTCGTTCGCGCGACGATCGAGGAGGTGGAGAAAACGCTGATCGAGGCTTTTATCCTCGTCGTGCTGGTCGTCTTCCTGTTCCTCGGCAGCCTTCGCGCGACGCTGATCCCGACCTTCGCAGTGCCGGTCAGCCTCATAGGCACATTCGTTGCCCTCAAGGCGCTGGGATATTCCGCAAATTCCGTGTCTCTCCTCGCCATCGTGCTGGCCATCGGCATCGTCGTCGACGACGCCATCGTGGTGGTCGAGAATGTCGAGCGCGTCATGGAGGAAGAGCCTCATCTCAGTCCCGCTGACGCGGCTAAGAAGGCGATGACCGAGATCACGGCGCCGATCATCGCGATCACGCTGGTGCTGCTGTCCGTCTTCGTGCCCGTCGCCTTCATTCCAGGCATATCTGGGGAATTGTTCCGGCAATTTGCAGTGACCGTCGCGGTCGCCATGCTGCTCTCGGCCGTCAACGCACTCACGCTCTCGCCCGCGCTCTGCGCCGTGCTGCTGCGTCCACACCACGGGCCCAGGCGCGGCATCATGGGCGTGATCATGCGCGCCATCGACCGCGTGCGCGATGCCTATGGGGCTGTCGCCGCGCGCCTCGTGCGCGTGTCCATCATCGGCCTCGTTCTTGCGGGCGCGGCCTTTGTCGGCATCGGCGCGTTGATGAAGGTGACGCCGACAGGGTTTCTGCCCGAAGACGATCAGGGCGCCTTCTTCGTCGTCGTGCAATCGCCCGACGGCTCGTCCGTGGCGCGGACGGCGGCAATCGTGCAAAGGGCGGAGGCGATCCTGCGCGAGGACGAAGCTGTTGCCGATTTCACCTCGGTGATCGGCCTCAACTTCATCGATAATTATTCCCAATCCAATGCCGCCTTCTTCGTGGTCACCACAAAGCCGTTCGAGGAGCGGAAGGACCCATCCCTCAGTGTGTCCGCCACGATGGCGCGGCTCGCGCCTCGCTTCCGGCAGATCGAAGGTGGCAGGATCGTCCCGCTGGCGCCGCCTCCGATCATCGGGCTCGGCACCGGTGGCGGCTTCTCCTACGTGCTGCAGGATCTGCGGGGCGGCGATCCGAAAGCGCTCGCTCAGGTGTTGCGCGGGCTGACCATCGCCGCCAACGAAGATCCGCAACTGACCGGCGTGTTCAGCACCTTCTCGGCCACGAACCCGTCGCTGTTTCTCGATATCGACCGCCAGAAGGTTGAGGTCCTGGGCGTGTCCATGAACTCCGTGTTCCAGGCCCTGCAGGCGGCGCTCGGTGGCTACTATGTCAACGACCTGAACCTGTTCGGACGGACCTGGCAGGTGCAGGTGCAGGCCGAGGCCAAGGACCGTTCCAGCGTCGACGACATCTATCGCATCAACGTCCGCAACAAGGAGGGCAAGATGGTCCCCCTGCGCAGCGTTCTCGAAGTGCGCGTGGTCGTCGGCCCGCCGGCGCTGATCCGCTACAACAACCTGCGCGCCATCACAGTGCAGGGGTCGCCAGCGGCGGGCGTGTCCTCCGGGCAGGCCTTGAACGCGATGGAGGCGGTCGCCGCCAGGACGCTTCCGGCGGGCTTTGCAGGCGAGTGGACCGATACGGCCTTTCAGGAAAAGCGCGCGGAGGGCAAGACGGCCATGATTTTGGGCCTGGCGGTCCTCTTCGCCTTCCTGTTCCTCGTCGCGCTCTACGAGAGCTGGACGATTCCGGTCCCGGTGCTTCTGTCGGTATCCATCGGCGTTCTCGGCGCGCTCGGTGCGCTCGCCCTCGGGCATCTTACGCTCGATCTCTATGGGCAAATCGGCATGATCGTACTTATCGGGCTGGCTGCGAAGAACGGCATTCTGATCGTCGAATTCGCCAAGGAGCAGCGCGAGAGGGGTGTGCCTCTCTACGAGGCGGCGGCGGAAGGCGCGCGATTGCGTTTCCGGCCGGTCATGATGACATCGCTTGCGTTCATTCTCGGGCTCTATCCCCTCGTCGTTGCGAAAGGCGCTTCCGAACTGGCGCGCCGCAACGTCGGCACGCCCGTCTTCGGCGGGATGATCCTGGCGTCAATCCTCGGCATCTTCGCGATTCCGCCGCTCTACGTCTTCTTCCAGGCTATTCGCGAAAAGCTGAAGGGCGGCAGCCGTAAAGCGAAGGAGCCGCCGCCGGCGCATCTTGATGTGTGAGGGAGGACGCGATGATGAGATGGCTCATTCTGTCGGTCATGGCTTCTGGGTGTCTCGCCGGCGGGGCGAGTGCGCAGGGCAGACCTGACACATTGCAGATGAGCTGCGGCATGGCGGCGAGCCTGGTCAGCCGAGCCGGCGCCATTGTGCTGGGCACAGGGCCCAATATCTACGACCGCTATGTCGCGAGCAGAGCCTTCTGCCAGCGTGACGAGGAGATGAGGCCCAGATGGCTCGCAACCCGCGATGCGCCGCAATGCTTCATCGGCTGGGTCTGCGAACGCAATTACGGTGGCCCGGGGCCGCGCTGAACAGGCTCGCCTCCTACTTGGAAAAGGATGCGATGCTCGCGGCCGTATCGAGCATGGGCTGCTGGCTGACCCTGATGAAACCCGTGCCCGGCCGGTCGAGATCCTGAATCAGCAGGATCACCGCCGCGACCAGCACACCCATCGCATAGACAGGCAAGCGCGAGCGCCTTGTCTCCAGCGCGCCACCATAGGCTGCGAAAGCATTGGCGATGATAGCGATGCCATACAGCGCCATCAGGACGATGTTGGGCACGCGATTGCGCAGGGCAGTCAGCCGTTTTTCCTGATTGTCGATCATGTCGTTCAGCGCCTGAATGAAGAGGCCTGTCGGCACGATCCCGGAATCTTTCTCGGCCATCGCGATTGCATGCTGCCAAAGCGATTCCTGGATCTCGTTCGACTGGGCGATTGCGGCATCGAGTTCGCGTTTCGTCCCCAGCGTCTGGTTGAGATGCAGGCGTATCCGCACATAGTCCCGCAGGAGCTTGACGCTCGCGCTGCCGTGAGGTTCCGGCAGCAGCCGGGCGCGCAGGGCTGTCGTGCCGATTGCATTGGCCTCGTTCAGCACCGCATCCCGCCGCGCCTCGAAACGCGACAGGCCCATGGCGAAAGTGAAGCTGATCATCAGTGCCAGCAGTCCCAGGATCGCTGCTTCCAGTGTCGAGTCGTTGGCATCACCCCGGCCGCGCGTCCGCGCGCCGAGCCGGCGACCGAGTTCGCTGCCGACCAGGATCAGAACAAGGCTCACGACGAAGATTGCGGGCAAGGTGTAGGCCTGCAAATCGAGGGCCATCGTGAGTACCTTTCGCCGCTGTGCGAACTCGATTGGTCAAGACCGCACTCAACTATACAAAGTCAAGCCCAAGCGCATTGAAGCGCATATAGACTTTTCTTAAGTTGATCTGAGTCAACGCCTCATTACAAAACCGACTTATTCTAAGAATGCACGCCGATCGATTTATTGCCGCGTGTTTCAACTCGTCAGCAACGCTCCAAAAAGGAGAATATGATGTTGAAAACGGTATGTGGTGGGCTGACTGCCCTTTGCATTGTCGGGACTCCACTCGCCTATGCGCAGGTCCCTTCGGCTACGGCACCCGCGCTTGAGCGCGGGACCGCAGGCAACCCAAACGCGCTTGTCGAGTCGCGGATCGCGGTCGTCAAGGCCGCGCTGCAATTGACTCCCGACCAGATGAAACTCTGGCCGCCAGTGGAAGACGCCATCCGCGGCCGGGCGACGGCCAGGCAGCAACGCCTTGCTAGCCTGATCGCACGCCGGAAAGAGGCACGTGAGTTTCAGCCGGTCGAGTTCTTGCAAAGACGCTCCGAAGTCCTTGCTCAAAGAGCAGCGGGACTCAAGAAGCTCGCCGATGCATGGCAGCCGCTCTATGCCACGCTCGACGTCGACCAGAAGCGGCGCATGCGGATTGTCGCGGCGATCGCCATACGCGAGCTCAGAAACTCCGTCGAAAACCGCCTGATGAACGACGATGACGAGGAGGAAGAGGACGAGGGCTGAGAGACGGCCTTGTTCCAGGTTCGGTAACCAGCGCGATCGTTGCGTACTCTATCGAGGAGTTGTTCGATGAAATATTCGCTGACAGTGCTCGTTCTGTCGTCCATCGCCTGCATCATGTCTGGATCGCTTGCTTCAGCGCAGGGTACCCCCAATCGCGAAGATGCGATTCGCCAGTGCATCTCTCAGGCACAGGGAGAAGTGCCGAACGTCAGTGGCGATCCCAATGACCCCGCGTATAGCAGGCGCCTGACGATCTATGCCGCCTGCATGGCGCGCTTCGGCGAAAGGCCTTGAGTCCGTCGCGCCATCTATTGGCTAGTGCCTGAGCAGAATTGCTGCGGGTGCACCGGGTCATAAGGGCAAGCAGCTCGCCGCAGAGGGCTGCTTGCCTCCCTACTTTTTTGCCGAAGGATCATCCATATGCGTTCAGCTTGTCTCGCAAGACGTGGCCCTTCGTTATGTGCGGCGCTGTTGGGCGTCGCGTTCAGCGCTGCGCCGACGGGATCGTCACATGCGATGGACCAGCGCCTCCGTGGCGCCTGGGCGGCGTCGGCAAGCGATTGCTCGCGACTGCTGCAAAAGCGCGGAGGAGGGTGGAGCTTCCGTCCGAAAACAAACCAGTTTGAACAGGCCTACATCATATCCGCGAACAAGGTCATGAGCCCCGGCGGTTCCTGCAGCATCGCCGGGACATCGCAGGCAAAGCACAAATCCGGGCTCCGTCTGAGTTGCAAGAACTCAGTGAGCTACATGACGATGGACGTGAGAGTGACACTGCAGGGCGATACCCAGATGACATACGGTTATACCGGCGATGCTGTCCTGGACGTCAGCTATGTGAAGTGCGCCCCGTAACGGCGACCGTCCGTCCCCGAACATTGTTCGGGCCATGTTGTGACCTCGTCGTCCCCTCCAAGTGATTGCCCAACCTTTAGGTGACCGGAACGCATCGGGCCCTCGGCCTTGGTGCGCGAAATGCGTTAGTGGTGTGTTAAGATCATGTAAACAAAAAAGAAATCTCTCAAATCGAATCTTTTACATTGCCGTTGCTCCTTGGGCGTGGCAGTGTCCGCGCCTACTAAAGGCTTCAGACTAAAAACCTTTCTAGATGACCATTCCAATAATGGGCGGACAGAGTTCGAAAATAAAAAATCGAATTCTATAATACAGGCTGGACCTAACATATCATGAATATGAGCAAACAAGGCCAGCCGCAGACATTTGCAATCCATAACGAGTTCGAAGGGCGCGCCGTCGCCGGTCAGGCCCGGGCCGCAAGCGGGACGCCCCCTCGTCTTGTCCGACGCCTGATGGCATCCTGTAGCTATGCTTTGCTCGCTGCGGGCTTCGCTCTTCTCATCAGCGATCCCGCCTTCGCGCTCGCAGTCGGCGATAGCGTTATCAACCCCGTTACTGGTGCGACCGAAACCGTGACGGCGCTGCTTGGCGGCGGCACCGTCCTGACCAGTGCCAACAATACGATCATCGTCACTCCTCCGGCGGTCAACAGCACGTTCGTCTACAACAGCGTGACCTATACGGTCACCGGCCTGACAACCGGCGCGTATGGCGTGACGCAGATTGCTCTGACGACGGGTAGTCCGGCGGTCGCCTCCACGCTCAGCACCGTTACAGACCAGACCAGCGCTCTCAGTGCCGCCCAAAACGGGGCGGCGGGCGCGGCTGGCAATGCAGGGGGGCAGGTTCCCTTCACCGTGCCCGCAGGAAATACCAATGTCTTCGTCGACAAGGTGGTGGGCTCGCAAGGTTCGGGTGGGGATAACGGCTATGGCGTGAGCTTCTGCATCCCTCTCATCGGCTGCGCCACCATCGGCTATGCCGGAACCGACGGGTCGCCGGGCGGAACGGGGCCCACGATCAACGATACGGTGACCGTCGGCAACAATGGCAACATCACCAGCATATCGAACAACCTGCCCGGCATCACCGTCAGCAGCAGCGGCGGTAATGGCGGCGATGGTGGCAATGGCTATGGCGCGCTCGATGGTTTGCAGGGTGGCGCCGCGGGCATCGGAGGCTCGGTGACGCTCAATGCGTCTGTCGATATCTCCACCTCCGGCGTGCTGTCCTACGGCATTCTCGCGCAAAGCCGGGGCGGCAGCGGCGGCGATGGCGGCAAGGGCTATATCTTCAGTGGCGGCGGCAGCGGCGGACCGGCCAGCGCGGCTGGGCCGGTTACGGTCACCAACAGCGGCGACATTCACACGACGGGTGCGGGCGCGATCGGCATTTTCGCGCAGTCGATCGGCGGCGGCGGCGGCAATGGCGGCGGCAGCTATGGCATCGTCGGCGGGGCAGGCTCCGCGAGCACCGGCGGCAATGGCGACAACGTCCTCGTCACCAACGACGCCAGTATTCAAACGACGGGCTCGGATGCGCACGGCATCCTGGCTCAGTCTATCGGCGGTAGCGGCGGCAATGCGGGCGACGCAATCGGCATTGTCGCGTTCGGCGGCGGGCCCGGCGCGGGCGGCGGCTTCGGCGGCACCGTCACGGTCCATGCAAAATCCAACAGCCAGATCACGACCGAGGGCACGGGCGCCTTCGGTATCTTCGCGCAATCGATCGGGGGCGGCGGCGGCAGTGGCGGGTTCGCGGGCGGTCTCGTCGCCTTCGGCGGGTCGGGCTCCGCTGGCGGCAATGGCGGCGCCGTCACTGTGACGACGGATGCCGGCAGCAGCATCAGCACCAGCGGCATCGGCGCCAACGGCATTGTCGCGCAATCGATCGGCGGCGGCGGCGGGGCGGGCGGCACAGGCGGCGGCTTCGTGGCTTTCGGCGGCAGCGGCACGGCGGCCGGCAGCGGCGGGACCGTCACCATCGACAATGCCGGGTGGATCACGACCACGAATGAAGGCGCCAAGGGTATTCTCGCGCAGTCCATCGGTGGGGGTGGCGGCAGCGCCAGCGGCACGGGCGGCGTGGTCGCGCTCGGCGGGTCAGGCGGCAGCGGCGGCGACGGGCACGCCGTCTCCGTCACAAACAGCGGCGTCATCAGCACGGGCGGGCTCGGCAGCGATGCGATCTTCGCCCAGTCGATCGGCGGCGGCGGCGGCTCGGGCGCGGCATCGGGCGGTGTAGTCTCGATGGGCGGCAAGGGCGATTCCGGCGGTATGGGCGGCACGGTCACCGTGGACAACAGCGGCGACCTGACGACCACGGGCGCGCGTTCGCGCGGAATCTTCGCGCAAAGCATCGGCGGCGGCGGCGGCGCGGGCGGCGATAGCGGTGGCCTTGTCTCGGTCGGCGGCTCCGGCAGCGTGGCCAGTAATGCTGATGTTGTCACCGTGACGAATACGGGCGTGATCAAGACGAGCGGCGCTGTCTCGAACGCCATACAGGCACAGTCCATCGGCGGTGGTGGCGGTGACGGCGGATCTAGCGGCGGCGCCTTCAGCCTCGGCGGCACGGGAGGGGGCGGGGGTAACGGCGGCGCGGTCACGGTCAACGACAGTCGCTTCCTCACGACGATCGGCAACGATTCGAACGGCATTTTTGCACAGAGCGTCGGCGGCGGCGGCGGCAATGGCGGCAACAGCGCATCCGGATCGGCCTTCGCGGGCCTGTCCATCGGCGGCGCGGGCGGCGACGGCGGATTGGGCGCCAAGACCACCGTCAATTTCTCCAATTTCGACGTGACGCTGAACGGCGTTCCGACCAGCCTCGCGCCCATCATCCAGACCCAGGGCGATCGTTCCAACGGCGTGCTCGCGCAGAGCGTCGGCGGCGGCGGCGGCAATGGCGGGTCGGCGGTTCAGGCGACTGTCGGCTCCGGAGCCAGCGTCTCGCTGGCGATTGGCGGCTCGGGCGGGCTCGGCGGCAAGGGCGGCGTCGTCGAGATCAACGGCAGTGCATCCATTCTCACCAATGGCATCAGTTCGAACGGCATTCTTGCGCAGAGCATCGGCGGCGGCGGCGGCAATGGCGGCCTGGCCGCGGCTGTCTCGCTGGGCGATCCCGCGAGCTATTCCGTGGCAGTGGGTGTCGGCGGTTCCGGCGGCTCGGGCGGACTGGGAGACACGGTCACCGTCAGGACCGGCGGTACGATCTCCACCAAGGGCGATATGTCCGCTGGTCTCGTCGCCCAGTCCATCGGCGGCGGCGGCGGCAATGGCGGCTTCGCCATCGGGGCAGGGGCTGGCGCGCTTGGCGTGGGCGTCGCGGTCGGCGGCGGCGGCGGGTCGGGCGGCATTGCTTCCGCCGTCATCGTCGATGGCGCCACCAGCGTCACGACGAAGGGCGCGAATTCCACCGGCATCCTCGCCCAAAGCATCGGCGGCGGCGGCGGCAATGGCGGATTTGCCGGCGCGGGCTCTATCGGGCTTGTCTCGATCGCGGTCGGCGTCGGAGGCCACGGCGGCAATGGTGGCGCGGCAGGCACTGTCGATCTCACCAATGTCGGCGATGTGGGCACGCAGGGCGCCAATTCCAGCGGTCTCAGCGCGCAAAGCCTTGGCGGCGGCGGCGGCAATGGCGGGTTCTCGATCGACGCGGCCATCGGGGTGGCAAGCATCGGCGTCGGGGTCGGCGGAACGGCTGGCGGCGGCGGCATAGCCCGGGCCGTGACGCTCGACAGCACCGGAACCATCGTCACCCAGGGCGACAATTCCTTCGGCATCGTCGCGCAGTCGATCGGCGGCGGCGGCGGCAATGGCGGTTTCTCGGCAGGCGGCGCGATCTCCGTTTCCCTGCTGGTTCCCTCTGTGGCCATCTCGGTCAACGTCGGTGGTGGCGGCGGAACGGGATCGGCTGCGGACAGCGCAACGGTGAGGTCGCTCGGCGGACCGACCGGCGTCGCGGTCAGGGGCCTGAGCGAAACCTTCACCCTCGCAACATCAGGCAATAATTCCTCCGGCATCGTCGCGCAATCCATCGGCGGTGGCGGCGGCAATGGGGGCTTTTCAGCGTCTATCGCCGGAGCGTTCAGCGATTCCCTCGGCGCGGCAGCCGCCGTGTCGGTCGGCGGAACGGGGAGAGGCGGCGGCGCCGGTGGCGTCGTCGACGTCACCAGCACCAATCGAATCATCACACTGGGCGACAATTCTAACGGCATTCTCGCCCAATCGATCGGCGGCGGCGGCGGCAACGGCGGCTTCGCCATCGGGGCCGGCTTTACCATGGGCCAGTTCGCGCTCGGCGTCGGGATCGGCGGCTCTGGAGCGGGTGGGGGTAAAGGCGAGGCAGTCACGGTCGAAAGCTACGGGGTCATGAATTCAGGCGGGACTGGTCCCGCGCTGGTCGAGCCGCCCGCTGGCACGCTGACCCTCGTTACAACCGGGGCCGGCTCGAACGGCATTCTCGCGCAAAGCATCGGCGGCGGTGGCGGCAACGGCGGCTTCGCGGCCTCGCTCGGCGCGGCTGTGACCGGGGCGGGCGGAGGTGTGTCCGTCGGCGGTTCCGGCGCAAGCGGCGGGGCATCGTCCTCCGTCACAGTCACCAGCTACAACAACATCCTCACGCAAGGCGTGAAGGCGAACGGCATTCTCGCCCAGTCGATCGGCGGCGGCGGCGGCAATGGCGGCTTCTCCATCGGCCTCGGTGCTGGATCGAGCTTCGGCGGCGCAGTGAGCGTCGGCGGCTCCGGCTCAGTCGGCGGCGCAGCGGGTGTCGTGACCGTCAGCAACACCGGATCCATCTTTACGCAAGGCGGAGATTCGAACGGCATTTTCGCGCAGTCCATCGGTGGTGGCGGCGGCAATGGTGGATTCTCCATCACGGGCGCATTCAGCGCCGATGCGGCTATCGGCGTCGCGGTGGGAGGGTCGGGCGGCGGTGGCGGCAACGGCAAGGCTGTGACGGTCGACAGCTATGCCCTTGCCCAGCAGACGGGGGGCGCCATCACGCTTTCCACGTCGGGCATCAGTTCGAACGGCATCTTTGCGCAATCCATCGGCGGCGGCGGCGGCAACGGCGGCTTCTCCGCGACGCTCGGCGTGGCGCTGGCCGCAGGCAACGCGGCGGGCGTATCGCTGGGCGGCACGGGCTCTGGTGGCGGCAGTGCCGACACGGTCGACGTGCTCAGCTACAACAACATCCAGACGGCCGGCACATTCTCGATGGGCATCTTCGCCCAGTCGGTCGGCGGCGGTGGCGGTAACGGCGGGTTCGCGATTGGCGTGGCCGGTGGCGAGAACTTTTCGGCCGGCGTTGGCATCGGCGGCAGCGGCAGTGGCGGCGGCACCGGCGGCATCGTCAATGTCGAGAGCCACGGATCGATCCTGACATCGGGTAGCCAATCGAGCGGTATTCTGGCGCAGAGCATCGGCGGCGGCGGCGGCAATGGCGGCTTCAGCATCGCGGGCTCCCTGGGCGGCCAGGCTTCGATCGGGATCGGCGTCGGCGGCACTGCCGGCGGTGGCGGCGGGGCTAACGCGGTCACCGTCTCGAGCACCGGCGACATCACCACGAAGGGCCTCGAATCGGACGGCGTGCTGGCTCAATCGGTCGGTGGCGGCGGCGGCAATGGCGGCTTCACCGGCGTGCTCGCGCTGGGCGGCGACGCGGCGGCGATTTCGGTTGGAGTCGGCGGTTCGGGCGGCAGCGGCGGCGCTGGGGGCAGCGTCACCCTGACCAGCGTCGGCAATATTTCGACGGGTGACATCGCGAATCCCGAAGCCGGTAACGGCTCCAATGGCCTCTTCGCACAATCAGTGGGCGGCGGTGGCGGGCGCGGCGGTGCGAGCGTGTCCGTGAGCGGCGCGACGGGTACGACGATCGGCGTTTCCATCGGCGGCCGCGGGTCGGTCGGCGGCACTGCGGGGGACGTCACGCTCGACAGCACCGGCCATGTGCGGACGACAGGCGCGCAGGCCAATGCGATCTGGGCCCAGTCGGTCGGTGGCGGCGGCGGCGCGGGCGGGTTCTCGATCTCGGGCTCGATCTCCCTCCAGGGGCCGCTGGGCGCCAGCGTCAGCCTCGGCGGTTCCGGCGGCACGGGCCAGAATGCCGGCGTCGTCATTCTGAACAGCAATGTCGGCACCGTGCTGACAAACAACGTCGCGACCATTCATACGGTGGGCGCGGATTCGAATGGCCTCGTGGCGCAGTCGATCGGCGGGGGCGGCGGTTCCGGCGGCTTCTCCGGCGCGATTTCGGTCAGCGGCGTCACGGGCACGAGTTCGTCCGCCGCGCTCAGCGTCAGCCTCGGCGGATCGGGTGGCGCAGGCGGCGACGGCTCCAGCGTCACGGTCACCAGCGTCGACAACATCCTGACCGAGGGCACCGGCTCCAACGGCATTCTCGCGCAGTCGCAGGGCGGCGGCGGCGGCAGCGGCGGGTTCAGTTTCGCGGGTTCGTTTACCGGCCCGATCAAGAAAGAGGACGGCAAGCGCGCTGCAATTTCCGTGTCGCTCGGCGGGTCCGGCGGCGCAGCCGGTAACGGCAGCTTGGTTACGGTCGATGCCACGGGCATGATCCAGACCTCCGGCGACCATGCCGACGGCATTCTGGCGCAATCCATCGGCGGTGGCGGCGGCAATGGTGGACTGAGCGTCGCCGCCTCGCTCGGCGCGGGTGACGGTTCAGGCCAGATCGCGGTCTCCCTCGGCGGCTCGGGTGGCGCTGGCGGCAACGGCGACATCGTCAGCGTGACCAGTCGCGACAGGATCGTGACCGCCGGCGAGAACGCCGACGGCATTTCAGCGCAATCCATCGGCGGCGGTGGCGGCAATGGCGGCCTTTCGATCTCGGGGACGTTTGGCGGGACCGATTCGAAGAACATCTCCGTCTCGCTCGGCGGCTCCGGGGGCGCGGGCGGTGTCGGCAGCGCAGTTACGATCGTCAATACGGGCGCGATCAGCACCGCGGGCAGCGATTCAGCGGCGATCCTCGCCCAATCGCTTGGCGGCGGCGGCGGTCGTGGCGGTCTTTCTGCCTCAGGGGCCGGAGGCTTCGGCGGCGAAGGCACCAATCTCAATGTCAGTGTCGCAGTCGGCGGTTCGGGCGGCAGCGGCAATGTTGCGGGCAAGGTCATCGTCGACACCAGTGGCAACCTCACGACGGCGGGCGATGGCGCGCAGGGCATCTACGCGCAGTCGATCGGCGGCGGCGGTGGCAATGCCGGCGGCGCGATGAGCTTCGTGCTCGGTTTCAACGCGAGTTCGACCGGCAGTTCCGTCGGCGCCAATGTGTCGGTCGGCGGCAGCGGCGGTTCGGGCAATCTCGGCGGCGCCGTCGTTATCGAGACGCACAGCGGCACGATCGAGACCACGGGCATCGGCTCTGCCGGCATTCTCGCCCAATCCATCGGCGGCGGCGGCGGCGCGGGTGGCCGCGCCAACAGCATGACTGTCCTGCTCGGATCGAGCTGCAGCAGCGGTCTTGCCGGCCCTGCGCTCGCAGCCTGCAAGGCGGCTAATGAAAAGGGCGTGAAGAACAATTTTTCGGCGGCGGTCGCGGTCGGCGGCAGAGGGGGCTCCGGCAACAATGCCTCGACAGTCGACGTCACCAACAGGCAGGCGATCATCACGCTCGGCGCGAATTCCGACGGCATTGTCGCCCAATCCATCGGCGGCGGCGGCGGCACGGGCGGCGACGGCATCATCGGGCTGGGCGGCCTTTTGCCAGCACCGGTGGTCGAGGCGGTGGCCGTGGGATCCAACACGATCTTCCCGACGGCTGCGTCCTTCCTGAAGAAATGGAATGTCGCGGTCGGCGGTTCGGGCGGCGCGAGCGGCGACGGCGAGAAGGTCACCATCGAAAATTTCGGCGCCATCCAGACGACGGGCAATTACGCGCGCGGCATCATCGCGCAGAGCGTCGGCGGCGGCGGCGGCGATGGCGGCAACAGCAGCGCGGGTGCCCTCGGCAAGATCGGCATCGGCGGCTCGGAGGGATCGCAGGGCAACGGCGGCGAGGTGCTCGTCACCAATGAAGCGGGTGCGACCGTCTCGACGAAGGGCAATTACGCCACCGCCATTTTTGCGCAGAGCGTCGGCGGCGGCGGTGGTACGGGCGGGGCGGGCTCCGGCCTCATCAATATCGGCGGCAGCGGCAGTTCGGGCGGTCTCGGCGGCACGGTCACCGTCAATAATCATGCGGATCTGGAAACAGATGGGCTCGGCTCGGTGGCGATACTGGCGCAATCGGTCGGCGGCGGCGGCGGAGCCTCGGCTGGTGGCGGTTATTTCCCCGGCCTCGTCGTGATCGGCGGCGATGCGGGCAATGGCAGTTCGGGTGGCGCGGTCAATATCGCCAACAGTGGCGGCATCTTCACCTTCGGCGATGATTCCGGCGCGATTTTCGCGCAGAGCGTCGGCGGCGGCGGCGGCATCGCGAACGAGACGATGCTCAACCTCGACGGCAGCGCGTTGCCCCTTAATCCCGGCATCCCCCTCGGCGCGATCAAGCTCGGTGGCGACTTCGGAGCGGTGGCGATCGGCGGCGGCGGCGGCAATGGCGCCAATGGCGGCGTTGTCACGATCGCCAACAGCGGCCAGGTGACGACGCACGGCCAGAATTCAGTCGGCATGACCGCCCAATCGATCGGCGGCGGCGGCGGCTCGGGCTCGCGCGCAACCGGGCTTTTCGCCATGGGCGGCGACGGCGGCGCGACGGGCAATGGCGGCAATGTCACCGCCACCAACAGCGGCATGGTGACGACCTACGGCACGCTGTCCCACGGCATCTTTGCGCAATCCATCGGCGGCGGCGGCGGCAGCAGCGCCTCCGACGGTGTCGGCACCGGCACTGCCTGCAACACGGACACGCCAACGACGGCAACCGACTGCACGCTCAAGGGACAGTCAACTCCCGGCACGCCGGGCGGCGCGTATGGGCTCGTCTCATACGGCGGAAAAGCAGGCGCGGCTGGCAACGGCGGCGCGGTCGAGATCGACAATAATGCGGGCGGCAAGATCTTCACGTCCGGCGAGCGCGCTTCGGCTATCTTCGCGCAATCCATTGGCGGTGGCGGCGGCGCGGGCGGCAATGCTCTCGGCGCGAAGGCAGTCGCCATGGGCGGCAGCGATGCCAGCGGCGACGGCGGCACGGTAACGGTGAGGAACCATGACCAGCTCGTCACGGCGGGTGACTTCGCCTCTGCCATCGTGGCGCAATCGGTCGGCGGCGGCGGCGGATCCGGCGCGCTGTCCGGTGGCGTGAACCTGCTCGGCGGCACCGGCACGGCCAAGGGCAATGGTGCACTGGTCACCATCGAGAACTCGGCGCTGATCCAGACCGGGGATCGCACAAAGGGGTCCGGCTTCGCGGCCTACGGCATTCTGGCGCAGTCGATCGGCGGCGGCGGCGGGCAGGGCGGCGCGAATGGCGCGGACACCCTCGTGCTGGGCGGCGGAACAGGCGACAGCGCGGGCGTGACGCTCACCAATGCCGGACAGATCACCACGTCGGGAATCGGCGCCCATGCCATTGTCGCGCAATCGGTTGGCGGCGGCGGCGGACTTCTCGGCGCTGGCGATGCGCAGGCGACCACCTTCACCTTCACGTCCGCGGTTGTCGCGGGCAATGGCACGGGCGGCGCGGTCAGCATCAAAAATACGGGCTTGATCGCGACGACGGGGGCAAATGCCTACGGCATGATCGCGCAGTCGATCGGCGGCGGTGGCGGCCTTGCGGGTCTCGGCACGTCCCTTCAGGCGAGCGGCACCGGCAAGGGATTTGCCGGAACGCTTGGCGGCATCGGCGCGGCCGGCAACGTCACGGTGCACCAGACCGGCAATGTCATCACGACCGGCATGGATTCCATCGCCATCTTCGCCCAGAGCGCCGGTGCCGCGGTCAATGGCGGAACAGGCGGCAATGGCGACGTGTCGATCGAGGTTGATTCGGGCATGATCGTCGGCGGCGGCGGCAACGGCCATGCGGTGAGCATCGCAAATGGCCGTCTCAACACGCTCAACTTCGGCAAGCTGACGACAGTCGAGACCATGGACGGCATTGCCGGCATAGTCCTCACCGGCACGACGGGTAGCGAGGCCGTCTCGAGTTTCGGCCACGTCATCGGCTCCATGGATTTCGGTACCGGCAGCAATTCCTTCATGAACCAGAAGGACGCGTTGCTCGATTCCGGCGCTTTCATCCGGCTCGGGCCTGCGACGGATGCAGGCAATCTGCTGACCAACGACGGTATCATCTCGCCCGGTGCGCTCAACAACGTGCTGACGACGTCCGTCACCGGAAATCTGCTGCAATCGGGCGCGGGCATCTATGCGCTCGATCTCGATCTCGCGCCCAATCTCGCCGACAAGATCGCCCTCACCGGCACCGCGACGCTCGCCGGGACGATCCCGATCAACATCCTCAATCCGGGGCAGGTCCAGACCGGGGACCACAAGCTCGTCATCGTCCATGCGGACACAGCCGTCGCGTCGCACGACGGCCTCGCGCTGAGCTATTTTTCCTCGGCGGTCGTGACCTATAATCTTGAATATCCAGATACGAACGACGTCGTTCTCGACTACAATGTGAACTTCGCGCCGAAGGGGCTGACCATCAACCAGGCCGCAGTCGGCGGTGCGATCAATGCGATCCAGACTGCGCGCACATCGCCGAACTTCGCGCCCATCGCGGGTTCGATCTTCTATGTGCCAACTGTCGCGCAGCTCGGGGGCGTGTTCGATCTCCTGTCGGGCGAGGGCACCACGGCGGCCGAGCAAGCGGCCTTCTCTTCCAGCGACATCTTCAACAGTACGGTTGGACGTCAGGCCTTCGGCTGGGCAACCGGCGCCCCTGCGGACGTCAACAGCATCACGCTGACCGACAGTGGCGCGCTGGGCTACGCAGCCACCGACACGCGCGCGCTCGCACCCTTCAAGGGGATCCGCTCGACGAGCGTGGTCCCGGCGCGCACATGGCGCATCTGGGCGAGCGGCTTCAGCGGCGGCACTCGCTTTTCCGGCGAGTTGCCGCTCGGCAGCGCGCAGGCCGTGTCGCGTGGCACGGGCGTCGCGCTCGGCACCGACTATCAGCTGACCGAAAATCTCCTTGCCGGACTGGCGGGAAGCACCGGCTCGTCGTCCTTCAGCGTCGAGAACCGCCTCACGTCCGGCTCGCTGGATGCGCGTCACATCGCGGGTTATCTGGCGATGCGCGACACCCATCTCTACGCGACCGGCATTTTATCGTTCGATTCCTATGCCAACGAGGTGAAACGCTTCGCAGCTATTCCCGGCGCGCCGAACCCACTCAACCCGGTCGGGGGCTTGGCGGAAAATCTCCGCGGTGACTTCGGCAGCCACGGTATGAGCGGCCGTTTCGAATTGGGCTGGAAGCAGGCTTTCGGCAATTCAAGCATCACGCCCTTTGGTGCCCTGCAATTCGCCAGTCTTCGGCTTCGCGATTTCACGGAAAGGACGGCGGGAGGACAGAACAGCGTGCTCGGTCTCTCCTACTACGCCCGGACCATCCACTCGCTGCCGGCCTATCTCGGCGTGCAACTCGACACCCGTTTCGATCTCGGCACAGGCGCCTACTTTGCGCCTTCGCTGCGCGTGGCCTACGTTCATGAATTCGACACGCAACGCACGGTCGAAGCGAGCTTCCTGTCGGCGCCGGGTTATCCCTTCATCGTCGGCGGCGCACCGGCAGCGCGCGATGCGCTCCGCATGGAAGGCGGGTTGAAATTCCAGACGGGCACGGGCCTGGCCATCTTCGCCAATGCGACCGGCGAATTTTCGCGGGTCGGCAAATCGGCGTCCGTCGTGGGTGGCGCGAAGGCGTCCTGGTGATGGGCTGAGGCCCGGGAGTATGGTTTTGATGAATAGACTGGTTTTTGCCGCCCTTTGCCTTTCGCTCGTGCACGCGCCCCAAACCTTCGCACAGACCGCCGCGACGCCGCCGCGCGCTGCTGGCCCTGTGCAGGTGCAAGCGCAGGGTGTGCCGGCGAAACCCTCACCCACGCCCGACAGACCGGCAGGCGAGCCTGGAAATGCGGACGTGACGACAGCAGCCTTCGGCGACTGGCAGATGAGCTGCAGGCCGGTTGCAGCCGCCGCGGGCCAGCCCGGCCGCCGCCGTTGCGAAGTCTTGCAAAGCGTCGTGGTGCAGGGGCAATCGGCGCCCTTCGCGCAATTGGGTTTTGGCAAGATGACCCCCGCCGAGCCGCTGTATTTTACCGCAGTCGTCCCGCCGAACGTCACGTTTCCCGGCAGCCTGAAATTCGCATTGGACGACAAGGACAAGCAGCCGGTCGAGCTCTCCTGGACACGCTGCCTGCCCGGCGGATGTTTCGCCAGCATCGCGATGAAGGACGATGTGCTGAAACGCTGGCGCGCGCAGGATCAGGGTGGCCGACTGCTGTTTAGGAATGGCGCGGGCCAGGACCTCGTCGTTCCCGTCTCGCTCAAAGGCCTCGCGCGGGCGCTCGATGCACTCGCCAGGGAAAACTAGGCTCGCGAGATAATCGTGGCGCTATCGGCTGTTTTGGGCAGAATGGAAACAACCGTCACCGACGACGCGCGACGGGGCATAGAACCCCGTCCGAGGAGGCAGACATGAACCATATCCGCGTGAACGGCCTGCGGGGCGTCGAGCTTGCGGTCTTCGACCTGAAGCAGACGGTCGAGTTCTACTGCAACTCCTGGGGCCTGGAGGAGGTCGCCACCGACGGCGGCGCCATGTACCTGCGTGGCACCGGAGCCGAGCATCATGTGCTGACGGTTCACGAACGCCCGCGCGCGGGCCTCGTCGCGATCAATTTCTCGGCCGACGACAGCCGCGCCGTCGACGGCCTGCATGCCAGGGCCCTGAGCATGGGCGTCGAGGTGATCGATGCGCCGCATGTGCTGCCCGCCATTGCCGGGGGCGGCTACGGCTTCTCTCTGCGCTCGCCCGAGGGGCAGGCCCTCAACATTTCCTGCGACGTGGAAGGGCACGCCGTCACCGTCACCGACCGTTCGCGCCCGGAAAAGCTTTCCCACGTCGTCCTCAACGTGGAGGACATCGAGCGGCAGGAGCGTTTCTTCTGCGACGTGCTCGGCTTCCGTCTCACGGATTCCACGGCGCGGATGAACTTCATCCGCTGCAGCTCCTACCACCACTCGATCGCGCTCGCCCGCGCGCAGGGCGCGGGCCTCAATCACATGGCCTATGAGATCCCCAATTTCGACGGCGTAATGCGCGGCGCAGGGCGGCTCAAGAAAGCCGGCTACGGCATCGAATGGGGCGTCGGCCGGCACGGCCCGGGCAACAACATCTTTTCTTATTTCATCGAGCCCAACGGTTTCGTCACGGAATACACGACCGAGGTCGACACCGTGGACGAATCGACCCACGTCGTCGGCACGCCCGATTACTGGGCCGGGCTGATGAACGGCCCCGACCGCTGGGGCCTCGCCGAACCGAGCAAGGCGCTGCGCGAGGCGATGAGCGGGAAATTCACCGACGAGCGGAACATGCTCTGCGAGGATGTGATTTCGCGGAAGCTGGCGGGGTGATTTGACGACGCACAGCCCATCTCCTGCTTGAAAAAGGACCCGGCATCGAACCGGGGACGGCAGAACCCTCGGACGTGACGAGTGGGACGCACAAACGCGTTTGCAGCCTGAACAACTGGACGCCCGGCGCGGGTGTCGAGGCACGGCCTGAGAAGGACAGGTCGCCAGCAGGACGTGCTCAGCTGTCGCGCAGCCGCCTCTGGGCGCACATCCGGCGCAGTACGCGAGAAACGTCTTCGACTGCGTATGGCTTGTGCAGCAGCTCGAAGCCATGCCAACCCTTCTCGGCCAGGATGTGGCTGTAGCCGGAGGTTAGTACAACGGGAAGGTCCGGATGCCTGAGCCGGATCTGCTGCCCGAGATCGACACCGCTCATGCCCGGCATCACCACATCGGAGAACACCACATCGTAGCGCGTGGCATCGTCCGCCAAGAGCTGGAGTGCCTCGCTGGCGTTCGTAGCCCAGGTGGTCTCGTAACCGAGATCCTGAAGTAACTGCGTGGAGAAGCGACCGACATCGACGTTATCCTCGACGACCAGTACGCGACATCCGCCGCCCTCCTCCGGTCGACTGCTCCGTCCAGCGTCGGCGGCGGGGCCGGGTGCACGGTCTGGCGCTGCCTTGGGCAAGTAAAGCGTGAAGGTGGTGCCGCAGCCCACCTCACTTTCAACCGCAACATCACCGCCGGACTGCTTGGCAAAGCCATACACCTGACTCAGGCCGAGGCCGGTGCCCTTT
Source organism: Hyphomicrobiales bacterium (assembly GCA_028290285.1). Classification (GTDB taxonomy): domain Bacteria; phylum Pseudomonadota; class Alphaproteobacteria; order Rhizobiales; family Beijerinckiaceae; genus Terripilifer. The sequence goes on from JAQGKD010000035.1 coordinate 28,799, forward strand.
CCGACCTCCTTCGTGGTGAAGAAGGGCTCGAAAATCTGCCCAAGCTCCTCGCGCGGTATGCCGGAGCCGGTGTCGCTGATCGACACCGCCACGAACTTGCCGCATGCGCTAGCGTGCCCCCGGATGGAAGGTATCTCGGCGAGCGCATCAACCTTCACGGTCACCGTGCCCTCCCAGTTCATGGCGTCGCGGGCATTCACGGCCATGTTCACGAGCGCCGTCTCGAATTGGATGACGTCCGCTTTGACGAAACAGGGCCCGGGCGACGCATCAATTTCTATCCGCACACGATTGCCAAGGATGGTCTGTAGCATGTCCGCGACGGAGCGAATGCGCTCGGGTACGTCGAAGACCTCTGGTTTGAGCGCCTGCCTTCGCGCAAAGGCCAGCAATTGCCCGGTGAGCTTCGCCGCACGGTCAACCGTGTCGGTGATCGCGTCGATGTAGCGGCGTCTTCGTTCATCGGGCAGCTTAGGCCGCCGAAGGAATTCGATGGAGGAGCGAATGATTGTAAGCAGGTTGTTGAAGTCGTGCGCTACGCCGCCCGTGAGCTGCCCTACCGCTTCCAATTTCTGCGACTGTCGCAGAGCGGCCTCGGTTACGTCACGCTGCCTGACCGCTTCTGCCACGCGGCTCTCCAACTCCTCGTTGAGGCTTTGAAGAGCCGCCTCAGCTTCGCGGCGGGCCGTGATATCGAGCACGAACTCGACCACCTCATCGCCGACCTTGCGCGGCGCAAACAGTCCCCACCAGCGTGACCCATCCTTGCGGAAGTACTGCTTTTCATAAGGAGTGGCTTCGCCGCGGGTCAAAACCTGCTCAACGGCTCGCCAGGAGACAGGGTGAAATTCTTCCGGCGTTAACTCCTGCCATGTTTTGCCGAGCGCCTCCTCACGGCTGAAACCCGTCATGCGCAAGAAAGCCGCGTTTGCCTCTGTCAGAGCGAAGCTCTTGTCCCAGAACAGCACGCCAACCGTGCTGATGGAAAATGCGCCCTCGAGACGCTCCTGGCTTTGGCGCAGGGCGTCCTCAGCCAATACCTTCTCGCTGATGTCACGGAAGAAAGCAGCAACCCCGCCCGGAACCGGGTAGATGCGCAGTGCCAGCCAGAGTTCATGCCTGGTAATCGGATCCACGTAGCAATGTTCAAGTTCGGCTGGAACGCGTTCGCTCATCACCCGCCGGTAGGCGGATTCAACCTTCGCGCTGACACCGGGAAAAGCCTCCCAATGCGATCTTCCAAGAAGATCGTTCTCCGGCCGAGCCGCGAGTCGTAGACCCTCGGCGTTGATCTCGGTGATGTGGAAGCTGTCGTCGAGAACAACAAAGCCCTCGGCCATCACTGCCAGTATGCTGGTGTAGCGCGCGTTGCTCGCATCGATGGCGGAGCGGGCCAGATGGGCGTCTGTGACGTCGTGACCTTCGCAGAATATCCCCGTCACTCGTCCGAACTCGTCCACCACCGGTTCGTAAATGAAGTCGAGTAGCCGGTCCGTCACATCGGCGTCCGACGAGCGCTGGAGCCGGGCCGGGACGCGTTGGGCGACGAAACGTTCGCCTGACGTGTAGACCTGATCCAGCCACTTATAGAAACCCTGGCCCGTCAGTTCAGGGAAGGCCTCCCTGACTGTCTTGCCAATGAAGTCACGATCCCCGAACAGCCGTTTGTAGGCCTCATTGACGAACTCGAACCTGTGCTCCGGCCCGTGCAGGATTGTAATGAAGCCTGGTGCCTGTTCGAAGAGGCGGCGCTGGCGTTCCGTCTCGGCGGCAAGCCGGCGCTCGGCCATCACCTGACCGGTGATTTCGGTGCAGGGGCAGAAAAAGCCTGTGGTGGCACCAGTCTCGTCGCGCACAGGTGTGTAAGAGAAGGCAAAATGCGTCTCCTCCAGATACCCACGGCGCTCTATCATGAGTGTGATATCGTCCATATGGACGGGTTCGCCTGCGTAGGCTTGTTCAACAACCGGCACTAGGTCGGCGCGAATCTCATGCCATACCTCCAGGAGGTCGCGCCCCAGCGCCGCTGGATGCTTGTTGCCGAGGATCTCGGCGTACGCGTCATTGTAGAGCAGTGTGCGCTCCGCTCCCCACGCGATGAACATCGGCTGGTTGGATCCCAGCATCACCTCGACCAAGGTCTTGACGCCGGGCGGCCAGCCCGCAGCATCGCCAAGCGGGGTTGCCGCCCAGTGGTGTGCGCGCAGGGCGGCGCCCATCGCTCTTCCGCCGGACAGGAAATCAAGGCTTTTGTCCCGTCCCGGTCCACCACGCATTGCGATCTCGTTTCACCTGCTGGACCACAGTTGCGGGTCGCATACCAAGCCCATGAATGGAGCTGTCGGTCACCGGCCTCATGCATAACGTGCAGGCCCAGGGAAAATCCCGGCGTGCAGCTGGGATCATGCACGCGTTGTGGTGCCAGCACCGGGCCCGGCGCCGGCACGTTCCAACGCGCTTTGTCCGAATTAGCTCCATCGTGCACGTCGGATCGGCCGCTTAACGCTCATCTCCGCGGATCCCGCTCACCAGACGCCGCTTCCCTCGTGGTATGCGCGTCAGGTATCAGGGACCGTGACATGCGGAGGCGTTGCCGGTGATACCGCCGCCAACAGGGCCTTGGCGACGGGTCCATCGTAACTCGTGTCGAAGCGCTCCCCTTCGCCCTGAATCGTTATGGCGGCGACGGTGTTTCCGTTCTGATCCCGGAAAGGGGCCGCGAGGCTCGTCGCGCCCGGAAAGACGCTGCCGAACCCACGCGAAAGACCCCTTTCCCGATCCTCGAGGAAGATCGACATCGCCTTCTTCTGGGAGAACTGTCGCCATGGATCGGCGGACGTGGCCTTGGCGAGCGCGTCGCGGATGATCTCGGAGACGACGGATTCAGGGAAGCCCGTCAAGAGCGAGCGGCCCGTTGCAGTCAGTGGGGAAAGCACGGCTCCGAGGCGGATCTCGAGCCGCCAATAGGGAGCGGGGAGGCGATGCACGACGGTCGGGCCCGCGGTTCCCCAGACCGACATGTTAATCGACTGGTCGATGTCCCGCTGGATCCGCACCATCGCCTCGCGGGCCTCGTCGATTGCGTCGATTTGCGAGAGTGCCGCAAAGCCAATCTCCCGGGCCGCGCGTCCGAGCTTGTAGAGCCCCGCATCGTCTCTGCTGACAAGGCCGGAGCGCACCAAGCTCGTGAGATAAAAATAAGCCTTGCTCGGGCTCATCGCGAGTTCGGCAGCGAGGAGCGTCAGCGACGCCGGTTGGCGCGAGCGACTGAGGTGCATCAACATCTCGCAGCCGATCTCGACCGACTGAATGCCTTTGGGAGGGCTCTTGCCGGCGGCGCCTGAACGTGGAGCGGGGCTTTTGGTCGGCATCTCTTTCTCCAGGCACTCACTGTTAAAGTCATTTTATCATGGTTGCAACGCGAACGGGGCGCTGCTAGCATCTCAATAATGGACGTTCGACCGAAGTCGAAATGAGCCTATCGGGAAGAAACGCACAGGGAGAAACGCCCTTGCCAAGCTGGTTGATCGGCGTCGATACGGGCGGAACCTTTACGGACCTAATTGCCGTCGAGCGCGAGTCCGGGGCCTTGAAGCGCGCAAAAGTCCCCTCCGTGCAGAGCGATCCTTCATTGGCCGTCCTGAACGCCCTTGAGCGCCTATTCGACGACGGCGTCGCTCCGGCGGATGTCTCCCTCTTCGTGCACGGCACGACTGTCGCGACGAACGCCTTGCTCGAGAGCAAGGGCGTGCGCACGGGGCTGCTCATCACGCGGGGCTTTCGTGGTGTCTACGAGGCTCGCGGATGGTCGCAGCCAGCTGGTAGCGATCTGCTCGACACGTTTTATCGCAAGCCGCCGCTGCTGGTCCCGCAGTCTCTCACCGAGGAGGTTGTCGAGCGGCTGGACTTCGAGGGCAAGGTCATCACGCCGCTCGACGAAGACGCCCTGCGGCGTTCCGTCAGGCGTCTTCGCGATCTACAGGTCGAGGCGATCGCCGTCTGTTTCCTGTTCTCCTTCATCAACAGCGAACACGAGCGGCGCGCGGCCGAAATCATCCATGAGGAGGCGCCGGACTGCCGCGTTTCTCTTTCGAGCGAAGTGTTGCCTGTCGTGCGCGAATATCCGCGGCTTTCAACCACGGTGATCGACGCGTATGTCGGCCCCAAGATCGGGACATACCTCCTGAGGCTGGAGCGCAGGCTCATCGAGCGCGGTCTCACGACTCCACAGCTGTTTCTCATGCAGTCGAACGGCGGGCTGATGCGCATCTCGCTCGGTGCCCGCCACCCCAACCAGACGCTGCTGTCCGGCCCCGCGGCAGGGGTCATCGCCGGCGCCGAACTCGGTCGCCTCGCAGAGCGGGACCACGTGCTCACCTTCGACATGGGCGGGACGTCCACTGATTCCAGCGTGATCGTCGACGGGCGCCTCCTGGAGACCACGCAAGGTCAGATCGCCGGGCAGGACATCGGCACGCCCATGCTCCGCGTTCGAACGGTCGGCGCGGGCGGCGGAACGATCGCGTGGCTCGGCAAGGACGGGCTTATAAAAGTCGGGCCGCAGAGCGCAGGCTCGCTCCCCGGGCCCGCGTGCTATGGCCGTGGCGGCGTGGAGCCGACGGTCACAGATGCCAACGTGGTCCTGGGCTATCTGGGCGGGACGGCGAAGCTCGCAGGGTCGCTGGAGCTGGATAGAGAAAAGGCGTATGCGGCGCTGTCGAAACTGGGCGGTTCCTTGCGGCTCGACGCGGTCCAGTGCGCCTCGGGCGTTCTGCGGATCGTCAACACGCAAATGGCCGTCGATCTCCGGCTCGCCTTGCAGGAGCAAGGTCAGGATCCACGGCGCTTCACCCTCGTTGCTTTCGGTGGGGCAGGACCGCTGCATGCAGCGACGCTCGCCCGCGCCATTGGCGTGCCGCGCGTCCTGATTCCGCTCTACCCCGGTCTGAACTGCGCCATGGGCATGTTGCAGACCGAGGTTCGGCATTCTTACCTGAAGTCCGAGATGGGCGTGCTCGCTCGCTTTCCGGTTGCGCGGCTGCGCGACATCTTCAGCGAGCTGGAAGCTCGCGCCCTCGCGGAAGCCAGGGAAGAAGGCTTCAGCCCCGAGGCTGTGACCCTCACCCGCCTGCTGGACCTTCGATACCCGCATCAAGGCTACACGCTCGCCGTGCCTTGCCCGAAACAAGTGGACGACGCGTACAAGCCGGCGCTGAAGCGCGCGTTCGACGACCTTCACCAGACGGTGTACGGCCAGTCGGCGCCCAACGAAGACGCGGAGATCGTGACGTTCCGCGTCCAGTCGGAAAGCTCAGTCCCGAAATTGACGTATGCCCCGCTGGCGGAAGGGGATGGCGACGCGGGGCGCGCAGTCATCGAGCGTCGCCGGGTGTACGATTTCGAAGCGACCGATTTCGTCGAAGTGAACGTCTATGATCGTGCGCGTCTGCTCGCGGGCGACAAGATCGAAGGGCCGGCGCTGATACATCAGTTCGACTCGACCACCGTGCTCCTGAACCGCCAGACACTCACCGTTCTGCCGATCGGGGCGCTCGAGATCTGCGAGGCGTCATGACCGCGAGCATCGATCCCATCACCGTTGAAGTCGTCGCGAGCCGCCTGCGGGAGGCTGCCGCCACCATGGAGCATGTGCTCTACCACTCCGGCTACTCGCCGATCCTGCGCGAGTCCAAGGACGGCACGGCGGGGCTCACCGATTGCGATGGCCGCGTCGTGATGCTGAGCGGCGGGCTGCAATACCATTTTACGGCATATGAGCAGGGCGTCAGGGCGTTGCTCGCGCGGTTTCCCGCAGACGAGATGAGGCCGGGCGACAGCTTCGTCTGCAACGATCCATACACCTCCGGATCGCCGCACGCTCCTGACTTCTGCGCCATCTCTCCCGCGTTTCACGAGGGCGTGCTGATCGGATTCGGCGTCAGTCTGGCGCACAAGTCAGACATCGGCGGCATCGTGCCTGGCTCATCCGGCGCCGCGTCGCGCGAAGTTTATCACGACGGGGTCGTCTTCCCGCCGGTTCGCTTCAACGCCGATATTCAGGCCATCATCGGCGCCAACAGCCGTGTGGCCGGCGTGGTTCTGGGGGATCTGCGCGCCCAGGTCGGTTGCACCCGTGTGGGCGGCGACAAGCTTGCCGCGCTTTGCGAGGAGTACGGGCGAGATGTCGTCATGCAGGTCATGACGCAGCTTGGCGACCTGACCGCGCGGCGTCTGCGTGGCGAGCTGGCAGAATGGGCGGACGGGGAGGCCGAGGCCGAAGGCTATCTCGATCATGACGGCGCCGTGAAGGACCGGCCGCTGCGGGTTGCGGTGCGCGCCATCAAGCAAGGCGACCGACTGACGCTCGATTTCACCGGCACCTCAGAACAGGCCGTGGGCCCGGTCAATCTCGTCGCCTGCACGACGCGCGCGGGAGCGTTGATGGCGGTTCTGACGTCGTGCGATCCCACGATTTCCGTCAACAGCGGGCTGTCTGACGCGGTCTCGTTCGTCCTGCCCGAAGGGAGCCTCGTCAATCCGCGGCATCCCGCTTCGGTCAATCTGTATTTTCCATCGGCGCATCTCGTCTACAACGTTGTGCTCTCGGCTCTCGCTCAGTTGAACCCCAGGCGTGCCGTGGCGCCGTCGGGTCTCGGCTCCGGGGCGGTCACCATCGGTTACCGCCGCGCGCGCAGCGGCAAACCCGCGGTGATGTACGAGCTGCTGAACACGTCGCTGGGCGGCACGAGCAATGGAGATGGCGCGGCGATCGTCATGGCGATGAACCATTTCACACCCGGCGCGCCGGTCGAGGTCTTCGAGAGCGAGTATCCCATCCGCATCCGCGCATTCGAGCTTGTGCCCGACTCCGCCGGGCCTGGCCAGTTCCGCGGCGGGCTGGGCTATGCGCGCGAGTTCGAGGTTCTGGAGGACAGCACGCTCACGGTGCGCTCGTCCAATCATCATTTCGCTTCGCAAGGCCTCATGGGCGGCGCGGCGGGCAAGACGTCACGGGTCGTTCTCAACCCGGGGACCCCCGATGCCGAAGCGCTGGGCCCCCTTGAGACCCGCGCCCTGAAAGCAGGCGACGTGATCCGCTTCGAGCGGAGCGGAGGAGCGGGCTACGGCCCGGTCAGCCAGCGCGATCCGGACGCCGTCCGGTCGGACGTCGCCAACGGCTATGTCAGCGAGGATGCGGCGCGAAACCAGTATGGCGTCGAGACGTCCAATCCAGGGAAGGACCATTGATGAGCACCAACACCCGCTTCGACCTGACGGGTCGTGTCGTCATCATAACCGGAGGCGCGAAAGGCATCGGCAAAGTCTATGCGCGCGAGTTCGCCGCCGCCGGTGCGCGCGTCGTCGCGGCCGACATCGACGGCGATGCTGCGGCCGAGACGGCTGCGCAGATCTTGGCTGCCGGGGGAGAGGCGATCGGCGTGCGCACCGACGTGGCCGACGAAGCGTCGACGACCGCGATGGCCGAGGCGACGATCGCGAAGTTCGGCACGATCGACGTCCTGATAAACAATGCGTCCCTCATGAGCGTCCTTGAGCGTCGAAGCTGGTTCGACATCCCGGTCGAGGAATGGGACCGCGTGATGGCAGTCAACCTGCGCGGCATCTTTCTGTGCTGCCGCGCGACGTTTCCAGAGATGCGTCGCAAGCGCTTTGGAAAGATCGTCAACATCTCTTCCAGCCGCGTGTGGGAGGGTGTGCCGAACCGCCTCCATTACACGACGTCCAAGGCCGGCGTGATCGGCCTGACGCGGGCCCTCAGTCGCGAGGTCGGCGAGCATGGCGTCACGGTCAACGCGGTGACCCCCGGCTACACGCTCAGTGACACGCAGCAGGCGACATCGTCAGGCAATTATCTCGCCATGCAGTCGGACGGCCGCGCGATGGGCCGCCCCCAGTATCCGGAAGATCTCGTTGGCGCGGTGATGTTTCTGTCATCTGCGGCCAGCGATTACATGACTGGTCAGACGTTGAACGTCGACGGAGGCAAGGCGATGCACTGAACGCTTTGGCAGAAGTCTCAGTCGGTTGGACGTGTACGACAACGACGAATGAACAAAAGGGGAAACCATGGTTCGCTCATCATTCGCTGCCGCAGTCTTCGGAGTGGTCTGCGCCGCGCAGGCCGCGCTGGCTCAGGACACGGTCCGCATCGGCCTCGCCGTGCCGCAAAACGCCGCCTATGTGCAGTTCTACGCCGCAGAGGCGCTCGGCTATTACAAGGAAGCCGGGGTGAAGGCTGAAATCACGGTGTATCGCGGCGGCGCCGCCTCGCAGGAAGCGCTCAGCGCGGGCGCCGCGGACATGATCACCTATTTCGGCGCCGGTGCCGGGCTGGCCATTGCTCGCGGTGCGAATGAGAAGATCGTCGCCGTCATCGACGCGACGCCTCATGGCTGGCACATGCTCGTGCCGGCGAAGTCCGCCATTCGCAGCCCGAAGGACCTGGAAGGCAAGCGCGTCGGTGTGGCAACCAAGGCTGGCACCGCGGACATGTTCGCGCTTTGGGCTGCCGATGCGGCCGGCGTCAAGATCCAGACGATCCCGGTCGGCGGCGGCGGCATGGTGCCATCGCTTCGCAACGGACAGGTCGATGCGATCGCGATGTTCCCCGGCTTGAGCCTCTCGCTGCTCGAAAATGGCGAGGCCCGGTCGATCCTCGATCTCGGCAAGGAGATGCCGCCGACGTTGCCCGACGTGATCGTCGCGTCGCAGGACTTCATGGACAAGAAGCCCGAAGCATTGCGCGGCGCGCTGCGGGCCGTCTACCGGGCGTTGGCGCACATGCGCGACGACCGCGCCTGGGGCCTCAAGTTTCTCAAGGAGTTCACGAAGGAGCAGGACGACAAGACCAACGAGCTCGTTTACGACCGCGTGGTGACGCAGATATCGCGCGACGGCGCCATCGATCTGGCCGCGCTTCAGAGGTCCATGGACGTTGGCGCAAAGATGTGGAGCCAGCCGGAGCTCGGCAAGGTCAAGCCAGACGCGATCGCAACCACCGCTTATCTCCCGAAGCTCTGAGGCCAGATATGAAAGGGCTCGTGAGGGCGGCTCCCATCGCGTTTCTCGCCCTGCTCGCGCTCCTTTGGGAAGTCGCGAGCAGGTCGGGCATGGCAGATCCGCAGGTGCTGCCTCCGTTCTCGGACGTGGCGGTCGTCCTCTGGTCGCTTCTCCGTTCCCCCGGATTTCTCGCGGACCTCGGGGTCACGGCGCTCGAAGTACTGGTCGCCTTCCTGATTGTCGTTCCACTCGGGCTCGGCGTGGGGCTTTATCTCGGCGAGCGACGTAACGCATACGACGCCTTCGCGCCAACGCTGAACCTGATGCTGTCCGCGCCCAAGTCGATCTTCCTGCCGATCTTCATCCTCGCGTTCGGGATCGGTTTTGGCCAGAAGGTCGTCTATGCTGTCACCCTGGCCTTCTTCATCGTGGTCCTCACGGGCGTCGCCGCGGCGCGCTCCGTACCGCGCGGCCTTCTGAGCATGGCGCGCGCCTTCGGGGCCTCGCAGCAGCAGATCTATCTCCAGGTTTACCTCCCGGCCATGCAGCCCATGATTCTTGAGGGCGCGCGAACCGGTTTCATCTACACCGTCACTGGTGTGCTGATCGCGGAAATGTATGGCTCTCCGCGAGGCCTGGGCCGATTGATGTTCGCGTGGGGCGAGAGTTTCCGCATGTCCGAGCTTCTCGCGAGCGTAGTGCTCGTCGTTGTGCTGACGGTGTTCATCAACGAGGCGATCCGCTGGTTCGAAGACCAGCGCCGCGGCAGCCGGGGCACAGCATGAACGCACCAATGGCGAAACCGACAGACATGATCCGCGTGAGCGGACTGACCATGCGTTACGGACCGCCGACGAACGAATTCGTGGCACTCTCCGAAGTCGCACTCGATGTCCGCGCTGGCGAGTTCGCTACCATCGTCGGTCCCAGCGGGTGCGGGAAATCGACGCTCCTGCAGGCGATCGCAGGACTTGTGAAGCCCACGTCGGGCGCTATTGAGATCGACGGCCGCCAGATATCCGGGCCGTCGCCCGACATCGTCGGCGTCATGTTTCAGGACGCCTGGTTGCTGCCGTGGAAGACGGCGCAGGAGAATGTCGAGTTCCCGCTCGCGCTGCGTCGCGCCCCTGCCGCCGACCGCGCCGCACGCGCGATGGACCTATTACGGCTCGTGGGGCTCGAAACGTCGGCGGGCAAATATCCGGACCAGCTTTCGGGCGGCATGCGCCAGCGCGTGGCCATCGCCAGATCGCTGGCGCAAAGGCCGAAGGTGCTGCTGATGGATGAGCCGTTCGCAGCCCTGGATGAACAGACCCGCACCCGCATGGGCAACGAACTCCTGCAGATATGGGAGGAGAGCGGCGGCACGGTCCTGTTCGTCACCCATGGGCTGACCGAAGCAATCTTCCTTGCCGACGTCGTGCATGTGATGGGCGCAAGACCAGGGCGGATCATCGAACGCATCGAGGTGGATCTGCCGCGCCCGCGGACGATCGACATGATCGGCAGCGAGTATTTTGGCCAGCTTCGCAACCGAATCTGGAATCTCATCTCGGATACGCCATGAGGCGGTTGGCGAAGCGCACATTTGTCGTCCTTGTCGTCGCCGCCGTGTGGGAAGCGGCCTATCGCGCGGGACTGCTCAATCCCATCATCTTCGGCTCGCCCAGCTTGATCGCCAAGGCAGTGCAGAGCGACGGCTGGATGTTTCTCGCAGCCTTCCGGACGACGGTGGTTGAGATCGGCCTGGCGCTGCTCATCTCCGGCAGCATCGGGGTGAGCTTGGGGGTGTTCCTGGGCGCGTCCGCGAACCTTGCGCGCATCGCGGCTCCTATCCTGTCCGCCCTCATCGCCATTCCCATCGTGATCCTCTATCCAATGGTGATTGCGTGGATCGGGCTCGGGCCGGAGTCGAAAGTCGTTTTCGGCGTTGTGTCCGGTATCTTCCCCATAGCCTTGAACACGCTTGTCGGCGTTCGCAGCATCGATCCCGGTTATGCGCGCATGGCATCAGCGATGGGCGCGTCTGGCACGCAGGTGCTGCTGCACGTCATGGCGCCGCTCGCCTTGCCGGCCATAGTCGGCGGACTTCGGCTCGGCACTGCGCTCATCATTATCGGCGTGGTGCTCAGCGAAATGCTCGCGTCGACCGACGGGATCGGCTTCTGGATCTCATACCACCGTTCGCTCTTCAACACGGGCCAAGTCTATCTTGGAATAGGCTTGGCGCTCTTGCTGGCGGCCGTTGCCAACATCGTGCTGGGTAAACTGGAGCACCATTTCGCGCCGACGGTTCAAAAGGATTGACGGAGACCGACGACATGTCCTTGTCCGAGAGTTCTCCCAACCGGACGGGAGCTTGCCTTCCGGACCAGACCTCGTATTCACCAGCTCTCAGGCACCATCATTCGCCATCGTCGTCGTCGTCATCATCATCGTCATCATTGTCGCGGTATCCCCGTGGGTCGTACCCGGGAGCAGGGCGATCTTCACCATCATCCTCGCCAGCAATCGCCTTCAGGCTCAGTGCTGGCATGGCCGCCAAAGTCGCGAGACACGCGGCACTCCCTTTGAGGAATAAACGTCTCTGCCGGAGTTCGTTTCGCTCAGAAATCGCTTTCATCGCTCCGCCTCCTAACACGTTGGTTTTCCGTAACGTGGATCCGTCACTCCAGTTCCTCGGCACTGGGATTCAAGGTGGCACGGCCAAGGTACCCGCCGGTCCATGAATCTGCGGGCCGAAGACCGGATCATCTTTAGACAGCGTTTTCAGCGCACAATTCCTCAAGGGCGCCTGCCAGACGCTTTCGCTGAAGGGTGTATTTGCGGTTATGATACTTCCGCCTAATGCGGGAAGCATACCGTCTGAGCGAACCGGAGCGCACGCAATAACTGCGCGGCGAAGAAGCCGACGAAAGGCTCCTGAAACGATAGCGGCGGCCGCTTCAAGGCTCGGAAGGGCCGGCGCCGATGCCCCGAAATTGGGGCACTTTGAGACACAGACGACGGCAGCGAAGTGCTGCCGTCGTGTGTTCAATAAGGGCTAGTAGTCCATCCCGCCCGTTCCACCCATGCCCCCGCCGCCGCCCATAGCAGGCGCCTCCTTCTGCGGAGCATCGGTGATCATCACTTCGGTCGTGACGAGCAAGCCGGCAACCGATGCTGCACCCTGCAGCGCGGCTCGCACAACCTTGGCCGGATCGACGATCCCTGCCTGAAGCATATCCACGAACTTTTCGGTCTGAGCGTCGAAGCCGTAGGTCTGTGACGGATTGTCGAGAATCTGGCCCAAGACGACCGAGCCCTCGAGTCCTGAGTTGGACACGATCTGACGAAGGGGTGCCTCGAGTGCCTTCATCACGATGTTGATGCCTGCCAGCACGTCGGCATTTTCACTGGAGAGCTTGGCAACCGCCGCCTTTGCGCGCAGGAGCGCGACGCCCCCACCTGGTACAATCCCTTCTTCCACAGCGGCCTTGGTCGCGTGAAGCGCGTCATCGACACGGTCCTTCTTCTCCTTCACCTCGACCTCTGTGGAGCCGCCAACCCTGATGATTGCAACTCCGCCCGCGAGCTTGGCCAGCCGCTCCTGGAGCTTCTCTCGATCGTAGTCCGAGGTGGTCTCGTCGATCTGCGCCTTGATCTGCGTGATGCGGCCCTCGATACCGGCCTTGTCGCCGGCTCCGTCGATGATCGTCGTGTTCTCCTTGTCGATCCGAACGCGCTTCGCACGGCCGAGCATCTCCAGAACCACGTTCTCCAGCTTGATCCCGAGATCTTCGGAGATCATCTGGCCGGCAGTCAGCACGGCAATGTCTTCGAGCATCGCTTTGCGGCGATCCCCGAAACCCGGTGCCTTGACGGCTGCGACCTTGAGGCCGCCCCGGAGCTTGTTCACCACCAGCGTCGCCAGCGCTTCGCCCTCGATGTCTTCCGCGACGATGAGGAGGGGCTTGCCGGTCTGAACCACCGCTTCAAGGATCGGCAGCATTGCTTGCAACGACGTGAGCTTCTTTTCGAAAATAAGGATGTAGGGGTCCTCGAGTTCGACGAGCATCTTCTCCGCGTTCGTGATGAAATAAGGGGAGAGATAGCCGCGGTCGAACTGCATTCCTTCGACGACATCGAGTTCGGTTTCGGCGGTCTTCGCCTCTTCGACGGTGATGACACCCTCGTTGCCCACCCTCTTCATCGCTTGGGCGATCATGTCACCAATGGCCTTGTCGCCGTTGGCAGAGATTGTACCGACCTGCGCGATCTCGTCAGACGACGCAACCTTCCGCGCGCGGGCTTCTATGTCCTTCACAGCCGCCTGAACGGCTAGATCGATCCCGCGTTTCAGGTCCATGGGGTTCATGCCGGCAGCGACGAACTTGGCCCCTTCGCGTACGATCGCCGCGGCCAGAACGGTTGCCGTGGTCGTACCGTCGCCGGCCATATCGCTCGATTTAGATGCGACTTCGCGCACCATCTGAGCGCCCATGTTCTCGAACCTGTCGGAGAGTTCGATCTCTTTAGCAACGGTCACGCCGTCCTTGGTGATGCGTGGCGCGCCATAGGACTTGCTGATGACGACGTTGCGGCCTTTGGGGCCCAGGGTCACCTTTACCGCGCTCGCGAGAAGTTCTACCCCGCGCAGCATTTTATCGCGGGCATCAGATGAAAAGCGGATTTCTTTGGCGGCCATGACTGCACGTCCTCGAACTGACAAGAAAATTAGGGATTAGGCGGATTTGTGAGTGCTGTGTCCTTCGATGACACCCATGAGATCGGACTCCTTCATGATCAGGAGATCCTCCCCTGCGAACTTTACTTCCGTCCCGGACCACTTGCCAAAGAGCACTCGATCGCCAGCCTTGACGTCGAGAGGTTGGACTGTTCCATTCTCGTCGCGTGCCCCCGGCCCAACGGCGATGATTTCGCCTTCCTGCGGCTTTTCCTTGGCGGTGTCGGGAATGATGATACCGCCCTTTGTCTTCGCCTCGCCCTCAACCCGGCGGACCACGACGCGGTCGTGCAATGGTCGAAATTTCATGGAAAGGCTCCTCAAATGAGAGCCAGGTGAAGTGGCGCCTGGCGCGCTGACAGCGCCCACAGAATTAGCACTCCAGGACGGAGAGTGCCAGGAATCGTTGGGGCGGGCGCTTACGGCAAGGCTCGTGGTTGTCTCGGGGAGGCAGTTACGCATTTCGCGTGGTTTAGTGAGCCTCGCTCGACTGCTTTGATTACTCGCAGGGCTGTCACCGAGACATCCGGTTTGCACCAAGGCCCCGATGCTCTAATGTTCATGAGTGTCGGGCACGTCAATCGGTTCTCAATCTGTCGAGGGCTCGAAGACCTAAAGTCAAGGCGAGACTGGTGGAACAACGGCGGCTCGGAAAACAGAATTGGCAGGGCGGCTGCCCGGCAATGTCATCGACGCCTTTCCGAAGCAATAATAGCGGAGCTTTCCGGACGTGAGTGTCGTTGCAGCCTACCTATATCGTGATGGCCGCCGAATAGAGGAAGTGCATCTCGATCAGCCGCTGCGATGCGCGGTAGGCAGCTCCGAGTTCGTTTGGATTGGTTTGGTTGAGCCCTCCGAGGAGGAACTCCGCAGTCTTCAACTGAACTTCGGCCTACATCCATTGGCAGTTGAAGACGCGCTGAAGGCGCACCAGCTCCCCAAGGTAGACGTATACGGTGATCAGCTGTTCGTCGTGGCGCGGACCGCTCACCTCGTAAACGATCAAATCATTTACGGTGAGACTGCGGTCTTTCTCGGGGAGAACCACGTCATCACGGTCCGCCATGGATCCACACGGGCTCACACGGAGCTTCGTGCTCAACTTGAGGCCGCCCCGATATTGCTCAGGCACGGCGTGGACTATGTGCTGCATGCAATTTTAGATTACATCGTTGACGGCTACCTGCCGATTGTTGAAGTCATTGAAGATGACGTGCTGACCTTGGAAAAACAAGCACTGGACACCTTTCTCAGTAGGGCTGAAATTACGCGACTCTTCACGCTGCGCCACCAATTGATCAAGTTTCAACGTACTCTTGGGCCAACGTCCGAGCTGGTCAAAAAGCTGGTACATGTCGAGTTGCCCTGTATGGACCCCGAAGTAAGGCCATACTTTAGCGACGTGCTAGATCATGTCCGCAGGGTTGAGACGATGGTCGGAGGACTGCGCGACGTCCTGACGTCCGTGTTCGAAATCGGGACGCTGCTTGAACAACAGCGCCAGGGCACAATCACCCGCCAGCTCGCAGCATGGGCGGCAATCCTGGCGGTGCCGACGGCCGTGGCCGGGATCTATGGAATGAACTTCGAGAACATGCCCGAGTTGAAGGCGCGATACGGCTACTATGTCGTATTGGGAGTAATCGCCACACTCTGCGGTACCCTGTATGTAAGGTTCAAGAATGCAAAGTGGTTGTGACGGGTGCGAAGGAGCAAGACCTTGCTTCAGTCCGTCCCAAGCGGCCGGCACTTCCTCCGATCATTCCTATGGAGGGTATGACGATTCTGTAGCTGGTCGCGAGGCGGGTGCCGATTGATAAAATTCCCCGTCTGCTGAAGCTGGGTCGCCGCAACCTGTATCGCGGACGGGAGTTGCTGGCAGCAGAATGGTACCTACGGAGGCTCACAATGCGACGCATCTGGCTTATTGCTGCTCTCGTACTTACCGCATCTGCGGCGCACGCGCAGGGGTACGGTGATTACAACCGAGATGATCGTGGCTACGGGGAGCGCACATATCGCGACCGAGGCGAAAATGGCGGAGAACGCGCGGCACGTGAGATGTTCCGCGGCATGACTGGTCAGCGAGACTGCCATTATGAAACGACGCGCCGGCGCAATCGGGATGGAGATATAGTGGAAAGTCGCCGCCGTATCTGCGACTAGCGTGGCGCGCTCGCGCTTCACTGTATAGCTAGATTTCGTTGCGGGTGGGCGCGCCCACGATTGGCTTAAGTTAGCTCTGGATATGCCAATCGATCGAGCCGCCCTTCCGCTCGCACGGTGCAACGCTTCGGTGCCCGGCAGGCGTTCTCCGCCCTGTCGCACACCAGCTCCAAGACGGGCTCCATTGTAGCGTCAGGGATGACCCGGACATCGATGCAGGCTCGCCGCCATCTTCCGGCACATCGCTGAGATCGCCGTATGAGCCCGCCCTCGACGCAGAGGCCGAGACGCTCATCGCGTTCAGTGCCTTGGTGAGCTCACCGACCCGTCCGTCGGAATCTGAGTGGACCGCGAGAAAGCCTCCGACATTCACCGGACCGCGCTCTTCGGCATTTCGATGCGCTTTCCATGATCGTGGAATGGTGCCGCTTGAGAGATTCGAACTCCCGACCCCCTCATTACGAATGAGGTGCTCTACCAGCTGAGCTAAAGCGGCATCCCGTCCCGGCGGTCCGATTCTTGAACCTGTCGGGTGCGCCCTTCGTAAGGCTTGGTTCTCATAGCGATTGCCCGGTCGCTTGGCAAGCCGGTGGGGGCTGTCCCGGTGTTTTCTTTCAGGAGAAAAAACGACGCGGGGGGGTGGCGTCTTCCGTGTTGTCGGGGCCGGGGTCGTCGGGCAGGGCTGGCATGGGGTAGAGCGCCGATCCTGTCGGGCGTCGCGGGGCGGTGACGGGCGTCGTTGCCAGCGGCGGGGTGGCCTCCGGCTCCTCCGGTGCTTCTGTCGCCGTCCCGGCCGGGGCTGCTTCCGCCAGCGCCGGCGCGCTCGCGCGCGCCTCGCGCTCGAGCTGCTCCTGTTTCAGCTCGCTGGCGGGGGCGGGCGTCGGCTCGGGCGATATCGGCTCAGCTTGATCGGCGGCCTCCGGTGCCGCTTCGGGGGTGGCCGGCAGGGCGACAGGGATTGTCGCGCGCTCCGCTTCCACATGGGTCCCAGGGGAGGCGCTGAGGCGTTCGGCCGGGGCTGCCCAATGGTAGGCGTCCAGCTTGCCGGTCACGGGCGAGGCGGGTTCCCAGCGGTCGGACAGCACGCCGTCCGCGATCCAGACGGGATCGCGCGGGGCGCGGGCTGCGCGGGCCAGCCATTCGCGGACGAGGCCCGTGTCCGGGCCGTGTTCCGTCTCTTCGAGATCGGCCATGAGCAGGCAGGTGCGCAGGGTCGGCCTGTGGCTCGCCCCGGAGGAGACGAGCGGGGCCATGGTGGCGCGGGCGCGGACGAAATCGCGGGCCTCCAGCGCAGCTCTCGCCACGGTCAGCAGGCTCTCGGAATCGCCGGGGGCGAGTCGCGCCAGGGTCTGGGCGCGGTCGAGACGGTCTCGCGCCGAATCGCCCGGACGCAGGTCGAGATAGGTGGCCGCCAGATCGGGATGGCGGCACTGGCGCCAGCCGCTTTCCAGCACGCGCGCCGCCTTGCGCAGATTGCCACGACGGGCGAGCAGCCGTCCGGACAGTTCGAGCGCGGGAACGAGATCGGGCGCGAGCTTGCTGGCCTCTCGCGCGCGCCGCAGCGCCCCTTCGGAATCGCGTTCGGCCATTTCCCGCGCGATGGCCGTCAGCAGCACGGCGCGCTGGCGATCGGCGGTGGTCTTGTCCGTTCCCTTGTGAGTGCGGTTGCTCTCGACGAGTTCGAGCGCGCGGGGCCAGTCCGAGCGGCTCACGTGATAGTCGAGCAAAGCGTCGCCAGCCCAGCCGAGCGGGGCGATCCTATGCGCCTGCGCGGCATAGAGATGGGAGGCTTCCTCGTCGCCACGGCGGCGCGCTTCGGCATAGAGGCCGCGCAGGCCCAGCAGCCGTGTTTCGGGGCGCTCGACCATGCTGGCGAAGGTCTTTTCGGTGAGGTGCCGGTCTCCGGTCAATTGCGCGGTCTGAGCGCGCAGCAGCAGGATCATCGGCTCTTCGCCCAGCAGCTTTTCGGCCTCGCGCGTGGCGCGGGCGGCGTAGCGCGTGTCGCCTGCGGCTGCCGCGATCATGCCCCGGCTCAACGCGCCGTAACCCTTGTTGCGGCGGCGAACGCGTGTGGTGAGCGCGACGAGCGAGGGAATGCGGAGCACGAAGCGCAGCAGGTTCCAGAAGATCACGAAAGCGAGCGCCACGGCGGCGACGGCGGCGAGGCCGACGAGCACCGAGGTTTCTATCCGATAGCCCTGCCATGTCAGGACGATTTCGCCCGGCCGGTCTGCGAGCCAGGAGAGTCCGAGGGCGACTGCGACGAGAAGTGCCAGGAAGACGATGAGGCGGATCATGCTGTGCCTTATTTCGTGCGGCCGAGGCGCTCGATCGCCTGGTCGAGAATCTGACGTGCGGCAGCGTCCGCCTGCGCGCGGTTGCGGGCCCGGTCGGCCCAGTCGCGCGACGGCGCCTTGGCGTCGCCGGGCAGGCGCTCCCAGAGGGTGACCGCGCCCTGCACATCGCCGCGCCCAAGCGACGCCTCGATGCGGCTGACCAGCGCCGCCGTGTTTTCACCTGTCGCTTCGCCGACGGGGCGAACGCGCACGAGACTCGCCGCATTGCGCGCGAGACGGTCGAGGAAATCGCCCGAGGGCTCGCTGCGACCCGCGCGCAGGGTCGCCGCCGCCAGGGGCTCGAACGCGTCCGCGAGGGCGCCCGCCGTGGGGGCCCCCTTTTCCGCCATGCCCTTCAGCGGGCCGAGTTGGGCAGCATCGGCGTGGAGTTTTTCGAGCGCTGCGATTTCGATGGTGAACGGTGCACCACGTTCGAGTTTCTGGCGCAGGCTTTCGGCCACCACGGCCACGGCCGCCGCATCGCCAGGCGGCGTCTCGACGACGCTCGGTGCCTGCGTCGCGCGGACCTCGGATTTCGGTGCGTTCAGGACGGCCTGAAGCGGGGTGATCGCGGCTTCGATGCTGCTCAAGCGCTGTTCGAGCGGTCCGGCGTCGAATGTCGGTTGCTGGCGCGCCTCAAGCGCCTGAAGGCGCCGTTCGAGGGGCGCGAGATCGACGCGGGGCGCCTGGGGTGCGGGAGCGGGCGAGGCGGCGCGTTCCAGCGCGCGGCCCGCGTCGGCTTGCGCGCTGGCGGCCTTGGTCTCGACCGCGCCGATGCGCGCGGCGAGGGGGCCGAGGTCGGGCATGAGGGCGGCTGGCCTGGCTTCGAGCGTGCCGAGCCGTCCGTCGGTCCTGTCGAGCCTTTGCGACAAGGCGGCGAAGGATTCGTTGGAGACGCCGCCTTGTTCGGCCGTCCAGGCTACATAGAGACTCGTTCCCGCCAGCAGCAGGGCGGCGAGCGACGCCAGCGTGGGCAGAAGCGCGCGACGATCCGGCGCCGGTGCCGGGCGGGTGGTGTCATAGGGTGCGCCGCGACGATTTCGCTCGCGCGCCTCGGCGAAGGAGCCGGGCTCCGCGACGGTGGGCTCAGCAGGCGTTTCGGGCTGCCCTTGGACGGGCGCCGCGTCGGCAATCGGCTCCTGCGCGCTGGATTCCTGCGCCTCGGGCGCATGGGTGCGCAGGGCTTCGTTCTCGCCGGGAAGGTCGGCGGGCGAAACCGCGTCGTCGTCGTTTCGTATGGCCTCGCCTTCGATCACGGGCGGTTCGCGGCGCCGGTCGCGATTGGGCGTGGGACCGTGTTCGGTCCTGTTTCCGCCGGACTTGCCCTTTTCCTGCGCCATTCCGCCTGCGCTCCCTTGCGTCGCCATTCGAATACGGGGCCCGTCGGCCCCGCCAAGTCATGTATAGGCGATCTCGCGCCACCTAGGGAATCGCACGAGCGGGCTCTATGGTTCCGGTTCAGTCGCGGCGGGCGACGGCTTCAGCGATGGCGATGGTCCGGCCCGCCATTTCGGCATGCAGCCGCTCGACCATTTTGCCGTCGAGCGAGATCGCGCCACGGCTCGCATTTTCCGGCAGCTCGAACGCCGCGATGACGCGCCGCGCCCATTCGACCTCATCGTCCTGGGCCGCGAAGATCTCGTTGGCAGTCGCGATCTGGTTCGGATGAATCAGTGTCTTGCCGTCCATGCCGAGGTCCCGGCCCTGCGCGCATTCGTTGCGCAGGCCGTCGGGGTTTGCCAGCTCGTTGTAGACGCCGTCGAGGATGTCGACACCGTGGGCACGGGCCGCGAGGACGCAGGTAGACAGCCACGAGAGCATCGGGCCGCGACCCGGCACCATGCGCGCTCGCGTCTCCTTGGCGATGTCGTTGGTGCCCATGATGAAAACGTCGAGGCGCGCGGCCGGATCGGCTGCCGTCCTTGCGATCGAATCCGAATTCAGGATGGCAAGCGGCGTTTCCAGCATCGCCCAGATTCGCGTGCGCTCGGGCGCCCCGGCCTCGACCAGAGCACGGGCCGCCATGGTGATGTCGCCGGGGGTCGAGACTTTTGGCAGGAGGATCGCGTCCGGACCGGCGGATGCCGCTTGCGCCAGATCTTCGCGACCCCATTCGCTGTTCAGAGCGTTGATGCGCACGACGATTTCGCGATGACCGAACCCGCCCGCGCGCACGGCGCTTGCAACCTGTTCGCGGGCGCCGGACTTCTGATCGGACGCGACGGAATCTTCGAGGTCGAGGATGATTGCGTCGGCCGGCAGACTGCGCGCCTTTTCAATCGCGCGGGCATTCGAGCCCGGCATGTAGAGCGCGCTGCGACGGGGACGGATCATGATCGGATCTCCAGGGAAGGTACATTTGCAGCGCAGCATAGTCGGGCCGGGGGGTGAATTGCCATCCATCATTGGTCAGGAGGATCCCCTACGGTAGATAGCTCGACGCGCGCGCCGTCTGGGATTAGGAGTTTGCGCGGCCCGGGCGCGTCAGGGACGTGCCGGGCGTCTGTTCAGGAGGATTGCCGACATGAGCGAAGCCGGAAACAGCGGGAAAGATTTCCCGGCCCACCTGGTCGATGGCTACGAGGCTTTCGTCACCGGGCGTTTCGGAAGCGAACAGCAGCGCTACCGGAAGCTCGCGGAGGAAGGCCAGAAGCCCCGCGTGATGATGGTCGGCTGCTGCGACTCGCGTGTCGCGCCCGAGACGATCTTCGATGCGGGTCCAGGCGAAATGTTCGTGGTGCGCAACGTCGCGAATCTCGTGCCCCCTTACGCGCCAGACGACCATTACCACGGCACGTCCGCCGCCCTCGAATTCGGCGTGATGGCGCTGCGCGTCGAACACATCGTGGTCATGGGGCATGCCCAGTGCGGTGGCGTCAGCGCTTTCGCCGAACTCGACGGCGATCCCTCGCACCCGCCTCTATCGCCGGGCGATTTCATCGGGAGCTGGATCAAGCTGATCGCGCCCGCGGCCGAACGGGTGGGCGCGCCCGACCGGCCGGTTACTGCGGATTATGTGGAGCGGCTGGCGCTCGAATCCATCAAGCAGAGCATCGTCAACCTGCGCTCGTTCCCCTGCGTGAAAGCGCTGGAAGAGCGTGGCAAGCTCAAGCTGCATGGAGCCTATTTCGGCGTCATGGACGGGCGCTTGCTCGTCTACAATCCTGTCGAGGACAAGTTCGTGCGGGTAGCTGGCGACCTGCATGCCGCAGCCTTGCAGACGCCGCGATTCTGATCAGGCGGGGACGGCGCTGCGCGCCTGTCCGGTGCCGGGTCTCGAGGAAGAAGATTCCTCCTCGCGATGGACGGCGTCGAAGCCCCGGATGAGGTCGGCCAGTTCGGGCTCGCGCACCGCCTCGGCCGCCTTTTCAAGTGGGAACCAGCGGGTGATACGCTGCTCCCGCTCGGCCCAGGTCTTGCGCTGGCGCGCGACCCGCATCGGAAACACGTCGACGCGACAGAGGATCGCTGCGCCGTTGGGTAGGTTCTTCACGTAATGATACGAGCCGACGGGCTTTTTCTCGATCTTTCCGAGAATTCCGGCCTCTTCCAGCGCCTCCTGCGCGGCAGCTGCATGTGGCTTTCGGCCCTTCATGGGCCACCCCTTCGGAATGACCCAGCGCTTGGTTTCGCGCGACGACACGAGAAGAACTTCGGGGTGGGGCTCCGCGCGAAAGGGCAGGGCGGCATATTGCACCCTCGGCTCCGGCGCCTTCACAGGCCTGTCCTTCTTGTCCTTCATTGCGTCCCAACGTTTCGTCGCGAGGAATGGGCGATATCTCTGCCCTCAATTTTCCTCGACCGAGGCTCACGTCACGAGCCATTTCGTGGACGGGCCGAATCAATAATGCGCGTCCATAACGCGACGAGGCTTGCACGTTCGAGGGCGCAGATCCACGCGGATCTGCGCCCTGGCGTCACTTGGTGAAGACGTAGATATCGACTTGAAGAGCCGTATCGTCGGAGGTCTTCGGCTCGCTCAGATATTCCTCGACGAAGGTCGGCTTCGCCTCGATCCCCTTCTCGTCGAGATAGGCGGTGATCGCTTCATAGGTCGAGTCGATGTCGTCGTAGGCGCTGCGGTGCTCGAATTTCATCGCCTTTCCTGCAGGCGTCTCGCCGAGCTTCGCATTGCCCGATAGGGCCTGCCCGGCGGCGGGCGCCCCGGTCAGCGGGATCATTGCCTGGAACTTGAACCCGTCGTCATCGGTCTCAGTGAATACGGTGAGCGGTTTGCCGCCCGGCTGAAGTCCAGCCTTGCCCATCGCCCCGCGAATGTCGGCGAAGGCCGCCATGATCTTCGTGAAGCCTTCGTCCCATTGGGCGCTGCCGCTGATGGTGATGGCGGGACGAGAGGCGAGATCGACCTGTTGGGCGGTCGAGGCGTCCCCGGTGGAACGGCCGAGGTCGGGCGCGGGAATGACCTGAGGTTCGGGTGCCGCCGGCGGCGAGACGGGGGTGGATTGCGTGGTGGAGCCCGCTGCTCCCGAACCGGGCGTGGTCTGGGCGAAGGCGGGCGCTGCGAAGCCGACGGCTGCGATCAGGGCAGCTGTGCGAGCCCACCGGGAAAAAGAGAAATCTCTCATCTGAATAGGCTCCGGGGATGGCGTCCTGATGAGGGACGGAATGATCGAGTATGATGGCATATGAGGTGACTCGCGGTCCGATGCCAAGGCGAGAAAGCGGGTGGTACGCTCCCCTGCAATCCGCTGGGAGGCTCGGGGTTCATTTCCGGGCATCGCTGGCGACGTCGCCCATTTGAGCTTATAAGGCGCGCATACGTCTCGAATATGGTGCCTCATGAGCGCGCTGGCTGGCCGTCCCTTCTTCAAGATGAATGGACTCGGCAATGAAATCGTCGTCCTGGACCTGAGGGGCACGGCCATTGTCGTTACCCCCGGAGAAGCGCGCGCCGTCGCTCGGGCTGACAGGCTCGCCTACGATCAGTTGATGGTTCTTCACGATCCTCGCCGCAGCGGTACGGAGGCCTTTGTCCGCATCTACAACAACGACGGGAGCGAGAGCGGCGCCTGCGGCAACGGCACGCGCTGTGTGGCCTGGGTGCTGATGCGCAACGGTTTGCGGTCCACTCTCCATGTCGAGACGGTGCGCGGCCTGCTCGAGTGCCGGCGTGAGGGCGCGTTCGACTTCAGGGTCGACATGGGCCAGCCGTTGCTCGCATGGAACGAGATCCCGCTGCGCGATGAAGTCTCCGACACGCGCGCAATCGCGTTGCGCGGCGAGGCCGTCGAATTGTGCACGCCATCGGTCGTGAACATGGGCAATCCCCATGCGATCTTCTGGGTGGCAAATGTGGAGGCCTACGATCTCGCGCGCCTCGGCCCTCTGCTTGAGCATCATCCGATCTTTCCCGAACGCGCCAATATCTCGCTCGCCCATGTCGTTTCGCGCGATCACATCGTGCTGAAGGTCTGGGAACGCGGAGTCGGTCTGACGCGGGCCTGCGGTTCGGCTGCCTGCGCCTCCGTCGTCGCCGCCTCGCGCCTGGATCTCACGGACCGCAAGGCGCGCGTGACCCTGCCGGGTGGCGATCTCTTCATCGACTGGCGCAACAGCGACGATCACGTCTTGATGACCGGTCCCGTCGAACTGGAATTCGAGGCGACGTTCGATCCTGCGATCTTCGCGGGCGCCCCGGTGTGAGCGCCGTCGAAGTCGTCACCTTCGGCTGCCGTTTGAACGCGGTCGAGTCGGAGGCCGTGCGGCGTGCGGCAGAGGCGGCGGGCCACACCAATACCATCGTCTTCAACACCTGCGCCGTGACGCAGGAAGCCGTGCGGCAAGCGCGCCAGGCCATTCGCCGCGCGTCGCGAGAGCGTCCCGAGGCGAAGATCATCGTAACCGGCTGCGCCGCGCAGACCGAGACACAGTCCTTCGCCGATATGCCCGAAGTCGCCGTGGTCATGGGCAACGGCGACAAGGCGCGCCCCTCCGCATGGCTCGACCTCGCGCGCGACGGCACGGCGCGCGTCAACGACCTCTTTGCCCTGCCGGAAACCGCGCATCATTTCGTGGCAGGCGCTGTGGATTCAATCGAGGGGCAGACACGCGCCTTCGTCGAAGTGCAGAACGGCTGCGATCATCGCTGCACCTTTTGCATCATTCCGTTCGGCCGAGGCCCTTCGCGCTCCGCACCAGCGGGAGACGTCGTCGCGCAGATCCGCCGGCTTTGCGCGAACGGCTATCGCGAGGCGGTGTTGACGGGCGTCGACATCACCTCATGGGGCGCCGACCTGCCGGGCAAGCCGGGTTTCGGCTGGCTCGTGAAGCAGATCCTCAAGGGCGTGCCGGAACTCGAGCGCCTGCGCGTCTCGTCCATTGATTGCATCGAGGCGGATGCGGATCTGTTCGATGTGCTGGCAAACGATGCGCGCTTCATGCCGCACCTGCATCTGTCGCTCCAGGCGGGCGACGATCTCATTCTCAAGCGCATGAAGCGACGGCACTCGCGCGTGGAGGCGATTGCCTTCTGCCGTGACGCGCGGTCCGCCCGGCCCGACATCGTCTTTGGCGCGGATTTCATCGCGGGTTTTCCGACCGAGACCGACGCGATGTTCCAGCGCACGCTCGATCTGGTCGAGGAGTGCGGGCTGACTCACTTGCACGTTTTCCCCTTCTCGCCCCGGCCCGGCACGCCTGCCGTGCGCATGCCGCAGGTTGCCCACGAGGTCGTGAAGGAGCGGGCGCGGCGGTTGCGGCACGCGGGCACCGCGCGGCTCTCGGCGCATCTCGACCGTCAGATCGGTCGCGAGATTCGCGTGCTCGCCGAGCGCAGCGGGACGGGACGTGCGGAGGATTTCACGCCCGTTGTCACTCACGATGCGCAAGCCGGCGAGATGATCGATGGCGTCGTGACCGGTCACGCGGGCGGCCGGCTTATGATTGCAACGAAATAAACGCTGTCGGCTGCGCGTTTTGCTGTGCTTGGCGCATGAGCGTCATCGTCCAGTACCCCGATCCACCCTTCGTCTGCCTTCCGGTTGCGTGAAGGCGCGCTAATATCCTTCTCGTTCCGGCTTCGCGCCGAGGAAAAGGAAGTCGGGAGGAAGAACTATGTTGCGATTGGCAATGGCGCTCGGCGTCGGCGGTCTCATGGCGATCGGGTCCGCCGCCGCGCAGACCTATCCGTCCAAACCCGTCACCGTGATCGTGCCCTTCGCGGCGGGAGGGCCGACCGATGTCGCGGCGCGCATATATGGCGAGTTCTTCTCGCGCACACTCGGCCAGCAATTCGTCGTCGAGAACGCCGCCGGGGCGGGCGGCACATCTGGCGCGATGAAGGCGGCCCGTGCCGCGCCCGACGGTTATGCGGTCTTTGTGCACAATGTCGCGCCGCTGGTGGCCGGCCCCGCGCTCTACGCCAGTGCGCAATATGATCCGCTGAAAGCCTTCGAGCCCATCGGCACGCTCGCCTTCGCCGCGCATTACGTCGTCCTGCGCAAGGACTTTCAGGCCAAGGACCTGAAGGAACTCATCGCCTATGCAAAGGCAAATCCCGGCAAGATCAACTACGGGTCGGCGGGCGCGGGTTCGGCGACGCATCTGGCCTGCGTGCTCTTCGGCCAGCAGGCCGGTGTCGACATCCGGCATGTACCCTATCGTGGCACGGGACCGGCGCTGAACGATCTCGTCTCGGGCACGCTCGACATGATGTGCGACCAGGGCCTCAACATGATGGGCCAGGTGCCGACCGGCAACGTCCGCCCGATCGCCATCGCGCAGGCGACGCGCTATGCGAAACTGCCGGACGTGCCGACCAGCGCGGAAGCGGGCCTGCCGGGGTTCGAGGTTTCCGCCGCGACGGCTTTCTATGTGCCTGCCGGAACGCCGGCCGCCGTCAAGGCGAAGCTCGTGGAGACGATGGCCGCCGCCTACAAGGATCCGCTGACGCGCAAGCGCATCGAGGATCTTGCGTCGGAAGTCCCGGCAGCGGGGCAGGATACGCCCGAGGCCCTCGGCAAGTTCACGGCCTCCGAGATGGCCCGCTGGACCGAGGCCATCAAGGCAGGGGGCATCAAGGCGCAGTAAAGGTCAGGCGGGCGGGTCCGTCTCGGGCTCGCCCGTCCAGCCGCAGGCGCGAAGCCGCTCCTCCATGTGCGGGGGAACGGGCGCTGTCACCTCGATCGCGGGCTTGTTGTTGGAGATCGGGATCTTCACGCCACGCGCATGGAGATGGAGCGGCGGGCCGCCGCCGCACGGTCCCGAGCTGCCGTAGATGGGATCGCCGAGGATCGGCCAGCCCAGCGCGGACGAATGGACGCGCAATTGGTGGGTTCGGCCGGTGAGGGGCTGGAATTCCATCCAGGCGAGTTTCGCGCCATCGATCTCGGCGCGACCCAGCACGCGATAGAGCGTCGTCGAGGGCAGGCCGGCGGGATCGACCTTCATCCACCAGCCACGATTGGTGTCGAGCTTGCCGAGCGGCAGGTCGATGGTGCCGGCCTCGTCCTCCGGGCCGCTCTCGACGATGGCCCAGTAGGTCTTGGAGATCTTGCCCTGCTTGAACAAAAGTCCAAGTTTCTCGAGCGCCTTGCGGTGGCGGCCGAGAACCAGGCAGCCCGAGGTGTCGCGGTCCAGACGATGAGCCAGCGAGGGACTGCGCGGGAGGCCGAAACGGAGCGCGTCGAAATCGTCCTCGAAGCTCGGTCCGCCCTTCGGCCCCTTGTGAACGGCGATGCCCGGGGGCTTGTCGACGACGAGCACAAGGCCGTCGCGATAGAGGAGACGGGCGTTGATCTCTTCGGGTGTCATCGCAGCTGAGCCGTTCTGTCTGATCGCCTTGCCTCTTCCGGTCCCGCGGCGAAAAGGCTATGCGAGAGGCGGACGGGACTTTTGGGTCCCGCGCGGCAGCGCAGGCCGCGCCTCCAGTGACATATCCGGGACGAGATGGCGAGCGACGAGAGCGAAAAGACAAAGGCGGCAAAGGGCGGCTTCTTCGGGCGCCTGTTTGGCCGGGGCGAGCAGGCGGCGCCTGAGCCTGCGCCACAAGCGCCCGCCACGCCCGCGCCCGAGCTCCCGGCCGAGCCTGAGCCCGAGTCCGAACTTCCGCCCGAGATCGTCAGCCTGGCCGAACCCGTCGCCGTGGTGGAAGAGCCCGTCGCGACGAGCGAGCCTGCGCCGCGCACGTCCTGGTGGGAGCGGCTGCGCAGCGGCTTGTCGCGGTCCTCGTCGACCATCGGGCAGGGGATCGCCGACGTCTTCACCAAGCGCAAGCTCGACGCCGGGATGCTTGACGATCTCGAGGATATCCTGATCCAGGCGGATCTCGGTGTCGCCATGGCGACCCGCATCCGCAACGCGGTGGGACAGGGGCGTTTCGACAAGGCCATCGACCCGCAGGAGGTGAAGCAGGTGCTCGCCCGCGAGATCGAGGCGGTGCTCACGCCCGTCGCCGTGCCGCTCTCCATCGCGCCGGGCAAGAAGCCGTTCGTGATCCTCGTAGTCGGCGTCAACGGTTCCGGAAAGACGACGACCATCGGCAAGCTCGCGACCAATTTCGCCCGCGAGGGGAAGAAGGTCGTGCTGGCGGCGGGCGATACGTTCCGTGCGGCGGCCATCGAGCAATTGCAGATCTGGGGCGACCGCGTCGGCGCGGCCGTCGTGGCGCGTCCGCAAGGCGCCGACGCGGCGGGGCTCGCCTTCGACGCGATCCGCGAGGCGAGCGAAGGCGGGGCCGACGTCCTGCTGATGGACACCGCGGGGCGCTTGCAGAACCGCACTGAGCTTATGGCCGAGCTCGAAAAGATCGTGCGCGTCATGCGCAAGGTCGATGCGGAAGCCCCCCATGCGGTGCTTCTGGTGCTCGACGCTACGGTCGGCCA
The DNA here is from genome assembly GCA_028290285.1 of Hyphomicrobiales bacterium. Taxonomy (GTDB): domain Bacteria; phylum Pseudomonadota; class Alphaproteobacteria; order Rhizobiales; family Beijerinckiaceae; genus Terripilifer. The sequence goes on from JAQGKD010000035.1 coordinate 56,890, forward strand.
GAATGCGCTGAGCCAGGTCGAGATTTTCGGGCGCATCGCGGGCGTCACGGGACTCGTGATGACTAAGCTCGACGGCACCGCGCGCGGCGGCATTCTCGTCGCCATCGCCGAAAAATTCGCGCTTCCTGTTCACTTCATCGGCGTCGGCGAAGGCGCGGAGGACCTCGAACCTTTCGAGGCCCGCGATTTCGCCCGCGCCATTGCCGGGCTCGACGCATGAGCGAGCGCCCGACCGAGGATCGATCCATGAACGACGTGACGCCTACCACGCATCAACCGACTGGCACAGATCAGCCGACGGACGCCGCACCCGCGCGCAAGCCTGCCGCGCCGCAGAACCCGAAGTTGAAGCTCCTGCTGGAAATGGGGCCGCTCGTCCTGTTCTTCATCACCAACTGGAAGTTCGGGATCTTCCCCGCCACCGCCGTCCTGATGGCCGGTGTCGTTGTCGCCCTGATCGCCTCGTGGATACTGACGAAGCACCTGCCGATCATGCCGCTGGTCACGGCGGTGGCCGTCGTCTTCTTCGGCGGCCTGACCTTCATCTTCCAGGACGATCTCTTCATCAAGCTGAAGCCGACCATCGTGAATACGATCTTCGGGACGGCGCTGCTGGGCGCGCTCGCCTTCGGCAAGCCGCTGCTTCCGGTGCTGCTAGACAGCGTGCTGCAATTGACCGAAGACGGGTGGCGCAAGCTGACGTTCCGCTGGGGCCTGTTCTTCTATGTACTCGCCATTGTCAACGAGGTGGTCTGGCGCACGCAGACGACCGATTTCTGGGTGAGCTTCAAGGCCTTCGGCATCATGCCGCTGACCATCGTGTTCGCACTGTCGCAGGTGCCACTGATCCTGCGCTACGAACTGAAAGCTCCCGCCGAGGTCGACCGCGACCATTGGTGACGGGGACCTGAGCCCGGGACGACCCGGGCTCTCTCGAATGTCGCGCGGGGACGACCCTGCCGGGAATATCTCCTCATGCTCGGGTTCCTCTCGTCTCCCTCCTTCGCCTGGATCTTCCTGCTGCTGGCCGGACTGCTCGAAATCGGCTGGGCCCTAGGTCTCAAATACACAGACGGCTTTACGCGCCCCTGGCCGAGCCTGCTGACGCTGGCCAGCATTGCCGGGAGCCTCGGGCTGCTCGGCCTCGCCTTGAAGAACCTTCCGCTGGGCACAGCCTATGCGGTGTGGACGGGAATCGGAACGGTCGGGACGGCGGTGCTCGGCGTTGTGTTCTTCGGCGAACCGGCGACCGCCCTGCGGCTCGCCTGCATCGGCCTCATCCTTGCGGGCATCATCGGACTGAAGCTCGCGGGCTGATCAGGGCTTTGTTGCGCGAGCCGCTTCGATCGCGGGCATTATGTTCGTGCGCAGGGCCTCCTGCGTGATCGGCCCGATCTGCTTGTAGGCGATGGTGCCGTCGCCGCGCACCACGAAAGTCTCGGGCACGCCGTAGACGCCCCATTCGATGGCCGCGCGGCCCGGACGGTCGGCGCCGACGCGGGCGTAGGGCGTTCCCGACTGCGCCAGGAAGTCACGCGCGTTTTTCGGGTCGTCCTTGTAGTTCAGGCCGAAGAGCTGCACGCCCGCGGCCGCCAGTTGCGGATCCCTGGCGATCTGCATGAGCAGCGGATGCTCCTCGCGGCAGGGCACGCACCAGGATGCAAAGACATTCACCAGCGTCACGTGACCTGCCTTGAGGTCGGCGTCGGAAAAGCCTTCGCCCGCGAGCCCCTCTATGGGGGGCAAGGTGAAGGTGGGCACCTGCTTGCCGATGAGGGGAGAGGGCAGGCGCGAGGCGTCGCCCGCGCCCAGCCGCAGGACGAAGAGCCCGGCGAGAGCGACGAAGGCGAACAGGGGCAGCAGCGCCAGCCAGGGAAAGCGGCGTTCCGCAACAGGCTTCGTTTCAGCCTCGGTCATGCACGTTCATCCTCGCCGGTGCGCTCGCGCACTCCACCGAGGCGCGTGAGTTCGGCGCGCAGGCGCCGGTGGTCGATGACGATGGCGAGGATCATGCCGCCGATCACGCCGATGCAGACGAGATAGGACGCCAGGATGAAACCCCAGTGCGAGGCGCTCATGGCGCTGCTCCCGTCGCCGAAAGCCGGTGCGCAGGGGCGCCGGAGGTTCCGCCGCTCGCCGCCTGGATCGAAAGGCGGCGCACGCGGCGGCGCAGGATCTCGTTGCGTGTCGCCAGCAGATGCAGCGTCAGGAAGAGAAAGGTGAAGCCCAGCGCCATGACCAGCAGCGGCCAGAGCATGGAGGGCGCGATGGTCGGGCCGCCCAGCCGGAAGACGGAGGCAGGTTGGTGCAGCGTATTCCACCAATCCACCGAGAACTTGATGATGGGCAGGTTGACCACGCCGACCAGCGTGAGGATGGCGGCCGCTCGCGCCGCGCGCGAGGGCTCCTCGATGGTGCGCCAGAGTGCGATCAAGCCGAGGTAGAGCACGAAGAGCACGAGCACCGAGGTCAGGCGCGCATCCCACACCCACCACGTCCCCCACATGGGCTTGCCCCAGAGCGAGCCGGTGACGAGGCAGATGAAGGTGAAGCCCGCGCCGATGGGGGCGGCGGCCTTTTGTGCGGCATCTGCGAGCGGGTGCCGCCAGACCAGCGTGCCAAGAGCCGAGGCCGTCATGCTGGCGTAGCAGAATGTCGACAGCCAGGCGGCGGGCACATGGATGTACATGATGCGGACCGTCTCGCCCTGCTGGTAGTCGGCGGGCGCGGTGAAGAACGCGCCCCACAGCCCGATGGCGAGGGTCAGCACCGTCAGTCCGGCGAGCCACGGCACGAGGCGGGCGACGAGACCGAGAAAGAGCGTTGGATTGGCATATTTCAGCATGAAGACAGATCTATTGCGAGCCACGAGGAAAGGCAATTCACGAGGCAATGGGCTTCAGGAGTAAGGCCGGAGCGGGGCCTCACTCACTCATGTGGCGCAGGGCGGCAGCCGCCGCGAAGGGCGCGGCTGCGAGCGTCCCGAGGCTGAGCGCGGCCAGGATCAGAAAGGGCGTGAGGAAAGGCACGGTGCCGGAGTAAGCGGCGGAGGCCGCCGAGACGCCGAAGATCAGGACGGGGATCGACAGGGGCATGACGAGGATGGCCATGAGCAGGCCGCCGCGCCGCAGGGTAACGGTGAGCGCCGCGCCGATGGCGCCGATGAGCGCAAGAGCGGGCGTGCCGACGAGGAGCGAGGCCGCGACGCCCGCCATGGCTTCCGGCTCCAACGCCAGCATCAGCCCGAAGAGAGGTGCGGCGACGACGAGCGGCAGGCCGGTGACGGCCCAATGTGCCAGGCATTTGACCAGCACGACGAGTTCGAGCGGCGTGTCGCTCATCAGTAGCAGATCGAGCGAGCCGTCTTCGTGATCGGCCTGGAAGAGGCGGTCGAGTCCTAGCAGCGTGGCCAGCAGGGCCGCGATCCACAGGATGGCGGGACCGATGCGCGACAACAGGTTGAGATCGGGGCCGATCGCGAAGGGAACAATGGTGACGAGAATCAGAAAGAAGACGACACCCATCGTGCCGCCGCCGCCGATGCGGCGCGCGACCCTGATCTCGCGCAAGAACAGTGATGTCAGCGGGTGCGGTCTCACGACAGCGCCTCCGCCTGAGGGGAGCCGAGTTCGAGATGCATGGCCTCTATGCCGAGCGGCGCATGGGTTGCCGCAACGATGAGGCCGCCGCTCGCCAGATGCTCGCGCATGCACTGTGTGAAGATCCGCTGCGCCTTTGCGTCGAGCGCGGTCATGGGTTCGTCGAGAAGCCAGAGCGGGCGCGGTGCAAGCAGCAGGCGGGCCAGTCCGACGCGGCGGCGCTGGCCGGCCGAGAGGTAGCCGACGGGCAGGTCCGCCACATGAGGGACCGCGAGACGCGCGAGTGCTTCGTCCGGTGACATTGGCGCCGGGAATCCGGGCAAGACGAGCATGGCTTGCCAGAAGGCCAGATTTTCACGCGCGGTGAGGGTGGCCTTGGACGCGTCGAGATGGCCCGCGTAATGGGCATGGGACGGGATGTCGACGCTTGCCTCGTCTGCGTCGAGGAGCCGGATGCGTCCGCTGGCGGGAGGTAGCAGACCTGCGAGGCTGCGGAGGAACGTCGATTTTCCAGAGCCGTTGTGCCCGGTCACCACGAGCGCCTGTCCCGATTGAAGCGTCAGATCCAGCGATTCCAGCAGCATTCGCCCGCCGCGATCGAGCGAGAGAGATTGGGTCATCAACTGAAAATTTGAAAAACAGGCGGCTGACACGGGCATCCGGCGTTTGTGTTCTGAAACGGAGAGGGCTAGTTTCTCGCATGCGTACTTTAGTCCGTGTAGCGCGTGCGGGATAAATTATCTATAAGCCGTGCGCACACCCACCTTTCTACAATCCCCGGGACGATATCGATGGCCTCGCTCGACAGTTTCAAATGCCGCAAGAAGCTCACTGTAGGTGCAAAGACCTATCATTATTTCTCGCTCAAGACGGCGGAAAAGAACGGGCTGTCCGGCATATCGGCTCTTCCTGTCTCGATGAAAGTGCTTCTCGAGAACCTGTTGCGCTTCGAGGACGGACGCTCCGTCACCAAGAATGACATCATCGGTTGCGCCGAGTGGCTCGTGAACAAGGGCAAGTCCGAGCGCGAGATCGCGTTCCGGCCCACGCGCGTCCTGATGCAGGACTTCACGGGCGTTCCTGCCGTCGTCGATCTGGCCGCCATGCGCGACGCCATGACGAGCCTGGGGGGAGACGCCCAGAAGATCAACCCGCTCGTGCCGGTCGATCTCGTCATCGATCATTCGGTCATCGTCGATGAGTTCGGCTCCTCCAAGTCGCTCAAGAAGAACGTCGATCTCGAATACGCCCGCAACGGCGAGCGCTATCGCTTCCTGAAGTGGGGCCAGCAGGCGTTCTCCAACTTCTCCGTCGTGCCGCCCGGCACTGGCATCTGCCACCAGGTCAATCTCGAATTTCTTTCGCAGACCGTCTGGACCAAGAAGGAAAAATTCAAGCCGGCGCGCGGCAAGCCCGAGACGGTCGAGGTCGCCTATCCCGATTCGCTTGTCGGCACCGATTCGCACACGACCATGGTCAATGGCCTGTCGGTTCTGGGCTGGGGCGTCGGCGGCATCGAGGCCGAGGCCTGCATGCTCGGCCAGCCGCTCTCCATGCTGCTGCCCGAAGTCGTCGGCTTCCGCGTCTCCGGCAAGCTGAAGGAAGGCGTCACGGCGACCGACCTCGCGCTCACCGTCACCCAGATGCTGCGCAAGAAGGGCGTCGTCGGCAAGTTCGTCGAATTCTACGGCCCCGGCGTCGAGTATCTGTCGCTCGCCGACCGCGCCACCATCGGCAACATGGCCCCTGAATATGGCGCGACCTGCGGCTTCTTCCCGGTCGACACCGAGACGCTCGACTATATGAAGACCACGAACCGCGCACCTTCGCGCGTCGCGCTGGTCGAGAAATACGCCAAGGCGCAGGGCTTGTTCCGCACCAATTCGACCCCCGACCCGGTGTTCACGGAAACCATGTCGCTCGAACTCGGCGACGTGGTGCCGTCCATGGCCGGCCCGAAGCGTCCCGAAGGCCGCGTCGCGATCGAAGCCGTCGGCTCCGGTTTCGCCACAGCACTCGAGGTCGAATACAAGAAGCCCGGCGAACTCGACAAGCGGTTCAAGGTCGAGGACGCGAACTTCGATCTCGGCCACGGCGACGTGGTGATCGCGGCGATCACGTCCTGCACCAACACGTCGAACCCGAGCGTTCTCATCGGCGCGGGCCTGCTCGCCCGCAACGCGCTGGCCAAGGGCCTGACCGTGAAGCCGTGGGTGAAGACGTCGCTGGCGCCCGGCTCGCAGGTTGTGGCTGAATATCTGGCCAATGCCGGCCTGCAGAAGGACCTCGACAAGCTCGGGTTCAACCTGGTGGGCTTCGGCTGCACGACCTGCATCGGCAATTCGGGCCCGCTGCCGGAGGCGATCTCCAAGTCGATCGCCGACAACGGCATCGTCGCCTCGGCAGTGCTGTCGGGTAACCGCAACTTCGAGGGCCGCGTCAGCCCCGACGTGCAGGCAAATTATCTCGCCTCGCCCCCGCTCGTCGTCGCCTACGCGCTCGCCGGTTCGGTCAAGATGGACCTGACCACCGAGCCGCTCGGTCATGACAAGAAGGGCAACGCCGTCTTCCTGCGCGACATCTGGCCGAGCTCGAAGGAGATCGACCTGTTCATTCGCCGTCACGTCACGAAGAAGGCCTTCAAGACGCGCTACGCCGATGTGTTCAAGGGCGACGTCAACTGGCGCAAGGTAAAGGTGCCCCCGGGCGAGACCTACAAGTGGGACATGGGCTCCACCTATGTGCAGAACCCGCCCTATTTCGAGGGCATGACGATGACGCCCGCCCCGATCAAGGAAATCGAGAACGCGCGCATCCTTTCGCTCTTCGGCGACAAGATCACGACCGACCACATCTCCCCGGCCGGTTCGATCAAGTTTGCCTCGCCGGCCGGCAAGTGGCTGGCGGAGCGCCAGGTCCGCGCCGAAGACTTCAACCAGTACGGTACGCGTCGCGGCAACCATGAAATCATGATGCGTGGCACATTCGCCAACATCCGTATCAAGAACTTCATCCTGCGCGACGAGGCCAACAACGTGCCGGAGGGCGGCAATACGCGCCATTATCCGTCGGGTGAGCTGATGTCGATCTACGACGCCGCGATGAAATACCAGTCGGAGAGCGTGCCCCTGGTGGTCTTCGCGGGCGAGGAATACGGCAACGGTTCGTCGCGCGACTGGGCGGCCAAGGGCACGCGCCTTCTGGGCGTGCGCGCCGTGATCGCGCAGAGTTTCGAGCGCATCCATCGCTCGAACCTCGTGGGCATGGGCGTCCTGCCCCTGACCTTCGATGCGGGCACGTCCTGGGCGACGTTGAAGCTGAAGGGCGATGAAATCGTCACCATCCTGGGCCTCGGCGACGAGCTGAAGCCGCGCCAGAAGATGGAAATGGAAATCAAATACGCGGACGGCAAGACGAAGAAAGTGCCGCTGCTCTGCCGCATCGCGACGCTCGACGAGCTGGAGTATTTCCGCCACGGCGGCATTCTCCAATACGTCATCCGGCAGCTCGCCGCTGCCTGATCGCAGCGTTGTACGACAGGTTTACGTCTTTCGCCGCCGGGGTCTCGACTCCGGCGGTTTCTTTTTGTCCTTAGTCTTTCGAATGAGAAGGCCAAGTCTAAATTGACGGGCCCGACTTAACAGGAGTTAATTCTTCACGCTGAAGCGGTCGCCATACTGAGAAGACTGCAGGCGGGGGGTACGTCACATGTGGTCACAGGTCTATAATCCACTGGGCAGCGCGATGCTGTCGACGCTCGCAGCTGCCATTCCGGTCTTCACGCTGCTCATCCTGATCGCGACGGGGAAGGTGAAAGCGCATGTCGCGGCGCTGATCGCGCTCGCCGCGAGCCTTCTCATCGCTATCTTCGTCTTCACCATGCCGGCAGGACTTGCGATCCGCGCCGCTATCCTGGGCGCTGTCACGGGTTTCTTTCCGATCGGCTGGATCATCGTCAATGTGATCTTCCTATACCGGCTGACACTGGAAAAGGGCTGGTTCGGGCTGGTGCAGCAATCGATCGGCGGGGTGACGGCGGATCGGCGCCTGCAGCTTCTGCTGATCGCCTTCTGCTTCGGAGCCTTCTTCGAAGGAGCCTCGGGCTTCGGCACGCCGGTCGCCGTCACCGGCGCGATCCTGATGGGCCTCGGCTTCTCGCCGCTCGCCGCCTCGGGCCTGTCGCTGATCGCGAATACGGCCCCGGTTGCCTACGGCGCCCTGGGCACTCCGATCCAGGGACTGGCGAGCGTCACCGGGCTCGACGCGTTCCAGCTCGGCGCGATGGTCGGGCGGCAGTTGCCGCTGTTCTCGCTGATCGTGCCGTTCTGGCTGATCGCCGCCTTTGCGGGCCTTCGCGGCATGATGGCGATCTGGCCGGCCATCCTGGTCTGCGGTGTCTCTTTCGCCGTGCCGCAATTCCTGATTTCGAACTACATCAATCCGTGGATCGTCGACATCGGCGCTTCCCTCATCTCGATGGGCTGCCTGACGCTGTTCCTCAAGGTGTGGCAGCCCAAGGAACTCTGGACCTCCCCGGCTCTTCGGACCAAGGACAATTCGGCAGCCAGCGCGCCCGTCGCTCCGTTGGTGCGCACGGGCACGCCCACCGAGATCATGTGGGCCTGGACTCCCTGGCTCATCCTCTCGGTCATCGTCGCAATCTGGGGGACGAACTGGTTCAAGGGCGTAGTCAACCCGATCTTCTCGCCCAAGATCCCGATCGAAGGTCTGCATAACCTCATCTCGAAAGTGCCGCCCGTTGTCGCCAAGGCAGTCCCGGAGGGAGCCATCTTCGAGTTCAGCTTCCTGTCCTACACGGGAACGGGGATCCTGCTCGCGGCGATCCTGTCGGGCATTGTCATGCGCTATTCGCCAGTTCGCCTGGTCAAGGCCTATGGCGAGACGTTGTGGATCACGCGCTATTCGCTGATCACCATCGCAGCCATGCTGTCGATCGGCACGCTGACGCGCTTTTCGGGCATCGACGCCACGCTCGGCCTTGCCTTCGCGGGGGCGGGCATCCTCTATCCCTTCTTCGGCACCCTGCTCGGCTGGCTCGGCGTCGCATTGACGGGATCGGATACGGCTTCGAACGTCCTGTTCGGCGGTCTCCAGAAGATCACCGCCGAACAGCTGGGGCTGTCGCCGATCCTGATGTCGGCGGCCAATTCGTCGGGCGGCGTCATGGGCAAGATGATCGACGCGCAATCGATCGTCGTCGCCTCAACCGCGACCAACTGGTTCGGACACGAGGGCACGATCCTGCGCTTCGTGTTCTGGCACTCGATCGCGCTGGCCTGCCTCGTCGGCTGCTTCGTGATGCTGCAGGCCTATGTCTGGCCGTTCACGGAAATGGTCGTGAAGTAGCCGATCGCCGATCTTCGACGGCCGGACTCCTGTCCGGCCGTCGTATTCCGATCAGGGACGGATGTAGACGAAGCCCTGCTGTTGAAGCGCCGTGACTTCAGCGACGCCGGCCAGAACGATGTCCTCCGGCCTGACGTCATAGAGATCGTTGTCGGGATCGATGCCCTGGTTGAGCAGCGTGTTGCGGCAGACCAGGATCTTCATGCCCTGGTTTTTCAGGTCGTCGATCTTCTTGCGCAAGGCCTGATCGCCTTTGGCCGATTGCAGCAGCTTGACCCCGTCGCCCGCCAGCACCATGCGCAGATCGATGTTCTTTGCGCCCAGCGCCTTGATGTGATTGCCGGCCGTGCCGAGCACCCGGGCGCTGTAACCGCGGTTCAGCCAGCTTTCGCCATCCGTGACCTGATAGACGACCTTTTGCATGGGATAGGTCGAGAAGGTCATGGCCGCCACGCTGGACGGCGCTTCGCCGCGGGACGAGTGCGCAAAAAACAAGACGGACATGATGCCCAGGACGTTGGCGACCAAAACGGCCAGCCAGAAGGGGCGAGACTTCGACATGAAAACACTCTCGGTGAATGCAGTGAGAAAATTGAATGTCTGAAAATATTGCCCGACTTTAATGCCGGGGTCTTAACATCCGCTTTCCGGGCCATGAGGCCGCGGTCCCGGTTCGCCTGCCGGTCCCGGGCGCTTGCCAAGCCCTGGCGCAGGGGCTAGCAATCCGCCTCCCCCTTCTTCGTTTTCTCCAGCGCGGGACTAGCCATGGCGACGCACAATCTTCTTCTCCTGCCCGGCGACGGGATCGGCCCGGAAGTCATGGCCGAGGTCGTCAAGGTGGCCGACTGGTTCGGCGCGCAGGGCATCGCCAGCTTCGAAACGCAGACGGGCCTCGTCGGCGGCTGCGCCTATGACGCCCACGGGCAGGCGATCAGCGAATCCGACATGGCGCTCGCGATGGCTGCAGATGCGGTGATCTTCGGCGCAGTCGGCGGCCCGAAATGGGATGGCGTTCCCTACGATGTGCGTCCGGAGGCGGGCCTCCTGCGCCTGCGCAAGGACATGAAGCTGTTCGCCAACCTGCGCCCGGCCATCTGCTATCCGGCGCTGGCGGATGCCTCGTCGCTGAAGCGCGAGATCGTCGAGAACCTCGACATCATGATCGTGCGCGAACTGACGGGCGGCGTCTATTTCGGCGAGCCCAAGCAGATCATCGATCTCGGCAATGGGCAGAAGCGCGGCATCGATACGCAGGTCTACGACACCTACGAGATCGAGCGCATCGGCCGCGTCGCCTTCGAGCTGGCGCGCAAGCGCGGCAACAAGGTGACGTCTTCCGAGAAGCGCAACGTCATGAAGTCGGGCGTGCTCTGGAACGAAGTCATCACCGCCCTGCACAAGCGCGACTACGCCGATGTGGAACTGGAGCACCAGCTGGCCGATGCGCTCGGCATGCAACTCGTGCGCTGGCCCAAGCAGTTCGACGTGATCGTGACGGACAATCTGTTCGGCGACATGCTGTCGGATGTCGCGGCCATGCTCACGGGATCGCTGGGCATGCTGCCCTCCGCCTCGCTCGGCGAGGCTGATCCCAAGACCGGCAAGCGCAAGGCGCTCTATGAGCCCGTGCATGGCTCGGCGCCCGATATCGCCGGCCAGGGCATCGCCAATCCGATCGCGATGATCGGTTCATTCGGGATGGCGCTGCGCTATTCCTTTGGACTGGGCGATGCAGCCGACATGGTCGACAAGGCCATCGCCAACGTTCTGGCCTCAGGCTTGCGCACTAAGGACATTGCGACGCCGGGACAGGCGACTGTCGGGACGGTCGAGATGGGCAATGCCATCGTGGCCGCTCTGCAGACTCTTTCGGCCTGAGGCACAAAAAAAGCCGGCTGGTTTCCGCCAGCCGGCTTTTTCCGAGCAGTTGAAATCACGGCCCGCCGCGTCCCGTAGAAAATTCGAACAGCGGCTGCGGGCGGCCCGGCGGGTCGAAGCGGCGGGGCAGAACGTCGCGTCCAAAGGAATCCGGCGCATAGGTCGCGTAGATCGGCAGGTTCAGGGTCGTGTTCGCGGTCATGTAATTGCTCATGCTTCCGACGGGGACGATCGGTCCGGGGTCGAGGAAGCTGCGGCGCTGGACGGTCAGCGGCGGCGCCAGCGGACGGCGCGCCCTCTGCTGGGCTTCCGCAAGTGATGCGCAAAGGGTCAGCCCCGCCAGCGCGCCGGCGACCCAAGCCATGCGTTTGAAACCTGTCTGGCCTTGAAGTCTCGAAAATCCCGCCATGCTGATTCCCCTTTGTCAGGTCGCTTACGGGATAACGCGCACGGCGACGTTTGGTTGATTGTTCTTTCGTATGGTCGAGCTCGCCTCACCGGACCGAGGCAATCCTGCCTCGCAGCTCCAGTCGGGTGGCTGGAATGATTGCCGAGCGCATTGCCCCACCACGTCCGCATTCGCGCCGCCGGCCCGCTTCGGCCAACGCGAAGAACGAGCCTGTCGCGCGGTCCCGTCCCGACGAAACGAGGTCTATGCGATCTATCATGCAGGACAGCGCTCCGCGGTCGATGCGCCTGTTCGGCGCCTCACATGCCAGGCCTTCGATGCGCACGCCCGGGTTGTTGGCGGCCAGCTGAAAGGCGAGGCAATCGAGGGCGCCGCGCTTGCTTCCGGGGGATCCCAGAACCACGTCAGCGACGGCGAACGCCCCGAAACGCGTCGGCAAAGGCGTCGCCTTCCCGCTGCGCAGGACGACAGTCCGGGACAGTGCCGCCTGCCGCTCCAGAGCGGTGTCGAGGCCGCCCCCAAAGGGCGGTCCCCCTTCCGTTGCGATGGTGAGGTGAAGCCAGGGGCGATCCTCGCCACGATGGGTGCCGAATGTCAGGGTATCGCTGCGGCCGGGACCGTCCTGGTCGCGGCTTGCAGCATAGCCTGTCGCGTCCGGGCCGAGATCGGGGTGGTCGAGGGAATAGATGCGGGCGGGCCGATTGATGGATGCCCAGACATGGCCCGGCGCTGTCCGCCCGGGCTCATCGATACGCCCGTCGGATGCGCCCGCGAGGATCGGCACCATTGCCACGCCGACGAAGAGCATGCCGCCGCTCGCGCCGAGGCTCGTTGCGGGCCAGCGCCGCGCCACGCGCCAGCATAACCGGCCGAGGTACCGGAGGATGCCAAGGGCGATCCACAGGAGGAAAGCTGTCGCACGCGCCAGCAGCCGGAAGGCAGGCATCGCCGGTCGCATCGAGGCGCAGCCCGCACGATGGGCGGCGTTCAAATGCGCGCGAGCGCTGCGCCAGATCCAGCCCGCATGGGCCCAAAGGCGATCCCGCCGGCGTGCAGGGACGACGGGCGTCGCCAGGGCAGCCGTTTCGACCGACGTTTCTTCAACAAAAACGGTCCCCAGCAGGCGCGGTTCGAGCGGCTTCGGCAAAGCCTGTTGAAAGGCTTCGGTGAAGCGCCGCGCCCCAGTGGCGACGGACGGGCGCCCCTCGTTCGTGACGAACTCAAACGCCGGCAGGCCCGCGCGCGGGCTCCCAGGAAAGCTGATGTCGGACATAAAGTCACTGCGGTCAAAATGAGGGGGTGTTCTGCAATCCCTACAATTTGCGCCCAGGAGTTTGGCTGCTAGTTACCACGCGGAAACAAGCTGTAAACATGGGTAACGCGGGGTTATTGCGGGCTTCGACCGGGCTCGCCGCAGCGGGCGAGCGATTGACATTGCTGTCGTGCCCGTGTTTTGAAATGCGCTGACGGTCCCCCGGGGACCGGGGTCCCCAAGCGGACCGGGAGCTTTGCGCCATGGCCTTGCGATCGATCGTTTCGACGACGTGCAAACGGCTCGCCACCCCTGGTGGCGGCACGGCCTGAGACACGCCCGTCGTCCCGCTCTCCTCCGCGGGTGCGGAGCGGAGACCGCATGATGCGGACGGCGGGGGAGAGGGCTTCAGTTCACGAACACGGGATGTGAGAAGATGGGTTACAAGGTCGCCGTTGTCGGCGCCACGGGTAACGTGGGCCGCGAAATGCTCGATATCCTGGCCGAACGCAAGTTCCCGGCCGACGAGGTCGTGGCGCTCGCTTCCAGCCGCTCGCTGGGCACCGAGGTCTCCTACGGAGACAAGGTCCTCAAGTGCAAGGTGCTCGACAATTACGACTTCTCGGGCACGGATATCTGCCTGATGTCGGCGGGAGGCGAGGTCTCCAAGGTCTGGTCGCCCAAGATCGGCGCGCAGGGCTGCGTCGTCATCGACAATTCCTCGGTCTGGCGCATGGACTCCGAAGTGCCGCTGATCGTGCCGGAAGTGAATGCCGATGCGATCGTCGGCTTCCGCAAGAAGATGATCATCGCCAATCCGAATTGCTCGACCGCGCAGCTCGTGGTCGCGCTGAAGCCTCTGCATGACGCCTTTGTCGTCAAGCGCGTCGTCGTCTCGACCTACCAGTCTGTGTCGGGCGCGGGCAAGGAAGGCATGGACGAGTTGTTCTCGCAGACGCGGGCCGTCTTCGTGTCCGATTCAGTCGAGGGCAAGAAGTTCCCCAAGCGCATCGCCTTCAACCTCATTCCCCAGATCGACGTCTTCATGGAAGACGGCTTTACGAAGGAAGAGTGGAAGATGATGGCCGAGACCAAGAAGATTCTCGACCCGAAGATCAAGCTGACCGCGACCTGCGTGCGCGTGCCGGTGTTCATCTCGCATTCGGAATCGGTCAACGTGGAATTCGAGAAGCCGGTCACGGCGGACGAAGCCCGCGAGATCCTGCGCGAGGCGCCCGGCATTCTCGTCATCGACAAGCACGAGCCGGGTGGCTACATCACCCCGCATGAGGCGGCAGGCGAAGACGCGACCTATATTTCGCGCATTCGCGAAGATGCGACCGTCGAGAACGGCCTGGCCTTCTGGTGCGTGTCTGACAACCTGCGCAAGGGCGCGGCGCTGAATGCGATCCAGATCGCCGAAGTGCTGATCAACCGCAAGCTGATCTCGCCCAAGGCGGCGTAAGGGGCAGACCCTTACGCGGCGCAAGGGGCAGACCCTTACGCGGGAACGTCGAACACCTCTCCGGGGCGGAAGACGCGGAATTTTTCCGCTGCGTGTCCGCCCCTTTCGAGCGCCGCCGCCAGCGCGAGTGGCGGCTCGTCCAGCGCCTCGTTGGTGAGCTGGAACGTGCCCCAATGATGTGCCATGGCGTGCCGCGCGCCGATAATTTCAAGAATGCGCAGGGATTCTGCAGGGTCCACATGCTGGTCGGCCATGAACCAGCGCGGCTCGTAGGCCCCGATGGGCAGGATCGCGAGGCGGAACTCGCCGTGCTTTTCGCGTGCGGCGTGAAACAGCCCGCCGTCCGCAAAGCCCGTATCGGCGATGTGATAGATCGAGCCTGCGGGTGTTTCGATCACGAATGCGCACCAGAGCGCCATTCGCTTGTCGAGAACGCCGCGTGCGGACCAATGGTAGGACGGCTCCAGATGCACCGCCACGCCGGGCGCGATCTCGACCCGTGCGTCCCAATCGTGCGGCTCGGCGCGGATTGCTGTGTCGTGGGCACGCATGATCGTGTCGTTGCCCAGCGGCGTGACGACCCGGCTGGGGCGGTTGGCGGCGAGCCACGACAGCATCTTCAGATCGAGATGGTCGTAGTGGTTGTGCGAGACCAGCACGGCGTCGAGATGCGGCAGATCCTCGCGCGGGATGCCCGGTGCGTTGACGCGCTTGGGGCCGGCGAAGGAGAAGGGGCTCGCACGTTCCGCCCAGACCGGGTCGATCAGCAGGTTCACGCCCTGCGTCTGGATGAGGAGGGTGGCGTGCCCGACGTAGGACACGCGGAGAGCGTCACCGTGAACGCGAGCGGGAGGCCGGTCTTGCGCGGGGCCGGGAAAGCTCTCGGGCCATCTGGCGCGGGCTTCGCCGAACGACCATTTCAGCAGGTCGAGCGGGCTCTTGTCGCGGATGTGGCCGGGGACGAAGAAACGCTTGCCGTCGTAATGGTCGGAGGCCGGGCCGTCGTAATAGGGATTCTTGCGTGGCATGAAGGCTCCGGTGAGGGCGGCTCACGAAAACGAATTTGGGGAACAGCCCTGAAACTATGTCGAATCGGGCGCTGCGCAAGGGCCGGGCTGCCGCGCAGGTTGACGGACGGGCCCGCTCCTTTTAGAAGAGCCTCATCTTCGTCACTCTGACGACCCGATCCGCCGCCCAGCCCTCGAGGCTGGAGGCCCACGTCCGGCAGCGCGATGCGCCCCCGGGCGCATTCCCCTTTGGGATCAGGCCGCCATAGGACGATGCAACCGAGGATGGACCCCGCATGTTCGAAGGCCTGAGCGAAAAGCTCTCCGGCATATTCGACGCGCTGACACGGCGCGGCGCGCTGAGCGAAGAGGACGTGAACACCGCGCTGCGCGAGGTGCGTCGCGCCTTGCTCGAAGCCGATGTTGCGCTCGAGGTCGTGCGCGCGTTCACCGACAAGGTGCGGGCCCGCGCGGTCGGCGCCAATGTCGTGAAGTCGGTCACGCCGGGCCAGATGGTCGTCAAGATCGTCAATGACGTGCTCATAGACACGCTCGGCGAGACCAGCGATCCCATCAATCTCGATGCCGCCCCGCCCGTCGCAATCATGATGGTCGGCTTGCAGGGCGCCGGTAAGACCACGACCGCCGCCAAGATCGCCAAGCGCCTTCGTGATCGCGAGAAGCGCCGCGTGCTGATGGCCTCGCTCGACGTGAAGCGTCCGGCGGCGCAGGAACAGCTCGCCGTACTCGGCCGCCAGATCGGCATCGACACGCTGCCGATCATCGCGGGCCAGACGCCGGTGCAGATCGCACGCCGCGCCGAAGAGACCGCGCGCCTGCAGGGCTTCGACGTCGTCATCCTCGACACAGCCGGCCGCACGCATATCGACGAGCCGCTGATGGCCGAGATGGCCGAGATCAAGGCGGCCACGAACCCGCACGAAATCCTGCTCGTCGCCGACAGCCTGACCGGCCAGGACGCCGTCAATCTGGCGCGCAATTTCGACGAGCGCGTAGGCATCACCGGCATCGTGCTGACGCGCGTCGACGGCGACGGGCGGGGCGGCGCCGCGCTCTCCATGCGCGCGGTCACCGGCAAGCCGATCAAGCTCATCGGTACGGGTGAGAAGGTCGACGATCTCGAGGAATTCCATCCGCAGCGGATCGCCAACCGCATTCTGGGCATGGGCGACATCGTCTCGCTCGTCGAGAAGGCGGCGCAGTCGATCGACGCGGAGAAGGCCCAGCGCATCGCCGACAAGATGCGCAAGGGCAAGTTCGATCTGGACGACCTGTCCGAGCAGCTGGCTCAGGTCGAGAAGA
Organism: Hyphomicrobiales bacterium; assembly: GCA_028290285.1. Classification (GTDB taxonomy): domain Bacteria; phylum Pseudomonadota; class Alphaproteobacteria; order Rhizobiales; family Beijerinckiaceae; genus Terripilifer. The sequence continues at coordinate 73,190 of JAQGKD010000035.1, forward strand.
TCGGCGGCCTCGGCGGCATCATGGGCATGCTGCCCGGCATGGCCAAGATGAAGGACCAGCTGGCGGCCGCCAATCTCGACGACAAGGTCATCAAGCGCCAGCGTGCGATCATCTCGTCGATGACAGCGCAGGAGCGCCGTAACCCCGACATCCTCAAGGCCTCGCGCAAGAAGCGCATCGCGGCGGGCTCGGGTACGAGCGTCGAACTCGTCAATCGCCTGCTCAAGCAGCATCGGCAGATGGCCGACATGATGAAGGCCATGGGCGGCGCCAACAAGCGCGGGCCGATGGGCAAGATGGCGCAGATGTTCGGCCTGGGTGGAGGCGGCATGCCGCAGCCGACGCCCGAACAGATCGAGGCGATGCAGAAGCAGATGGGAGGCTCGATGCCCGCCATGCCGAAGCTGCCGGATTCGCCTCCGCCCGGCGCCTTCGCGCCCAAGCCGGGCCTGCCCGGGCTTCCGGGGCTCGGCGCCAAATTTCCGGGGCTTCCGGGCCTCTCAGGTTTCAACCCGTTGGGGAAGAAGAAGTGATCCCGATGGAAATGAAAGTGAACATGTTCGAGGTGTTCAAGAGCATCAAGGTGCAACTGGATTCCGCGAATATCTACTACGACACGAAGGCGTATCGGGACGATGCGTTTTCGTTCCTCGTGCATGTGCCCGGTGAATACTGGGAAATCGACGTGCGCGAGGACGGTTCAGTCGATGTCGAGGTCTTCAAGTCCGAAGGCATGCGAGACGACCCCTGGGCCGCGATCGAGCAATTGGTTGAAGACCATACCGGCTGAAAACTGAAACGAACTCCCGAAAGGAAACATCATGTCCCTCAAGATCCGTCTGTCGCGCGGTGGCGCCAAGAAGCGCCCCTTCTACCGTATCGTCGTCGCCGACTCGCGCATGCCGCGCGACGGCCGTTTCATCGAGCGCCTCGGCACGTTCGATCCCCTGAAGGCCAAGGATGACGCAGCACGCCTCGTGCTCGACGTCGAGAAGGCCAAGGACTGGATTACGAAGGGCGCCCAGCCGACCGACCGCGTGTCGCGTCTGCTCGACTCCGTCGGCGCGCTGAAGCGCGAAGCCCGCGTCAACCCCGAGAAGGCGAAGCCGAAGAAGAAGGCGCAGGAGCGCCTGGCGACCGCGGCAGCAGCCGAAGCCGCTGCAGCCGCCGCTTCCGCCGCCGAGTAATATCGGAGCGCCGCTTTTCCCGGTGGGAGGAGCGGGCGCGACGTGTCCAAAGCCGGACACTCACGTTGTTGCCGTCATTGCGAGCGGAGCGAAGCCATCCAGAGCGGTCTCGCGACTCCTGGGTTGCTTCGTCGCTCACGCTCCTCGCAATGACGGGGCTACCCGGAAGGAGCGCAACCCTTCTCCCAGTGGGAGAAGGTGGCTGCAGCGCAGCCGGATGAGGGGTTTCGACCCCGCCGGACAAAGCTCGTAACCCCTCATCAGTCGGCTCCGCCGACAGCTTCTCCCACCGGGAGAAGCGGGTCCCGCGCTTTTCAGTATGATCGTGGTAGACGACGGCGACGCGTTCGCTTTCAATTCCGGAGAATTGCAATGCCGCAGAAACGTATTCTCGTCGGCATTTTCGGCGCACCGCATGGCGTGCGCGGGGAACTCCGGCTCAAATCCTATACCGCCGATCCCATGACCATCGCGAGCTATGACGGGCTCACCGACGAGACCGGGACGCGCGCGTTCAAGATCGTGGCCGCGCGGCCCGTGAAGGACGATTTGCTCGTCGTGCGGGTCGCCGGCGTCGCCGACCGCACCGCGGCCGAGAAACTCACCAATGTCGCGCTGAGCGTGGAGCGGGATTCTCTCCCGCCTGCCGAGGAAGACGAATTCTATCATGCCGATCTGCTCGGCCTGCGCGTCGAGACGCAGGACGGCGCCGTGCTCGGGACGATCGCCACTGTGCTGAATTTCGGCGCGGGCGATATTCTGGACGTGCGCCCGCCGGCGGGTGAAAACATTCTGCTGCCCTTCACCCGTGCGGTGGTCCCGGTGATCGATCTCGCGGGTGGCCGTGTCGTCGTGACGCCGCCCGCTGAAGTCGTCGTGAACGAAGAGGATGCGGCGCAGGATTCGGGAGAGGCCTGATGTGGTCTGCCACCGTCTTCACGCTCTATCCCGAGATGTTCCCGGGGCCCGCGGGCATGTCGCTTTCAGGCGATGCGCTCGCGCGCGGCATCTGGTCCCTCGAGACCCAGAACATTCGCGAACAGGGGCTCGGTCGTCATCGCGCCGTCGATGACACGCCTGCGGGCGGTGGCCCGGGCATGGTCATCCGCGCCGATGTGCTCGCTGCTTCACTCGATGCGCATCTTGCGGCCGAGGATCTGCGCCCGCGCCTTCTGATGAGCCCGCGCGGTGCGCCGCTCACGCAGGCGCGCGTGCGCTCCCTGTCGACTGGCCCCGGCGTCGTGGTCATCTGCGGGCGATTCGAGGGCGTGGACGAGCGCGTGATCGCCGGACGCCAGCTCGAAGAGGTTTCCATCGGCGATTACGTGCTGTCGGGCGGCGAGATCGCCTCCCTCGTCCTGCTCGACGCCTGCGTGCGGCTGCTGCCGGGCGTGATGGGCAAGACCGATTCGGGCTCCGAGGAAAGCTTCGAGAACGGGCTGCTGGAATATCCGCAATATACGCGGCCCCGCGAGTGGGAGGGCCGTTCCATCCCGGAGATTCTCCTGTCCGGCGATCACGCAAAAATCGCCAAATGGCGACATGAGCAATCCGTGCGGCTGACGCGCGAGCGACGGCCCGACCTGCTGCCCTGAGGCGGCTTTCCACAGAGGCGGCATCGACAAGGGGCCGTGCCTCGTGTATAGGCCCGCTTCCAACTCAAAACAGCGTTCCGAAAACGCACGCTCAAAAGAGCGAAACGGAGAGACCGAATGAACATCATCGAGATCATCGACGCCGAACAGGCCGCCAGACTTCTGGCCGTTCGTGGCATCCCCGAATTCCAGCCCGGCGACACGGTCATCGTGAACGTCAAGGTGAAGGAAGGCGATCGCGCCCGTGTGCAGGCCTATGAAGGCGTTTGCATCGCCCGCAACGGCGGCGGCATCAACGAGAGCTTCACCGTTCGCAAGATTTCCTATGGCGAAGGCGTCGAGCGCGTTTTCCCGATCTTTTCGCCCATGATCGACTCCATCAAGGTCGTCCGTCGCGGCAAGGTGCGTCGCGCCAAGCTCTATTATCTCCGCGATCGCCGTGGAAAGTCGGCTCGTATCGCCGAGAAGATGGAGACGCCCGCCGAGAAGGCCGCGCGCGTCGAGGCGAAGACTGCTGCCAAGGCCGCAAAGACTGCTGCCGCCAAGGCGTAAGTCACTCTACTCTTTGGGACTTCAAAAGCGCGGCTCAGGCCGCGCTTTTTTTATGTCGGGATCGCCGGTCGCTCAGAGCACCGGATTCCATGCGATAGGCACGAGACGATAGCGGTCGCCGTCCTTCTCGACATGGCCGAGCGAGGGAAACGGGTAGTGGAAGCCCGCCACCAGCACCTTGTCGCTGGCGGCGCGGTCGTAGACCTTATGCCGGGTCTGCGCGGCCATCGGGCCGTCCATGTCGAAGCCCGCGTGCCAGTCTGGATTGCGCAGGAAGAGCGCCGGGTGGTTTGTGACGTCGGCCTGGATCAGGAGGCGGCCATTGCCGGATTGCAGGGCGACCGAGGTGTGGCCCGGCGTGTGGCCCGGCGTCGCAAAGGGGGTGAGGCCGGGTGCGACCTCCTTGTCCATGTCGTAGCGGGTCACCTTGTCGGCGAGATCCTTGAAGACGCGGCGTGCATTGACGAAGCTCGCCTTGACCCCGCCCTCGGGTGCGCGGCCCATGTTGGCGTCATCCATCCAGAACGCCCATTCGGCGGCCGGGACCTTGATCTCGGCATTGGGGAAGGCGAGGCTGCCGTCGGCCAGGCGCAGGCCGTTGATGTGGTCGGGATGGAAATGGGTGATGAGGACGATGTCGATGGCCTTCGGGTCTATCCCGGCTGCCGCCAAGTTGGGCATGAGCTGGCCGACTTCGCCCTTGGGGTCCGCGCCGTTGCCGGTGTCGATCAGCACAAGCTTAGAGCCGGTGTTCACGAGCATGGGGTTGTAGACCAATGTCATGCGGTCGGCAGGCATGTAGGCCTCGCCCAGCGCCGCGTTGATCTGGTCGCGGGACGCGTTGCGCACGAAGCCGTCTGGCAGGGGCATGGAGCGGGCGCCGTCGGTGATCTGGGTCACCTCCATGTCGCCGATCTTGTGGCGGTAGAATCCCGGCGCCTGCTTGCCCGCGGGGAGAGCGGCGGCTGAGGCGGAGCCCAGGCCCAACCCGAAGGCAGACGATCCAGCGGCAAGCGCGAGGCCCGAGCCGAGCCCTGTTAAAGCGCCGCGCCGTGTCGGCGCATTCCAGAGCGTCTCGGTCATGTGGTTCCCTCTCACGGTCTCGGCTTCTGGGCTCATTGGGAGCGGCACCGAGGATCGGACGCGCAACCGCCCGCCGCAAGTGGGTAGATTCGCGCTATTTATGCATTTCGTGCATTCTCGCGCAGTCGTGATGGGCCAGCTTCAGCTGTTGGCGGGAGCGTTCAGCATCCAGCGGTGCCCGAAGGGATCGCGGATGACTGCGAAGCGGGTGCCCCAGAAGGAATTGGTCGGCTGGGTCTCGCCCTTGGCGCCGAGACTCGTCGCCTTGGCGAAGATGTCGTCGACCTCCTTCTTGGTGTCGAATTCCAGGCTCACGGACATGGTGCAAGGCTCGCCGGGGATGGGCGTGCGGATCTGCCCGTATTCGGGGAAGGCGTCCGACAGCATGACCGCCGCGCCATTGATGCTCAACTCGCAATGCATGATTCGCATGCCGTCGAGGGCGGGCATGAGCGCGCGCTGCTGGGCACCGAAAACGGTCGTGTAGAAGGCAATGGCGGCAAGGGCCGGTGATACCGTCAGATAAGGCGCAACTCGCGGGCGATCCTTCACTTTGTCAGACTCCAAACTCATGAGGTGCTCCGAAGGTATCAGACGGGCCGGTGGTGACTATCTCAATTTAGGTTTATGCCGGGCGGAATATTGTGACGCGTCAAGGATCTTCCCTCGCGGCCCCCTTTTCGGATATGAAGACCCACCACATATGGCAAGCCCTCAATAAGTGGGCACTCCGGGACGCACCAAATGGCCAAGCCTCGCACTCTGTACGACAAGATCTGGGACGACCACGTCGTCGACGTCCAGCCGGACGGCACCTGCCTTCTCTACATCGACCGCCACCTCGTGCATGAAGTGACGAGCCCGCAGGCCTTCGAGGGGTTGCGTCTGGCAGGCCGCAAGGTCCACGCGCCGGGCAAGACGCTCGCCGTCCTCGATCATAACGTGCCGACCACGAACCGCACGCAGATCGACGATCCCGAGAGCAAGGCGCAGATCGAGCAGCTCGCCACCAATGCGCATGATTTTGGCATCGAATATTACGACGCCTTCGACAAGCGCCAGGGCATCGTCCACATCATCGGGCCGGAGCAGGGCTTCACGCTGCCCGGCACGACGATCGTGTGCGGCGACAGCCACACCTCGACGCATGGCGCCTTCGGCGCGCTGGCTCATGGCATCGGCACGTCCGAGGTCGAGCACGTGCTCGCCACCCAGACGCTGATCCAGTCCAAGGCCAAGAACATGCGCGTGACGGTGGACGGCAAGCTGCCGCCCGGCGTCACCGCCAAGGACATCATCCTGTCGATCATCGGCCAGATCGGCACGGCGGGCGGAACCGGCAGTGTCATCGAGTTCGCGGGCGAAGCGATCCGTGAACTGTCGATGGAAGGACGAATGACCGTCTGCAACATGACGATCGAAGCGGGCGCCCGCGCCGGCCTCATCGCACCGGACGAGAAGACCTACGCCTACCTCAAGGACCGCCCCAAGTCGCCCAAGGGCGCAGCCTGGGACGAGGCCGTTCGCTACTGGGAGACGCTGCATACCGACTCAGATGCGGTGTTCGACGCGGAGATCCGGCTGGACGCGGCCAGTCTGCCGCCCATCGTCACCTGGGGCACCAGCCCCGAGGATGTTGCGTCGATCACCGGCACCGTACCGCGCCTCGAGGATGCCACGACCGACCAGGGTCGCGCGAAGATCCAGCGCGCGCTCGACTACATGGGCCTGAAGGGCGGCGAGAAGATCACCGATATCTCGATCGATCGCGTCTTCATCGGCTCCTGCACCAATGGCCGCATCGAGGATCTGCGCGCGGCGGCGAAGGTCGTCGAGGGCAAGCATATCAGCGCCCATGTCAGCGCCATGGTCGTGCCGGGCTCGGGCCTCGTCAAAGAGCAGGCGGAGGCCGAGGGGCTGGACAAGATCTTCCTGGCCGCCGGCTTCGAATGGCGCGAGCCGGGTTGCTCCATGTGCCTGGCCATGAATCCCGACAAGCTGGCTCCGGGTGAGCGCTGCGCTTCGACATCGAACCGCAACTTCGAAGGTCGTCAAGGCTTTAAGGGCCGTTCGCACCTGGTCTCGCCGGCCATGGCGGCAGCCGCGGCGATCGCCGGTAACTTTGTCGACATTCGCGACTGGACCTGAGCTTAAGATTTTGTTCATGATCAAAGCCGGCCTCAGGGCCGGCTTTTTTTTTGCCCGATTTTGTTAAGGGCGATTTTTCATGCGTTGTGAGCCGCGGGATTCCCGGCTCCCTGTTGATTGGAGCGTAAAATGTTTGGACGAGTTGGGCCATTCATGGCCGCCTGCGGGCTTGCCATCGGCATATTATCCGCAACCCCGGTTGAAGCCCGCTTCGTGCCGAATGGCCACGCCGTGTCCCGTGCGGAGGGCGCCCAGAAAGCGCGTCACGTCCGGCGTCATGCGCACCGTCCGCGCGTTCGGGCCGTGCGGGCCCGCCGTCACCACTGGCGTCACGGCCGCCACCATATGCGCCGGCATCATCGCCATGCGACATGGGGGCGTCCGCTCTTCGTCGCCTCGCCGGGGTTCCAGCCGGGCTGCACGGAAAGCCAGAGGCATTCCTACGTCGGGCATGGCTGGGTCCGGGTCGAGACGGTACGAGTCTGCTATTTCCGCTAGACCTTCCCCGGTTTTCTGGATGCACGGGGCCTGCTAGGATCTGTCACGATGGTTCATGAAAACGAACAGGACAGGCAGGCCCGCGAGGCGCGCGCGACGCTCGACAGGTTGTCGCGCGGTTCGGGCAGCGTGTTTGACTCCGCCATGCAACGCGGGTCGGACCATTTTGCCGCGAGCGATGCGCCTCGAGACGATTGGGTCGAGGTCTGGGGCCGTCGCGTCGGCCGCGCGCTCGGGCTGGTCTTTCTGGTGGTGCTCGTCATCAATCTGGCAACAGGCTGGTTCTTTTGACAGACAAACCTGACGTTCTCACGGCATGGTCGACGCGCGCCGCCCCCTCGCTTGGAGACTTCCAGGTTCTGGCGGACGCGGCCTTCGCGGCGCTGCCTGATGAGTTTCGCGCGCTTTGCGAAGGCGTGGTCATCCTCATCGACGATTTTCCCGACGAGGACACCTGCCGGGAAATGGAGTGCGAGAGCGAGTTCGACCTGCTCGGACTGTTTCGCGGCCGTGGGCTCGCCCAGAGCGACGCCACCGCAGCCTCGGGGCAATTGCCGAACATGGTCTGGCTCTATCGCCGGCCGATCCTCGATTATTGGGCCGAGCACGACGAGACGCTGGGCGCGATCGTGACTCATGTCCTCGTGCACGAGATAGGCCATCATTTCGGCTTCTCGGACGAGGACATGGAAGGCATCGAAGAGGCGGCGCGATAGGCCGCCTCCATTGCGGCTAAGACTTGGCGGCTCAGAACTTCACGACCTTGTTCTCGCCCATCTTCGGCATGTCACCCGTCAGGCGCGCTTTCGCATAGCCGTAGGCGATGATCATGGCCGAGGAGGGAGCGTCCCAGTATTCGGCCTCTTCAACCTCGACGGCGAGCAGCGCGATTTCAGGATCGTCAGGCCCCTTGGGGAACCAGACGCGATCGGTCTCCGTCCACAATTCCTTGATCTTGGCCCTGTCGCGCACGACGCTCGCCGTGCCGGTGATCGAGACGTAATGCTGGGCCGGGGCATGCGCATAGGCCAGCAGGATCTTCGGGTTCTTCTCGATCTCGTCGATCTTGAGCGAATGCTCGCGGGTCATGAACCACAAAGTGCCGCCGAAATCCTTCTGCACCGAGGCCATCGGGCGGGAATGCATGGAGCCGTCCGATTCGGTCGTCACCAGCATGGCAATCTTCATGTCCCGGACCAGATCCCACACCTTGGCCTGATCCTCTTTGCTGCTGGACTGCTCTGCCATGGTCGGCTCCTTCTGGGAAAACTGCGGTGAGGCGTCGAGACCAAGCAACGGAGGGTGGCAGCGTTGGTTCCGAAGCGAGTGCCTTCCCCTTGACCGGAAGGCGCAAAGCCGCAATGAAAGAGTCATTCCCGCCGGCTTCCGGCGGCTCTCCGGCGGAGACGAGCCGGGACCCAAGTGACGGACCGAAACGAGATGGATAAATTCAACACCCTGACTGGTGTCGCCGCGCCCCTGCCGATCACGAATATCGACACGGACATGATCATCCCCAAGCAGTATCTGAAGACGATTGCGCGCACCGGGCTAGGCGCAGGCCTGTTTTCGGAAATGCGCTTCAACGAAGACGGATCGGAAAATCCCGATTTCGTGCTCAACAAGCCGGCCTATCGCAAGGCGCAGATCCTGGTGGTCGAGGATAATTTCGGCTGCGGCTCGTCGCGTGAACATGCGCCCTGGGCGCTGCTCGACTACGGCATCCGCTGCGTGATCTCCACGAGCTTCGCCGATATTTTTTACAATAACTGCTTCCAGAACGGCGTCCTGCCGGCCAAGGTCTCGCCCGAAGACCTCAAGAAGCTGATGGACGACGCCTCGCGCGGTTCCAACGCCACGCTGACGGTCGACCTGGAGACGCAGACGATCAAGGGGCCGGACGGCGGCACCGTGACGTTCGAGATCGAGGAGTTCCGGAAGCATTGCATGCTCAACGGTCTCGACGCGATCGGCCTCACCATGGTCAAGAAGCCGAAGATCGATGCCTTCGAAGAGAAGCTTGGCCAGCGCGCCTGGTCCTGAGGTCTCATCGGCCCGTGGGGGCCTATGGCATTCACCTCCGCGGGCTCCTGGGCTAGGGTCATCTCCATGATCCGAATCGCACGGCCCGCGTCTTCCGCTTTTATCCTCGGCCTCCTCCTTTGCGCGGGCTCTCTCCCCGCGCGTGCCGGCTTCCAGGACTGCCTCGCAGAGCTGCGCGCAGCGGCTGCCACCGAGGGCGTCTCGGGCGCGGTCTTCGACCGCACGATGCGCGGGGTTGAGCCCGACCCCAAGATCATCGAGCTGATGAACAACCAGCCCGAGTTCAAGACACCGATCTGGGATTATCTCGCCACGCTCGTCGATGCCGAAAAGGTCGCTGAAGGACGGGGCTTTCTGCGCCGCTACGACGGCGTGCTGCGGGCCGCCGAAGAGCGCTTCGGCGTCGACAGGCATGCGGTGCTCGCCGTCTGGGGCGTCGAATCCGATTTCGGCAAGATTTCCGGAAAGTGGTCGCTGCCACAGGCGCTTTCCACGCTCGCCTGCACGGCCACGCGGCGCCGCGATTACTTCCGCGGCGAGCTGATGGCGACGCTGAAAATCGTGCAGCGCGGCGATCTCGCGCCCGAAAAACTGCGCGGCTCATGGGCCGGCGCCTTCGGCCATACGCAGTTCATGCCATCGACCTATTTGCGCCTCGCGGTGGATGGCGATGGCGATGGGCGGCGCGATCTCGTCGATTCCATTCCCGACGCCTTATTCTCCACGGCCAATTATCTGGCGAAGGCGGGCTGGGTCACAGGTTCGCCCTGGGGCTACGAGGTCCAGGTGCCCAAGGGCTATTCCGGCCCCTCCGGCCGTGCGCGCAAGATGCCGCTTGCCAGCTGGTCGGCAAAAGGGATCAGGCGGCTTGGCGGCGGGGGGCTCTCGGGCACCGGCTCGGCGGGGTTGTTGATGCCGGCGGGCGCCGACGGTCCGGCCTTTCTCGTCTTCAAGAATTACGACGCGGCCTATTCCTACAACGGGGCCGATTCCTACGCTCTCGCCATCTCGCTGCTGTCCGACCGGCTGAAGGGTCTTCCGGGCGTCCAGACTCCCTGGCCGACTGACGATGCCGGGCTGTCGCGCGCGGAGCGGCGCGAGTTGCAGGTGTTGCTGCTGAAGCGCGGCTATGATGTGGGCGAGCCCGATGGCGCCATCGGGGCCAAGACGCGCGAGTCCATCGCCGACTTTCAGACCCGCTCAGGCATGCCGCGCGACGGACGGGCCGGGCAACGGGTCTTCAATGCGCTGAAACGCGGCGGCTGAGGGACGTTCTCACCCCAAATTGACTGGTTACGCTGACGTCGCGGGCTTATCCTGTGCCCTACAGTCATTCCCGACCTCTCGAGCCTCCAGTTTCAGCCCATGGTCCTTGCCGAGCGAGTGCGGAAGATTACCGGTTTCGCCGCCGTTCTGGCGTTGGGCCTGCTCGCAGCGGGCAGTGGTCGCGCGGCCGAACGCCCCGCAGTGATCGAGCTGTTTACCAGCCAGGGCTGTTCGTCATGTCCGCCCGCCGACCGGCTGATGGGCGAACTCAGCCCGCAGCCCAACCTGATCGTGTTGTCCTTTCCCGTCGACATCTGGGATTACATTGGCTGGAAGGACACTCTGGCGAAGCCGGAATTCACGGCGCGTCAGCGCGTCTATGCAGCGACGCGGGGCGATCATCAGGTCTACACGCCCCAGGCGGTCGTCGACGGCGTGATGCATGTCGTGGGCAGCGACAAGCAACAGGTGCTGGGCACCGTCGCGAAGACACGCGACGAACGCGCGGGCGTCGGCACATCGATCGCCTTGCATGAAGACCATGGCATGGTGGTCGTCGATCTCGGCGAGGCCCACGGGGATGTCGGATCGGGCGGTGGCGTCTGGCTCCTGCGCGTGGCGCGCAGCCGCGCTGTCGCCATCGGGCGCGGCGAGAATTCGGGACACAAGGTCACCTACACCAATGTCGTCCGGTCAATCGCCCGCATGGGCTATTGGACCGGCGTGCCGGCACGCTTCGAATTGCCCCTCGCGGAGGCGCAGGGCGAGGGCGCCGATGGCTATGTCGTGCTGGTGCAGAAGAACTGGGGCGGCAAGCTCGGCCCCGTTCTGGCGGCTGCCAAGAGCAGCAATCTCTGAGGCGTCACATCTGCCTGTTTTTCGCGCTTGTGCCTGATTTACCGGCAGATCCTGCGCCGAGCGCAGCCGCATCGAGGCAGGTGCACTCGCCGGGGCGACTGGCACGCGTCGTGCTTCCCAATCAGCATTGAGTTGGTGGCTAGGGTTCCGATCCCCGAGTGGGTTGACTGGTCCGAGAGCTGCCGCCCGAGCGGGAGAAATCCGCGCGGGGCACGGCGGGATAAAATCCCGGGAGACCTCAGTAGCCAGGAATTGGCATACTCAGGTCGTGCCAATTCCCCTTTCGTTTGTTGAAGACAGGGGATTTGCAATGGTTTTCTCGAAAAATCTCACCCGCAGGACTGCGGCGGCCCTTCTCACCGCGGCCCTGCTCGCCGCGACCAGCCTCGCGACGCCCGCGCAGGCCGCGCCGAAGAAGGCGTTCAAACTCGCCTGGTCGATCTATGCGGGCTGGATGCCCTGGCAATATGCCGCCGACAGCGGGATCGTGAAGAAGTGGGCTTCGAAATACGGCATCGCCATCGATGTCGTGCAGGTCAACGATTACGTCGAGTCCATCAATCAATACACGGCGGGCGGCTTCGATGCCGTGACGGCGACGAACATGGATTCGCTGTCGATCCCGGCGGTCGGCGGCGTCGATACGACCGCTGTCATCGTCGGCGACTTCTCCAATGGCAACGACGCGATCATACTGAAGGACAAGACGAAGCTGGCCGATATCAAGGGCCAGAAGGTCAATCTCGTGCAGTTCTCGGTCTCGCATTACCTGCTCGCCCGGGCGCTGGCGAGCGTCGGCATGACCGAGCGCGACGTGACGGTGGTCTCGACCTCCGACGCCGACATGACGGCGGCCTGGTCAACCCCCGACGTAACGGCCGTCGTCACCTGGAACCCGATTGTCGCCGACATCCTGGCGCTGCCCAAGGCGAACAAGGTGTTCGATTCCACGCAGGTTCCCGGCGAGATCATCGACCTCACCGTCGCCAATACCCAGGTGCTGAAGGACAACCCGAATTTCGGCAAGGCGCTCGCGGGCATCTGGTACGAGACGATGGCCGTGATGTCAGCCGACGACGCCAGGGGGAAGGCCGCGCGTGAGGCCATGGGCAAGGCTTCGGGAACCGATCTCCCCGGCTACGAGGCGCAACTCGCGGCGACGCGCATGTTCTACAAGGCGCCAGACGCAATGGCCTTCGTGAAGGGCGCCGAACTCGGCACCACCATGAACAATGTGCGCACGTTCCTGTTCGATCGCGGACTTCTCGGCAACGGCGCGAAATCCGCCGACGTCGTCGGCATCGAGCTTGCCGACGGCAAGGTTCTGGGTGACGCGAAAAATGTGAAGCTGCGTTTCACCGACAGCTACATGGCTGCCGCCGCCGGCGGAAAGCTCTGAGCCTTCGCCGGACACGCAACCTCACAGGCGGAATTGTGCCATGCGTCTGATCAACCGGCGTCCCAACGCACGGGTTTCGCGGCTCATCGCCGCGATCCCCTTTGCGGCGACGATTCTGGCCTATCTGATCGGGTCGGGGGTGCGGCTCGCGGTCAATCCGTCGGACAAACTGCTGCCGAGTCCGCTCAGCCTGTTCGAGGCCATCAAGCGCATGGCCTTCCAGATCGACCAGCGCACGGGCGATATCCTCATGCTGGTGGATACGACCGCGAGCCTCGGGCGCATCTTCGCGGCGCTCGCGATTGCGACCGTGATCGCGCTGGTGCTCGGCGTCAGCGTCGGCCTGCTGCCCTATCTGCGCGCGCTGTTTGGCAGCTACATCACCGTGCTGTCGATGGTGCCGCCGCTCGCGCTGCTGCCGATCCTGTTCATCACGATGGGGCTCGGCGAGAGTTCGAAGATCGCACTGATCGTCATCGGCGTCGCGCCGTTCATGGTGCGCGACCTCGCGCTTCGAGTGGAGGAATTGCCGCCGCAGCAGCTCATCAAGGCGCAGACGCTGGGGGCGTCCACCTGGCAGATCATCCTGCGTGTGGTGCTGCCGCAGGTGCTTCCGCGTCTCATCGACGCGCTGCGCCTGTCGCTCGGGCCGGCATGGCTGTTTCTCATCGCGGCCGAGGCCATCGCGTCAGAATCCGGCCTTGGCTATCGCATCTTCCTCGTGCGCCGTTTTCTGGCGATGGATGTGATCATTCCGTATGTCGCGTGGATCACGCTGCTCGCCTTCCTGATGGACCGCGCGCTCGTCGTGTTGCAGCGGCGCAGCTTTCCCTGGTTCGCCGTCGCGAGGGCGCAGGGATGAGCGCGATCTCCGTAAAGGGGGTCTGGAAGGAGTATGACGACCACGTCATCCTCGAGCAGATCGATCTCGAAATTCCCACCCGCTCATTCGTGGCGCTCGTGGGTCCCTCCGGCTGCGGCAAGACGACATTCCTGAAGATGCTGCTGTCGGAAGAAAACCCGACGCGCGGCATCATCGCGATCGACGGCGTGGAACTGGCGCGCGAACCCGATGCCGATCGCGGTGTGGTGTTCCAGCGTTATTCGGTGTTTCCGCACCTGACCGTGCTGGGCAATGTGCTGCTCAGCCTCGAACTCGCGCAGTCGCCGTTTCTGGGCAAGCTGTTTGGCGGGCGCAAGCGGGCGGCGGAAGAGGAGGCGCGCGCGTTTCTCGTCTCCGTCGGCCTCGGTGGCGCCGAGGGCAAATATCCGAGCCAGTTGTCGGGCGGCATGCAGCAGCGTCTCGCGCTCGCTCAGGCGCTCGTGGCCAAGCCGAAAGTGCTGTTGCTCGACGAGCCCTTCGGCGCGCTCGATCCCGGCATTCGCGCCGACATGCACAAGCTCATGCGCCAGCTCTGGCACGACCGGGCGCTGACGGTGGTGATGGTGACGCACGACATGAGCGAGGCCTTCACGCTCGCCACCCGCGTCATCGCCTTCGAACGGCGGCGCAACGAGCCCTCCGATGCGGGGCGCTACGGCGCCAGCATTTCGCGCGACATCGACATCTGGCCGCCGCGCCTCGCGCGTTCGCTGGCCCAGACCACGCCCACATCTGCGCGCCGGGACGACCCGGATGCGATTTCCCAAGACGTCCGGGACGACCTGGCAAGCCAAGGAACCGGAGCATGACAGCTCACGTTGAAACGGCCGCCTCCATCAATGCAAACCGGAAGCGCTACGAAGACCTGAAGGCCGCGGGAAACAGCGCCCCGCGCAAAGTCCTGCCCGGCCCGACGCCGCGCGACGGTGCGCCCCTGCAAGAGGCCAACATCGCGCATCGCGAGATCATCCCGGCGGGCTGGTACTGGACGACGAAAATCGCACGCGGGCAGGGCCTGCGCCTGCTCAACACCTCGGGCACGCCTGGCGTGTCGCTGTTCTGCTGGAACGCCGCCGATACGAGCGAGCGCTACAACAGTGCCGATACGATCAAGATCCAGTGGACGGCGGAGATGCGCAAGGGGCGCGTGCTGTTCTCGGACATGGGGCGCGTGCTGTTCTCGATCGTCGAGGATACGTGCTGCGCGCATGACACGGTGGCGGGCGGCTCGACGCCTGCGTCCAATTTCGCAAGATACGGCGATGCCGCGCTGCGCTCCACCGGCGAGAATTTCGTTCTGGCGGCGGGCAAGCATGGGCTGACGCGCCGGGATCTCGCGCCCGTCATCACCTTTTTCGCACCGGTCTCGGTCGGCGCGGAAGGGCAGCTCGGATGGAGGGAGGGAGCGGTGAAAGCAGGCGATTTCGTCGATCTGCGCGCGGAACTCGACCTTATCGTCGCGGTCTCCAATTGCCCGCATCCGCTGGCACCCGATGCGCCCACGGCGTCCGGCGCGATGGAGGCCATCGTGCATCGGCTGCCTGCGGCTGGTGACGACGATCTCTGCCGCACGGCCAGCGCCGAAGCCGCGCGCGGCTTCGACAATAATGCGCTTTTCCTGCGCGCCTGACGGGAGGGATCGACATGAGCATGACCACATCCCAACCGGCGATCCACGATTTCGTCATCCCCGCCAATCGTCCCTGGTCCGGGCTCGTCAAGCGCGGACAGATCCTGCGCATCGTCGATCTCGAGGGGCAGCAGGCCATCGATACGCTGTTTTATGCAGCTGACGACACGAGCGAGCGCTACAGCGCGCAGGACACGATTCTGGCTCAGGGCGCACCTTACGTGACCACGGGCACGAAACTGGTCGCCAATACGGGCCGCGTCATGGCCTGCGTCGTCGCCGATTCCTGTGGGCGTCACGACACGTCGGCGGGCGCCTGTTCCTGCGAGGCGAACACCGTGCGCTTCGGGCATCACACACGCTACATGCATGCGTGCCGCGAGAATTTCCTGGTCGAAGTCGCGAAGCACGGCATGAGCAAGCGCGACATCGTGCCCAACATCAACTTCTTCATGAACGTGCCCATCGAGCCCGACGGACGTCTCGCCATCGTCGATGGCGTGTCGGCCCCCGGCGATCACGTCGATATCCGCGCGGAGATGGACGTGCTCTGCGTGATCTCGAATTGCCCGCAGGTGAACAATCCCTGCAACGGCTTCAATCCGACGCCGGTGCGCGTGCAGATCTTCGCGTCCGGGGTGGCATGAGGCCATGTTCAAGAAAGTCCTCATCGCCAACCGGGGCGAAATCGCCGGTCGCGTCATCCGTACGCTGCGCCGTCTGGGCGTGGCCTCCGTCGCCGTGTATTCCGAAGCGGATCGCTTTACGCGGCCCGTGCTCGATGCTGACGAGGCCGTGGCTATCGGTCCCGCCCCGGTCAAGGAGAGCTATCTCGATGTCGACGCCATCATCGCCGCGTGCCTGCGCACGGGGGCCGAGGCAGTGCATCCGGGCTATGGCTTCCTCTCGGAGAATGCACGCTTTGCCGAGCGGCTCGCCGAACACGGCATTCGCTTCATCGGCCCGCGCCCGGAGCATCTGCGCGAATTCGGGCTGAAACATACGGCGCGCGAAATCGCGGCGCGCTCGGGCGTCCCGCTTCTGCCCGGCAGCGGGTTGCTGGACGGCATGGAAGAGGCGGTGAGGGCGGCCGACGAGATTGGATATCCCGTCATGCTGAAGAGCACGGCGGGCGGCGGTGGCATCGGCATGCAGCTGTGCCACGATGCGGCGGAACTGGTCGCGAAATTCGCAGCCGTGCAGCGCATGGCCGGGGCGAGCTTCGGCGATGCGCGCGTCTATCTCGAACGCTTCGTCGCGGTCGCGCGTCACGTGGAAGTGCAGATCTTCGGCGACGGCAAGGGCCATGTCGTGGCGCTCGGCGAACGCGATTGCTCGTTGCAGCGTCGCAACCAGAAGGTTGTGGAAGAGACGCCCGCGCCGAATATTTCCGACGCTCTGCGTCGACGCCTGCATGAGGCGGCAATCGCGCTGGGGCGGGCCGTATCCTACGAATCCGCTGGTACCGTGGAGTTCATCTACGATGTCGTGCGGCAGGATTTCTCCTTCCTCGAAGTGAACACGCGCTTGCAGGTCGAGCATCCGGTGACCGAGGCCGTGTTCGGCGTCGATCTCGTGGAATGGATGATCCGCCAGGCGGCGGGTGAACTCGTGCTTCCCCCCCAAGCCGCGCTGGTGCCCAAGGGCGCGGCGATGGAAGTCCGCGTCTATGCGGAAAATCCGCAGGCCGATTTCCGTCCCTCGACCGGATTGCTGACGCAGGTGACCTGGCCGGACGGCGTGCGCGTCGATGGCTGGGTCGAAACCGGCACGGAGGTCTCGTCCTATTACGATCCGATGCTCGCCAAGCTCATCGTCTCTGGGGCGGATCGTCCCGCCGCGCTGGACGCGTTGCGAACCGCCTTGGCGGGCACAGCGATCCACGGCATCGAGACCAATCTCGATTACCTGCGGGCCGTCGTGGGCGCGCCCGCATTCACCAACGGCGATGTCTCGACCGATGTGCTGAAGCGCTTCGTCTTCACCCCGCGCGCCATTGAGGTGATCGCACCCGGCGCGCAGACGAGCGTGCAGGACTGGCCGGGGCGTCTCGGCCTCTGGGATGTCGGCGTGCCGCCGTCCGGTCCCATGGACGAGCGCTCGCATCGTCTCGCCAATCGCATCGTCGGCAATACCGAGGCCGCTGCTGCGCTGGAATGCACCGTCAATGGGCCGACGCTGCGTTTCCACCATGAGGCAATCGTCGCGCTGACAGGCGCGGAGATGACCGCGCGGCTCGATGGCGTGCCCGTGCGCTTCTTCGAGCCGGTCCGCGTGGGCGCCGGTCAGGTGCTGTCGCTGGGCGCCATCGAGGGGGCGGGACAACGCTGCTACCTCGCCGTGCGCGGCGGCATAGATGCTCCCGTCTATCTGGGCTCGCGCGCGAGCTTTTCGCTCGGGCGCTTCGGCGGCCATGCGACGGGTCTGCTGCGGGCTGGCGAGGTGCTGAAGATCGACCGTCTCAGCGAGGCCGAGCCACGGCCCGCTTCACCCGACGAGGTCGCGCCGCTCACGCGCGAATGGACGATCGCCGTGCGCTCGGGTCCGCATGGCGCGCCGGATTTCTTCACGTCGGGCGATATAGAGGCGCTGTTTTCCGCGCGTTACGAAGTGCATTTCAACTCGGCGCGAACGGGCGTGCGGCTGATCGGACCGCAGCCGGAATGGGCGCGGCGGGATGGTGGCGAGGCGGGGCTGCATCCCTCCAACATCCACGACAATGCCTATGCGATCGGCGCTATCGATTTTACCGGCGACATGCCGATCATCCTGGGACCCGATGGCCCAAGCCTCGGCGGCTTCGTTTGTCCGGCGGTTATCGCGCGCGGCGATCTCTGGAAGATGGGCCAGCTGAAACCTGGCGACGGCGTGCGCTTCGTGCCTGAAGACGGCTACGCGGCGCTGAGCGCGTCGCCCATGCGGGCAGGGGCCGTGCAGAGCCCTATCCTGCAATGTCTCGAGGACGGGCCCGTGCGCGTCGTCTATCGGCGCGCGGGCGACGACAACCTGCTCGTGGAATACGGTCCGATGGCGCTCGATCTCGCCTTGCGCCTGCGCGTGCATCTGCTGGCGCAGGCGGTGCTGGAGGCGCGACTGCCCGGTGTGATCGACATGACGCCGGGCATCCGCTCTCTGCAGATCCATTTCGACAGTTCTGCGCTTTCCGGCACGCGGCTGATTGATGTCCTGCGCGGCATCGAGGCGGGGCTTCCGGCGGCGGAGGACGTGACGGTGCCGAGCCGCATCGTGCATCTGCCCCTGTCCTGGAACGATCCGTCGATCCGCCTCGCCATGCGCAAATATCAGGAGCTGGTGCGGCCCGATGCGCCGTGGTGCCCCGACAACATCGAGTTCATCCGCCGCATCAACGGTCTTCAGTCGATTGAGGATGTGCATCGTATCGTCTTCGAGGCCGATTATCTGGTGCTGGGCCTCGGGGATGTCTATCTCGGCGCGCCGGTGGCGACCCCCATCGATCCGCGTCATCGGCTGGTGACCACGAAGTACAATCCCGCTCGCACGTGGACACCGGAGAACGCGGTCGGCATCGGGGGCGCGTATCTCTGCGTCTACGGCATGGAGGGGCCGGGCGGCTACCAGCTGTTTGGCCGCACGATCCAGATGTGGAATTCGTGGCGCTCGACGCCGGAGTTCAAACCGGGCCATCCATGGCTCCTGCGCTTCTTCGACCGGATCAAGTTTTTCCCCGTCGGGGAGCGCGAGTTGATGGAGGCGCGCGAGGCGTTTCCGCATGGGCGCTATCCCATCCGCATCGAGGAGACGACCTTCTCCTACCGCGATTACGCGGCCTTCCTTGCGCAGAACGAAGCCAGCATTGCGACGTTCAAGGGCACGCAGCAGGCGGCGTACGAGGCCGAGCGCGCCGACTGGAAAGCGCGGGGGCTCGACAGTTTCGTCAGCGACGACGGCGGCCCGCCAGTCGCGCAGGACGAAGTGCTTCCCGAAGGTGTGAGCGCGATTTGCGCGACCATAACCGGCAACGTCTGGAAGATTCTCGTGGAAGAGGGCGATGTCGTCGAGGCCGGGCAGCCGGTCGTGATCGTCGAGTCGATGAAGATGGAAATGCCGATCGCAAGCACGATCGCGGGCCGGATCTCCGGCCTTCGCTGTCAGCCCGGACGTACCGTTCGCGCGGGAGATGTCGTCGCACTTATTGAAGGGGTCTCATGATGCTGCCCGTTTTCCTCGATCTCGCAACATTGGACGCGGGCTATCGCGATGGCCGTTTCACCCCGCTAGACGTGGTCGAGGCGGTCATCGAGCGCCATGCGACATGGCCCGACGATGCGGTCTGGATCAGCCGCGTGGCGAATGATGAGCTCCGCGTGCAGGCGCGTGCGCTGATCGCGGCGGGCGGTCCTTCCGCCGACCAGCCACTCTGGGGCATTCCCTTCGCGGTGAAGGACAATATCGATTGCGCCGGGTTGCCCACGACGGCGGCCTGTCCGGCCTTCGCCTATCTGCCTGCCACGGATGCATTCGTGGTGGCGCGGCTGAAGGCGGCGGGCGCGATCCTCGTCGGCAAGACCAATCTCGATCAGTTCGCCACAGGCCTCAACGGCACGCGTTCGCCCTATGGCGCGCCGCGGTGCGTCTTCGATGCGCGCTATGTTTCGGGCGGCTCGTCGTCCGGTTCGGCGGTGGCCGTCGGCTCGGGCCAAGTGGCCTTCGCGCTGGGCACGGACACTGCGGGCTCCGGGCGCGTGCCCGCGGCCTTCAACAATCTCGTCGGCCTCAAGCCGACGCCGGGGCTTGTCTCGACAAGCGGTCTCGTGCCGGCCTGCCGCAGCCTCGATTGCATCACGGTTCTCGCAGGAAATGTGGGGGATGCCGACAAGGTGTTCCGCGTCATGCGCGGCTACGATGCGGGGGACGCCTTTTCTCGCGAAATGCAGCCGTGCGACCTGCCACGGGCCGGACTGCGCTTCGGCGTGCTGGGTGCGAGCGAGCGGGAGTTCTTCGGCGACCGCGAGACGGAGGCGCTTTACGACGCTGCCATCGCCGGGCTCGAAAAGCTCGGTGGCTCCAGGGTCGAGATCGACTATGCGCCGTTCCGCGAAAGCGCT
The DNA here is from genome assembly GCA_028290285.1 of Hyphomicrobiales bacterium. GTDB lineage: Bacteria > Pseudomonadota > Alphaproteobacteria > Rhizobiales > Beijerinckiaceae > Terripilifer. The sequence continues at coordinate 93,419 of JAQGKD010000035.1, forward strand.
TTCCTGCTCTATGGCGGCCCGTGGGTCGCCGAGCGGCTCGCCGCCATCGAGAGCTTCGTCGAGGCGCATGCGGACGCGATGGATCCCAATGTCCGCGCCATCGTCGAGGCCGCGAAGGACAAGAGCGCGGTGGAGGCGTTTCGCGGTGTCTATCAGCTCGCGCAATTGCGCCAGAAGGCGGCGCGCGAATGGGCGAAGATGGACGTGATGCTGCTGCCGACTGCGCCGACGATCTACACGGTCGAGGCGATGCAGGCCGATCCCATTGCGCTCAATTCCAATCTCGGGCGTTACACGAATTTCGTGAACCTGCTCGATTGCTGCGCCATCGCCATCCCCGGCGGGTTCCGCGAGGATGGCCTGCCCGGCGGCGTGACGCTGATCGCGCCGGCTTTCTGCGACGATGCGCTGGCCGCGCTCGCCGACCGGCTGCATCGCGCCGCGCCCTTCGGGATGGGCTGCGATGTGGCCGCTGTTCTGCCGGACGCGAGCAAGGTGGTGGCTCCGGCGGGCCGCGGCATCGAGATCGTCGTTGTCGGCGCTCATCTTTCGGGGATGCCGCTCAATCATCAGCTGACGAGCGGGGGAGGGTCGCTTGTGCGTCGGTGCCGCACGGCCGGCGATTACCGCCTGTTTGTGCTGCCCGACACCGTGCCGCCGAAGCCCGGCCTCGTTCGCGAGCCCGGCTTTGCAGGGGCGGGGCTCGACGTCGAGGTTTGGTCGCTGCCCGCCGCGTCCTTCGGCGCCTTCGTCGATGCCATTCCGGCGCCGCTGGGCATCGGCAAGGTCACGCTCGACGATGGCGCTACCGTGAGCGGGTTCCTGTGTGAAGCGCACGGCGTCGAAAGCGCGCGCGAGATCACCCAGCTAGGGGGGTGGCGGGCCTATATCGCGGAGAAGACCGGAGGAGCCGCCTAGATCACGTAGACTCGGTTGGGCAGCAGGTTCTCGTCGCCCCCGGGCGGATAATGTTGCGCCATAACCTCCGCGCAGATGTTCATGGCGGCGATGAAGCCATCGGCGACGCGATCCTCGCGGGCATGCGTCACGAGCGTGTCGATCGCCTGCTGCCATTCCGCCTGCTGCGCCTTCGCGGCAATGCCCTCGTCGGCCACAATGCGCGCGTAGTGCTCGGCGAGCGAGACATAGATCAGGATGCCGTTGCGCTCTTTCGTGCGGCTCAGCCCGCGCGTGAAGAATTGCTCGACAGCGGCGCGATGGGCGCGTGCGCGGCGCACGCTGCGCGGCACCAGCATCATGCGCAGCGCGGGCAGGGAGAGTAGCAGCGTCAGCGCCACGAAGACGGCGATCTGGGCGAGGAAGATCCTCTGCACCGAGAGGTCGGTGAGTGCCATCAGCGGCCAGGGCGCGGCGAGCGCGCCGACCGCGCCCCAGAGCACAGGCACATGGCTATAATCGGAGGAGCTTCGCGCGAAGACGCAGACGATTTCCCCACTGGTGCGCGTCTCGGCGACCCGGATGGCGTCCGAGATGCGTGCGTGGTCAGCGGTCGAGAATTCCATCACCAGCCCCCCGATGCGCCGCCGCCGCCCGACGAACCGCCGCCGCCGGAAAAGCCACCCCCGCCGGAGAAGCCGCCGCCCCAGCCCGATCCCGAGCCGGAGCCCCAGCTGCCGCCGCTGCTGGGCGGAAAGAAAACGCCGCCCGGTCCGCCGCCGCCCCAGCGCGAGCGCTGTCCGCGCGCGTTGCGGATCATCATCCAGATGACGAAAATGAAGAGGCCCAGCACGATGAGCGGCATCAGCTGGTCCGCCAGGCCGGGTTCCTCGGCGCGAAGGCTCGGGCGCATCTGCCATTCGGCCGCGTCAGTGGTGAGGACGGTGATGATGTCCTCCACGCCGCGCGTGATCCCGCCGCCGAAATCGCCCGCCTTGAAGCGCGGCGTGATCGCATTGGCGATGATGATTTTCGACAGCGCATCGGTCAGCGTGCCTTCGAGGCCGTAACCGACTTCTATGCGCACGCGCTTTTCGTTTGGCGCGACGAGGAGGAGGAGGCCGTTGTTCTTCTTGGTCTCGCCGAGCTTCCAGTCGCGGAAAAGCCCGTTCGCGTATGGCTCGATTTCGATACCGCCGAGGGAAGCGACGGTGGCGACGACGAGCTGGATGCCGGATTTGTCTTCCAGATCCTTCAGCTTGGTGTCGAGCGCCTGGCTCGTCTCAGCTGGAATGATCCCGGCGCCGTCGACGACGCGGCCTGTCAAAGCAGGCCAGGCAGGCGCAGCCAACGCGCCCACCGTGCACATGAGCAGCAGCGCCGCCAGCCAGCCGGCCCGCGCTCTCGCCAGGAATCGCACCATGGCGCCCTCGCTCCCGGTCAGAACTTGACCGGAGGTGGCGTCTGCGAGCCCTCGGTGGCAGCGAAGGTCGCCATGGGCTTGCTGGAACGGAAGGCGGTCATCGCCCAGAGCATGGTCGGGAAGGTGCGCAGCGAGGTGTTATATTCCCGCACGGACTCGATGTAGTCGCGCCGGGCGACGGCGATCCGGTTTTCGGTGCCCTCGAGCTGCGATTGCAGGGCGAGGAAGTTCTGGTTGGATTTCAGGTCGGGATAGTTTTCGCTGACCGCGAGAAGCCGGCCGAGCGCGCCCGAAAGCTGGTTCTGCGCATCCTGGAACTGCTTCAGCTTGTCGGGATCGGTCAGCTGCGATGCGTCGATCCTGATCTGCGTCGCCTTGGCGCGGGCCTCGATGACGGCCGTCAGCACGTCCTTTTCCTGCTTGGCGTAGCCCTGCACGGTCGCGACGAGATTGGGGATGAGGTCGGCGCGGCGCTGGTACTGGTTCTGCACCTCGGACCATTGCGCCTTGGCATGCTCCTCGAGGGTCGGAATCGTGTTGTAGCCGCAGCCGGCGACGAGCAGGCCGAGGCCGACCGCTACGAGCAGGGCGCGGGCGCGGGCGAAGCTGACGGGGGAGGCAAGGCTTCGTGTCATGGACATAGGGGTAACTCCCGATTGAACTTCGGAGGACTATTCGGCTTCGACCACGCCTCCCGCCTCAAGCGCCCTTCGGAGGCGGGTGAAGGCGAGGCGTATCCTTGACTTGACTGTTCCGAGCGGGAGGCCGGTGCGCTCCGCGATCTCAGAATGTGACAGGCTTTCGAAAAAGGCGAGCCGCACGAGGGCCAGTTGCTCCTCGGGCAACCCCGACAAAGCCGAGCGCAGGACGTCGTCGCGCGCCTGCTGGTCGATCATGCGCTCCGCATCGATGGTTGATTCGTCGGGAATATCGAGTGCGAAATCATCGGGATCGACGAAATCGACGCGATCGCGCCGAAGCACGTCGATGCGGCGGTTGCGCGCGATTCGGTACAGCCATGTCGCCAGCGAGGATTTCTCGGGCTCGAAGAGATGCGCCTTCCGCCACAGCGAGAGCATCGCGTCCTGCGCGATCTCCTCGGCGGCGGCGCGGTCGCAGCCGAGCCTGAGCAGATAAGCGTTGAGCCTCGGGCCGAAATAGTCGAACAGCCGCGTAAACGCTTCGCGGTCGCGCTTCTCTGCCACGGCGGCGACGAGCGCGGCATGTTCGGAAGCGAGTGGCGTCATCCCGGAATTGTTCTCTCGTTTACACGGCGCCGGTTGCCTGCGAGACTTCGCCGCGGCAATCGATCGGGAAGCCCGGTTCGGCAGGGTGGACTTCCGTGCGTGATTGTTGCACGTCTGCGTCCGTTTGCGAACCCGGCACCTCGAAGCTCAGCTGTGGCACCTGGAAGCCGCCGGGAAACAGCGCCGCGGGGGACGGTTTTCAGATCCCTCTCGCATGCTGACAAGCAGGGAGTATCATCGGCGCATGATTCGCCAAGCTCAGAAGAAACTCACACGCCGGGCCATGGCCCGCCTGCTCGCTGCGGCGATCTTCGCCGCCGGGGCCGTCCCGCTGCTGCCCGCTCTGGCGCAAGACAGCCAGCCAGCCCGCACGACGCCCAAAAAGGACACGAAGGCGCCAGCCAAGCCCGGCGCAAAGGACGCGCCTGCCGCGGCCAAGCCGAGTCTTGCCGCCAAGCCAGGCGCAGCCAAGCCTGCGGCCGGCGGTAAGCCTGCCCCCGCCAAGGACGCAGCGGGCAAGGCCGCGCCCGAGAAAGACGCAGCCAAATCCGGCCCCACAGGCAAGCCGACGCTGGTCGCCAGCGTGGGTGACTGGGGAGTTTACGCCACGCCGGCCGGACGCGAGCGGACCTGCTACGCGCTCGCCCAGCCCAAAGAAAGGGCTCCGGCCGCGTTGAAGCGCGATCCAGCCTATCTTTTCATATCGACCCGTCCGGCCGAGAACGTCCGCAACGAAGTGTCCATCATCATGGGTTTCGACGTGAAGACCGAGAAGATACCCGCCGAGGTCTCTGTCGGCACCCGCAAATTCGCCATGGCAGCCCAGGGCAGCCATTTGTGGGTCCAGGATTCTGGCGCGCCTATCGTCGATGCGATGCGCGGCGGCTCCAAGCTGACGGTGAAGGCCGCCTCGGGGCGCGGCAACCAGACGACCGATTCCTATTCGCTCGCAGGGCTCAAGCCGGCGCTGGAACGTGTCCAGAAGGAATGCCCCTGAGGCGTTTTCCGAGCTTGCCGGAGGCCGCTAGAGGACTTCGGCAACCCTTCCCGGCGACTTGTCCGAATGTCTCGCGACCAAAGTTTGAGCGCTGACGGCTTGTTCGTGGGCTGCGCATTTGCATAATGCAGCGCACAATCCATGAGCAAAGTTCGCTGAGTGCAAAGTACTCAGGTGCGTGTCCCGCGGGGAGGGAACAACATGTCCGACAAGATTTACAACGTCAGTGACGAGTGGGCACGGCGCGCCTTTGTCGACGATGCGAAATACCAGGCGATGTATGCTCAGTCGATGAGCGACCCCGCAGCCTTTTGGGGCGAGCAGGGCAAGCGTATCGACTGGTTCAAACCGTACACCAAGGTGAAGAATACGAGCTTCGACCCGCACAACGTGTCGATCAAGTGGTTCGAGGACGGCACCACCAACGTCGCTCACAATTGCGTCGATCGCCACCTCGCCACGCGCGCCGACCAGACCGCCATCATCTGGGAGGGCGACGACCCCTCCGAATCCAAGCACATCACCTATCGCGAACTGCACGAGCATGTCTGCCGCTTCGCCAATGTGCTGAAGGCGCACGGCGTCAAGAAGGGCGATACCGTCACCATCTACATGCCGATGATTCCCGAGGCCGCCTATGCCATGCTCGCCTGCGCGCGTGTCGGCGCGGTGCACTCGATCGTCTTCGGCGGATTCTCGCCCGACTCCTTGGCAGGCCGCATCGAGGGCTGCAAGTCGAAGGTCGTGATCACGGCCGACGAAGGCCTGCGCGGCGGCCGCAAGGTCGCTCTCAAGGCCAATGCCGACGAAGCCTTCAAGAAGACCGGCGACATCGTCACCTCCGTCATCGTCATCAAGCGCACCGGCGGCAAGATCGCCATGCAGGACGGGCGCGATTTCTGGTACGAGGACGAAGTCGCGAAGGTCTCCGCCGATTGCCCGCCCGAGCAGGTGAACGCGGAAGATCCGCTGTTCATCCTCTACACGTCGGGTTCGACCGGCGCGCCCAAGGGCGTGGTGCACACGACGGGCGGCTATCTCGTCTACGCCGCCATGACCCACCAATATGTCTTCGATTATCACGAGGGCGATGTCTACTGGTGCACGGCGGATGTGGGCTGGGTCACCGGCCACAGCTATATCGTCTACGGCCCGCTCGCCAATGGCGCGACGACCCTGATGTTCGAGGGCATCCCGAACTATCCGTCGATGTCGCGCTTCTGGGAGGTGATCGACAAGCACAAGGTCAACATCTTCTACACTGCGCCGACCGCGATCCGTTCGCTGATGGGCGCTGGCGAAGAGCCGGTGACAAAGACGAGCCGCGCTTCGCTGCGCCTGCTGGGTTCCGTCGGTGAGCCGATCAATCCCGAGGCCTGGGCCTGGTATTATCGCGTGGTTGGCGACAGCCGCTGCCCGATCGTCGACACTTGGTGGCAGACGGAAACCGGCGGCGTGCTGATCAGCCCGCTTCCGGGCGCGACCGCCCTGAAGCCGGGCTCCGCGACCCGGCCGTTCTTCGGCGTGAAGCCTGAAGTGGTCGACGCCAATGGTGTCGTGCTGGAAGGCGCCTGCGAGGGCAATCTCGTGCTCGCCGATTCCTGGCCCGGACAGATGCGCACGGTCTATGGCGACCATGAGCGCTTCGTGCAGACCTATTTCTCGACCTATCCCGGCAAGTATTTCACCGGCGACGGCTGCCGGAGGGACGAGGACGGCTATTACTGGATCACGGGCCGCGTCGACGATGTGATCAACGTGTCGGGCCATCGCATGGGCACGGCCGAAGTCGAAAGCGCGCTCGTGGCGCATCCGAAGGTTTCGGAAGCTGCCGTCGTCGGCTATCCGCACGACATCAAGGGGCAGGGCATCTATGCTTATGTGACTCTGATGGAAGGCGAAAAGCCGACCGAGGAATTGCGCAAGGAACTGGTCGCCTGGGTGCGCAAGGAGATTGGCCCGATTGCCTCTCCCGATGTCATCCAGTTCGCGCCCGGCCTGCCGAAGACGCGCTCGGGCAAGATCATGCGCCGTATCCTGCGCAAGATCGCCGAGAACGAATTCGGTGCGCTGGGCGATACCTCGACGCTCGCGGATCCTTCCGTCGTCGATGACCTCATTTCCAATCGGGGCAAGTGACGCACGGGCCCTCGCAGCCAGTCTCTTAACCCTGCCCACAGCCTCCTCTGCGGGCGGGCAGCATTCTTGCTAATTTGAAAGCGCTGGAGCGGATGACCCGCTCCGGCGCTTTCTTTTTGGTGCTGCGTGCGGAGCGTCACATGAGTGGTCGGCTGGTCGTGGGACTGATGCTGCGGGCATCGCTGGTTGCCGCTCTTGGCATGTTCATGGCGGCTCACGCCAAGGCGCGCGAAATTGTGCCGCTGCGGACCGACTATCCGGCGGGCGTCATCATCATCAAGCAAAGCGAAAAGAAGCTCTATCTGACGGTCGGTCCTGGCGTGGCCATCCGCTACCCGATCGCCATCGGCAAGGCCGGCAAGGCATGGTCGGGCGTGGCGCGGGTCGACGGCAAATACGTCGAGCCGGCATGGTCGCCTCCCGCCGTGGTCAAGCGCGACAATCCCCGGCTGCCCTCCGTCATCCCGGGCGGATCGCCAGGCAATCCGATGGGTGCGCGGGCGCTGACGCTCGATCGAGAAGAGATCGCCATCCACGGCACCACTCAGGCCATGCGCGCTTCTGTCGGAACGGCAGCCTCCTATGGCTGCATCCGCATGTACAACGAGGATGTCATAGACCTGTTCGAACGCGTGGCCGTGGGCACGCCGGTCGTCGCCATCCGCTGACGCCGGCTCAGCGCGCCGCGGCCATCTTCCCGCACCAGCTTTCGCGATGGCCACCCGAATAGGGGCGGCCCTGTCCCGCCGCGAGCATCAGGCTTGCGACGTCAGTATCGATGCCATCGGCCAGACGCACGCGCACGCTGGACACGACACGGCCGAAATATTTGTCGGGCGCGATATCGGTCAGGGTGACGGGTCCGCTGGCGAGAATATCCCTCAACATCTCGGTTGCTTCCTGCGCTCCACGAGCCTCCGACGGGCAGGCCGCCGCGCGCTCGGGTGCATCAAAGCCGCGAATGCGAATCGAGCTGTGCACCTCCTGCCCGAACCACACACGGACCCGCGCCTCGAAGGTATCGCCGTCGATGGTGCGCAGGACTTCCGCAGGCAATGGACCGGCGAAGGCGACGCGACGATGGGCCTGGACGGATGCCGTTGGGATCTCAGCGGGTTGCGGCTCGCTTGCTGGCGCGCGAGCGGACAAGGTCGCGCCGACGCCCAGCAGCAGAACTGCCGCCGCCACGACCAAACCAAAGGGCTGATGATGCCGCGTCAGGATCATAATCCCAACGGCAGCATATTAAGCCGGATATTGTCAATATGGTCCTACAACTATTGGGCGCATTAGGTTGCAGGCCGCTCGCGATGTCAGAAGTCGCTGATCAAGCCTTTGATTTCCCAGTCGCCATAGCGGACAGGGTCGAGCCCGCCGCGACCGTTGATTTCACGGGCTGCTTCCTGCCGGCGGAGTTCTGCGACGCGGCGGCGTTCGGCCGCCTCGGCGAGCGCGCGCTGCGCCTCCGGGGTGAGCGCCTTGCGCGGGGTCTCTGTCGTTGTGGTTTCGTCTGTCATTGTCGATTGTCTTCCCGTCTTGAAGCCGGGGCTACGGTGACCCCACATATAGGGCGCGCGTCCTCCCGTCGACCAGAGGGGTGCGTCATCGTCGTGCTGGAGACCCGTCGCCATGAATTTCATGCGCACCGCCGTGCTGCTCGCGGCCATGACAGCCCTGTTCCTCGTGGTCGGCGCCGCGCTCGGCGGCCGGGGCGGGATGATGGTCGCCCTGATCTTTGCGATTGGCACCAACGTCTTCGCCTGGTGGAACTCGGATCGAATGGTTCTGGCCGCCAACGATGCCCGCGAGATCGGCGCGGCGCAGGCGCCCGATCTCTACGCGCTGGTGCGCGACCTCGCGGCCCGCGCGCAGATCCCGATGCCGCGCGTCTTCGTGATCGACAGCGACCAGCCCAATGCGTTCGCGACAGGGCGCGACCCTGCGCATGGCGCGCTGGCGGTCAACACCGGGCTCCTGCGGATGCTGACACGCGAGGAACTCGCGGGCGTGCTCGCTCATGAACTCGGCCATATCAAGAACCGTGACACGCTGACCATGACCGTGACGGCGACGCTCGCGGGCGCCATTTCCTCCATCGCGCAATGGGGCATGTTCTTCGGCGGCTCCCGCCGGGAGAATGGGCTCGGGGTGATCGGCACGGTTGCGCTCGCGATCCTCGCGCCGATCGCGGCCATGATCGTGCAGATGGCGGTGAGCCGTGGGCGTGAATACGTCGCCGACCGCGCGGGCGCAGAGATCTGCGGAAATCCGCTGTGGCTGGCGGGCGCGCTCGCCAAGATCTCGCAAGGGGCCGCCGCCATTCCCAACGAACGGGCGGAGGCCAACCCCGCCATGGCACATATGTTCATCGTCAATCCGCTGCACGGCACCGGCGTCGACAATCTGTTCTCGACCCATCCGAATGTCGAGAACCGCATCGCCGCCCTGGAGGATCTGGCGCGCCGGATGAACATCGCGCCGTCCTCGCCGGCCTCTGGCGCGGGCTGGGCGCCGTTTCGCGACGAGGGGCCGTCGGGTCCCCTGCCGGGCACGGCATGGGGCCGCGCGCGCGGGGGCTTCCTGTCGGGTGAAGGAATCTCGCCGTGGCGCGGGAACGCCGATCGTGATACCCGCAGAGACAATGGACAACGGCGCGGCCCGTGGGGATGACCTTCCCCGGGCCCGGGAATGCGGAAGATCTTGGCATGACATCCTCTCAGACGACGAGACGCAGGATCGCGCAGTGCCTTGCCGTTCGCCGGGCGCGCGTTTCGTGAGCGAAAAGGGACGCCCCCGTTCAGGCTACGGCTTCAACAAGCGGCCGGCGCAGGTCGTCGAGACCGTGCCGGGCCTCTCGGTACGCCTTGCCGCTGCCGCCGTGCTCGCCGAAGTGGCGGGCAATGGCCAGAGCCTCGACGAGCGTTTCGCGCCCGGTGCTGGGCCCGAAGCGCTGAGCGGGCTCGATCCGCGCGATCGCGCGCTGGTGCGCTCCATCGTGCTGGTGTCGCTTCGGCATCTGGGCACGTTGCGCGCCGCGCTCGCTGCGACGCTCGAAAAGGGGTTGCCGCGCAAGGCGCAGATTCTCGAATGGACGCTGGTGACCGGCGCGGCGCAGATCCTGTTCATGGATGTGCCCGATCACGCTGCCGTAGATCTCGCGGTGCGGGCGGCGCGGCGCGATGCGCGCACGACGCCGTTCGCGGCGCTGGTCAATGCCGTGCTGCGCAATATCGCGCGGCGCCGCGATGAACTCGCCGTCGTCAACGACGCTTTTCTCGATACACCGCAATGGCTCTCGACCCGCTGGCGCAAGACCTATGGCGGGGAGGTCGCCGCGCGAATCGCGATGGCGCATCGCGACGAGCCGACACTTGATGTCACGCTCAAGCCGGGCGACGACTCCGCGAGGCCGGAGGGAATTCTGCTGCCGACGGGTTCGTTGCGGCTGACCTCGCACGATCCGGTGAGCGACCTCGAAGGCTATGGCGAGGGTGGCTGGTGGGTGCAGGATGCGGCGGCCGCCATGCCCGCGCGCCTCCTGAACGTGCAGCCGGGCGAACGCGTCGCGGATCTCTGCGCGGCTCCCGGTGGGAAGACTGCGCAGCTCGCATCCGCCGGGGCGCTTGTGACCGCGCTCGACCGCTCGGCCGAAAGGTTGAAGCGGCTCACCGCTAACCTCGAGCGTCTCGGCCTCTCGGCAGAAATCCAGGTTGGCGACGTGCTGAATTTCGAGGCGGCGCCGTTCGACGCGATCCTTCTGGACGCGCCGTGTTCCGCGACCGGCACCATTCGCCGGCATCCCGATGTCGCGTGGACCAAGAAGCCCGGCGATATCGCGACACTCGCAGCGGTGCAGGCGAAGATGCTCGACCGGGCCGCAACGCTGGTTCGCCCGGGTGGACGAATCGTCTATTGCACCTGTTCGCTGGAGCCCGAAGAGGGCGAGATGCAGATCGCGCAATTGCTTCGCCGCAATCCCGATCTCGCACGCGTGCCGATCACGGCGGAGGAAGTCGGCGGCCTCGTCGAATGCCTGACGCCGGACGGCGATCTGCGGACGCTGCCATTTCACCTGCAGGGTGAGACACCGCGTCTCTCGGGGCTCGACGGTTTTTATGCGGCGCGCCTGAGGCGACGCGAGAATGGTGTGTGAACTTTCAATCTTTCTCTGAGAATTTTCGGCGAATCACCTGATAAGAGAAAAGTAGCGTGCTATCAGGTCGATAGGTGTTCGCGTCGTCGCAAAAGGCACGGCTGACTGTCCCCCGAAGGAGCAAGCGCTTTGGCATCGTCGAATGTCGCCGAGCGGATTCGGCTCGTACGGCTCGTTGCCGGGCGCGGTTTGAACTGGGCCTGGCGTGGCGCGGGCAAGCCGCTGCGCGCCGTCTCGTCCTTCCGCGCGCCCGCACCCGAGCGGCTGCTGATCGCGCCACAGGACATCCGCACCACGGATCCGACCATCGCGGCGGATATCTATTCCGGCTATTTCGGCTTTGCCGGAAAGGCCGTGAACACGCATGGGCAATCGCCTTTCGAGGTCGAGGCACCCTCCGCGATCTGGGAGATCACGCTCGCGGGGTTCAGCTGGCTGCGCCACCTGCGGGCGGCTGACACCGCGCTGGCGCGCGCCAATGCGCGGGCGCTGGTGGGGGACTGGATTACCACGCGCAGCAAGGATCTCGACGGGATCGACTGGGAGGCGGGCGTCGCCGCACGACGCCTCCTGTCCTGGCTCAGCCAGTCGCCGCTGATCCTCGAGGGCGCGGACCGCGTCTTCTACCGACGCTTCATGCGCAGCATCGGAATGCATGCCGCCCATCTCCAGCGTTGCCTCTCCGAGGGGCTGGAGGGCGAAGCCCGACTCGTCAGCGCCATCGCGCTGGCGGAGCTCGGTCTGTGCGCGGAAGGTATGCCCAAGCTGATGCGCCGGGGCACGAAAGTCCTCACCGAAGAACTGACGCATCAGATCCTGCCCGATGGCGGGCATCTGGGCCGCAACCCGCAGATGCTGGTCGACCTGCTGCTGGATCTCCTGCCGCTGCGCCAGGCCTATGCCGCGCGGGGGCTCAGTGCGCCCCAGCAATTGCTCAATTCCATCGACCGCATGATGCCGATGCTGCGCCTTTTTCGGCATGGCGATGGCGCGCTGGCCCTGTTCAACGGCATGGGGCCCACCGCGCCGCATACGCTGGCGACCGTGCTCGCCTATGACGATGCCCGCGCCGTGCCGCTCGCCAATGCGCCGAGCTCCGGCTATCAGCGGATGGAGGCCGCCGGCACGATCGTCATCGCAGATTTCGGCGCGCCGCCACCGCCGCGCTTTTCCTGCGACGCCCATGCCAGCGCGTTGGCTTTCGAAATGTCGAGTGGCCAGCACCGCCTCGTCGTCAATTGCGGGATCCCCGCCTATCCGCGGCCGGCGCTGCGCGAGGCGTCCCGACTGACGGCGGCGCATTCCGTGCTGGTGATCGGGGATGTCTCGTCCTGCCGCTTTGCATCCCAGGCCGGTCTCGATCGCTGGCTGCATGGGCAGATCCTCGCCGGCCCTTCGCCGATTGTCGTGCGACGCACTGAGGACGCCAGCGGCGTCGAAATCGAGGCTGCTCACAACGGCTACGAGCGCCGCTTCGGCGTCCTGCACGAGCGCCGCCTGACGTTGTCGGCGGGGGGCAACCGTCTCGAAGGCGAGGACCGGTTGCGCAGTTCGGGCCGCCGCGTGCCCGGCGCCATCAACGCCGATTATTCGCTGCGCTTCCACCTGCATCCGGGCGTGCGTACCGAACTCGTCGAAGAGGGACGTGCCGTCTACCTTGTGCTGCCCGACGAGCAGGAATGGATTTTCCGGGCCAGCGGCCTGCCGGTCGCGCTGGAGGAGAGCATTTTCCTCGGTGGTCAGGAGGGGCCGCGCAACACGGACCAGATCGTGGTCGCCGCCCGCGTGCGCGAATGTCCGAGCGTGGTCTGGACGTTCCAGCGGCTGGAGCCGCGCCGCGACTGAGGCTTCGGCCCGACGCCCTTTGCCCCTGCGGGCCTGACGTGCTAATCGCGCCCCTTATGTTCCGTAAGCTTGCGAGAGATCCCTCATGCCCACTCATCCGCGCCGCGTCACCCGCGCCCTTCTCTCCGTCTCGGACAAGAGCGGGCTCATCGAGTTCGCCCGCGCGCTGCACGATCTGGGCGTCGAACTCGTCTCGACGGGCGGTACCCGCAAGGCGCTGGCCGATGCGAGCCTGCCGGTCAAGGACGTGGCGGATCTCACGGGCTATCCCGAGATGATGGACGGCCGCGTGAAGACGTTGCATCCGCGCGTCCATGGCGGGCTTCTCGCGATTCGCGAAAACCCGGAGCATGAGGCGGCGATGCTGGCCCATTCGATCCAGCCCATCGACCTGCTCGTCGTCAATCTCTATCCGTTCGAGGCGACCGTAGCCAAAGGCGCGGATGAGGAAGAGTGCATCGAGAATATCGACATCGGCGGCCCGGCCATGATCCGCGGAGCGGCCAAGAACCACGGCGATGTCGCCGTCGTGGTCGACGTCGAGGATTATGCGCGTGTGCTGGACGTGCTTGTCGAAAACAAGGGCTCGACCACGCTGACGCTCCGCCGCGCTCTCGCACAGAAAGCCTATGCCCGCACTGCGGCCTATGATGCGGCGATTTCGAACTGGTTCGCGCAGGCCATAGGCGAGACCGCACCTGACTATCGCGCCATCGGCGGACGGCTCGCCGAAAAAATGCGCTATGGCGAAAACCCGCATCAGGCGGCTGCGTTCTACCACACACCCGAGAAGCGGGCCGGCGTGTCCACCGCACGTCAGGTGCAGGGCAAGCAGCTCTCCTACAACAATGTCAACGACACGGACGCCGCCTTCGAATGCGTCTCGGAATTCGATCCCGCGCGCACGGCGGCTGTGGCCATCATCAAGCACGCCAACCCTTGCGGCGTGGCGGAAGGTGCCTCGCTTGTGGAGGCCTATGAGCGCGCCCTGCGCTGCGATCCCGTCTCGGCCTTCGGCGGCATCGTCGCGCTGAACCGCAAGCTCGATGTCGCCGCCGCGCGCGAGATCGTGAAGATCTTCACCGAGGTGATCATCGCGCCCGACGCCGATGAAGAGGCCATCGCGCTGGTTGCCTCCAAGAAGAACCTGCGCCTGCTGCTGACGGGCGGACTGCCCAATCCGCGCGCCGGCGGCCTCACCTTCAAGACGGTTGCAGGCGGCCTTCTCGTGCAGGGCCGGGACAATGCCGTCGTCGACGACATGGACCTGCGGGTGGTCACCAAGCGCGCCCCTACCGCGCAGGAATTGTCGGATTTGAAATTCGCCTTCCGCGTCGCCAAGCACGTCAAGTCCAACGCCATCGTCTATGCGCGTGACGGCGCAACGGTCGGGGTGGGGGCGGGACAGATGAGCCGCGTCGATTCCTCGCGCATCGCCGCCTGGAAGGCCGCCGAGGCCGCCAAGGCCGCGGGGCTGCCGGAGACGCTGGCCAAGGGCTCGGTCGTCGCCTCGGACGCTTTCTTCCCCTTCGCGGACGGGTTGCTGGCGGCCGCCGAAGCGGGCGCGACGGCTGTCATCCAGCCGGGTGGCTCCATGCGCGACGACGAAGTCATCAAGGCCGCCGACGAGGCCGGACTGGCGATGGTGCTCACCGGGCACCGGCATTTCCGCCACTAGGTCAGACTTCATTAAGCATAACCGGCGCAATTTTATCGATACGGCGGATTTCGCCGTGTCGCTGACCATGTTTCGCCATCAAGTTTCGTGAAAGGTCTTCCTGCTAGGAACATCCTGGTTCTCACGAGGTCTTGGGTTATGCTTATCTCTTATTCAGACACGATCGATGGCGCTGAAGGCTTTACTGCCATCGGTCGTATCCGCGCCGCCGCCGGCTGGCACGCCGTCTCCGCCCGCGAGCTGCGCGAGGGGCACTGGAAAGAGGCAGCCTTGCAGCAGCTCATCCGCACGGCGGAAGACTTCGACGCCGATGCCATCGTCGGCGTGGATTACCAGATCGACGGAACCACGGATGTCGAACTGACCGGCATCGCCCTGCAGCGGGTCGCAGCGACCGGTGTCGCAGTGAGGCTGCGCCGCAGCTAAGCCTCCCTCAGCTGCGCAAGAGGTCGCCCAGCAGGCCTGCCGCCACGGTCAATCTGGCCAGCGACAGGTCTCCGCCCGCGATCTCATTCAGGAGGGCGCGCGCGCGCAAGGGTTCAGGTCCGTGTGCTGCGAGCCAGGCGTTGACAGCGGCTGTTCCCGACAATTTCGCCGAACCTGCGAGGATCGTCGCCGTCAGGCGGCTCCGCGCCGAATCGATCTGTGCGAGCGCACGGTCGCGGGCGATGCGGTCGAAGGGATCGGCCGCGTTGAGCGTGCGCGCACCCGAGACGAGCGCGCCCAGCTCATAGGTCTCATCCACCGCGAAGAAGGTCGCCGCGACTTCGGCCAGCGGCCGCTTCGATCGTTCGGCCACGAGCACGATGTCTGGCGCTGCGACGAGCGCGGGCAGGATTGCGAGGCGACGGGCTAGATCCGCGGGGACGCCGGCACGCTGCCATTCGCGCTCCTGGTCTTCGTTGGCCGCGCGCTGCGTGGGCGGCAGGTCTGTTCCTATACTGCCCGTCAGGCTTTCGATCGCCGTGCGGAAGCGGTCGCCAGCTGCTGCGATGCCGGCTGAGAGATCGGCGTTGCGAACGAACCAGGGCAGGCGCGCGATCAGGAGGTCCTGCAGGCGTCCATAGAGATCGAGCTGCAGAAGACCCGGTACATGATTGTCCAGCGCGTCAATGGCGGTTTCGAGCTCGCCAAGCCCATATGCCTCGCGCAGCACCAGGAAAGCGCGGGCCACGAGCGGCGCGTCAGCGCCCGTCTCGTCGGCGAGGCGTGACACGATCGTCGGGCCGCCCCGGTCGATCAGGGCGTTTGCCAGTGCGGTGACGACGATCTCGCGGCGCAGCCGATGCGATTGAATAGCATCCGTGAAGCGCTCGACCATCGCCGCCGGGAAATAGCGGACGAGTTCGCGCGACAGGAAGGGATCGTCGGGCACGTCGCTTTCGAGCAGGGCTTCGTGCGTTGCGAGCTTCGCATAGGCCAGCAGCACCGACAGTTCCGGGCGGGTCAGGCCGAGGCCCGATCGCGCGCGGGCGACGAGGGAGGCGTCATCGGGCAGGAATTCAACCGCGCGGTCGAGCCTGCCGTGCTTTTCGAGCGACTGCATCAAGCGGATTGCAAAACCCGTTTCCTCCGGCCCCCGCCGTTGCGACAGCGAGAGCGCGAGCGGCTGGCTGTAATTGTTGCGCAGCACGAGTGCCGCGATATCGTCCGTCATCGAGGCCAGCAGGGCGTTGCGCCCCTCCAGATCGAGGCGTCCGTCGCCCATGGGGACGCTGAGGGCGATCTTGATGTTGACCTCGATGTCCGAGGTGTTCACGCCGGCCGAATTGTCGATGGCGTCGGAATTCAGCCTGACGCCTGCCATGGCCGCTTCGATGCGGCCGCGCTGGGTGAGGCCGAGATTGGCGCCCTCCCCAATGACCTTGCAGCGCAGGTCGGCGGCTGTGATGCGCACGGCATCGTTACTGCGATCCCCGGCCTGCTCGTCGCTCTCCTGGGTCGCCCGCACATAGGTGCCGATGCCGCCGAACCAGAGCAGATCCACCTTGGCGCGCAGGATGGCGCGGATGACCTCGTGGGGCGTCGCCTGGACCTGATCGAGGCCGAGCAGCGCACGTAGTTCCGGCGAGAGAGGTATCTGCTTGGCGGAGCGTGCGAAGACGCCGCCGCCCTTGGAGATCAGCCCGGCGTCGTAATCCTGCCAGCTCGAGCGCGGAAGGGCGAAGAGGCGGGCCCGCTCGGCGAGTGCTTTCTCCGCCTGCGGGTGGGGGTCGAGGAAAATGTCGCGATGGTCGAAGGCTGCGACAAGGCGGATCTCGGGTGAGAGCAGCATACCGTTGCCGAAGACATCGCCCGACATGTCGCCAACGCCTGCGACGGTGAAGGGGACGGTCTGAATGTCCGTATCGATCTCGCGGAAATGGCGCTTCACAGCTTCCCATGCGCCGCGCGCGGTGATGCCCATCTTCTTGTGGTCGAAGCCTGCCGATCCGCCCGATGCGAAGGCATCGCCCAGCCAGTGGCCGCGTTCGAGGGAAATGCAATTGGCAATATCGGAAAACGTGGCCGTGCCCTTGTCGGCTGCGACCACGAGATAGGGATCTTCGCCATCGTGGCGAAGCGTATCTTGCGGCGGCGCGATCTTGCCTTCCACTAGATTGTCCGTGAGCTCGAGGAGCGCGCGGATGAAAATTTCATAGGCGGCCACGCCTTCAGCCATGAAGGCCTCGCGGTCGGATGCGGGCGGCAGCCGCTTCGGGACAAAACCACCCTTGGCGCCGACCGGTACGATGACGGCGTTCTTCACCTGTTGCGCTTTCACGAGGCCCAGTACCTCGGTGCGGAAATCCTGCGGACGATCCGACCAGCGCAGGCCGCCGCGGGCGACCTTGCCGAAGCGCAGGTGTATGCCCTCGACACGCGGCGAATAGACGGTGATCTCATAGAGGGGACGCGGCAGCGGCAGTTCGTCGATGCGGCAGCTTTCGAACTTGAACGAGATGGTCTCGCGCGGGCCGCCATCATTCGTCATCTGGAAATAATTTGTGCGTACGGCGGCGCGGATGACGTTGAGAAAGCGCCTGAGGATGCGGTCTTCGTCGAGGCTGGTGACGGCGGTGAGCTTGCCTTCGATCTGCGCGACGATTTCGATCTCGCGGGCTTCGCGCCTGGCCCTGTCGATGTCGAGGTCGGGATCGAGGCGTGCATATACGAGGCGCAGCAGCGCGTCGGCAATCTCGGGATTGCGCGTAAGCGCCTGCCAGAGATAGCTCAGCGAGAAGGCGAGCCCGGTCTGGCGCAGATAGCGGGCGAGCGCACGCATCAGTGCGATGTCGCGCCACAGGAAGCCGGGGTTTATCACCAGCGCGTTGAACCCGTCGCTTTGCACATCGCGCCGAGCGATGGCGCGAAGCAGGGATTCGATGCCGATGCCGCGTTCTGCGATAACCGAAGCGTCCGCCGCATGATCGAGCGCCATGTCGTGCAGCCAGACGTCGCCCTTGGCTGTCCTGATGTCGGCGGTTTGTTCGCTGACGACGCGGAAGCCGAGGTTCTCCAGCGCGGGCACGCGAGCCGACAGAGGCACGGGCCGGCCCAGCGAGAAAACGCGCAGCGAGGAACGCGTGGCTTCGTCATGGGGCGGGCCGATCACGAAGGCATAGGGGGACTCGCCCGTCAGCTGCTCGAGAATGCCGATGTCGCTCATGGCCTGCAGGGCGCCATAGCGCGCCATGTAGTCGGCGGAGAATGCGTCGCCATAGGCAGTGGCGAGCGTCGCGCCCTGGTCGCCCCGTGTCAGAAGCGCCTCTCGCAGCGCGTCGTTCCACGTGCGCGAGAGGGCAGCGAGACCCGCTTCCAGCTGGTCGCGGGGGATGACCGGCGTCTTTTCCCCGTCGCGTCCGATAATGAAGTGGATGCGCACGAGCGGGCCCTCCGGATAGAAGGGATAGACCGCCGACACGCGACCGCGATAGATCTCCGCCAGCCAGGCCTCGGCCTTGCGGCGCACCTGCGAATCGTAGCGGTCGCGCGGGAGGTAGGCGAGGATCGACACGAAGCGGTCGAAGCGGTCGAGCCTGGCCAGCGCGCGGAGCCGGGGCCGATCGGCAAGCAAGGCGATCTCGCGCGCGAATTCCGAAAGCGTGGGGATGTCGATCTGGAACAATTCGTCACGCGGAAAGGTCTCCAGCACAGAGGCTAGCATCTTGCCCGAGTGGCTCTGCGCGTCGAAATGCGCGGCGTCCAGAACGCGGGCGACCTTATGGCGGATGTAGGGGATCGTGGTCGTCGAATGCGTGTAGGCGGTGGAGGTGAAGAGGCCGACGAGGCGCAGTTCGCCGCATAGCCCTCCGTCCGCATCGAATTGTTTGATGCCGATATAATCCATGTGCACGCGCCGATGGATGCGCGACCGCACATTGGCCTTGGCAATGATGAGAGCATGCGGTTCGCGCAGGAATTCCAGCACTTCGGGCGTGATGGTGACGAGTTCGCGCCCGCGCCGCAGCACCTTCACATCGGGGTCGCGCAGGATGCCGAGGCCGGATCCGCCGACCGCGTCGAAATCGGGCGCGCTTACGGAGCCGATTTCTTCGAGCCGGTATTCGCGGACGCCGAGAAAAGTAAAATTGTCGGCCGCGACCCAGTCCAGAAACTCGACGGCTTCCGCAAGTTCGTCGACCGGCAGATTGGGCGGAGAGTTGCGATAGGTGCGGGCCGCGCTGGCGACCCGCTCGCGCATGGCCGCCCAATCTGTGAAGGCGAGGCGCACCGCGTCGTAGACCCTAC
Organism: Hyphomicrobiales bacterium; assembly: GCA_028290285.1. Classification (GTDB taxonomy): domain Bacteria; phylum Pseudomonadota; class Alphaproteobacteria; order Rhizobiales; family Beijerinckiaceae; genus Terripilifer. The sequence continues at coordinate 112,529 of JAQGKD010000035.1, forward strand.
CCAACTCTTCCGCGAGGCGTGCCTTGCGAGCTTCGTCTCCGAGCCGCGTGACGTGGACGTGGATAAGGCTTTCGCGCGTGGTTCCGGCCCCGGGCTCGGTCGCCAGCGAGAGGAGAGTGCCGTCGGCTGCGCGTGTCAGATCGACAATGGGATGGGCGACGAGCCGGAGCTCGTAACCCTGGTGACCGAGTTCGGCCAATGTCGAATCGAGCAGGAAGGGCATGTCGTCGTTGACGACCTCGAGCACGGTCACCGTGGCGAGATCGGCCGCATCCGGGTCGATTATCCGCAGGCTGACCTGTCCGGGCTGGCGCGGCTCAGCCAGGTGCTGCCAGGCGGCTGCGGCGAGGGTTGCGAGGGCGTGGGGGCTGTATTGCGCAAGGTCCTCGCGTGCGCTCTCTCCGAAGAGGGCGGAGGCGAAGCCCGCCGGTGTGTCGCCCGTGCCCGTGCTGCCAGTCATCGCGGCCTCCCTTGCACATGCATGAGAAGGCGAACGGGGGCGGCGTGCAAGCTTGGGCGGATGGGCGCTGGCGCGCCTGGCCTCAATTCATTGTCGTTGCCGGTCTTTAGTTTTGAGCTGCGAGTTGCGCGGCCTGATGCTCCGTGATCAGCGGATCGATGATCTCGTCCAGCGCGTCACCTGCGATCACCTTGTCGAGCTTGTAGAGCGTCAGGTTGATGCGGTGATCGGTCACGCGACCCTGCGGGAAATTATATGTACGGATGCGCTCGGAGCGATCGCCAGAGCCGACCTGGCTCTTCCGGTCGGCGGCGCGGACCGAATCGAGCTTCTGGCGCTCGTCGTCGTAGAGGCGGGCGCGCAGCAGCGACATCGCGCGGGCGCGGTTCTTGTGCTGCGATCGCTCCTCCTGCACGAAGACGATGGTGCCGGTAGGGACATGGGTGATCCGGATCGCCGATTCCGTCTTGTTGACGTGCTGTCCGCCTGCGCCCTGCGCGCGCATCGTATCGATTTTCAGATCGGCTTCATTGATGGCGACATCGACATCCTCCGCCTCGGGCAGGACGGCGACCGTCGCCGCCGAGGTGTGGATTCGCCCCTGCGTCTCCGTGTCTGGCACGCGCTGCACGCGGTGGACGCCGGATTCGAATTTCAGCCGCGCGAAGACGCCCCGTCCGATGACCGAGGCGATGAGTTCCTTGTAGCCGCCGGCCGTGCCTTCGCTGGCCGAGAGCAATTCCATCTTCCACCCATGCAGGTCGGCATAGCGTTGGTACATGCGGAAGAGATCGCCCACGAAGAGGGCGGCCTCGTCGCCACCCGTGCCCGCGCGCAGTTCGAGGATGGCACCGCGCTCGTCGGCGACATCGCGCGGCAGCAGGGCGACACGGATCTTCTGTTCGAGATCGGCGAGGCGAGCCTGCGCGTCCGCCAGCTCTTCCTCCGCCAGCGCGCGCATCTCCGCGTGTGTCGCGGGATCGGCGAGCAGGCCTTCCGTTTCCGCGAGGTCGCGCATTCCCGTGCGCCAGGCACGGATCGCTGTGACGACGGGATCCAGCTCGGACAGTTCACGCGAGAGCGCGACGAACTCGCTTCCGGTCACGTTGCCGGCAAGGCGAGCGGAGAGTTCGTCGTGACGGCGCGATATGAGGTCGAGCTTGTCTTGCGGGAGCATGGGAACCTCGGTGTGGGGGACCCTCGGCGAAGCTCTCTGCGGCGCGGGCGGGAGGTGGGCATCCAGCCGTCACTGCGAGGAGCGGAGCGACGCGGCAATCCAGGGTCGCGGGTCCGTACTGGATTGCTTCGCTTCGCTCGCAATGACGGCGTTGTTCGCCGTGCAAAGGTCTTCGGTCGAGAAAGTCATGGAACGGGTCGAACTGGGAAATGCGCGCAGGGAGCGTCCCTACAAGGGCACGCCCTTGGCCTCCGCGAAGGCGCGCAGTTCCTCGCGGATCGAGGCCGCGCCGGTCTTCGCGTCGATCAGGGCGCCGACATGCGCGGCGATCTCGCTGGCGTCGAGGGCCAGCAGCATGGCCTTCACCGGGCCGATCGAGGCGGCCGACATCGAGAGGCCGCGATAGCCGATGCCAATGAGCGCCATGGCTTCCAGCGGGCGGCCGCCTATCTCGCCGCAGAGCGTCACGGGCGTTCCCGTCACGGCCGCCTTGTCGGTGATCGACTTGAGCGCGCGCAGAACTGGCGGGGAGAGCGGATCGAAACGGTCGGACACGCGGCGATTGTCGCGGTCAGCGGCGTAGAGATATTGCACAAGGTCATTCGAGCCGACCGAGATGAAATCGACCCGCTCCAGCATCTCCTCGAGCTGCCAGAGAACCGAGGGCACCTCGACCATGATGCCGAGCTTCAGGTCGCGCGGCAATTCGTAGGCATGGCGGCGCAGATGGGTCAGCTCGCGCTCCACGATGACCTTCGCCGCGTCGAATTCTGCGCAGGTGGCGACCATCGGGAACATGATGCGCAGGTCGCGGCCCGCGCCCGCACGCAGCATGGCGCGCAGCTGGGAGCGCAGCAGGCCTGGACGGTCGAGCCCGATGCGGATCGCGCGCCAGCCCAGCGCCGGATTGTCCTCCTCGAAAGCCGCCATATAGGGCAGGATCTTGTCGCCGCCGATGTCGAGCGTGCGGAAGGTCACGGGACGGTCTGGCACCGCGTCCATGACGGTCTTGTAGAGCGCCAGCTGCTCCTGCATGCGCGGGAACTGCGGCGCGATCATAAATTGCAGTTCGGTGCGGAAGAGGCCGATGGACGCGGCATTGGTCTCGGCGACATGGGGCAGGTCGACGAGCAGGCCTGCATTCATGTGCAGCTCGATTGCAACGCCGTCGCGGGTCATGGACGGGACTTCGCGCAGCTTGTGGTACTGCTCCTGCCGCCGGGCGCGCAGGCGCGCCTTCTCGCCATAGGCGGCCTCGACATCGGGCTGCGGGCGAAGCTGCACCTCGCCGCTGGTCCCGTCGACGATGATGGCGTCGTTGGGCTCGACGAGATCAACAATGTTGGCGACGTCCCCGACCATGGGGATGCCGAGTGCGCGGGCGACGATTGCCACATGGCTCGAGGGGCCGCCGTCCTCCAGGATGAGGCCGCGCAGCTTCTTGCGGTCGTAATCGAGCAGGGCCGCCGGGCCCATGGTGCGGGCGACGAGGATAGCGTTGTCGGGCATGTCCTCGTTTGCGACGACGAAACTCTCGCCGGTCAGGGCATGCAGCAGGCGGTTGGCGAGATCGTCGAGATCGTGCAGGCGCTCGCGCAGATAGGGGTCGGTGCGCCGCTGCAGCTTGGCGCGGGCGTCGTTCTGCACCCGCTCGACGGCCGCCTCGGCGGTGAGGCCGGACATGACCGCCTCCCGCAACCGGCGCAGCCAGCCGCGGTCGTGCGCAAACATCCGGAAGGTCTCGAGCACTTCCAGGTGCTCACCGGGGCCCGCCTGGTCGCCACGGTCGATCAGCGCGTCGATGGTGTGGCGCACGGCCTCGATGGCGACGTCGAGCCGTGCCTGCTCCTTGGCCGGATCGTCGGAGATCAGCTGCTTGATGATGACGCGCGGCTCGTGCAGCACGACATGACCGAGGCCGACGCCGTCGGCGATGGCGGAGCCTTTCAGTGCGATGGCGCGGCGCAGCGCGATGTCGTTGCCCGGCCGCACGATGGACTGCAGCTCGCCCGAGGCAATCATCTCGGCCAGCAGCATGGCGGTGGTCTGGAGGGCCTCCACCTCCTCTTCCGAATAGGTGCGGCGCGCCTTGTTCTGGACGACGAGCACGCCCAGCGTATTGCCGCCGCGCAGGATCGGCACGCCCAGGAAGGAATGGTAGATCTCTTCGCCCGTCTCCGGCTTGTAGGAGAAGGCGGGGTGCGCCTGCGCGTCAGACAGGGCCAGCGATTCGGCGGTTTCCGCGATCAGGCCGACGAGGCCCTCGCCCGAGCGCATGGTTGTCAGATGGACCGCTTCGCGGTTCAGGCCCTCGGTGGCGAAGAGTTCGAGCCGGCCGTCGTCGCGCAGCACATAGACCGAGCAGACCTCCGCCACCATGTTGGAGGCGATGTGAACGACGATCTTGTCGAGGCGCACCTGTGCATGGACCGGCTCCGCCATGGCTTCGCGGATCCGGCGTAGCAGCAGACGCGGTCCGCCGAGAGCGCCACGCATAGGTTCATCCTGTCCGGCCCGTCGGCCCCAGAGCCCATCAGGCCCGCATCACTCCGTCCCGCCGGCACAGCCGTTCGGTCCAGCCTTCCTAGCTCGTATACGAATGCAGGCCCCGGACCGCAAGCGGCAGGGTGGCTGGAAGATGGGTGCAGGCCCGAAATGGGTTCTCGCGGGGCCGGAAATAACCCGTAAGTATCAGGTCTTGTCCAGCCCATAGAGCGTGTGGAGGGTGCGCACGGCCAATTCGGTGTATTCCGCATCGATCAGCACCGAGAACTTGATCTCGCTGGTCGTGATGGCGCGAATGTTGATGCCCTTGTCGGACAGGGCCTTGAAGGCGCGCGCCGCGACGCCCGCGTGCGAGCGCATGCCGATGCCGATGGCAGAGACCTTGACCACGTCGGTCGCCCCGTGAATGCCGGCGTAGCCGAGGGCATCCCTGGCGCTTTCCAGGATCTTGCGGGCGCGATCGTAGTCGGCAGTCGGCACGGTGAAGGTGAGGTCGGTGGTCTTCGCATCGTCCGAGACGACCTGGATGATCATGTCGACGTTGATGTTGGCTTCCGCCAGGGGCACGAAGATCGCCGCGGCCACGCCGGGCTTGTCGGCCACGTCGCGCAGGGTGATCTGGGCTTCGTCCTTGGAATAAGCGATGCCGGTGACAACCTGCTGTTCCACGATATCCTCCTCGTCGCAAATGAGCGTGCCAGGCTTGGGATCAGCCGGATCGTCGAAGGACGAGCGCACGAAGGTCTTGATCTTATGCACCATGGCCACTTCGACCGAGCGCACCTGAAGCACCTTGGCCCCCAGCGAGGCCATTTCAAGCATTTCCTCGAAAGCCACCCGGTCGAGCCGCCGCGCCTTGGGCACGATGCGCGGGTCCGTCGTGTAGACGCCGTCCACATCCGTATAGATGTCGCAGCGGTCGGCATGGATGGCGGCGGCGATGGCGACTGCGCTCGTATCCGAGCCGCCGCGCCCCAGCGTCGTCAGGCGGCCAGATTCCGCGTGGATGCCCTGGAATCCTGCGATCACCGCCACTTCGCCGCGCGAGAATCCCTCGATCAGGCCGTCGCCGTCGATGCTCTCGATGCGGGCCGAACCATGGGCGTCCGACGTGCGGATGGGGATCTGCCAGCCCTGCCACGAGCGGGCGGGGATGCCCATTTCCTGCAACACGATGGCGAGCAGCCCCGAGGTGACTTGTTCGCCCGAGGCAACCACGGCGTCATATTCGCGCGGATCGTAGAGAGCAGAGCCCTCCTTGCACCAGCCGACCAGCTCGTTGGTCTTGCCCGACATGGCGCTGACGATGACGATGACGTCGTAACCGCGCGCAATTTCGGCTTGCACCTTGCGCGCGGCGTTTTCAATGCGGCCCAGATCGGCGACCGAGGTGCCGCCGAATTTCATTACCAGAAGCGGCATGGTGGTATCCTTCGCCCTGCCGTGAATTT
>JAQGKD010000126.1 GCA_028290285.1 Hyphomicrobiales bacterium
GCCTTCGGTCGTCTCGCCCGCGACAAGATCGCCGTCGTCTGTGCCGCAGTGGTCCTCTTCTTCGTCCTGGTCGCGGTCTTCGCCGGCGCCATCTGCAGCATCTTCAACGTCGACACCGAGACCGTGCTGGCCACGACGCGCGTGGACTTCCTCAACAACGGCCTGCCCCTCAAGGGCCCTCCGGACCACGGCTTCGACCCCGCCCACCCCTTCGGCGTGGCCCCCAACACCGGCAACGACAACCTGGCGTTCTGGGTCTACGGCTGCCGCACCTCGCTGATGATCGCCAGCATCGCGACGCTCTTCGCCTCGGTGCTCGGCGTCTCGCTCGGCCTGCTCGCCGGGTTCCTCGGCGGCCCGGTGGACAAGATCATCTCGTTCTTCACCGACTTCTTCCTCACCGTGCCGTTCCTGCTGGCCGCGCTGACCATCGCCCCGATCGTCAGCCAGCGCTTCGCCACCTCGCCGCACTATGCGCGGATCCAGCTCATCGACCTGATCGTCGTGCTGTCGGTCTTCGGGTGGATGGGCATCGCCCGGCTGATCCGTGGCGAGGTGCTCTCCCTGCGCGAGCGCGAGTTCATCCAGGCCGCTCGCGTCCTCGGCATGCCCACGCGCCGGATCCTGGTCAAGGAGCTGCTGCCGAACCTCGTGGCCCCGATCGTGGTCAGCGTCTCGCTGATGCTGCCCGCCTTCGTCGCCGCCGAGGCGGGCCTGGCCTTCCTCGGCATCGGTGTCACTTCCGGCATCTCGTGGGGTCAGACCATCAACACCGCGTCGAACTTCTTCGAGGTCTACCCGCTCTTCCTCTGGGAGCCGCTGATCGGCATCGTCGCGCTGGTCCTGGCCCTCAACCTCCTCGGCGACGCGATCCGCGACGCGCTCGACCCGAAGACCCGTCGCTGACGGACCCCCTACGTCGCCCCGATTCTCCTTGGGGCGCGATTCATGACAAGAAAGGCTGGACAATGAGACGGAACAAGCCACTGGCGGTCCTCGCCGGTGCCGCACTGTTCGCGCTCGCCGCGTGCGGCGGCTCGAGTGACAATCCGACGTCAGGGTCGACGAAGACGTTCGACCCGTCCGCAACGGACATCGCCAAGGATCCCGAGCGCGCCGCCCCTGCTGCGGACATCGACGGCGCCACCGCCGGGGGGACGATCACGGTCTACCTGCCGGGCGACCCCGGCCCGGACTCGCTCGACCCGACCGAGGGCTGGTCCGTGACCGGCAACTCGATCCAGCAGGCGCTGACGAGCCGTTCGCTCACGCAGTACGCTCGCGACCCCGAGTCCGGCGACATGGTCCTGGTTCCCGACCTGGCCACCGACCTGGGCACGCCGAACGGCGACTTCACCGAGTGGACCTTCACCATTCGTGACGACGCCAAGTGGCAGGACGGCAGCACCATCACGCCCGAGGAGGTCGCCTGGGGCATCACGCGCTCCATGGACTCCGACACCTTCCCGGGTGGCCCGGGCACCGAGTACTCCCAGACGTACTTCAAGGACGCTGGCAAGTACAAGGGCCCCTACACCGACAAGGGCAAGACCTGGGACGGCGTCTCGGTCAACGGCCAGGACATCACGATCAAGATGGCCAAGCCCTTCCCCGACATGGACTACTGGGGCGCGTTCATGGCCATGGGCCCCTCGCCGCTCGGCAAGGCCAGCGACCCGCCGGACTACGGTCAGAACATCCAGTCCAACGGTCCCTACAAGGTCGAGTCCTTCCGTCCCAACGAGGAGCTCACCCTGGTCAAGAACGACCAGTGGGACCCGAAATCCGACCCGGCCCGGCACCAGTACGCCGACAGGTGGGTCTTCAAGTTCAACCAGGACACGGCCAAGGTCGACCAGATCATGCTGAGCGACAACACCGACTCGCAGACCGCGCTCAGCACGGGTATCGGGTCGAACAACTACCAGCGCGCGAACACCGAGCTCGGTGACCGCCTCTTCCAGCAGTCGGCGCAGTGCACCAGCTTCCTGTCGCCCGACTACACGAAGATCAAGGACATCAGGGTCCGCAAGGCGCTCGCTTACGCCTACCCGTACCAGGACATGTGGCTCGCCACCGGTGAGGTCCCCGGCGTGACCCGGGTTCCCGCGAACTCGATCATGCCCCCCGGCATGGCGGGCAAGCACGAGTTCTTCGCCGACGGCGAGCAGTTCAAGTTCGACCCCGAGAAGTCGAAGGAGCTCCTGAAGGAGGCCGGCTACGCGCCGGGCGACTACAAGATCTCCATGATCTACTACGAGGCCGACCCGCTGGCCGTCGCCGGTCAGAAGCAGCTCGTCAAGGGCTTCGAGGAGGCCGGGTTCACCGTCGTCAACGGCGGCTACCCCGTCCAGGACTCGCCGTACAACATCTGGCTGAACCCCGACGACCCGCTGAACAAGAAGCTCAACCTGCGTGGCGTCAACTGGTGCTCGGACTGGCCGTCCGGTCTCACCATGCTTCCGCCGCTGACCAAGACGGGCGCTGCGTACAACACCGCGCAGTTCTCCGAGCCGGCCATCGACCAGAAGATGAGCGACATCCCCTCGATGCCGCTGGCTGACCAGGCCGACGCGTGGGGCGCACTGGACGAGGAGATCGAGACCAAGTACTTCCCGATCATCCCGACCGCGTTCCGCAACGACCTGTTCGTCTTCGGTTCCAAGATCGGCAACGGTGTCGGTGACGGCGCTCTTGGTGCTCCGGACTACAAGGACCTGTACGTCTCCCAGTGATCCGGTGATCGGCTGCTCGAGCTGATCGACGCCGTCTGACACACCGTTCCACCGCTTCACCGATTCACCTGTCGGGTGGGGGCTCCCAAGTGCGGGAGCCCCCACCTGCCAGCCCGGAGTTGCCCGATCTCCCCGGCCCTTGAGACCGGGGCGGGTCCGTCTAGTCGGAGAGAGACCCCGATGTTCGCCTATGTCGTCAAGCGCCTGATCGCAGGCATCGTGGTCGTGTTCATGGTCTCGATGGCCGTCTTCCTGCTGTTCTGGTACGGCCCGAACGAACCCGCGCGGCCGCTGTGCGACCAGCAGACGAGCAACCACTGCGACACGGCGCGGCTCGCGCGCTACACCGAGAACCTCGGCTACAACAACCCCGTCCTTTCCGAGTACGGCACGTTCGTCAAGGGCATCTTCGTCGGCCGCGACATGACGATCGGCACCAAGACCCGGCCCTGCCCCGCGCCCTGCTTCGGCTACTCCTACCGCACCACCGTCCCCGTCTGGGGCGAGATGAAGACCCGCCTGCCGGCCACGTTCTCGGTGGCGATCGGCGGCGCGAGCCTCTACCTGCTGTTCGGCATCCCCATCGGGGTGGCCGCCGCGCGACGACGCGGCACAGTGGCGGACAAGGCACTCGTCTCCAGCTTCCTGGTGCTCAGCTCGATCCCCTACTACCTCTTCGCGCTGCTGACGTGGCTCTACCTCACCGTGATCTTCGAGATACCGTTCCTGAGCGACACCGGCTACCACCCGATCACGGCCAACCCAGCCAAGTGGTTCTCGGGTCTGCTCCTGGCCTGGATCGTGCTGGGCATCTTCGGCTGCACGCAGTACACCCGGTACTCCCGCGGAGCCATGATCGAGGCGCTGAGCGAGGACTACATCCGCACCGCCAAGGCCAAGGGGCTGCCCGCGCGCACCGTGGTCTACAAGCACGGCCTCCGGGCCGCGCTGGTGCCGATCGTGACGATCTTCGGCATCGACTTCGGTGTGCTCCTGGCCGGTACCATCTTCACGGAGCGGATCTTCGACATCCAGGGCATCGGGTTCTGGAGTCTGCAGGCCGTCACGGCCAAGGACCTGCCCGTGGTCGAGGCGACCGCCCTGTTCAGCGCCGTTGTGCTGGTCGTGGCGAACCTGCTCGTAGACGTCATCTACAGCGTTCTGGATCCGAGGGTGAGGCTTTCGTGACCGTGACCGAACAGACCAGCGCATCGCTCCAAGCCAGGTCGGCCGGTGATGATCCGTTCCTCGTCGTGGAAGACCTCACGGTCAGGTTCCCGACCGAGGACGGCTTCATCACCGCCGTCCACGGCCTGAGCTACACCGTCGAGCTCGGCAAGACCCTCGGCATCGTCGGCGAGTCCGGCTCGGGCAAGTCCGTGTCGAGCATGGCCGTCCTGGGTCTCCACGACAACAAGACGGCCCGCATCACCGGCTCGATCCGGGTCGGTGGCACCGAGGTGGTGGGGCTCTCCGAGAACCGCATGCGCAAGCTGCGCGGCAACCAGGTCGCGATGATCTTCCAGGACGCCCTCGCCGCCCTGCACCCGTTCTACAAGATCGGGGGCCAGCTGGCCGAGGCCTACCTCGTCCACCACCCCAGTGCGAGCAAGCGGGACGCCCGCCGCAAGGCGATCGAGATGCTCGACCGGGTCGGCATCCCGCAGCCGGACCGACGGGTCGACGACTTCCCGCACCAGTTCTCCGGCGGCATGCGTCAGCGCGCGATGATCGCGATGGGCCTGATCAACGACCCCTCGCTGCTGATCGCCGACGAGCCGACCACGGCGCTGGACGTGACCGTGCAGGCGCAGATCCTCGACCTGCTCCAGGATCTCCAGCGCGAGTTCAACTCCGCCGTCATCATCATCACCCACGACCTCGGCGTCATCGCCGAGATGGCCGACGACGTGCTGGTGATGTACGCCGGCCGTGCGGTCGAGTACGGCCTGGGCAAGGAGCTGCTGACGCACCCCGAGATGCCCTACACCTGGGGTCTGCTCTCGAGCGTCCCGGACGTCACGGCCAGCACCGACTCGCGCCTGATCCCCATCCCCGGCAACCCCCCGAGCCTGCTCAGCCTGCCCGCGGGGTGCTCCTTCCACCCGCGGTGCGTCCACTCCGACAAGGTGCCCGGCGACCTGTGCGCCACCACCATGCCCGAGCTGTCGCCCGGCACCCGTGGCCCGAGCCACCTCAAGCGGTGCCACCTGGCGAACGCCGATGCCGTCTACCAGGACGAGGTGCTGCCGGAGATCGCCCCCGACCTGGTCGAGGAGACCCGCTGATGTCCGATGTGAAGCCCGACCAGAGCCTGGCGCAGCCCGAGGGCGAAGCCGTCGGCGAACCCTTCGAGCGTGAGCACCTGACGTTCGCGGAGATGGCCGCGCAGGGCCACATGCCGGTGAAGCTCGATCCGAACGCCGAGCCGGTGATCGAGGTCGAGAACCTCAAGATGTACTTCCCGGTGAAGTCGTCCGGGGTCATCCGGCGCACGATCGGCCACGTCCAGGCCGTCGACGGGATCTCGTTCCAGGTGCCCAAGGGCGGCTCGCTCGGCCTCGTGGGAGAGTCCGGCTGTGGCAAGTCGACCACCGGACGGCTGATCACCCGGCTGTACAAGCCCACCGGGGGCCAGATGTTCTTCGGTGGCCAGGACATGGCGCAGCTCTCCAGCAAGGAGATGAAGCCGCTGCGCCGCGACGTGCAGATGATCTTCCAGGACCCGTACACCTCGCTGAACCCCCGCCACACGGTCGGCACGATCGTCGGAGCGCCCCTGCAGGTCCACAAGGTGGTGCCGAAGAACAAGGTGATCGCCCGGGTCCAGGAGATCCTCGAGGTCGTCGGCCTGAACCCCGAGCACTACAACCGCTACCCCAACGAGTTCTCCGGCGGCCAGCGCCAGCGCATCGGCATCGCCCGGGCGCTCACGCTGAACCCCAAGCTCCTCGTGGCCGACGAGCCGGTCTCCGCCCTCGACGTATCGATCCAGGCCCAGGTCATCAACCTGCTCCAGGACCTCCAGCGTGAGTTCGAGATCGCCTACCTCTTCATCGCACACGACCTGGCGATCGTCCGGCACTTCTGCCCCGAGGTCGCGGTCATGTACCTCGGCAAGATCGTGGAGATCGCCGACCGCGAGACGATCTACGCACG
>JAQGKD010000001.1 GCA_028290285.1 Hyphomicrobiales bacterium
ACGGCGCGCTCGCTTGTCATCCTTGATGAAATCGGTCGCGGCACGGCGACCTTCGACGGCCTGTCCATCGCCTGGGCGACGGTCGAGCATCTGCACGACGTCAACAAGTCGCGCGCGCTCTTCGCCACCCATTTTCACGAGCTCACACAATTGTCGCGCAAGCTGCCGCGCCTCACCAATCTCACCGTGCGGGTGACCGAATGGAACGGCGACGTCATCTTCCTGCATGAAGTGGTGCAGGGCGCAGCGGATCGCTCCTACGGCATCCAGGTGGCGAAACTCGCCGGCCTCCCGCCCGCCGTCGTGGCGCGCTCCAAGGCGCTGCTCGCCGAACTCGAAGCCGGCGAGCGTTCGGCGCCCGTGCAAAAGATGATCGACGACCTCCCCCTCTTCGCGCCGCTGCTGTCGGTGAAAGAACAGACGCCAGCGCCCCCGGCGCGCGACCTGTTGCGCGAGGCGCTCGAGTCCACGGACCCCGACGAAATGACCCCGCGCGAGGCACTGGAGCGGCTTTACGAGATCAAGCGCCTGTCGCGTAAGGCATGAACCTTTTGCCTAGAGACGCTACGTCACGCCCACATTAGGCTTCAGCTATATTTTGCTGATTGCAAGGATGGGCGTTCATGCCCGATGTTTTGCCCGATATTTTGGCCGTTGATTTGAACGCTGAACTTCAGGTCGCCGGCGACGCGAAGCCGCCAGCGCTTCACAAAGCTGCGTTCGTTGGCGATGCCCGGGAGTATTATTCCATCTGGGTGGTGACGGTGTTTTTCAACATTGTCACGCTCGGCGTCTACTCCGCATGGGGAAAGGTCCGCCGGCAAAGGTACTTTCTCGGCAACACCTATCTGGATGGTCATAATTTCGAGTACCACGCAAATCCAGTTTCGGTCTTGAAAGGCAGGCTTCTCGTCGTCGCAATCTTCTTGGCATACAAGGCGACGATTTTCGTCGTTCCACAGTTGCTGGTCTTCTTGGCGATCTATGTATTCGTCTGGCCGTGGCTCGTCCTTAAATCGCTTTGTTTCAACGCGCGCATGACCAGTTATCGTAATCTCAGATTCGGTTTTGCCGGGTCATACTGGCGCGCCCTGAAGGTCATGGTCCTTTTTCCTGCGGCCAGCTTTCTGTCGCTCGGTCTGTTGGCGCCCTTCGCTGCCCGCGCGAGATGGAGATTTCTCGCCGACGGCCTGACTTATGGAGGCCGGCCGTTTGCTGTGAACATGCCTGTCTCCCGTCTCTATTCCTTGTTCGGAGGAACGGCCGTCATCGCCGTTGGAGGATTGATCCTTCTCTTCATGGGCACAATCTCCTTTTCCAAAGCGTTCCTGGTCGGCGGCGGACTAGCTCCGGTCCTGACGTTTTATGTCATCGGATATCTCGTTCTTGCTTTCTACCGAGCAGGGTTGCGCAATATCGCGCTTCGCAATCTGCATTACGCCAACGACGTTCGTTTTGCTTCCGACTTGAGCCGCATGGTGGTGGTCTATATTCTGTTCACGAATCTGCTTGCGACAGTTATTTCTCTGGGCTTGCTGCGTCCGTGGGCGGCCATACGATCATGGAAATACACCACCGAAAACACGGCCATGATCGGAGAACCTGATTTCGAAATGCCTTCGATGTCGGATGCCGATGCGCCGTCCGCCTTCGCGTCGGAGCAGGCTGATATCGGAGGGTTCGACATTGGATTCTAGATCGATTCCGGGAAGATACTTTCCATATCGCTCCGGTCATTGCGTGGAGACCACGGTTGTCTTTCAAGATGGCGGCATCCGTATTGCCGCGCTCGACGACGCGCTAGTGTCGGTCGTCGCGATCACGCCCGCGCTCGCGAACGTGCCGCGCAAGCTGACCTTGTCCGATGGCGGAACCTTCGAGACGAGCTCGCCGAACACGGTTGAAGCTTCGCAGCGTTTCGGACGTGAGCGTCTGGAACGCGCCCCCGAAACTCCATGGCTCATCTCACTCCTTTGTCTCGCGATAATTGGTAGTCTGCTGTATTGGGGCGTGCCGTTCGCAGCAGGCGTCGCCGCGGGCTACACGCCGCCGAGTGTCTTGAAGAGTGTCGAGTCCAGCGCCTTGATCGCCGCGAGGCGCGTGCTCCAGCCGACCAGAGTCCCTGAGCCGCGTCGCGCACATATTCGCGCAGTTTTGGCGGGTCTCTTGCCGCATGCAAACCTGGCCGGTCTCAAAACTGACCTCGTCTTCGCCCAATGGAGCGGCGGACCCAACGCTTTTGCGTTCCCCGCCGGGACGATCGTGATCACGGATGCGATGGTACAGCTCATGCAGAGCGACGACGAGATCGCGGGCGTTCTCGCTCATGAGATTGCGCATGTTGAGTTGCGGCATGCGGCGAAGGCAGTATTTTCGGAAATGTCTGTCTTCGTCCTGCTGTCGTCGTTTTTTGGCGGTGACCAATTGATGGCTGTGGCGGCTTCGCAGGCTGGACTCCTTCAGGAACTCGCCTATTCGCGGGCTGATGAAACCGAGGCCGATACGCGCGCCGTCGCAATCATGCGTGCGGCGAGGCGGGATCCAGCCGCTTTGGCCGTCGGCCTCGGGAGGCTCGACGCATTGTCCCGAGGGCAGCAGGCTCCTCGGGTGCTCACGACCCACCCCGGCGCCGCTGAGCGGCGCGCGCGGATTCTTGAACAAGCCCGCTCCCCCTGAGTCGCCTCGGGTTGCCGTTGCCTTGAGCTTGAGCGATAGGGTGTTGAACCTTCGGCAGGGCTGTTCGTTTTCAGACGCGCCGCCTGAATTTCGACTATAATTCAGCTAAGCTGATCCTTGCCGGGGCGATCCCGATTTCACGAAGAGGCCTAAATGTTCCCGAAGCCTTCCCACGCGCTTGCACCAAACACCTACGGCTTCGAAACCCAGCCGCTCGTCAAGCCGACCGGTTTCCGCGAATACGACGCGCGATGGCTCTTCGGGAAGGAGATCAACCTCA
>JAQGKD010000017.1 GCA_028290285.1 Hyphomicrobiales bacterium
GGCTTTCCAGCACCGCGACCACGCTGTCGAGGCGGGCCTGCGCGGCTTCATAGGCGGCGCGAGCGGTGACGCCGGCTTGGGGCCGGACAGGCGTGACGACGGTCAGTTCGTCGCGCACGGCGTCGAAAACCACCATCAGGGTCGGGCGAATCATGATCGCCTCGGGCACGCCGATTGGATCGGTCTTGGCGGGCGCGAGGCGCTCCATCTGCCGAACCATGTCATAGCCGAGATAGCCGAACACGCCGGCTGCCATCGGCGGCAGCTCAGCGCCCTCGACGTCGGGCACCGCCGATTCGGCGATCAGCGCGCGGAGCGCATCGAGCGGCTTGCCGGGGCAGGGCTCGAAGGCGCCCGCATGGGTCTGCGCCCGCCGGTTGATCTCGCTCGTCGCACCGCTCGCCCGCCAGAACAGGTCAGGATCGAGGCCGATCATGGAATAGCGCCCACGCGCGGCGCCCCCCTCGACCGATTCGAGCAGGAAGACGTTTCCCGCCCGCCCGGCCGACAGTTTCAGGAAGGCCGAGACCGGCGTTTCCAGGTCGGCGATGAGCCGCGTCGACACGAGCACCGGGCGCCCGGCCTCATGGCC
Source organism: Hyphomicrobiales bacterium (assembly GCA_028290285.1). Lineage (GTDB taxonomy): Bacteria > Pseudomonadota > Alphaproteobacteria > Rhizobiales > Beijerinckiaceae > Terripilifer. The sequence continues at coordinate 593 of JAQGKD010000017.1, forward strand.
AGCCGCGAAATCCTCGAATGTTGGTTCGAACATGATCGCTGCTTCTAATAGGCGTCGCCGCCGCCGCCGACAGCGAGATTCAGCGCAGCCTGATTGATGCTGACACCGAGATCGCTTTGCAGTTTGGCGAGATATTGGTTGAGGATGTCGTCGCTGTAGGCCGTCGCGAGCCTGCCGGAGACAGCCTTGTACTCGTCCGACTCGGGGTCGACCGGCGGCACGATGCTGTCGTTGACACGGAACACCACGCGCGTCGAACCGTCGCCGGCCGCCGAGCCGGCCTTGCCCACGGGTGCGTTGAAGATCTGCGCCACGAGACCGGGCGACATACCCTCGGTCCCGCCGCGCTTCACGGCGGCCGCCTGCTTCACCTCGATCTTGCCCTCGGCTGCGGCAACCGCCTCGATCGTCTCGCCAGCGTCGATCTTCTTCACGAGGTCTGCGGCCCTGGAGGCGAGTCTGCGGCGCAATTCCTCGTCGCGCCAGCCGCTCACGACCTGATCCTTGACCTCGTCGAGGCTGCGATCATGCGCGGCCTCGGTGCCCGCGACTTCAAACCAGACATAACCGTTGTCGGGCGTCGTGATCAGTTCGTTGTCCACGCCGATGTCGGAGGCGAAGACGGCGCGAAGCACCGGCTCGCGATCGACCATCGGCACGTCGGCCCCGGTCTTGTCATGCCCAGTCGCATCGACGGCCTCGATGGTCTTCACGTCGAAACCGGCTTTCTTGGCGGCCTCGGTGAGCGAGCGGCCTGAGGTGCGTTCGTCCTCGATCGCGTCGCGGATTTCCTGCACCCGCCCGCGTGCGGCGCTCACGGCGGCTTCCTGCTTCACCAGCGGAGCGACCTCCTCATAAGGCCGCACATTGCCGCCGGTAACGCTGACCACGCGCACGAGTGCCCAGCCGAAGCGGCCCTTGATGGGCTCGCTGACCTGACCGGCCGGCGTCGTGAAGGCGGCGTCCGCGACCGCCGTGTCGACGAGGCTGCCGCGGGTGACGGTCCCAAGCTCGATGTCGGTCTTCGTAAGGCCGCGCGCCGTAGCAGCCTCCTCGAACGTCTTGCCGGACTTGATGCTCTGGCTCAGGGCCTTGGCTTCGTCTTCTGTGGGAACGACGATCTGCTGGAGTTCGCGCTTTTCGGGTGTGCCGAAGCGTTCGCCCTTGATCCGCTCGTAAAGAGCCTTTGCGTCCGCGTCCGAAACTTTAGAGGGATCGGCGACGGTCTGCGGCGTGATGGCGAGCGTCACGATCTTGCGAAATTCGGGTGCCCGATAGCTGGCCTTGCGGCTGTCGTAGAACTTCTGCAATTCCTCCGCCGAGGGCGCGGGAATGTCGCCGGCGGCGGCTTCCGGCAGCACGATATATTCCACGCTGCGCGTCTCGTTCGTGTAGCGCAGGACCGCGTCCACGGAAGCCTGCGGCACGGGGATGTTCCCGGAGATCGCCTCGCCGATTTCGCGGCGCAGATAGGTGCGGCGCTGTTCGCGCACGAAGCTTGCCTCGGTGAAGCCGTTGTCGCGCATCAGGTCGTTGAAGCGCGCGCGGTCGAAACGGCCGTCGGCGCCCTTGAAGCTCGGATCCTCGAGAATGGACCGCCCGATCTGCTCATCGCCGAGCGCGAGGTGCATGTCGTGCACCTTCTGGTCCAGCGCCGCGTCGGCCACGAGACGTCCGAGCACCTGACGGTCGAGCCCGAAGGCGCGCGCCTGTTCATTGGTGATGGCGCGCCGTGCCTCGCGCTGCAGGTTCTGCAACTGCGTCTGGTAGGCGCTGCGGAATTCCTGCGCCGTGATCTCGACGTCGCCCACCGTGGCGATCTTGTTCGTGCCGATGCCCCGGAAGATATCGCCGATGCCCCAGATCGCGAAGCTGATGATGAGAATGCCGAAGACGATCGTCAGGATCGTCCGGCCTATCCAGTTTTGCGAAGCTCTACGCATGCCTTCGAGCATGATTACATCCGGGTTCGTGACAGGGCAGGCGCATCTTCGCGTCGCGGCGGCGGACTATAGGGAGGGGGGAGCGGGGATGCAATCGGCATAGCCCGATGGGACCTCCCGAGCGCCGCCGCACGACTTTGCGTCAGCTTCCGTTCTTGATTCAGACAATTCGGCCTGAATAGACGAGAGTCAGCTCGCTTGGATATTTCGTCACGATGTCCAAGGCGGGAGTGCAAGGGCAGGGCTTCAGGGGCTCCATGACGTTGCGGTTCTGACAGGCGCGCGCACTTGAGAGGAGAGCCCCCCTCTGCTAGGTGCTGGCTATCAGTCCCGCCACTTCTGGAGTTCCCATGACCGACCGCCCACGGCCCCTCGTCGCCGGAAACTGGAAGATGAATGGCCTCATAGCCTCCCTCTCGGAAGTTTCAGCCATCCGCGATGCGGTGGCAGCGGGCGGGGCAGGGCGTGCCGAGGTGGCGATCTGCCCGCCCGCGACCCTGATCGCTGCGGCGGCAGGCCTGTGCAAGGACACAAAAATCGCCATCGGCGGTCAGGATTGCCACGCCGCGCGCAATGGGGCGCACACCGGCGACATCTCGGCTGACATGCTGAAGGACGCTGGGGCGACCTACGTCATTGTGGGCCATTCCGAGCGCCGCACCGACCATGCCGAGACCAATGAACAGGTGCGCGCCAAGGCCGAAGCGGTCATCGCGTCCGGCCTCAAGGCGATTCTCTGCGTCGGCGAGAGCAAAAACGAGCGCGAAGCGGGCAAGACGCTCGCCGTCGTCGGCGACCAGATAGAGCAGTCCTGGCCCAAGGGCGCGAGCGCGAAAAGCCTCGTTGTCGCCTATGAGCCCATCTGGGCGATCGGAACCGGCCTGACGCCGACGCCGGACGACGTGGCGGAGGTCCATGCCTTCATACGCCATCAGGTGCAGCGCCTCCTCGGGGCTGACGGGGCAGGGGTACGGCTGCTCTACGGCGGCTCGGTCAAGCCCTCGAATGCCTCCGAACTCATGGGCGTGCGCGACGTCGATGGCGCGCTCGTTGGCGGCGCCAGCCTTACCGCGAAAGATTTCATGGGGATTGCTGCTGCATACAAGGGCTGAGGAGCCCTTGCGGCACTGTTCAAGTCAATTCGACATGGACCTGATGTCTTGCATGCTGTAAGACGCGACCCGACATATGTGGCGGCACATTCAGCCCGTCCGCGCTCGAACCAAGGTCCCACTCGACCATGCAGACCGTTCTCATCGTCATCCATCTGATGGTGGTCATCGCGCTCGTCGGCGTCGTTCTCCTGCAGCGCTCCGAAGGCGGTGCGCTCGGAATCGGCGGCGGCGGCGGCTTCATGACCGGCCGTGGCCAGACCAACGCCCTGACGCGGGCGACCGCGATTCTCGGCGCCATCTTCTTCTTCACCAGCATTGCCCTGACGGTTCTTGCGAACTGGGGTCGTGCGCCGACGTCGATTCTCGACCGCGTCGCTCCGGCTTCCGGCCCCAGCGCTCCGGCGCCGGCCAACAACGGCAATCTGCTCGAACAATTGCAGCGCATGGACCAGCGGGCACCCGCCAGTCCGGCAGCACCGACCCCCGCCGTTCCGGCGGCGCCGGAGCCGCCTCGCTCGCAGTAAGTCACTCGGCGCTCCAGCGCCTCCGAAATAACCAGAGAGGGCCGGATCATCCGGCCCTCTTCGCTGAGGTGGCCCCGTCTTGAGCGGGAGCGGCCGCGGCGAAGCTTTGTGGACGACGCGGGCGGAAAGCGTTTTAGGGCTTTCCGTAGACCAGCGAACAGGATAGGGCTCGACTCCCATGGCGCGGTACATTTTCATCACCGGCGGCGTGGTGTCATCGCTCGGCAAGGGGCTTGCGTCTGCGGCCCTCGGAGCACTCCTTCAGGCCCGTGGCTACACGGTTCGCCTGCGTAAACTCGAC
>JAQGKD010000036.1 GCA_028290285.1 Hyphomicrobiales bacterium
AGAAAATAGGTGATCCGGCGAAAGCCCTCGGCTTCGCACTGCGTGCAATAGGCCGAGCCGGAGCGGTAGAGCCCCATGAGCTTTGTATTGGCTGCCGGATCGAGCTGCGTCACCGTCGTCAGCTTGAACGGCCCCTCGGGCACTTGCGCGATCGTGAGTTTGTCAGGACGTGCCACTTCGTCGAGGCGCAGCAATTGGCCGCTGAGCGCGACCGAAAGCACCACCAATTCATCCCCGTCGAGAACGAGCTTGGCATTGGGCCGTCCCGCAGGGTTCCGCCGCAGCGACAGCGTGGCGCTGACGGTTGTGCTCGCGCCGTGAAGCGCGACGTCGAGCTGTACGTCGTCGATCAGAAAGTCAGGCGCCCGATAGTCGGACAGGCGGACTGGCTGGGCAATGTCGGTGCGCATGAGGCAGGATCCAAAAATGGGCTGGACTTCGTCATAACGAGCAAAGTTTTACTCACTTTATCACCACTCTCAGCCTTTGCACGTTCACGCTCAGGAGGCGGTGCAAGATGGCTACTTCGTTACGCAGCGCGCGCCCCCAGAACCCGAAGCACGGCGCGCGTCATCTCAGGAGCGAGTCGCCGCATCGGCCCCGGCAGTCGGCCGTAAAGCTTGAACACGGCAGGCTGAAGCACCGCCCCTAGCGCCATGGCAGACGCCAGGTCAGGGTCGGCGATGGAGATGTCGCCCGCGGCATGGGCCCGCTCCAGAATGCCTCTCAGCGACGCGACGACATTTCCTTCTGCCGGCACGAAGCGGAGATGGGCGTGCTGGTTCAGGAGCACGAAAGAAAAGACGTCCTGTTCCTCGTCGAACAAGGTGCAGAGCACATCGACTAGGCCGCGCGCGATATCTTCAAACGAGCCGCCCCGCTGCCCGACAGACTCGATCTGCGCCGCGATCGCACGGTAGTGCGTGCAGAACAGAACCCGCGCGATGTCCTCCTTGGAGGCGAAGTGCCGGTATAGAGCCGCATCTGCGACCCCCACCGCCAGCGAGAGGTCGCGGATCGACGTGCCCTCGACGCCGTTATGTGCGAAGAGGCGGAGCGCTTCTCTCTCGATGCGAGCCCGCGTCGCCGTGCCGTCGCGAGTGCGGGCGGGCGCCTGACTCTTTGTCATTTCAGCTCACCGTCTCGGCCGCGTGGCGCTCCGCCACCAGCCTGCTCAGGCCGGCATAGTCGGTCTTGCCGGAGCCCAGCAGGGGCAGCGCGTCGACGTTCCAGATGTCGCTCGGCATCGTCAGTTCTGTCGCGCCTCTGCTTCGCATGAAGGCCTGGATCTCGCTGCGCGACGCACCGGCCTGCGTCGTCAGAAGCAGTAGTCGCTCGCCCTTGCGCGGATCTGGCAGGGCGACGACGGCATGAGCGGCGTCGGGCCACAGGCGGCCAATCGCGTCTTCCACGGCCGCCAGCGACACCATCTCCCCGGCGATCTTCGCAAACCGCTTCGCTCGACCCTTTATGGTGATGAAGCCCTGCGCATCGAGCGAGACGATATCGCCCGTATCGTGCCAGCCGCCAGGCGTTTCCTCGAGAACCCCGGGTGCTTCCGCACGCAGATAGCCGAGCATGATGTTGGGCCCGCTTACATGCAGCCGACCCCCCTCGGCAATACCGGGAACCGTCTCGAGCCTGTGCGCGACGCCGGGCATCAGGCGGCCCACCGTGCCGATCCTGTTGAACATCGGTGTGTTCACCGCGAGCACCGGAGCCGTCTCGGTGACGCCATACCCTTCCAGGATGCGCAGCCCGAATTTCTCCATGAACGCCTTGCGCGTCGGCTCCTTCACGGCCTCCGCCCCGGCCACGACATAGCGCAGCGACCGGAAGTCGTAGGCGTTCGCCAGACGCGCGTAACCTGCGAGAAACGTGTCGGTACCAAAAAGCACGGTAGCATTGGTGCCGTAGATCAGTTCGGGAATTTGGCGGTAATGCAGCGGCGAGGGGTAAAGGTAGAGCTTCATGCCCGTCAGCATGGGCAGCAGCATGCCGCCCGTCATGCCGAAGGAGTGGAACACCGGCAGGGCGTTGAACACGACATCGGCTCCAGTAATGTCGAACCGGGCCTTGATCTGCGCGACATTCGCCAGAAGATTGCGATGCGAGAGCACGACTCCCTTGGGCGCTCCCTCCGACCCCGAGGTGAACAGCACGACCGCCGGATCGTCGGGTGCGCGCGAGACGAGCGGTCGGCCGCCGCGCAGCAGGCCGCGCAAGCGGTCGAAGGACGAAACGCTGTCGCGCAACTCCTCCAGCCACACGAGCTCTACGTGGCCACCCAGCTGCGCCGCCACCTCGGTGAGCTTCGCCTTTTCGATGAAAGCCCGCGAGGTGAGCACTTTCTTGACATTGGCCGCGCGGCAGGCTGCGATCAGGTTCGCCGCGCCGGAAGTGTAGTTCAGCATCGCCGCCGTACGTCCCGCGCTCTGCACGGCGAAGAATGTCACGATGGTCCCATTTGTATTGGGAAGCAGGAGGCCGACGCAGGCCCTCGGCTCTGTCATGCTGATGATCTTGCGCCCGAGCACGGCGGCCCCGGCCAGAACCTTGCGCGCAGAAAGGGACCCGCTGAGCGGGTCTTCGATATAGCTCTCGCTGACTGCGCTGCGCCCTGTCGCATGCGCCAGTGCGCTCATGAGCGTCCGATCCGTGCGCGAGGTCTGGAACAGCAGGTCGGCCATGAGATCCTGCAGCGCGGCTCCCGCAGCCTGACGGCGCTTGCGGCCTCTCAGCTCCGGGTCGATCTCAAGCCGGCGCGGCGGCAGGAAAGTAATCCGCACCTTCGGAAACAGCCGCCTGCGGATTTGCCGTCCGGTCAGGCGCGAGAACAGGCTCTCATCAAGCCCCTCGATCCGGGCCGGCACGATGACGGCGTCAGCCTTGTCGGCGATCATCGCCGCGCCGTCATAAACCTTCATCAGCGAGCCCGTGACGGTGATGCGCCCCTCCGGGAAGATGACGAGCGGCCGCCCTGATTTCACCTGATGGATGAGCGCGCGCGTCGCCAGCGGCTGCGACGGGTCGATGGGCAGGCAATGGGCGATGCTGAGGAAGGGCCGCACCCACCATTTTTCTGCCATCTGCCGGTCTATCGCGAAGACCGGCTTGCGATCCAGGACGGACAGGACCACCGGCGCGTCGAGGAACGAGACGTGGTTGACCGCGATCACACAATGGTCGCCCGCTGCCGCTATATGTTCGAGGCCATGCACTTCCAGCCGATAGAACAGCCGGAATACCAGCGTCAGGAAATCGGCGATGAAATTGCCCGGAAGCCTGCGGGAGAAATACACGCAGGCGCCAATGTTGAGCGCGCCGAGCGCGATCAGCAGAACCGGCTCCGAAAGACCGATTGCGCCAGATTGCAGGACGGCGGTCGTGAGCGCTCCGCCGACGATGAAAAGTGAATTCACGATGTTGACCGCCGCGATGACACGCGCGCGCCGGTCCTCGCCCGCCCACGCCTGCACGGCGGAGAAGATCGGCACCACGAACAGACCCGCCGCCGCCGCGAGGCCTGCGACGTCGATGGCGATGCGGATTCCGGTCGAACTCGCCAGAAATGCACTCAGCGCGACGGAGGTCTCGGCCTTCGGCAAGGCATAGGTCGCCAGGCCGAGGTCGATCAGGAACCCAGCCATGGCGAGCGCGGCAATCGGCACGGGCAGGAGCAGGATGCGCCCATGCGAGAGCATGGCGGCGCCCAGCGATCCCACTGCGATGCCGATGGCAAAGAGCCCGCTGATCGCCGTCTCCACATCGATGCCGCCGCCGATGCGATGCTTCACCACAACCGGCACGAGCGACAAGGCGATGGCTCCGGTCAGCCAGAACCAACTGACAGCGAGGCCGCCGATCCACAGTCGCGCATCGGCATGCAATTCGCGCACGGTCTGCGTCGTCGACCGGAAAATATTGCGTTCGATCTTCAGGCCCGGTGCGCCGATGCGGGTCGCCGGGATGAAGCGGGCGGCCGTCCAGCAGAGCAGGGCGATGACCATGAGCTGCACGACGACGCTCCACGAGCCCCGATCATGCGAGGCGGCGTAGCCGCCAAAGACGATGCCGCACAGGATCGCGAGAAAGGTGGCGCCCTCGACCAGCGCATTGCCCGCCGGCAGTTCCGAAATGTCGAGGTGATCCGGGAGGATGCCATATTTGATCGGCCCGAACAGAGCCGCGACAACGCCGAGGCCGAAGAGCGAGAGATAGAGAAGCGGGAGCGAGGCGAAGACAAAACCTGCCGCCGCGATCATCTGCACGAAGATCTCGGCGAATTTCAGCCGCCGCGCGATGAGCGCCTTGTCGTGACTGTCGGCAATCTCGCCACCGAGCGCAGACAGGAAGATCGAGGGCAAGATGAAAATGCCGATGGCGAGCGTGACCAGCGACCCAGCCGCCTCGTCCCCAAGCTTGAACAGAATGAGCATCGCCAGCATGTTGCGGACGAAATTGTCATTGAAGGCCGAGAAAAACTGACTGAGGAAAAGCGGGCCGAAGCGCCGCGAGGTCAAGAGCCGACCGAACATGAAACCCCTCCATGGAGGGATGTCACCCCCTATGTGAGTGAATGTTCACTAACCTCCGCTTCATGTCAACAGCTCCCTCAGGGTGCGCCATGCAGCGGGTCCGCATGCCCCACGACGCGCACCACGTCGGTCACCTCGGCCCGCAGATGCCGGTCGAGGACGTCGACGGCCTCGTGCACTGCGTGAACGCTGAGAGCGGGATCGACCCGGCAGTGGTAATTCACGACGATGCCAGCATCGGTGTCGCGTGCCCGCACATGATGCACATCGCTGATGATGCCGCCATTCAGCGCACCCGACACCAGCACCTTCTTGATTTCGCGCGTTCGCTCGGGCGCGAGATCTCGGCCCGACAGCTCGTCCACTTCGAGCGGCTCGATATGGGTCTCGATCTCCACATCGCTGCCGAGTTCTTCCGAAATCGCTGTTTCCAGGGAAGAGGCGAGCTCATGGGCGGCGCCGTGTGACATGTGTGCGTCGAGTTCGACGTCCAGGCTGATCGATTTCTTGCCGCCGACATCCTGAATCGTGACGTGATGAACGGGGAGGCGACGACGCGCGGCGATCAGCAGCACACGTTCGAGCACGCTTTCGTCGTCGAGCGCGCGCGGGTTGGCGGTCACCGTCAGATCGACCTCGGGCATGTCCTCAGCGATAGCGGCGATCACCCGCTGCTTGACGGTAAACACCTTCTCCAGTGGCATCGTGCGGGGAACGGCGATCGACAGTTCGCCGATCACCTGCGGGCCTGCCGGTCGCAACCGGAGAACCTCGATATCGACGACACCCGGCACACTTTCGACCGTCCTGCGCAGGCGTTCGGAGAGGCCCGCGGGCGCGGCGTCGACGAGGGTATCGATCGTGCGCCGCCCGAGCCTGTAGCCGGCGATGCCGATGAACAGGGCGACGCCGACGGCCGCGAGACTGTCGCCCTGCGCGACGCCGAAACGGGTGGCCAGGAGCCCCGCCAGTACAAGGCCGGAGGCGACGAAATCGCTCGAAAAGTGAAGGGCGTCCGCCGCCAGAGCATCGCTCTTGGTCCGCTTGGCGATAGCATCGAGCGAGCGCCACCGCACCACGTCCACCACGATTGAAACAATGAGCACTGCGAAGGTCAGCCAGTTCGCATCGACATGTTCGAGCGAGGGCGTCATCAGCCGCCGCACCGCTTCCACGATGACGCCGATGGCCAGCACGATAAGCAGCCCGGTCTCGGCCAGCGCCGCGACCGCTTCGATCTTGGCGTGGCCGTAATGATGCTCGTCGTCAGCCGGTTTATCGGCGGCCTGAACGGCGAAGAACGTCAGGATGGTAGCCCCGGTATCGAGCAGACCGTGAACCGCCTCCGAGAGAAGGGCGAGCGATCCCGAGAGAAGGCCGGCGACGAGCTTGCCGATGGTGAGCAGCGCGCTCGCGAAAATCGAGGCCAGCGCGGCCTGTCTTTTGATGTCGGCATCGGACATGACGTAAACCTCGTCGCCCCGACTCGCTGAAAGGGCCGCGGCGCTCTCCAATATCGCCCCAAGCCCGCCTTGGCTACCGCCGGGCAGGCGCTGGTGTCTGGCCCGCGGCTCTCTATATGTCGCTGGACCGGAACTTGCAGGATTGCCTGCGATAGGAGGAGAGCCGCCTTGGAATATCTTCACACCATGGTCCGAGTGACCGATCTCGACGCCTCGCTCGATTTTTATTGCAAGAAATTCGGGCTGGTCGAAGTTCGCCGGGTCGACAACGACAAGGGCCGCTTCACGCTTGTCTTCCTCGCGGCCCCCGGCGACGAGAAGCAGGCGCGCGAGACGCGGGCGCCCCTGCTGGAACTCACCTATAACTGGGATCCCGAGACCTACACCGGCGGTCGCAATTTCGGCCATCTGGCCTATCGGGTCGAGGATATCTACGAGACCTGCCAGAGGCTGATGGACGCGGGCGTGACCATCAACCGCCCCCCGCGCGACGGCAACATGGCCTTCATCCGCTCCCCCGACAATATCTCCATCGAGCTGCTCCAGAAGGGCGAGGCCAAAGCGCCGAGCGAGCCTTGGCTCTCCATGCCCAATACGGGCGTGTGGTAAAGTCAAAGGTGAGACTCGATCCTGGCGGCAGGTAACGCCATACTCGCGGAACAACGGTCATGAGGCGGCAAAGCATGAGCTCGAGCGATGCGCAAAACGCGGACGGCCGACGAACCGCGATAAACTTCCGGTTTCGGGGACGCGATGTCGATCTCGCCGGCTTCGCGCCGCGCACGACCCTGCTCGACTGGCTCCGGATCGAGCAGGGCGCGACCGGCACCAAGGAAGGCTGCGGCGAAGGCGATTGCGGTGCCTGCACCGTGGTGCTGGTGCGGCGTCGCGAGGGGGGTGTCAGCTTCGATCCGGTGAATGCCTGCATTCTCCTGCTGGGCCAGATCGACGGGGCGGAACTCGTCACCATCGAGGATCTGGCGCAAGCGGGTGAATTGCATCCAGTCCAGCAGGCGATGGTCGAGCATCACGCTTCCCAATGCGGGTTTTGTACGCCGGGCATCGTCATGAGCCTGTTCGCCCTTCATGAGGCAGGTGATCGGGCTCCTGCCGCCGTGGCGGTCCGCGACCAGCTGGCCGGCAACCTCTGCCGCTGCACGGGCTACCGCCCCATCGTCGAAGCTGCCATCGCCGCAGGCGCTGCTCCGCGCGGGGAAGCGCGCTGGACCGGCGCAGCAATGACCCCCGGCGATCTGTTCGTTGGCGACGACACGCAATTCTTTGCCGCGCCCGCCAGCCTCAACAGCCTCGCTTCCTTATATATGGAGCATCCCGAAGCGACGGTCCTCGCGGGTGGCACGGACATCGGCCTCTGGATCACCAAGGGGCTTCAGGACATGCGGAAGATCATCTGGCTGGGGCGCGTCGCGGGCCTGGGCGACATCGCGGAGAGCGAAACCGCCTTGCGTCTGGGCGCTGGCGCGACGCTGGCCGCAGCCATGCCCCTTCTTCACGCCATTCATTCCGATCTGGGCGAGGTCATGCGCCGCTTCGGCTCCGTCCAGATCCGCGCGTCCGGGACAGTGGGCGGCAGTCTCGCCAATGGCTCGCCCATCGGCGATCTCGCACCCTGTCTGATCGCACTCGGTGCGACGCTTGAGTTGCGCAGAGGCGATGAAATCAGGCAGCTGCCGCTGGAAGACTTCTTCCTGGATTACCGCAAGCAGGACCGCCGCCCGGGCGAATTCGTGAGCGCCGTCAGCGTCCCGAAACTCGGGGCGGGCGACGAATTCCGCGCTTTCAAGGTCACCAAGCGCATCGATGAAGACATCTCTGCGGTGCTCGCTGCCTTCTGTTTCAAAGTCGAAAGCCGCCGCATCGGAGCCGCGCGCATTGCCTATGGCGGCATGGCGGCGACCCCCGCGCGCGCGCGCATGTCGGAGGGTTTCGCCGTCGGCGCGCGGCTCGACGACGAGAAGACGTGGAAGGGCGCCCTGACCTCGCTGGCGCTCGACTTCACGCCGCTCTCGGACCAGCGGGCGAGCGCCGCCTACCGATCCCTGGTCGCCCGCAACCTGCTGCTTAAGGCCCTCATGGAAATGCGCGGCATGCCGCTGGACGAAACTCGCATCGCGCCGCCGCGGGAGACGGTCTCATGACGAAGTCCGATCCCGCCGACGACGCGCTCGTCATCGTCCGCCGCTCGACCGCGCATGATTCTGCCAGCCTCCACGTTCAGGGTTCGGCGACCTATATCGACGACATACGCGAGCCCTCTGGCACGCTGCACATCGCGCCGGGCCTGTCGCCGGTCGCGCGCGGCCGCATCCTCTCCATGGATCTCGATCCCGTTCGCGCTGTGCCCGGCGTCGTCGCAGTGCTCAGCGCAAAAGATATTCCCGGCAAGAACGACGTCTCGCCAGCTTTCGGCGACGACGAACTCTTTGCTTCCACCGAGGTCGTCTTCCACGGGCAGGTGATCTTCGCCGTCGTGGCGACGACGCGGGACATCGCCCGCCGCGCCGCCACTCTGGCGCGCATTGAGATTGCGGCGGACGAACCCGCCGTCACCATCGAGGCCGCCGCTATCCGGGGCGAGACGGTTCTGCCCGATTATGATTTCGGGCGAGGCGACGCCGCGGCGGCCCTGGCTTCCAGCAGCAACCTTCTGTCTGGACGGCTGGAAATCGGCGGTCAGGAGCATTTCTACCTTGAAGGCCAGGTTGCCCTCGCCCTTCCCGGCGAGGCGGGCGACTTGCTCGTTCATTCGTCCACGCAGGACCCTACCGAGGTGCAACACGTCGTGGCGCGCGTACTCGGCTGCCCCGATTCCTTCGTGACGGTCGAGACGCGGCGCATGGGCGGCGGCTTCGGCGGCAAGGAGAGCCAGGCCAGCCAGACGGCGGCACTCGCCGCGCTGAGCGCATGGCGCACGGGGCGTCCGTGCAAGCTGCGCCTCGATCGCGACGATGATTTCAGGATTACCGGCAAGAGGCACGAATTCCGCGCAGACTGGTCTGCCGGCTTCGATGCCGATGGGCGAATCATGGCCTATGACGTGCAACTCGATGCGCGTTGCGGCTGCTCGGCCGATCTGTCGACCGGCGTGGTGGACCGGGCCATGTTCCACGCGGCCAACGCCTATTACATGCCCGACGTCGCCGTGCGGTCGCGGCGCCTGCGGACCGATACGGTTTCGAACACGGCCTTTCGCGGCTTCGGCGGCCCGCAGGGAATGCTCGCCATCGAACGCGTGATGGATGCCATCGCCCATGCCACGGGGCGCGATCCGCTCGATATCCGCAAGGCCAATCTCTACGCGCCCGGCCGCGACGTCACGCCCTACGGCATGAAGGTCGAGGAGACCGACACGCTGCCGGCCTTGCTCGAAAAGCTGGAGCGGACCTCCGATTATCGCGCGCGCCGGGCCGAGATCGCCGCCCACAATGCGAGGGATCCGATCATCCGGCGCGGCCTCGCGCTGACGCCGGTCCAGTTCGGCATCTCCTTCACGCTCGTTCACATGAACCAGGCCGGGGCTCTGGTGCACGTCTATCAGGACGGCTCGATCCATCTGAACCACGGCGGCACAGAGATGGGGCAGGGCCTCTTCGTCAAGGTAGCGCAGATCGTGGCGGAGGAGTTCGGCGTGCCGCTCGACTGGGTGCGCATCACCGCGACCAACACGGCCAAAGTCCCCAACACCTCGCCGACGGCTGCTTCCGCTGGCTCTGACCTCAACGGCATGGCGGCGCGCATCGCCGCTGGCACCATAAAGGGCCGCATGGCACAGGTCGCCGCCGAAATGTGGGAGATCCCCGTCGAGGCGGTGAGCTTCCGCGAAGGCCGGGTATTCGGCGGCAACGGTTCGATCAGCTTCCGCGATCTCGCCCGCCGTAGCCGCGAGTCTCGCGTGCAATTGTCGGAGGCCGGCTACTACAAGACGCCCCGTCTCGACTGGGATCGCGCCAGCAAGACCGGCCGCCCCTTTCTCTATTTCGCCTATGGCGCGGCATGCGCCGAAGTGGCCATCGACACGCTGACCGGCGAAACCAAAGTGTTGCGCGCTGACATCCTGCACGACGTCGGACGTTCGCTGAATCCGGCCATCGACATCGGCCAGATCGAGGGCGGCTTCGTGCAGGGCATGGGCTGGCTGACCAGCGAGGAACTCGTCTACGACGACAAGGGCCGCCTGCGCACGCATGCGCCCTCAACCTACAAGATCCCCGTCGCCTCCGATGTGCCGGAGGATTTCCGGGTCGCACTGTACGACAATGCCAATCGCGAGGACACGATCTACAGATCGAAGGCGGTGGGCGAACCCCCGTTGATGCTGGGCATCAGTGTCTTCTCCGCGGTCATCGACGCCTTGCATGGATTGGCACCCGATCGGCAGGTGCCGCTCGACGCCCCCGCGACGCCTGAGCGAATTCTCTTTGCAGCGCAACTGCTTAAGGGTCGACGCCAAAGTGTATCGTGAGCCCGATTCTGCTCAGGTTGTTCTTCAACTTGAAGCTGTATTTCCTGTCTGAGGTTGCGGGTTCCTCCTGAATCAAAGGTTGAAGCGTGCTCATCCTGCCCCGTCTGCGCAGCCTCCTCGAACAGGGCCAGGCCGCCGTGCTGGTGACCGTGGAGCGTGTCGAAGGCTCGGCTCCGCGCGAGGCGGGCGCGCGCATGATCGTGCGTACGACCGGTGACTTCCACGGCACGATCGGCGGCGGCACGCTTGAATGGGAGGCGCTGCATCTCGCCCGCGACCTCCTGGCGCCCGGCGCCAGGCCGGTTCTGCGGCGCGATTTCGCGCTGGGGCCGGAGCTCTCCCAATGCTGCGGAGGGCGCGTTCGTATCCACTTCGAGAGGTTCAGGCCGGAGGATAGAGATCGTGTGGCAGCGCTCGCGCAGGCCGAGATCGCTGCCTCCAATGCGACATCGCTGGGCCTGTTCGGGGCAGGGCATGTCGGCCGGGCGCTCGTCCTGGCGCTGGCGCCGCTCCCTTTCATCGTTCGCTGGATAGACGAGCGCGCCGATGCCTTCCCCGCAGCCGTGCCCGCCAATGTCACCAAGCTAGCCCCGAAGGAGCCGCTCAGTGAGCTGGACGCGCTGCCGGAGGGAGCCTTCGTCCTCGTCATGACGCATTCCCATCCGCTCGATCTTGCAATAACCGCCAAGGCTCTGGAGAGCGACCGCTTCGCCTATGTCGGCCTGATCGGCTCGGCCACGAAGCGCGCACGCTTCCTGCATCGGATGGAGGAGGCGGGCGTCTCGGCCCAGCAGCGCGCCCGGCTCGTCTGCCCCATCGGCCTGCGCGGTATAGAGGGCAAGGAACCCGCGATCATCGCCGCCTCGACAGCCGCCGCTCTCCTGATTGCTCGCGAAACGCAGTTGAAAGAAGTTGCCCATGACAATTGAACGCTCCACCTCCGCTGACGATCGCAAGTTCCTGCTCCGCGCCGTCGAACTCTCGCGCGAGCGCATGGAGGCTGGACTTGGCGGGCCCTTCGGAGCCGTCATCGTCCGCGACGGCGTGATCCTCGCGGAGGGCTGGAACGAGGTTACCTCCAGTTGCGATCCGACGGCGCATGCCGAGGTCACGGCGATCCGGCGGGCTTGCACGACAGTCGGCGATTTCTCGCTGCGTGGGGCCACCCTATATTCCAGCTGCGAGCCGTGCCCGATGTGTCTGGCCGCCACCTACTGGGCCCGCGTCGATCGCCTCGTCTACGCCAACACGCGCGGTCAGGCTGCCGCCATCGGTTTCGACGACGAATTCCTCTACGGCGAGATGCCCAAGGACCCTGCCGAGCGCAGCCTGCCGACGGACCACCTTCCGCTGAGCGAGGCCGAACATGTGTTCGACCTCTGGAGCCGGAAGACCGACAAGATCGCCTATTGAGCTATTTGGCTTCGGGCTTCGGCGCGCTGGGAGGCTGGTCCGGATTGACGGCATTGGGTGGAATGACCGGCATGCTGTTGCCGACGTTCGGGGGCGCCTGCCGCATTTCGGGATCGACATTACTCGGCGGCGTGATCACGCCGTCGCTCTTGTCGAGTTTCTCGCTCAGGCTCGGCTGGGAGGGCGTGGGCTGATTGGTGCCGGAGGCGCCGGGCTGCGCTTGTGCCAGCTCGGTCGCAACAGCATCCGTCGCCAGGACTGCGGCCATTCCCCCAGGCGCCGATACCGCGAGCGCCAGGGCGAGCCCGTATCCGTATGAAATTCGCATATCACCTCCGTGATCGGATCAGCAAAGCGCTGTCAGGGCGAACGCCCGCCGCACGGCCCGGTTCCTGTCGTCAGGCCGGAACCAAGGGCGAGTCCCTCGGGTTACAGAGGGGGTGGCGAGGGGAGTGTGGCATGGCGACCATTCGCGAGGCGCGTTTCCTGATCATGGCTACGGACGGGTTCGAGCAGTCCGAGCTGGAAGTGCCGATGCGCAGGCTCCGCGCCGCCGGCGCCACGGTCGACATCGCCGCCCCCGAGGGAGCCTCCGAGATCAAGGGGTGGCACGACAAGAACTGGGGCACCAAAGTCCCGGTCGATCTGGAAATCGCTGCCGTCGAGGTAGAAGACTACGACGCGCTCATCCTGCCCGGCGGCCAGATGAATCCCGATGTCCTGCGCATGAACGACGACGCTGTCGCGCTCGTTCAGGAATTCGTGGACGCAGGCAAGCCGATTGCTGCGATCTGCCATGGCCCCTGGCTGCTCGTCGAGGCCGATCTGGTGGATGGCAAGACCGTCACGTCCTGGCCCTCCATCCGCACGGATATCGAGAACGCGGGCGGCGAATGGGTCGACCGGGAGGTCGTCGTAGACGATGGGCTTATTACCAGCCGCTCCCCGAGAGATCTGGACGCCTTCGTCGCTGCGATCATCGAGATCGTCGAAGGTGGCCGCGACCGGCCCCAGCCCATCAATGCCTGAGGAGGATTCCGAATGCTCGCCGAACTCAACCCCGACAAGGTCTGCTACATCATCGTCAAGGCGCGCGAATATAATGGCACGGACGAGGTGGGCGGCGATGCCTCCAACGCGACCGATGACGGCTTCTCCTCGGCTCTTACCGAAAACAACGAGCGCCCCGTGCGCGCGGAACTCGTGTCCTTCATCAACAATCTCAACGACGACGAGAAGGTGGAACTGGTCGCGCTCTGCTGGATGGGCAGGGGCGATTTCGAGGGTGACTGGAAAGGGGCTATGGCAGAGGCGCGGGGCCCGGGGGCGTATCGCACCGCCAACTATCTCCTCGATATGCCGCTGCTGGCCGACTACCTGGAAGACGGATTGTCCGGGTTCGACCTGTCCTGCGAAGACATGGAACGCGGGCGGTTGTGACCGGAGGGGTGTTCTTCTGCGCCCCCAGAATTCAGGTCCAACTCAGTGGCCGTCATTTCGAGGGAGCGCAGCAATCGATAGGGTGTCGCGGCTCCTGGATTGCAGCGTCGCTACGCTCCTCACGATGAAGAGCCTTTCTGAACTCAGCAGCTAGGTCACCCGCAGCAGGCTCCGACCTGGTAATCCGGCTTGGTCACCCCGCCCGGGCGCCGAAGGGTGCTGACATCCACGTCGCGCGTCTCGAGGTCGAGGTCGAGAATGTGGCGCAGGCCGCAGAGAATTGGCATGTCCTGCCCCGCGCAAAGCAAAGAGAGCTCATGCCATTCGTCCGAGCTGGCGTTCGCACGAAAGGCGCGAACGGCGCGGGCGGCGTACGCGCCCACGGAAAGACCATCGTGGCGCGCGGCGCGTTCAATGCGCGCGCGGAAGGCAACGCCGATCGACATCACCGCGGCTTCCGCCACACGCTCGTGCGAACAGGTGCTGATGAGTTCTTTAAGAAGCATCTTGCTTCCCCCGTGGTTTCTGAAACGACGAAAAGAATCGCCGCCGAGACCTGCAGCCCTAGCCCATCAACCTGACACTGGCGTGACGCAAATGCGAACAAGCACCTGCGAAGAGGCAAGCGAAGCAGCTGTCGGCGAAAACACGAACTCTGTGAGGCGCGAAAAATCGCGCCTCAGGCCACGGACGGCATATGCGTCACGGCCGGCTGTCCCGCGAGAGCATCGAGATACTCGGTGCACCAGCGATGAACGTTGTGGTCGCGCAAGTACCGGATCATCGGCTTGATGCGGCTGATCCGTTCCTCGAGCGGCATATCGAACGCAGCCTTGAAGGCATGCGCCATTCCGTCGGTGTCGTAGGGATTGACCATGATCGCCCCCCGCAACTCACGTGCCGCGCCCGCAAAGCGAGATAGCACGAGCACGCCTGGATTTTCTTCATTCTGCGCGGCTACGAATTCTTTCGCAACGAGATTCATGCCGTCTCGCAAAGGTGTGACGACACCCATGCGCGCAGAACGGTAAAGACCCGCGAGCGCGGCTCTCTGGATCGAGCGATTGACGTAGCGGATGGGAGCCCAGTCGATGTCGCCGAACTTGCCGTTGACGCGGCCCGCGACCTCCGCGACCTCACGATTGATCTCCGCATATTCGGGGATCAACTCGCGCGTGGTCGGCGCAATCTGCAGCGCATAGAATTGGCGCCGGTAGTCGGGATACAACTCCAGGAAGCGGCCGAACGCTTCGATGCGCTGCGGTATGCCCTTCGAATAATCCAGCCTGTCGACGCTCAGCGCGAGCATCTTTCCTTCGAGCGACTTTTCGAGCCGCCGGTTCGTGGCCGACAAAGGCTCGCGCGCGAAGCGGATGAACTCTTCCGTGTCGATGGAAATCGGGAAAACCCCGGTCTGGCAGACGCGGCCGAAGGCCTCGATCTTGCCCGACGCGTCGGATTCCACGCCCATTTCCTCGCGCAGATAGCCCAGGAAATTGTCGAGGAACTGCTTGGTCTGAAAGCCGATCAGATCGTAGCACGCGAGATTGGCCGCCAGCCGCGCATGATTGGGCAGGATGACCAGCAGCTCTGGCGCGGGCCATGGAATGTGCAGGAAGAAGCCGATCCGGTTCTTGACGCCCAGCGCACGCAATTCGGAAGCGAGCGGGATGAGGTGGTAGTCATGCACCCAGATGATGTCGTCGTGCTTCAGCATCGGCGCGAGCGTGCGGGCGAAGGTCTGATTGACGCGATAATAGCCGGCCATGTCGCGCCGCGCGAACTCGGTCAGTCCAGGGCGATGATGAAAGAGCGGCCAAAGGGCGCGATTGGCAAAGCCGTTGTAATATTCGTCATGGTCGCGCTGCGTGAGGTCGATGGTGACATAATCGACATTGTTCCAGCGAACCTCCGACGTCTTGGGCGCACCATCGTTCAGTTCGCTGACCTCGCCGCTCCATCCGAGCCAGAGCCCGCCTTGCCGTTCGAGCGCATTGCGCACGGCGACAGACAAGCCGCCTGCCGAATAGCGCTCATTCGGCTTCGGGATGCGATTTGAAACTGCGATCAGTCGTCCCAACGCCGTGGTCCTCCCTCGCGCACTCCGGCGCTTGTCTAAAAAGCATCCTCCCACGGACGTGAGAGGCGCATTGCTGCGCGGATCATCCCGACCATCGAGTAGGATTGTGGAAAATTGCCCCACAATTCTCCACTGCGCGGTTCGATGCCCTCAGATAGAAGCCCGAGCGAGGATCGATGCGAAAGCAGTCGCTCGAAGATCGCTCGCGCCTCATCGCGGCGCCCCACTGCTGCGAGCGCCTCGACAAGCCAGAAGCTGCAGATGACGAAGGAGATCTCGGGAGGTCCGAAATCATCCGGCCTGCGATAACGGAAGAGGTGATCTCCCTCTCGCAACTCGGCCTCGATGGCGGCCAGCGTCGACAGGAACCTCGGATCATCCGCGCGAATGAAGCCAAGCTCCTGAAGCAGCAACAAGCTGCCATCCAGATCTTCACCATCAAATGTTGCAACGAATGAGCTACGTTTTTCGTTCCAGGCTCGCTGCCAGATTCCCGCGTGCATCCGCTCCGCACGATCACGCCAGACCTCGGCCCGGTCGTCGAGGCCGAGCTTTTCAGCGATGCGGTGCAGGCGATCGCAGGCAGCCCAGCACATAACGCTGGAATGCGTGTGGATTTCCGCGCGCGTCCGGAACTCCCAAAGGCCCGCGTCTGGCTCGATCCAGCGCCGGGCCGCTTCTTCGCCCAGCCTCTCCAACTGCTTGAAGAGGCCCACGCCGCCGGGCCTGGCAAGCCGCTGGTCGAAGAAGCTCTGCGCGACCGCCAGGATCACGCTGCCGTACCCGTCGTTCTGGATCTGGTCATAGGCCCCGTTGCCGATGCGCACCGGTCCCATGCCGCGATAGCCGGCCAGCGTATCGATCTCGCGCTCGCCCAGCGCCGTCTCGAAGCCGAGCCCGAAGATCGGCTGAAGCGGGCCTTCGTCCCAGCCCGTGACGATGTTGGTGATGTAGCTGATATAATGTTCCATCGTGCGCGTGACGCTCAACCTGTTGAGCGTCTGCACCACGAAGAAGGTGTCCCGCAGCCAGCAATAGCGGTAGTCCCAGTTTCGCCCGCTGTCGCGGAACTCGGGCACGGAAGTCGTGAGCGCCGCGACGATGCCGCCTGTCTCTTCATAGCTGCACAGCTTGAGCGTGATCGCCGCGCGGATCACCGCCTCCTGCCATTCGAAGGGCAGGGCGAGCTGTCGTGTCCAGTCGCGCCAATATTCCAGCGTCTGGTCGTACCAGTCGACCGCGATCAGGCCGAGATCGGTCACCGGCTCATCGGCCCCGAGCACCATGATCAGGGGACGTTCGAGGACGAAGGGCGTCTCGCTCTGGATCAGGCTGATCGGTGCGTCGGTCGTGAGGCGCAGAACCTCCGCGCCCAGCAGATAGCGAACGTGATTGCTGCCGCGCGTGGTGGTGGCGCCGTGCTTTCCGTAATCGTGCCGAGGCCGCAGCCGCACGCGAATGCGTGGCACCCCGCGCAGGGGCTGGACCATGCGCACGATGGACACGGGCCTGAACGTCCGCCGGTTGCGGTAGAAGCGCGGGATGAAGTCGATGATCTTGATCGCGCAGCCGTCGCCGTCTTCGAGGATCGTCTCCAAGATCGCGGAGTTCGGAATATAGCGCTGCGTGCTCTTCGTGAAGCCGAGCAGTTCGATCTGCCAGAGACCGTCGTGCTCCAGCGCGGGGTCCCGCAGAAGATTGCAGAAGGCCGGATCGCCGTCGAGGCGCGGAATGCAGCACCAGACGATGTTGGCGCGTTCGTCGACGAGAGCCGCGATCGAGCAATTGCCCAGCACCGCGAGGTCGAGGGAGGCTTGGTTCTGCGTCATGGGAGCTCTTGGTGGCCGGCAGCCGCACGCGTGATTTCGGCCAGATGTGCGCGCAGGGCGGCAGGGTCCGGAATATTCATGCGGGCCAACGTCGGCACGTCCGGCGAGCCGATGCGCACGGAGAGCCCGCCGACGCTGTTGACGAAGCTGAAGCCTGCCTCGTCGGTCAGGTCGTCCCCATAGAAGACAGGCTGGCGACCCAGGAAGGGTGCGTGGCGCAGCATGGCTGCGATGGCCGTGCCCTTGTCGAAGGAGACGGGCTTGAGTTCGACGACGAACTTGCCCTCCTGCACCGCGATCTCGTCACCAGGCCCGAAGCGAGTCATGAAGCGAAGCACGTCGGCGGCGAGGTCCGGGCGCGCCCGGAAATGAACAGCGAGGGTGGCGCCCTTGTCTTCGAGCATGAGGCCGGGATGCTCGGCGACGAAGCGCCCGACGTCGGGCCGCGCATGATCCATGATCTCGGCGCGTGCGCCGATCCGCGTTCCATCGGGGAAGCGCATATCCGCACCATGCAGGCCCGCGGCCGGAAGCACGAGCGGGAAGAAGATCCGGTCGAGATCTGCGATGCCGCGTCCGCTGACCAGGGCGACGGCTCCGTGGTTTCGCCGCTGGATCGTCACGAGCAATTGCCGCAAGGCATCGTCGGAAACGACATCGTCGGGGTGCGGTTTCAGGTCGAGCAGCGTCCCATCGACGTCAAAGAAGACTGCGCTTGTGGCAAGGTCCAGCCGCGGGGACGGCCCGTGTGCGACCGACACGGCATCTGAGCCGTGCCTGTCAGCCCCGCGCTCTGTAGTGACAGGCGGCAAGGTTTTATCCCCTCGACTGATTTTGGAACTGGCAGGGTGAACAGGCCGCACCGGGCAGCAAGGCCCGGGCGTCTGTCGAGAACTTCTGCGCCGCTCCGAAGTTCCGGCGCTCAGCCGCCGTCTGCGACAAGCCCAGCCGCAGCGATGCCGGCGCTGGCGACGAGTTCGTCATTGTCCGACGTATCGCCGGAGACGCCGAATGCGCCCAGCAGATGGCCATGCGCATCCCGTATCAGCACGCCACCGGCGACTGGTATCAGGCCGGCTTCCGACAGATGCGACGCAGCCGCCATGAATTGGGGCCGCTCGGCGGCCATGACGCCCAGCTTGCGGGTGCCGACACCCCAGGCGACGCCGCCATAGGCTTTGCCGAAGGCTACTTTCCAGCGCATCAGGCTGGTCCCGTCTTCCATGGCGCTGGCCTTGAGCGCGCCGCGCGCATCGATGATGACCAGTCCGAGCGGGTTCATCTTGTTCGCCCGCGCGTGGGCAAGGCCTGCGCTGAGCATGATCTGGGCGGCTTCGAGCGTGAGTTCGGACATGTTAAAGACCCTCCGGCTGTTCGACGAACTTGTGTCGCAAGCCCGGTGCGACAGGTCAATGGCAGTCGGGACCGAAAGGGGAACGCATGACTGACGAAATTCGCTCCGCAATTGTGGCCGCCTGCCTGGAGATGAACCGCACCGGCCTCAACCAGGGGACGTCGGGCAATATCTCCGTCCGGCTCGGCGAATCCATGCTGGTGACGCCGACCGCCACTCCCTACGCCCGCCTCACGCCGGGGATGATCGCATCCATGACCATCGATGCCGAGGATGGCGCATGGCAGGGCCCCCGCGCGCCATCGAGCGAATGGCGCTTCCACCGCGACATCCTGCGCGCCCGCCCAGACATTGGTGCGATCGTTCATTGCCATGCGACCTATGCGACGGTCCTGTCGATGCTGCGCCTGAACATTCCTGCCGCGCACTACATGATCGCAGCCTTCGGCGGCCCGGAAATCCAATGCACCGACTACGCGCCCTACGGCACGTCGGAACTCTCAGCTCTCGCGGTCGCGGGCCTCGGCCGCAATCACGGCGTCCTGCTCGGCAGCCACGGCATGATCGCCACCGGATGCGATCTCGACGAGGCCATGTGGCGGGCGGTCGAACTCGAGACGCTGGCGCGCACCTATTATCTCAGCCGCGCCATAGGTCAGCCGGTCATCCTGCCGGCCGAGGAGATCGCCCGGCTGACCGAGCGCTTCGCCAACTACGGCGCAATGGGGCGTCGCGAAGTCTAGCCTCGCCGATGCAACCAGCTATCCAGCGCCGTATCGATGAACGCCTGAGTTGCCCCAAGGGCGTTGAGGGGATCCAGGATCGCATCGATCTCGCTGGCCTGGAGATGGGCCGTCGCAGCGGCATCGGCCTTGACGATTTCGGCGAGGCTGCGCCCGCTCGTGGCGACCTGCTTTGCGGCGGCCTCCACAAGGGCGAAGGCTTCTGCGCGGCCGAGCCCCGGCGCGAGCGCCAATGCCAGCATCTCGGTCATGGGCAGGCCCTTGAGTGCTTCGAAATTCGCGCGCATCCGGGCAGCGTCAACCTGCAGACCATCGAGCGTGTCCGCCATATTGGCCAGGGCGCCGGCCGTGAGCCTTACGAGTTCCGGCAAAGCGCCCCATTCGGCCTGCCAGCCGCCCAGCGCGCGCTCGTGCTCCTGCACCATGCCCGTCAGCAATGTTGCGACGAGCCCCGGCGTGCGCAATGCGGCGGAGACGGTCAGCATGCAGCGCACGGGATTGCGCTTGTGCGGCATGGCCGAGGAACCGCCACGGCCGGCTTCTGCCGGCTCGAAGGTCTCAGCCACTTCGTATTGCATCATCAGCGAAATATCCCGCGCGATCTTGCCGGCTATGCCGGTCGCGATCGCCAGTTCGCTGGCGAGAGCCATCAGCGCTCCGCGCCGCGTGTGCCACGGCATTGGCGTGCCGCGCACTGCGACGTCGCGAGCCGGCGGATAGGCGTTCAAATCGGCAAGGCGGCGAAACAGGATGGCGGCCGTCGTGGCGCCGAGGGCGCCCAACGAGCCGAGTGTCCCGGCTGCGCCGCCCAATTGCGCGACAAGCGCCTCTCCGGCGCGAGCCCTCAGGCGCGCGCGGCTGTCGGCGGCAGCCGCCAGCCATTGCGCCGCCTTCAACCCGAAGGTAATGGGGGTGGCCGGTTGCAGGACAGTGCGCCCCAGCATCGCAGTCGTGCGATGCGCCCGAGCTAGTTTCGCGGCGCCGTCAGCGAGACGGGTCAGGTCCGCATCGATCAGGACCAGGGCTTGCCCTAGTTGCAGCACGAGGGCGCTGTCGATCACGTCCTGGCTCGTGGCCCCGAAATGGACGAAGGGGGCAGCGGAAGGCGTGCGTGCGCGCACGGCGGCGGTGAGCGATTTGACGAAGGGAATGGCGAGCGTGCCCCCCAGGATCGCTTCCGCGAACAGGTGCTCCTCGTCGAAGTCGAGCGCGGCGGCGACGGCGGCGATGACATCCGCCGCGTCTTTGGGAACGAGCCCTGCCTCTGACTGTGCATGGGCCAGTGCGCCTTCGAAGGTGGCCATGTGACGCAAAAGCGTGGCATCGCCCATGACGGCCGCCATCGCCGGATATGTGGAATAGGCGTCGTTTAGAGTGGCCATCCTGCGTTCCCCTTCTGCGAAATTATGGTAATTTGACCGGTGTCATGACTCCAAAAATGGGGTCAGTCGAGAGCGCGGTGGGAACTTACTCCGTCTTTTGTACATTTGACTAAACGTCCCGGTAGGGCGGATGATCTAATTAGAAAACGGCATGCACCGTTCAATAGGAGGTCGCACATGGACAGACGCTTTTTCCTTCAATCTCTACTCGGCGTGGCCGGAACCGCCGTGGCGATTTCGACCCTCTCGTCCAAGGCGCAGGCGCTGCCGCTTCTCGATGAACTGAAGGCGATGGACGCTGCTGCGCCGCTGACGGCCGTGTCGGCTGGCGAGGGAGACCTCCCGGCTGAAGGCGCGGCGGAAGCGCAGTATTACCGCCGCCGTGGCTACTACCGTCCGCGCTATTACCGTCCGCGCCCCATCTACCGCCCGATGTATCGGGCGCGCTGCCGTACCTTCGTCAACCGTTGGGGCCGTCTGGTCCGCCGGTGCTGGTGATCGATTTCCCAAGGGAATCAACGAAACGCGCCGCAACCAGCGGCGCGTTTTTTTTGTGCCGCTCAGCGGATGCGGTTCAGAAGCGAATAGATGATCCCTGTGCCGAGGCCCCAGGCGCCGTTGATGATGGGGCCATAGATCGAGAAGGCCGGCACCGGCTGTCCGCGCCAGGGCGCCAGAACATACCAACCGAAAGCCGTCGGCAGGATGGCCCCGAATAGAAGTGCCAGAACAAAATAAAGCACGCCGCGGGGGAAGCGCGTCTGGATCAGCGCGAAGACGATGCCCCAGACGCCACCCCAGAACGCGAGATTGATCAGCGCCGGCACGCCGAGGGCGTTCGGGCGCATGTTCCAGGGGAAGTTGCGGCCGGGGATGGTCACATAGAGCCCGAGCTGGGCAAGCTGGTGGAAAACTGGAACCGCCAGAAATCCGGCGACGAAGCCGAAGATGACAAACTCCATAACGAACGACCGAGAAGAACTCCGCGCCATCTGCACCCCCTTGCGATCACATTGATCGCTCGCGCGGAAGGCTACCCGCTAGCGCGCTCCACGAAAAGCCTGAGCAGGCTCAATTCCTGTCATTGCTCGCGGTCATGCCGACGAGCAGGTCGGCCAGCCTGTCCTGAGATTTCCGGTCCGTGAGGTGGTGGTCGGCCCCATGCAGCATCGCGGTCCGCGCACGGGGATTTCGGCGCAAGCGCTTTTCACCCAGATTCGAATTGAACATGTCCAGGCTGTTGTCGCCCTCGCTGAACACGAAGAGCACGCCAATCTGCCGCGCCGCAAGGTCATCAAACCAGCTACGTATTTGTCTTACATGGCTTTTCGGATTGAGTGGCGCCAGGCGCACGGCGACAGCGTGCCGGATCCTCGCGGCGAACGTGCGCGAGAGCTGCCGCAGGTCGAGATCGCCACGCAGCAGGCGCAGCCACGTTTCGCGGCTTTTGAATCGGGAGGCGTAGGCGGCCGTCGAGCGCCCAGCCGCGCGCGTGAGGGCACGCAGGTCGTTACTCTCGAGCCAGATGTAACTAAAAAGATTGATCAGAACGACAGCACCGACGCGCGGATCGCGGCGCACCGACTGGAGTGCGAGATGCGCGCCGCTGCACGACCCGGCAATTGTGATTTGCGTCAGTCCGCGCGCCTGAAGCACGTCGAGAGCGGCTTCTACATCCCCCACGTTGGCCGCTGAAAAGGGGATTTGGGCCGGCCGACCCGCCTGTGCGGGACTGTCACCAATGCCGGCGACGTCGATCCGGAACGAGGCGATGCCGCGCGCCGCCAGGTCTCGTGCGATACGCACGTTCGATCGCGCCCAGCCGATGTGCGGGTTGTTGCCGGCATTGACCAGCAACATCACCTCCGCGCAAGGCCCGCTCGCCGGCTGGCACAGCATGCCGAACAGGCTGCCGTCCGGACCGAATAGAATCGGCTCTTCGGCAAAGGTGGCTGTCGCGAATGTGGAGGGCGGGACGGTCGCGCCGGATTTGGCGACAGTTCCGGTTTCGCAGGTTCCAAGCCACGTGACGACGCGCTGGAATGCACCCTCCGGAATGGGCCCGCTCGGTTCCGCCAGAAACTCCGTGTAACCCGGGAACGCCTCTTCCGTGATCTCGGCCCCAGCCTGTTGGGCTTCGTCCAGAATGGTCCCTCGCGGCCCCTGCGTGAGGATGAGCAGGCGCCTTGCAAGTGGCCGCGCAACCGCCGCCGGACGAAAGTCTTTCAGCGCTGCGATGGTCTCCGCCGTGAGCCTGAAGCCCATCATTTCGATCTCGCCTGCTTCCGCCGGTTTGCTGTCCGCCATGCGCGCGAAGGCCGAGATTTCACGAGTATAGCTGCGCCCGGTGGGAACGGGTGCCAGCAGGACGAGGCCGTCGACATCGCCGGTCTTCGCCGCGTAGTCCATCGCCAGCAACGCGCCGAGCCGCAGCCCGACGAGCACGACTCGCGTTATGCCGGTCTCGCGGCGGAGCGTGGCGACGGCATCGGCGACATTGGCCTGCCAGGTCGCAAGGCGGTCCGGGTCCTCGTCCGTTCCAAGACTGTCTCCTGCGCCGTGATAATCGAAGCGGAGCACGGGAAAACCCTGTGCTGCAATGTCAGCGGCGAGTTTCCGCCACCCGGCGTGGGCGCAGAACTGCTCGAAACCCTGCGCGCCGCAGAGCACGACGCCGCAATCGCCGGGCGCTTCGTGGATCCAGCCGAAGCAATCCGAAAAGACGAGAGCCCTCATCCGTCCACTCCATAGACAATATCAACCAGGCCGTTGACGGCGGACACCTTGCCCTGGGGAGGGCCGTTGCCCGTCGCGCGCGGAACGAAACGGATTACGCGCGGCGAACCCGGCGCGAGATGGCGCCAGTGATCGAGAGGCTGATAGCCCGTGTCGCTCACATGAACCGACTGGGCGAAGGCGCGGGTCGAGACACGGAGCGCCCAGCCGTGCTCGTCGCGAAACAGCTCGGCCTCCAGCCCGAGATCCGATTGGGCAGCCCCGCGCCCGAGCGGAAAATGGAAGGCCTCCGACAGGATTTCGCCTGTCGTTGCATCCACCAGCCCCGCGCAGGTCACGTCGTGCGAGGGCGGCCCGAAGCGGTAGGCGTAGGCAGTGTCGAAGAACGCGCCCCATAGGCCAGTCGCCGGAATACACGATGTCGAATGCGGCGCGAGCTCCATGCGCCGCGTGGCGCGCATGACGGGCAGGCTGCCATCGCGCAGGCATGTCAGTGTGAGTTCGACTTCGCGCATCTTGGCGCCATCGTTCACGAGATGGACGTCGAGACCGTTCAGTCCCTCGTCGGACAGCAGCACCTGCACGGGCCTGAAGGCGCGGCGGAGGCCGTGCCAGACAGGCTTTGGTTCTCCGGAATGATCGAGAACGCCCCAACCCGCGCCCGGAGTCACATCTTTCAAGAACCAGACGAGGCCGCCGCGTGTCGGAGATCCATGACGCCGCCACGCGCTGAAGACCTCCTCGACGATCTCCACCGTCGTCGCCCGCGAAAGGTCGAGGTAACGCGTGGGATTCTCCTGCCGCATCCGGTCCGCATCGATGCCGTAGAGCGCGTGGAGATAGTAGTTACGAACCTCTTCGAAATACCAGATCGCGCCGACATCGCCCGGCACGCGCTCGCCCCAGCAGGGCTGGACGACGGCGCCCCGTTCGGGCTCGAGTTCGACCGGGCCTTCCGGCAGATGCGCAAAGCCGAGGCATTCGGCGGCGAAGCGGACCTGCGCATCGCGCGCATCCCGCAGCGGCCGCATGTAGGCGCTGACGCCATAATAGTGCGTGATGCCATGACGCGGTTCGAAGGGCAGGGCGCCACCCGACGGCGTGTTGGGCACGTAGACGGCATCCGGCCGATTCTCCGCCACGGCTGTCGCGAGCAGTTCGTCGATGACGCCGCTCGACCATGCGCCGGGCGCGACACCCATCATCGCCGCCTGCTGCCAGACTTCGCTGCCCCCGCAAAGAGCGACCAGCGACGGGGACATCCGCGTGCGCGAGAGGAATGCGTTCGCCTCGTCCCGCAAGAGCGCGCACCAGTCAGGGTCGGTGGCGGGATAGTCGAAATTCGCCAGCATGAAATCTTGCCAGACCAGAATCCCCAGCTCGTCGCAGAGTTCGTGAAACGCGTTCGTTTCGTAGAGCATGGTGCCGCCGACGCGGATCATGTTCATATGCGCGTCGCGTGCCCGCACGAGCAGCGGCTCGTAATCCTCGCGCGCACCGGCGAGCGAGATGACATCGGGGCTCGTCCAGCACGCACCGCGGCAGAACACCGGGACGCCGTTCACCCGGAATGAAAAGCCTGTCCCATCCGCGTCCCGATCGATCTCGATCGTGCGAAAGCCGGTGCGGCCGAGTTGTGAGCGCTGTCCGTCGACGGTCAGGGATACATCGTGAAGGCGCGGCTCGCCATGGGTATGCGGCCACCAGGGCGCGATATCGGGCAGGTCGAGGGCCCCCGTGAACCGCGCGCCGTCGCGATGAAGCGCGATCTCCCGGCCATCGCAGGAAAGTTGGGCCTGTGCGATGCCGGGCGCATCGAGTGCGATGACGATCCGCCCGCGCCCGTCTTCGTATTGCGTTTTAAAGGCTTCGATCTGAAATCGCTCCGGCAAGGGCCGGAGCTCGATGGCGCGAAACGGCCCGACGGCGTGAACGGGCGGACACCATCCGGGCATTCGACCCAGAAACGTCGTTCGCCAGAGCCGAAGCGTCTGGGGCGTCACCATGCGCTGACGCCATTTTGCTCGCCGCCCCGGCGCGTCGAGTTGCGGCCCCAGGGCACGAAAGCAGATGTCGAGATCGTGGCGGGATTGCAGATCGAGCATCACCTCGACGGGCACGAACATGCTTTTGGAGGAGGCGACGAGATGCCCGTCCAGAAATATCTCGGCGATTGTCGCGAGGCCATCGCACACGAGGCGGTGCGGTCCCTTGCCGTGGATCGTGGTGCGGTACCAGAAGTCATGCCTGTCGAGCGCTCCCGGGTCTGCCGCATGGAACGCGCCATGCGCGAGAAGGGCGCTCGCCACGGTGCGCGGCGCCTGCGTGGGAATGGCGACGAGGTCGCTCCCCAGATCCACGGGTGAGGCAGCCGCGTCGGGCGGCGTGCGGATCATTTCCCAATTCGTAAGTGGCACAGCTGACACTGGCTCTCTAACCGGTCATGCGGGCGCGCAGCTGCGCCATAACGTCGTCATGCGCGTCGCCGATCCCATCCAGCATACCGCCCAGTCCTGCGATCCTGTTGCGAGCGGTGGCGCGTGCGAGTTGAAACTGAAAGCTCTTCGCCGAACCCGAAATCGTGCGGCACCCTTCGATGGCTCCCTCGAACCCACGTTCCCCCTGCGCGGTCAGCCAATCGAGGTGACTTGCCAGAAGCTCGAAGTTCGCGCCGAGCTGGCGCAGCGTGTTGAACGCATATTTGTGGAAAAACGCCGGCTCCCGCGCACTGACCCCAGCCGCATGATCCTCGATCGCCGCAGCGAAGCGGCGGACCGGATTGTCTCGCGGCGCAAAGAGCATGTGCTCGGCCAGCAGCGTGCAGGCACGCGCCGCGAGCGCTGCGGCCGCGAGCGGTTCGCCGCGCCGGTTCACGAATTCCGTGTAGGGAAATATGCCCTTCGCATCGCTCGGCATGATCGCGTCATAGTCGGTGCCATCAAGCGCGAAGTACCCCGTATTGTGGAAGTAGTTCAGGTGGTGCGCGGCCGGATCGATCACGTGGATGGCGATGGCCGTCTTGGAATGTTCGAGGTGGTAGGACACGCCGCGTGTGTCAGGCAGATGAAACGCATCGACCTCGACGATCGGGATGTGCCCACGCGCCGTCTGTTCGGCGACATGCTGCTCCAGTCGGTCGTAGAGAGCGAGCTCCCGCACATGCAACCCGTAAAGCGCCGCAAGATCCTCGGGCGGGAACTTGAAGAAGGAGAAATGATCGCCTTCGAAATCCAGCTCGACGGTAAAGCCCAGGGCCGCTTCTGGCACGAGGCCCGACGCGTGCAGGATCTCGATCCACAGGTCGACATAGCAATTCGTCTCGGGCCAGTCCCGCGCGGAATCATGCAGCGCATGCGCCACGTAATTCTTCGGATCGAGATGGCGAGGGACGACCTGCACGCGGCCTATCCCCACAAGGTTTCGCGCACACCGGCGGGCCAGGCTTTGGGGTCGAGGCCGTGATGCTTGAAGAGCGCTAGCGCGACCCGTTCCATGCCGAAGCCGACACAGGCCGTGTGGGCGGTGGTGCCATCCGCACGCACGATGCCCCAGAGAGAACCGAAATGGTCCTGATGATAATTGAAGCTCAGGCAGGCAGTGGGCTTCTCGGTGCTTTCAATCGGGATCAGCAGCTCGAACTTAAGCTTCTGGTCGCGCTGGTTGTTGGCCAGCATGCGGCCGGCGCGGCCGAAGAAGGGATCATTGGCGACGTCGAGTTCGGCGGGCAGTCCGAGGCAGGCGATCAGCTTCGGGCCGCGCTCGAGCCATGTCTGGCGGAATTCGGTGACCTGCTCGGGCGTGCCGATGCGAACATATTCGCGCATCCGGAACATCTGCATTCGCGCGGGGTCCGTCGAAGGTTCGCGGCGGAAGCAGTAGGATTGCAGATCGTAGAGCCGTCCGTCGTCGGGCAGGGTGCCCAGGCGCGCCACGACCGGGTAGAGCGGATAGCAGGCGGCGGGGGCGAGCACGATGTCCGTCGCCTTCTGGTCCTGCGTCCAATCCTCATGCCCCTCGAGCTTGCCGAGCAGGGTGGCGTGATCGGCGTCGTTGCCATCGAAGCTGTGGATCGTGCCGGCGAGCTGCGGGAAGCTCTTGAGATAGCCGCTCTTTTCGAACAGCGCACGGTTCATGCCGGGCGGAAAGCGGACAATGTCCGCCCCGTCGCCCCCGCCGAAGCGCGTGATGAGGTCGTCGAACCGGGCGATGACGTCCTCGAAGACTCCGCTCCGGCCGTAGAGACCGTCGATGCCGGTGTCTATCAGGAGGCCCTTGGCGAAGAGCGCGTCACGAAAGTCGCATTGTGTGCACATGTTAGCTTACGATCCGTTTGCCGAGGCGATGCGCGAGCATCAGGTTCGCGTTGTTGGCGATGATTCTGTCGTTGCTGATCATCAGCGGCGCCGAGAGCGCGTCCCGCAGGTGACGTCCGACGCTGAACGGGGTGTCGTTCTTGTAGCCCATGATGCCGCAGATCATCAGGGCATGCTGGATGACCGCATTGGCCGTTTCCGAAGCGTTGATTTTGACGTTGTTCATGGCGATCGCAAAGCTGACCGAACTCAGCCCGTCCTGCGTCGCCGCCGCAGCCTCGTAGCGCGCCAGACCGTCAGCAAGTGCGGACTTCAGGCTGTCGAGGAGGGCGGAGCCCTGGACAAGCCGGGTGGCCCCCGTAGGCGTGACGTTCGGTTTGCGACGGGCCTCTGCCCGCACATAGGCCTGCGCACGCGTCAGCGCGGCCGCAGCGATGCCGTACCAGAGGCTGCCCCACAGGAGATGCGACGTCGCCAGCATGGATTGGGCGGCAATCTCGGCGAAAGGCTTCGGCAGGATCTGCGCGACGGGTGCCCGGGCGGTCAGGCGAAAGCCTTCGCTGCAGGTGCCGCGCATGCCCAGCGTGTCCCAGCCCGTGGTGCGATCCAGCGAGATCTGCTCGCGGGTGACCACGCTCATCACCTGATCGGACGATTGCGCCTCGGGCGCGCGACGCGACGTGACGAGTATGGCGTCGGCGTAAAGCGCATAGGAAATGACGGTCGCGTCCTTATCCAGGTCGAACACGTCACCGTCGCGAACAACCGCGCAGATCGAGTTGCGCAGGTCGCCGCCGACGCCGCCTTCCGTGGTCGCGGAGGCCAGCAGCAATTGCTCGCTGGCGCAGCGCCGCATGAAATCCCGATGCCAGGGGCTCTCGAGGCCATGCGACACCAGGCTCGAGGCCTTGATCTGGTGCATCGCATAGATCATGGCGGTCGATCCGCAGGCCTGGCCGAGGATCGCGCAGATTTCGGCGATTGTCTCCAGGCTCGCGCCCCCGCCACCGCAATCGGTGGGGATCATCGCGCCCAGCAGTTGGGTTCTTTTTAGCGCCTCGATGGCTTCCACGGGAAACCGGCCCTCTTTGTCCACGGCGTCCGCGTGGAGGCGCGCGACGGCGGCCACTTCGTCGGCGCGGGCCATCAGGCCGAAGGCTGCGTGGTTCATGCGGCGGCGCTGATAGGCAGAAGTTCGGTGATGCAGGCTGTTATGGCTGCGATCGACGAAAAGGAGCGGCGATTGAGCATTCGCTCGGGGAATTCGACGTTGAATGCGTCTTCCAGGGCCAGCATCAACTGCACTGCCGCAAATGACGTCAGGCCCGCTGCGTAAAGGTCCTGTTCGGCGTCCAGGGCCTCGACAGGGCAGGGCAGGCGACCATGCAAGGCGATAATGTCCACAACCGATTGAACCATGACTCACCTCCAGATTCACGCCATGAGTAAGTTTTGCATGAACAATCTTTCTATATGTAAATACGGACATTTAAAAAGACGTTACTTTATAATTGTCGAAAGTTGCTTAACCGTTTGCCGATTTTTGGAACGATGGCGGGCGCGCCGCGTCCCCCCCATGCGCTCCCAAAAAACCTAGCCGATTGACCTGAATCAATGCCTAGTTCCCGCCTGCGGGGCAACGTCGCACCGGCATCGGAGGCGCGGCTCAGACGAGTCGTGGACCTCCCTGAAGCGGGATCGAGAGAGATGGCACAAACAGGAACGATAGGCGTCGGCGGGTCGCCGGGACTTGGAGCGGCCGGGAGCGGCAAGTCCATGACGCTGGGGGAACTCGGCCTCATCATGGTGGCTTGCGCCATGGCCGCCCTTTGGACGCTGATCGCGGCCAAGGCCTACACCCCCGAATATGCATTCCATGCGGTGCTGTTCGCACTCGCAAGTGTCGGTTCGGTCTTTGCGATCGTCAACCGCTACCAGCGGCGTCCGGCGTCCATGCCGCCACAGACGATCGACGGCAAGCCCAACTACAACATGGATCCCGTGAAATTCTGCGTCATCGCGGCGCTTTTCTGGGGCATCGCGGGTTTCACCGTCGGACTCACCATCGCCCTGCAACTCGCCTTTCCGGTGCTGAACTTCGATCTGCCCTGGACGTCCTTCGGCCGCATGCGGCCGCTGCACACGTCGGCGGTGATCTTCGCTTTCGGCGGCAACGTCCTGATCGGAACGTCCTTCTATGTCGCGCAGCGCACGTGCCGCGCGCGGCTCGCTGGCGATCTGGCGCCGTGGTTCGTCGTGCTCGGCTATAATTTCTTCATCCTGATCGCGGGCACGGGCTACCTGCTCGGCATCACGCAGTCCAAGGAATATGCCGAGCCGGAATGGTACGCGGATCTGTTCCTGACGATTGTCTGGGTGACGTATTTCCTGGTCTTTCTCTTCACGATCATCAAGCGCCAGGAACCCCACATCTATGTGGCAAACTGGTTCTACATGGCCTTCATCGTGACGATCGCCGTGCTGCATCTGGGCAACAATCCGGCCATTCCCATCTCCATCTTCTCCTCGAAGTCCTACATCGTCTGGTCCGGCGTGCAGGATGCGATGATGCAATGGTGGTACGGCCATAACGCGGTCGGCTTCTTCCTCACGGCCGGCTTCCTCGGCATCATGTATTACTTCATCCCGAAGCGGGCCGAGCGTCCTGTCTATTCCTACAGGCTCTCGATCATCCACTTCTGGTCGCTGATCTTCATGTACATCTGGGCGGGCCCGCATCATCTGCACTACACGGCTCTGCCGGACTGGGCGCAGACATTGGGCATGACCTTCTCGATCATGCTGTGGATGCCCTCCTGGGGCGGCATGATCAACGGCCTGATGACGCTGTCTGGCGCCTGGGACAAGCTGCGCACCGACCCCGTGCTGCGCATGCTCGTCGTCTCCGTCGCCTTCTACGGCATGTCGACGTTCGAAGGCCCGCTGATGTCCATCAAGGCCGTCAACTCGCTCTCGCATTACACGGACTGGACTGTCGGCCACGTGCATTCAGGCGCGCTCGGCTGGGTCGGCTACGTGTCGTTCGGCGCCATCTACTGCCTCGTGCCGTGGCTGTGGAACAAGCCGAAGCTTTACTCGCTGCGTCTCGTGAACTGGCACTTCTGGATCTCGACGCTCGGCATCGTTTGCTACATCAGCGCGATGTGGGTGGCGGGCATCATGCAGGGCCTCATGTGGCGCGCCTACACCTCGCTCGGCTTCCTTGAATATTCGTTCCTGGAAACGGTCGAAGCCATGCATCCCTTCTACATCATTCGCGCATTCGGCGGCGGTCTCTTCCTCGCCGGCGCGCTGATCATGGTGTGGAACATCTACAAGACCATCGTCTCGCCTTCGGAAGAAACCGAAGTCAGCGCGACGCCCGCTCTCGTGCCTGCCGAATAAGGGGCGCTCTCATGTCACTCTGGAACAAGCACGCGATCTTCGAGAAGAACTCGATCATCCTGCTCATCGGCGTGCTGATCGTCATTTCGATCGGCGGCCTCGTTGAAATCCTGCCGCTCTTTTACTTGAAGAGCACGATCGAGAAGGTGGAGGGCATCCGTCCCTACACCCCGCTCGAACTGGCGGGCCGCAACATCTACGTCCGCGAAGGCTGCTACAATTGCCATTCGCAGATGATCCGCGCGTTGCGTGACGAAGTGGAACGCTACGGCCATTATTCTCTCGCCGCAGAGAGCATGTATGACCATCCGTTCCAGTGGGGCTCGAAGCGCAATGGTCCCGACATTGCGCGCGTCGGTGGCAAATATTCGGATGACTGGCAGCGCCGTCATCTGGCCAATCCGCGCGCCGTTGTGTCGGGTTCGATCATGCCGGGCTATCCCTTCCTCGCGAAGACGCCGCTCGACGCCGACAAGATCGATCAGGACATGAAGGTCCTGGCCATCGAGGGCGTGCCTTACACCGACGAGATGATCTCCA
>JAQGKD010000134.1 GCA_028290285.1 Hyphomicrobiales bacterium
GGAGTTGCGGTGGCGCAGCCCGTCAGGACATTCGACACAGCGACGAGCGCGTGCGGCAGTGATCCACTGCGCGGCGCTTGGTCAGCATGGTCGAGGACATGGCAAGCAGCGTAGGACGACCCCTGCGACCGGCGACACTCGACATCTCGTTTGACGAGACGCTTGTCCGAATCGTGGACATCAGGCCATCGCCTCCAGAGCCGACAGCACCTGCTCCTTGCGCGGAGCCCCTGCGGCGCGGGTCCGCTCGACACCGGCACCGTCGAGGATCAGGGTCGTCGGGGTGCGCAGGATGCCCAGCTTGCGCACCAGCTCGAGGTGGTGCTCGGCGTCGACCTCCACGTGCACCACGCCCGGCACGACGCCCGCGATGTCGGCGAGCGTGCGCCGGGTGGCGCGGCACGGTGCGCAGAACGCGGAGGAGAACTGCAGCAGGGTGGCGCGCTCGCCCAGGGTCAGGTCGAGCCCGGCGGTCTCGTCAAGGTCCGCCACGGAGGGCGGGGCGTCGGCCGCGGCGCCGCGCACGCGGCGGGTGCCCGAGAAGCGGCCGTCGACGACCGCCCGGTAGAGCCCGAAGCCGAGCGCCGCCACGACGGCGACGATCGCGATCCAGGCTCCGGTGGTCATGAGGGGTCAACCATGCGGGCGCCGCACTTCTTCCGCCGGCCAGAATTTTCGTCGACCTCTTGATTTTCCTGGCGGAGGAAGTATATGAAATGTCTATCGGCGGATAGAGGTCCGCCGACCCACGACAGAGCCAGAGGAGGACTTGTGATGTTTCTTCGCACGACCGATCCGTTCCGCGACCTGGACCGCCTGACCCAGCAGATGTTCGGCACCACGAACCGCCCGGCGGTGATGCCGATGGACGCGTGGCGCGAGGGTGACCGCTTCGTCATCGAGTTCGACCTGCCCGGTGTCTCCCGGGAGAGCATCGACCTCGACGTCGAGCGCAACGTGCTGACCGTGCGCGCCGAGCGGGTGGCCCGCAACGGTGACTGGGAGATGCTCGCCTCCGAGCGTCCGCGGGGGGTGTTCAGCCGCCAGCTGGTGCTCGGCGACAACCTCGACCTCGACCGGATCGAGGCGCACTACGACGGCGGCGTGCTCCGCCTGCTCGTCCCGGTGGCCGAGAAGGCCAAGCCCCGCAAGATCGAGGTCGCGGTCAGCTCCGGCGACCAGGAGAGGACGGCGATCGGGGCCTGAGAGCCGGGCGTACGCCGGTCTCGGGGTTACGCACACCAACGGCGTACGCCGTGCGAGGGCCGCTCCCTGCACCACGAGGGGGCGGCCCTCGTGCTGCCTGTCCGCTACCCGCCGGCGAAGGGCGGGAGGAACTCGACGGTCGACCCTCCGGGCACGACGACCTCGTCGGGGTCGGCGGCGGAGACCGGCCGGTCACCCAGCAGGGCGGAGCAGGTCTGGAGCACGTCGGCGAGGCGCGTCCCGGGGTGCAGCGCGACCGCCCGGCGGACCACCTCGGTCAGCGAGATCGGGGCATCGACGGGGAGATCGTCGCCGGCCACGCCCGCCGCGGACTTCGCCGCCGCCCAGTAGTGCACGCGGATGACCTGCGTCTCATCTGGGGGCGAAGCGATCCCGGGGCTGCTCATGGTTCGGTAATGTTACGCACTAGTCGACCGAGGCCCAGCGCTGCGTTTCGGTCCCCGCCCGTTCGGGAGGAGACCAGTCATGAGCACTCTCCTGCTGCTCACCAGCGCGCTGCAGCCCTCAGCCGAGGTGCTGCCCGGGCTGGCGCTGCTGGCGCACACCGTCAAGGTCCTGCCATCCGAGGGCAGTGCGCTCCTCGAGGCGCCCGACTCGGACCTGCTCCTCGTCGACGGTCGCCAGGAGCTCGCCCACGCCCGGGACCTGTGCCGCCTGATCCGCACGACCGGCACCGACGTGCCCGTCCTGCTCGTCGTCACCGAGGGCGGTCTCGCCGTCGTCACCCACGACTGGGGCATGGACGACGTCGTGCTGCACACCTGCGGCCCCGCCGAGCTCGAGGCCAGGATCAAGCTGTCGATCGGCAGGCTGGCCGCCCGTCGTGAGGCGGACGACCCCGAGTCGCACGTGATCCGCTCCGGCGAGGTCTTCGTCGACGACGCGACGTACACCGCGAAGATCGGCAGCCGAGCCCTCGAGCTCACGTTCAAGGAGTTCGAGCTGCTCAAGTTCCTCGCCCAGCACCCCGGCCGCGTCTTCAGCCGCCAGCAGCTGCTGCAGGAGGTGTGGGGCTACGACTACTTCGGTGGCACCCGCACCGTCGACGTCCACGTCCGGCGGCTGCGGGCCAAGCTGGGCCCCTCCAACGAGACGCTGATCGGCACGGTCCGCAACGTGGGCTACCGCTTCGTGCTCCCGACCAAGGAGTCCGTGAACGAGCTGTCCGAGGTGCGCGAGAGTCGCCGGGCCGAGCAGGACGCCTGACCGGCTCCTAGGGTGGGGCCGTGACCTTGATCGACGTCGAGCGCATCGCGGCCGCGGCCGAGGCCGCCGACGGCGCCGCCCCGCTGGACGAGGCGACCTGGCTGGAGCTGCGCCACCACCCCGACCGCGTCCGCAGCTGGACCCGCGACGACGCGTTCGCCCTGCTGGTCGGACCCGACCTCAGCGTCGTCGTCCATCCGCTCGTCCGCCGGCAGGGTCTGGGCGGGACCTTGCTGGACGAGGCCCTGGCCGAGGCGAGCGGGGTGGTCCGCGCCTGGTCGCACGGCGATCACCCCGGAGCCGCCCGACTCGCGGCCACCCGGGGCTTCGAGCGGGTGCGTGAGCTCTGGGTGATGCGCCGGCCTGCGACGCTGCCCCTGGCGGAGGTGACTCCGCGTGAGGGTGTGACGGTCCGCGGCTTCGAGGCCGGCGACGAGGCCGAGCTGGTCCGCGTCAACGCGGCGGCCTTCGCCGCGCACCCCGAGCAGGGCGCGATGGACGCCGCCAACCTGGCCGAGCGGATGGCGCAGCCGTGGTTCGATCCTACGGGCCTGATCGTGGCGATGGCCGGCGACCGGATGCTCGGTTTCCACTGGACCAAGCAGCACTCGCCGTCGCTGGGCGAGGTCTACGTGGTCGGCATCGACCCCGCCTCCCAGGGGGGCGGGCTCGGCAAGCTGCTCACCCTGGCAGGGCTGCATCACCTGGCCTCTCGTGGCGTGGACGAGGTGGTGCTCTACGTCGAGTCCGACAACGCCCCCGCGATCGCGGTCTACCGCGGTCTCGGGTTCACGCACATGGACGCTGACACGCACGTGATGTACCGGCGCTAGCCCGATAGCCTTACGGCCACGATTGCGATAGCGATAGCGATTGAACCGCTCAAGACCACGCTTGGCCCGCCATGGACCTTGGGGTCGGCCTTCTCCGAGCGGTTCGAGTCTTGGTCCCGGCCGTCCGCCGGTACGAAGGCAAACTTGCCATGTCCGTCTCCGCTGTGCGCCGAGGCAGTCTGATTAGCCTTCGAGCCGTGCGACGTCTACGTCGGCTCCGCGCTCCAGGGCAGGCCGACCCTGGGACTGACGATCTGCACCGCTCGGCGAACAACGACTACTCGGCCGGGCACGACTACATCGCCGACGGGTGTGGCCGGAGTCCGCAACGCCCCCGCTCTAGCCCTGCTCGTGCTCGCCCACCAGCCCGAGAGCACGGACAGCGATCGCCACTCCGATGAGGGACACGGGCAGAGTCAAAAGCAGGGATCCCACGTCGATCTCGTGCTTCACCAGCACCGGGAACAAGGCCACGATCAGGAAGAGGTGGCGGATGTCGGTCTGCGGTCTCAGCACCGTGTCGAAGAGCCGGTAGAGGCCGCCCAGTAGCAGCATCCCCAGGATCAGGATGGCGGTTCCCCCTCGGCGGTAAAGATCAGCCGGTGGTGTGGCGGCCCACGCTGAGTAAAAGTTGCTTGGCGCATTGTAGTAGATCCGGCCGAAGTCGTAGCCGCCGGTGAACCCCGGCTTGCCCGGCCACAACGCACGAGGGACAAGGCCCACCACCGGCTGGACCACCAAGTCCGACAACGGAGCGTAGGGCACGACATCAGGTGACTTCTGGATCACGACGGCCAAGCTATCGACGACCCTGAGGCGACTCGCCAACTGCTCCGAGTTCTGCGATGCGGTGCGGGACCCAAGAGCGTTGGCCGCGACATCGGGGAGTAGCGCAATCGCTTCGCCCACGCTCGGCACGGCACCACCGCCGCGCACGGTCACCCGATAGCTCGTGACCACGGGCAGGACGGCGAAGGCGAACAGCAGCGACGCAACGACGATCATGCGGACAGGAACACGACCCCGCACCAGGCCGTAGCTGAGGATGATGGCGACCGCGACGACGGCGACACCCTCCTTCAAACCTTGGGCCAGCGCGAGGAGCACCTGCACGGTGGACACGACGACCAGCGGCGCCAGCCGCCCGCGCCGCTCGGGCGAGAAGTACTTCACGGCCGCGAGCACGACAGCGAACAGGCCCATGTTGCTCAGCACTGACACAATCTGGCCGAGGCTGGAGAAACTGGTCAACGACGCAGAAACGTCGGTCACGTAACCGAAGGTGTTGGTCCGCACCCGGAGCGCCTGGCCAACCAAACCGAGCGCGAGCAGCCACCAGACTCCCGACGTCCGCCACCGATAGCCGGCGGATTCTGGGCGCATTGCCAGGTCGACAAGCCAGGTGGCCGGCCGTTGCGCGAACTTGAGCACGTCGGTCAAGTAGCCAAGGACCCAGGCTCCCCAAGCGAACGTCAGAAGCTCCAGTGCTTTCGCGACGTTCTCCGGTGCAATGACGGCCGCGAAGCCGTTGAGCTGCGGTGCGGTCCATTGCAGTGAACCGAGGCCGAAGACGAGCGCGAATGACAGCGACGCCCACGGTCCGACATGCCCAGCGGCCATCCCTGCCATGAGGCCGGTCCGGCGGGTGATGAAGAGGCCACCGGCGACACCGACACACGTGACGGCCAGGGCGTTGCCTCGGATCTCGTCGCTGACGTCGTGCTGCCAGAAGCCGGCGAGTGCTGTGACTGCGCCGGCGAGCAGGATGAGTCCGAGCGGGACGTTGACTCGGCTGACCTGGTCGTCGGGCTCGTCTGTCGGTGCCGCCGCGGCAGTCATGAGGGGGCGGGTTACCACTGCTGGCGCTCGAGCCCAATAGCGGCGCGTTCCTCGCTGCCGCAGACGTAGGACCCGTCGCGCACCCCCGCGAAGGGCGGCGCCATCACGTCACACTCGTCGCACAGGTAGGGCAGGTCGGCCGACTTGAGCCGGAAGAGCCGTCGTAGGAACGACCGACCAGGCGCTCCGCGTCGTCAAGTCCTGACCCGCGTCGCGTAGGCGTAGTTCACCGAAGGATCGGCGGGAGCTACCTCCACAGGCTCGTTGGCTTGAAAGGTGACTGAAAACCCCCGGTCAACCAGTAGACGCTCGAGCGCAGGCACGTCTCCAAATGGAGGGTGCACTTCGAGCGCAATCTGCTCAACACGAGCAAGCCACTCAAGATCCCCCAACGGGTCGAATACCGCGAACTCGCCACCCTCGATGTCCACCTTGAGAAGGCCAACCCGGTCGGCACCAAGGGAATCAAGCAGGTCGCC
Source organism: Hyphomicrobiales bacterium (assembly GCA_028290285.1). GTDB lineage: Bacteria > Pseudomonadota > Alphaproteobacteria > Rhizobiales > Beijerinckiaceae > Terripilifer. Next base: position 5,585 of record JAQGKD010000134.1, read on the forward strand.
CATCGCGACAACGTTGGGCCTTTGGCCGACACTGTGGGTTGCCGTGACCCACCGCTCCTCGTCGGCAAGCACGCCGCGGGTAGGTACGGACGGGGCCGAGCTCCCAGCGATGGCCGTCACGATCCGCACCCGCTCCTCCACCCCATTGGCGGCGACCACGGTGCGGATCACGTCAGCGAAACCTTGCTGTGCCTCCACTGCTACAGCAGTTGCTCCCGAGACGGCCGCCCACACCGAGAAGAGACCGTGGTTGGCGCCCAGGTCAACCACCCAACCGGACGACGGCATCGTTAATCCGGACCGCAGGTAGACGTCTCGGCAGTACATCTCGCGCGCGCCCATCGTGAACCCCGCCGGAAGTTTTACGGCCACCCCGTTGGACGGCCGGAACACCCCACCATTGGCCCAGGCCGCGTCAGCGCCTTGGAGTGACCTTGACCGCATGATGGTGGGGAGGTGCAACACGAAGGCCCGGAGCCACCGAAGCGCATCTCTCCGCGAAGCGTGTCGGACGACCCCGACCACTTCCCCGGACATTCTCTTGAGATTCCGTAGCGCCATTGTCATGGCAGACACCCTACGGCGCACTGTCCATCGTCGTCGCCCTCCGGGTCGCCGCCTTGCGCACTTCGCTCAGTAAGCGCCAGAGGCGGCCTGGGCGCAATCATTCCGGCGACCTGACGGGCGCACGCAGCCGGGAGGCGCGGGCCAGCCCCGCGTTCTTGGACTGTGACGATTGGAGTTAAGGCGAGACGGACGTAGCCCGGCCACTGGCTGCTCGTTGGTGAAGCACACTCCGCCCAAGCGTCACCACTAGAGCCCCGATCAGCGCGCCCAGGGTGTTCGCCAGGACGTCGACCACCGACCCCGAACGACCTGGCTCGAACAGTGCCTGAACCAGCTCGATGGTGGTCGAGAACGTCAGCCCCGCGGCGGTCCACATCGTCCAGGTAGGCGCTCGCCAGACGATCGAGCCGAGGAATGTGGCTGGAACCAGGATGAGCACGTTGCAGACGAACTCGAACCGCGTCGATTCGAGGAACCACTGGGGCGTGCCGATCGCTTCCGCAACACCTGCGACCCAGCCGACGCTGGTGGACGGCACCCCGCCATCCGGCACCAACAGCACCCCGAGCAGCAGCACGACGTAGACGGACAGCGCCACGACGACGGTCCTGTTCCACGAGGTCACTGTCGGCACGCGACGTCCATTTCCAGGTGGTGCGGTCGCCCCGTGGGGCTTTGCGTTGTGAACCCGTTGCCGCCTGGCGTCACCGCAGTGGGCGCACGTGCAGGCCGACCTCGGGGTCGACGATGACCTCCTGGGCGGCGGGCATGTCGTCGACGAGGAGCGGGGCGTCGAGGTCGACGTTGCGCTTGAT
>JAQGKD010000119.1 GCA_028290285.1 Hyphomicrobiales bacterium
GACTGCAGAAGAATGTGCCCTTGAAGCCCGTGTCGACCATCGCATCCCAGTCGTCCTCCGAGACCTCCCACGCCGGTTTGGTGGCAGCGAACCCCGCGTTATTGACGAGGATATCCACTCTTCCGAAAATCTGCTGGGCGAAGGCCCTCAGGCCGACCATCTCCTCATTCCGCCGGATGTCGATCGGAAATATCTCAGCGGTTTGACCCTCCCGAGCAAGCAATTGCTTTAGTTCCAGGAGTTTACCTTCGCGCCTGCTGCACAGGATGAGCTTGCAGCCTGCCCTGGCTAATCCAATGGCGAGTTCTCGGCCGATGCCGTCGCTCGCGCCGGTCACCACGGCTACCTTCCCGCAAATTTCGAACCGGTTGTAAAAGTTCGGCCCGACGCAAGTATTTACATTCTCAGCCACGCTTCCCCTCCTCAAGTGGGTGATCCAGCTTGATCTGCCCTGAGTTTACCTGCCCTCCGAAGGCAGAGATCACAGGTTCGACTCCTGTCGGGTGCACCAGACTTTCCAACGACACAGGTCGAGCTGGCAGGCGGATGGTTTCGGGCTGGCCAGCACATAGCCAGCGCATTGGTCGGAGTACGCCAGAACGTCTGGACGTGGCTGGCGATCCTCGCCCTCTCCAAGCCGCCAGCCCTGCAGGTGGCCCATCGTTTCGGATACTCGCCCCGGTGGCCGTTCCGAAGCTGGCGTGCAGAGCGCCATCTATTTCGCCATCACCACATGCATGGCGTGCTCCGTCGAAGCAGCTTCAATGACGCGGTATCCTAGCGCGGGCAAATCTATCCCCGCAAACATCGACTCTCCCTGCCCAAGCACCACCGGAGCGACTGCAAAGTGGAGTTCGTCGACCAGCCCCGCACATACGTATTGCCGAACTGTGGAAACGCCACCCCCGATCTTCACGTCGCGGTCCCCCGCCGAGGCCCGCGCGCGCTCGAGCGCCGCCGCTATCCCGTCTGCGACAAAGTGGAACGTGGTGCCCCCCTCCATTTCGATCGGATCACGCGGGTGATGTGTCAGCACGAAAGTCGGCGCGTGATAGGGCGGGTTGGGGCCCCACCAGCCCTTCCATTCGTCGTCGGTCCAGGGTCCGCGGATCGGGCCAAACATATTGCGGCCGAGGATGAACGCGCCGAAGCCATCCATCGCACGCTTGGCGAAACCGTCGTCCACGCCCTCGGAGCCGCCTTCTTGGCCGAACATCGATTGGAAGGTGCGGGTGCTAAACGCCCATTTGTGGAGTTCGGCCCCCCTCTCGCCGAGAGGGTTTTCGAGGCATTGACGGGGCCCCGCCCCGAAGCCGTCGATCGATAGCGAGAAGCCGGCCACCCGAACCTTAGGCATAATTCCCCCTTCTGCCTGCATCTTGGAACGTCATGAGTAGTTCATTTCTGGTTTTGATCCACGAGCGAAAGGTAATCAGCTGCCGCACTGCGGGTGGATGACGCAACCGCGTGCGGCGCGCTGTGCCCCTCTCATGCTGCCGCGCGCCTGCCCTCCATCTCGGCCTTCAGCGTGGCGAGACCTTCCTCCAGCTGGCGGCCGCACATCGCCTCGCAGTCCATGAACAAGGACACGAGCCGCCAGATCAGCGTGGCCTGACCGGTGAGGCTCCAGCTCACGCGCGTTCCGTCCCCCTCGGGAAGGAGCGTGAATTCGATGAGATTGCTGGCCTTCATCGGCTTGCGCATGTCGAGACGCATAAGAACGTGATGGGGCTCGACGGATTCGATGCGGATGATGCCGGCGCCATTTTGGCCGCCCTCGAAAGCGCGGCTCTGCCCGGCGCCGGGTGCGCCGCTATAAAAGTCCCGGGACTTTGGATCGGGCCTGGAGAACGGCGACCACAGGACATGCCGCTCGAGATCGGCGATCTCCGGCAGGATAGATGCGGCGGGCGCATCGATCAGGATCGAGCGCGTGCAGCGGAACTGACTGGCCATGATTTTTTCCTCCTTCACTAGGACGTCCGGGCGACTGCGGCGCCGACATCCGTTGCGCACCTTTTTGTATCTGTGGCGTCGGCTTGCAGCCGCTCGATCTGCGTACGGATATGAGCTGCCTGCGCGGGCGTCCGCGCGAGCGCGATCGCCTTCGCGAAGGCCTCGCGCGCCTGCGCAGCCTCGCCCATTTGCGCGAGCAGGGCGCCGCGCAGCCCATGCAGATAAAAATAGCTCGCCAGCCTCTCTCGCAGCGGCTCCACCATGTCCAGCGCCGCTTCCGCGCCCAGCGTCCTTGAAGCGGCAACCGCGCGATTGAGCGTCACCACGGGCGAGGGATCGACGTGCTCGAGGGCAGCATAGAGCCGCTCGATCTGCTCCCAATCGGTCTCGGCCCACGAAGGCGCGCGTCCGTGCAAGGCGGCGATCGCGGCCTGGATCTGGTAAGGACCGCGTGAGCGATGACGTAGCGCCTTTTCGAGCAGCGCAAGGCCCTCGGCGATCTGGTCCGCGCGCCACAGGCTCCGGTCCTGGTCTTCGAGCAAGATGATGTCGCTGGCGGCATCGAAGCGCGCGGGGCGGCGTGCGTCCTGCAGAAGCATGAGTGCGAGAAGGCCGAGCAATTCGGGCTGTCCCGGAAAGAGCCGGATCAGCAGCCGCGTGAGGCGGATCGCCTCGACGCAGAGCGGCGTGCGCGCGTCGGCCTCCGCGGCGTCAGCCGAATAACCCTCGTTGAAGATCAGATAGATCATGGCGGCGACGGCGCCCAGACGCTCCGCGCGTTCGACCGGGCCCGGGGTTTCGAAAGACGCGCGGTCTTCTGCGATTCTGCGCTTCGCGCGCGTGATCCGTTGTTCGAGCGCGGCCTCGCTGACCAGGAAAGCGCCCGCGATCTGCGCGACGCTCAGGCCGGCGACGATGCGCAGCGCGAGCGCGATCTGCTGCGTGGCCGGCAGGTTCTCGTGACAGCAGACGAAGAGGAGCCGCAGCACGTCGTCGCCGACGCTCGCGTGATCTATCGAATGCGCGACGGCGGTCTCGGCATCACCGAGATCGGAGAGCTGCGACTCGTCCTCAGGCAACGGGCTGAGCCGCGCCGACTTGCGCAAGTGATCGCGCGCAATGTTGCGGCCGACGAAGACGAGCCACGCCGTCGCGTCGCGTGGCGGGCCGTTCTTCGGCCAATGCGTGAGCGCGCGCAGACAGGCTTCCTGGAAAGCTTCTTCGGCGAGGTCGAGATTGCGGAAATGTCGGAGCAGCGCTCCGACGGCCTGCGGACGGGCCGCTGAAAAGGCCGCTCCGAGCCAGCGCGTGTCCATCAAGGCGCTTGCCCTCCGGGCAGGAAGAGACGAACCGGCCTGATCTCATAGGCGCCGCCCGGATTGGCCGCCGCCAGATCGCGCGCGATCTCGTGCGCCTGCTCCAGCGTGTCGCAATCGATCACGTAGAAGCCGAGCAACGCTTCCTTGGTTTCCGCATAGGGCCCGTCGAGAATCGCATCGTGCTCCTTGAAGAGCGTCGTCGCTGTCGTCGTCGGCATCAGGCGCAGCGAGGGTCCCATGCGTCCCTCCGACTTGATCTTTCGATGCACGATGTCGAGCCGCGCCATCACGGCGTCGTCCTCTTCCTTCGTCCACCCGCAGACCTTGGCTTCGTCATTGTAGCAGAGGAAAGCGTAGAGCATGGCAACCTCGCGTCAGCCGCCGCTTATGGCGGTGAGAATGAAGACGTCCGCCCCCGGCGGAAGCTGCGTGTCGAGGGTCGCGCGGCGACCCTCGACAAAAATGCTTACATGCCTGCGCACGGCGGGGCGGCTATCGCGGATGCAGTCTCCCATGCCGGGCCATCGCGCGTCGAGCCGATCAACCAGCTCCGCCACAGTGCCCGCATCAAGTGTCAGGCGCGGTTGCGCATCGGGGAACAGGCGCCGCAGCAATGGCGCCAGTCTCACGTCGATCGTTGCCGCGCTCACGCCGGCGCGCCCTGCCCCTCGTCGAGCACGAGCGTCTCGACGGATGAGATCATCGGCAGGTGCTGTGCGATGCAGGTCCATGTCTCGCCCTCGTCGCAGCTCGCGAAGACGCTGCCAGAATTCGTGCCGAAGTAAATGCCGGCCTTGTCGAGAGTGTCGGTTGCGAGCGCCTGCCGCAGCACGCCGAAGAAGGCGCTCTCCTGCGGCAACCCCTCGCGCATCGCCTGCCAGCTCCCGCCGCCATCGCGCGTTCGCCAGACTGCGGCTTTAGCGTCCGGCATGTAGCGTCCGTTGATGTCTCCGTTGAGCGGCATGAGATAGAGCGTGTTGGGATCGCGTGGATGCACCGCGGCCGGGAAACCGAAGGATGACGGCAGCCCCGCCTCGATGCTGGTCCAGATGCGCCCTCCATCGTCGCTGCGGTACATGCCACAATGGTTCTGCTGGTAGAGGCGAGGCGAACCAGGCGCCTGCACGAGGCAATGCACGCATTGTCCGAATTCGGGATAGCGCTGTCCCTCCGGCATGAAGTCCATGCGCGTACCGCTGTTGCGCGGCTCCCAGGTCGCGCCACCATCGGATGAATGGAACACGCCCGCAGCCGAAATCCCCACCCACATCGCGCGCGGATCGTCCTGGTCGATCACGAGCGAATGCAGGATGAGGCCGGCGCCGCCTGGATGCCAATCGGGACGGGTCGCGTGTTTCTGCAAGCCATCCATCGGCTTGAAGGTCTCGCCAGCGTCGTCGCTGCGGAACAAGCCGGCGGGCTCGACGCCGACATAAAGCGAGGAGTCGCGCAATGCGAGGCTCCAGACCGTCTTGATGGGGGTCGCACCGGCCTCATAGGCGAGCCCCGCGCGCGAATGCGTCCAGCTGCGGCCGCCGTCGGACGACTTCCAGACTGCGGGGCCGAACCACTCGCTGCCGCCGCCCGCGTAAATCATGCCGGTGGCGGGATCGCCGATCGCGTGCTGGATCGGCCAGGTTTCGCAATGCGGCCCGTCCAGCGTCCAGCTGCGACGGCTCTCGTCGCTGCGCAGAATGAACACGCCCTTCTTCGTGCCGAGCAGCACGACCACTTTCTTTGCCATGGCTGTCTCCTCAAAGCGTTGCGACGACTTCTTCCAGCTGGTCGGTCGCCATGCCCCAGCCAGCGTCGAACCCCATGGCCTCGTGCGCGGCGCGGTCTTCGGCGCTCCAGTGACTCACGATCGCGGTGTAGCGCGTCCCCTCGCCTTCCGGCTCGAATGTCAGGTCGAGAAGCATGAATGCCCTAGCAGAAGGGCGCCACGCGCCGGTGAACGCGTCGGTGACGACGAGGCGACGGTTTGGCTGCACGTCGAGATAGACGCCGCGATTCGGAATGTCCGGCCCCTCGGGCCCGCGCATGACGATGAGGTTCGATCCGCCCGGGCGGACATCGAGCTCCGCATGCGTCGTTTCATACGGCTTTGGCGCGAACCATCGCTTGAGCACGTCCGCATCGGTCCAGGCGCGGTACACTTTCTCCGGCGAGGCCGCAATGTAGCGCGTCAGCCTCAGCGTGCGCGCCTCATCATCCGTAACGGTCATAACGTTCTTCCTGTCAGGCGCGGTTGGCCGCGCGCGCCATCTCGTTCATGTCAAGCTTCTGCCCGCGATCATAGCCTGCATGGCGCGTTGCGCGCGAGCCGGGTCCGAATAGGAGGCAGGGCATGAGCCTCATGAGGCGTCTCCGTGGGATCGTTCAATCCTAGGACGCGCGGAGGAACAGTGGGCCGACACGACCGCACATTTTATTCGATGGCCTGGTTAGAGCTGTTGCGCGATCCGGCCAGCCGTGCCGAAAGGCCGAGTTGAGCACCGCCAGCCGTTTAGTGAGCTGTAGCCGCCTTCCAGCGTCGGCCTCGCCCAGGCCGAGCCCGGCCCCCTTCGCGATCGCAATCTGCCCATGGGCTGAAAACAGGCCTGCTGGCGATCATGGGGCAGGTTCTTCCGTAGTTTGCCCGAACTTGCGAGACGCGAAGGGCTCGCTTAATTCGCCGTTGAGTTCGGCTAGACGCGCGCCGAGGCCAATACCGAACCGCTGGGCATCCTGCGGGTGGATTTCGACGTAAGCGCGTGCGGCGCACGGGCGTTGAGCACGGGGACCGCCCGGTCTTCGTGCGCGTGTGAAAGTGATAGACGACGCGTCCCGTGTTCATGAGAATCGGGTACTCCTCCGTCGTCGGATTCGGCTGACGCCGCCACTTCGCCGGTTTCAGAAGACGATTGCGAGAGCTACGCGGCTCACACGTTCCGGCTACGAGCACATCGACCGAAAGGGAAAGCCTTTTGATTTTCTAACCGGCAATAAGCACTATCGAGCAAGCCGTTGTGACGACCTGCTTGCCCGCGTAGCCCGTTGTGAACAGCACGTTCCGATCAGGACAGTGACGACGCGCAGTTTGCAAAGCACCCTCTTTGCGATGGCCAATGCTCATTCCGGGTGCTTTGATTGCCAAGGGGGCCCCGACAGTCCCCCCAAGAAAGGCCAAGCATCCAGGCCAGATCCTCACGCGGCGGCTCAGGTTCTTGGTAAGGGCTCTTTCGCATCATACGCCCGTAATAGGCACGCCGTTCCGTCTCGCTCGCGCCGCTGCCGGCGCGCAGGCGCAGCAGATCCTTCCGCGCGATTAAGAGGCGACACCGCAGTCCGGAACGGATGACGGGATGCGCAATGAGAAAAATCAACCCCGTCGCGTCTTTGCCTCGACAGTGCCGACCCGCCTTCAGACTAGGGTCTTCGCGATTGAGCGGCGTCTTAAAGCGGCCTCGTCCCTTTTGGGGACGGACAACATTCGGCGGGCTCAAAATCTGATTTCATCAACTCAACTGCAACCGCACTTCACACTGCCTGCTGCGATAATCTCCGATGTACAGGTCGGCCATTTCCGTCTTGGTCCGCTCACGAGCGGCGGGATCGCTGGACCAGCTGCGCATTTCGTTTTCTGTTTCAAAGACAGAGATCGCGAAGCCGGCGTCCGGGTCATCGAGGTCCCGGACCAGCCACCTGCGCTTTGGTCCGCCTTCTTTGGCCTGCGCAGAGGCCAATCTCTCAAACCGGCGCTCATACTCTTCCCACTGGCCGGGTCGGATTCGACCCCACGTGATGCGCATGAACATCGAAACCTCCTGGAAGCAGTGGGTACGAAGCGTATTAGCGGAACAAGCGGGAGCCGCGCCGAGTGTCCGTTTGCGAGGTTGGAGAAGGCGACCGTTCATCGCCACTTCTTCGACCGATTTATTGTTCGCGGTTGTGCTCTACCGGGCCGATTTTAGATGGGTCGCTATGTTGCTCCCTCAGGCTTGCGGCGCATTGCGTGCCTATCATGCAAACGACGTTTCCCTCGGGATCCTTCACGATAACCTTCGCCCCCCGGGTGCTCATATGCCGCGAAAATTTCACAGCCTTTCGTAAAACGCCATCCGGGTCGACCAGGATCGTTTTTTCACGCAGGATTTCGCCGTTCTGGCGAAGAATGAACAAGTAATGGGCCATGATCGACCGCCCTTCTGCCCAAACTATTGGGCCGACGGTGAGATATTCTTAAAACACGCCATCGCGAATAAGAGTTCCTCAGCGTGGGACGGTGGCCCACCGACGCACTTTGGATCGAGGCCGAGCTAGGGGACGGATTGGCACCCGCATGCAGAAGGCCGCCAACACCTATCGAAGTGTAGCTTTGCAGGTTGCAGCACTCGGGTTAACCTCTTGCAAGCACAAGGGGCTTTACATGGCTCAATACCTGCTGCCGTTGCGTTTTCTGATGCTGGTCGCCTGTCTTGGTGCACTCGTCGGCGCGCTCCTGATGTTTGGCCTTGCGGCCGCCAAACTTGGTCACGGCGCGTCCATGATCTGGACTGCAGGTTTCCAGCAAACTGCCGAGATCACGACGGCCGTTATGGGCGCGACCGATGCGCTGCTGTTCGGCGTGGTTCTTATGATCTTTGCCTTCGCCCTTGCCTTTGGCTTCGTGTTCCCGGCAGATGGAGCGGCTCGCCAGCGCATCCCCAGCTGGATGCGCGTCAGCGGTGTCGGCGAACTCAAGCACACACTTGTCGAGGTGATCATCGTCTATCTGGTGGTGGATTTCGCCACCGATCTGGCCCTGATCGAGGGGCGCGTGGAGATCGACCAACTGATCAAGCCGACCGCCGTCCTACTGATCGCCGCCGGCCTGCGTTTGATGGGGAATGGGCGGGGGCGCGCGCTGGACGAATAGCCCGGCTTGGGGTCTGGCTCGTGGAAGCGCGGACGTGACAAATTTCCACGAACCACTGAAGCAAGCTTCGAAGGGCTTATTTGTAGCCTGCCCAAAGGTGCTGTTCGAGGTTGATCGTGAGGTCATTCAGAGCCGCTTGCAGACGGCCCTCCTCGGGCGACCCGGCGTTCGCACCGACTGCGAGCCAAAGGCGCCCAAGCTCGAACGCGGGCTGCACGTAGGTTAGGCTTTCCAGAAGATTCTCCGAGACTGGTTTGCCGCTGGCGTCCTCCACAGCAAGACGGAGTTGCTCCGTGTCCCGGCGCGTCAGATGGAAGGCGGAATCAGCCCCGGCTATATCCCAGGCAATGTCCTGTGCGCCGACCAGATCGTGCCCGGCATGATGCTCGACAGCGTCGGTTTTCAAGTAGTGGCCCATTCCGTCGGTGAGCCACTTATGCGCGTGCATGCGGCCATCTATGCAGCACCGTACGGACCCGCGAAATAACTCGGAAAAATTGAAGAGGACAGCTTGCATGCGTGACGCCGCGTCCGATCCCAATGCCACGCCTACATTCGTGATGGCCATATCGCGCAACAATTCTGCACCGGCACCGTCGAGATCGTGACCGACTCTGAGGCAGCGCCGAAACGCGAGATAGTGGGCGATGAAGGGCAGCAGGCCGCCTCGCGTCGTCTTCGCCACAGAACGCATGTCGTCGCGCCAGGGCGCTATTGAAAAACCATGGCGCGTTCCAAGGTGCCGCGGCGTGAGGTTCGCCTGGGAAAGCTCTTCGGCCAATCGCGCTTTCTCGGTGCCGTTCTGACCGATTCCCGTGAACTTCAGCAGGAAAGTTCCTCGGAGCGTGGTGTGAATAAACTTCCGCCGCTCCTGCTGTGGATCGCAGGCAGGCCACTCGGGTTCGGTATCCCCACGATAGGCGCGCCAGCCTCCTGCCGACACGTCGAGAAGAGGCGCGATAGCTGGGCCCGTGACGTCGCTCACCCAGGTCTGCAGCCGGTGAGCCGCAATGCCGGACGTGATCAGAAGATCGTCCAAGGAGGTGACATGACGCGGAAGCTCCTCGAAAACCCTGCGTGAGAGCGGGCTCGCTTCGCCTCCGGGCATGTTCGTGTGGCTCGGAAAGAGATGCAGTGACGGGTTCACGCCGGCAAGACCTTCGATGGCCGAGACGACACTCGCCATTGAGCTTCCCGAACGTCCTGGCCCCTCGTCGACGATACAAACATGATCGGGCCGTTCGGCCTGCAGCGTCGCAATGAGATCGGGTGCGCTGACGATGCGATCGTATGGGTGTCCATGCGGACGGAGCGTTGACGTGCGATGCGCACGGCATCCAGCTGCCACCATCGCGGCGAGCGTGGTCCCTATGCTGCGCAAACCAACGACCTGAATGGTTCCCCCGACCCGAAGGCGACGCGCTGCTTCGTAAAACGCTTCGGGATAGACCGCGTAATAGGAGAAGCCTTCCTGCTCTCGTGCGATCACTTCGCCCGGGCCTTGACGAAGCAGTGCGTCCGGCACAAGCAGAGCGCCTTGTGGCTGGAGTTCATTCGTCCAGCACTCGCACACCAGGCGGGCAAGGTCCGCGACAAGGTCCATATGCCCGGCGCTGGCCTCGCAGTGGACGTCGCGCCCTCCGGCAGCTTCGAAGACGTCATCCGCTACGGCTTGCGCGATCTGCCCGGTTTCGATCAGCAACGATACGAGCCGCTCATGAGCCGCAGTCGGATGTTGGTCGTCGGTGCGCTGGCCGATGGTACGCAACCGTTCGATCCAGGCCGCACGATCGATGCGGCGCATGTGATCTCCGTACACGAGCATGGTGACGCCTCCCAGGGAGCGCGGCAGGAGTTGCCCGCTCACGCCCAGCAGCAACGGAGGACACATCCTTTCGTTTCGCGATGGACCACAGGCGCTTGCGGATCTCAGAACGCTCGTGAGGCGGGTCGCCTGGCTGTACCTTTGCCGGGGAACTGTCGCACATCGACGGGAACTCAAGTTTTCACCGTTCGTTCGGGAGCAGGAACTTACGTTTTCGCGCCGCGATCTCCATGAGAAGTGCGGCGGTATCCATGGCGTGCACGATGAGCAAGATTCGCGTCGCATTGGTCGGCATCGGCAATTGCGCTTCCTCGCTGGTGCAGGGACTGGAGTTCTATCGCCATGCGGATCCGGGCCTCGCCATTCCCGGCCTGATGCATGTCGTGCTCGGCGCCTACCACGTCGGACAGATCGACATCCGCGCGGCCTTCGATGTCAGCGCCGCCAAGGTCGGCCGCGATCTGTCGGAGGCGATCGAGGCCAAGCCCAACAACACCTTGCGCTTTGCGCAGGTCCCACCGCTGGGGGTCACGGTGCAGCGCGGCCCCACTCTCGACGGCCTCGGGACCTATCTGCGCACTATGGTGGAGGAGTCGCCGGCCGAGCCCATTGATGTCGTGCGAGCCCTGCGGAGGGAGGAGGTCGAAATCGTCGTCTCCTATCTGCCGGTAGGGTCGCAAAAGGCGGCTGAATTCTATGCGAGTGCGGCGCTGGAAGCCGGCTGCGCCTTCGTCAATTGCATGCCCGTGTTCCTAGCCTCGCGGCCGGAATGGAGCGCGCGTTTCGAAGCCAAAAAGTTGCCGATCATTGGAGACGACATCAAGAGCCAGGTCGGAGCCACCATCGTGCATAGGGTGCTGACCAATCTTTTTCAGGACCGCGGCGTCAGGCTCGACCGGACGTATCAACTGAACTTCGGCGGCAACAGTGACTTCCACAACATGCTCGAGCGCGAACGGCTCACCTCGAAGAAGATCTCCAAGACGCAATCGGTGATGAGCCAACTCGAAGCACCGCTCGCGTCCGCGAATGTGCATGTGGGGCCCAGCGATTATGTGGAATGGCTGACCGACCGCAAATGGGCCTATATCCGGATGGAAGGCACAGGGTTCGGTGGCGCGCCCATGAGCGCCGAATTGAAACTCGAAGTCTGGGACAGCCCGAATTCGGCAGGCATCGTGATCGACGCGATCCGCTGCGCGCGAATCGCGCTCGACCGCGGAATCTCGGGTGCGCTGATCGAACCCTCCGCCTATTTCATGAAGTCCCCCCCGCAACAATTCACCGATGCGGATGCTCATGAACGTCTTCAGGCGTTCATCGCCGGAGAGGCGCGGGGCGTGGCTCGGTGACGACCGTCGTGCATCTTGTCAGGCATGCCGCGCATGACGATGTCGGCAGCTATCTGGCCGGCCGGACGCCCGGCGTTCTGCTCGGCGAAGCAGGACTCGCCCAGGCGGCGCGGGTAGCGCGAAAACTCCGCGGTGAAAAGATCGACTTCATCCAATCGAGCCCCATCGAGCGCGCGGCGCAAACGGCGCATGCCATCGCGAGCTATCACGATGCCAAGGTGGAGCTCATCGATGCGCTCGTGGAAGTGGATTTCGGGGACTGGTCCGGAAAGACATTCGGCGAGCTCAATGAACAGCCGCACTGGCGCATGTGGAACGTCGCGCGCGGCATCACGACGACACCGGGCGGCGAGACCATGCTTGGGGTGCAGGCTCGCGTCATAGGCCACATCCTTGACATGGTGCAGCTCCGAAAGGGCGCGACCCTCCTCATGGTGAGCCATGCCGATCCGATCCGCGCCGCACTCGCCGCGATCCTCGGGCTGTCTCTCGACCGGCTGATCTCCTTCGACATAGATCCCGCCTCGCTCTCCACCATCGCCTTCGACGATTACGGCGCCGTGGTGCGTCGCGTGAACGAGCCCGCGCCCGCCGATCACACAAGCGCCGGAGGCCCCACGTGAAGCTTGTCGTCTTCGGCCTGACGATCTCGTCGTCCTGGGGCAATGGCCATGCAACGCTCTGGCGCGGCCTCTGCCGCAGCCTGACCGCCATGGGCTGGACAGTCGTTTTCTACGAGCGGAACCTGCCGTTCTATGCGCAGGCGCGCGACTTCGTCGACATGCCCGGCCGAGGCGCACTTCGTCTCTACGGCGATTGGGCCGACGTTGAACAGAACGCACAGCGCGACCTGCAGGATGCGGACGCCGCCATCGTCACGTCCTATTGCCCCGACGGAATTGCCGCGACGGAACTGATCGTGCGCTCGCCCTGCGCGCGGCGCGTGTTCTACGATCTCGACACGCCGGTCACGCTCGACGATCTCGAGCAGGGCCGCCCGCTCTCCTCGATCGGCGCGCGCGGCCTGCGCGATTTCGATCTCGTGCTGAGCTTCACCGGCGGGCCTGCCTTGGAGATCCTCCGCGACAAGCTGGGTGCGACGCGCGTGGCCCCGCTCTACGGACATGCCGATCCGGACGTGCATCGTGCCGCTCCGGGGGAGGCGCGTCTCGCGTCCAGCCTTTCATATCTCGGCACCTACGCAGCAGACCGGCAGGCAGCGCTCACCGAACTTTTCGTCGAGCCTGCACGACGTCTGCCGGGCGAGCGCTTCCTGATGGCTGGAGCGCAATATCCGGACGACTTCCCATGGACGTCGAACATCCACTTCCTGCGTCACCTGCCGCCGCAGGATCATTCGGCCTTCTTCTGCTCCGCGCGCCTTTCGCTTAACGTGACCCGGGCCTCCATGTCTGCCATGGGCTGGTGCCCCTCAGGACGCCTGTTCGAGGCCGCAGCCTGCGGCGCGGCGCAGCTCAGCGATGCGTGGCCCGGATTGTGCGATTTCTTCACGCCCGGCGAGGACCTGCTCATCGCGGGCACAGCGCAGGAGGCGCTGGACGCGCTCGCGCTCAGCGACATCGAGCTCGCGCGCATCGGCCGTAACGCGCGTGACAACGTCATCGCGCGGCATACATCGGCCCGGCGTGCGCAAGAGCTCGTGCAGCTTCTCGACAGCGTCGGGGCCCCGGGTGCCATCCTCGAACCCGCTGCGGGAGCCTGACATGTGGGGTCTCATCCCGGCTGCGGGGCGCGGCAGCCGCATTCAGCCCCTCGCCTTTTCAAAGGAGCTCCTGCCCGTTGGCAGCCGCCCCGCCGACGGCACTGAACGGCCATGCGCGGTGAGCGAATATCTTGTCGACCGAATGATCGCTGGCGGCGCCGACAAGCTTTGCTTCGTGATCGCACCGGGGAAATCCGACATCATGGAATATTTCGGCGAGGGCGTGCCGGAGGCGGCCGCCGCCTACATCGTCCAGCCGAAGCCACTCGGGCTCTGCGACGCCTTGTTCCGCGCGCGACATTTCATCCGCGCCGATGAACAGGTGCTGGTCGGCCTGCCCGATACAATCTGGTTTCCGCTCGACGGCTTCAACGCCCTGCCCGCGGACGGACTCTCGTTCCTGCTCTTTCCGGTCCCCAACCCCTGCGTCTTCGACGCCGTAGCACTTGATGCGAACGGCGGCGTGATCGGGATCGACGTGAAATCGCCGACGCCAAGATCGCACTGGGTCTGGGGCGCGTTCAAGCTAACGGGCTCGGTACTCGCCGAGTTGCACGATCTCTGGCTCGAGCGGGGCCGCCGCGATGAATATATTGGCACGCTCGTCAATGCGTGGATCGCGCTCGGCGGACGCGCAGTGGGAATGCAAGCCGGCCAGACTTACGTCGATGTCGGCACGTTCGAAGGCTACAGGACCGCCATAGCTTTGCTCGGAGGCGCGCAGGGGCGGGACCTGGCGCGCACAGTCTCCACAAAGGGAAGTTCGACATGACCCAAATGACGCAGGACGAAATCCGCGCGCGTGTCGAGGCGCTGAGCCCGTGGTTCCACAATATGGAGCTCGGTGGCGTGCGCACGGCCCCGGACCATTTCCTTGGCGATTATCCGGCGACGAAATGGAAGCATTTTTCCGGCGCAATTCCACACGATCTCACCGGCAAGACCGTGCTCGACGTCGGCTGCAACGCGGGCTTCTATTCGATCGAAATGAAAAGGCGCGGCGCGCGACGTGTGCTTGGCATCGACTTCGACGAAGATTATCTCGCCCAGGCCCGCTTCGCCGTGGAAGTGGCGGGGCTCGACATCGAGTTTCGCAAGCTCTCGGTTTATGACGTCGGCTGCTTGCGGGAAAAATTCGACATCGTCCTGTTCATGGGC
>JAQGKD010000122.1 GCA_028290285.1 Hyphomicrobiales bacterium
GGGCGACGTTGCGATCGTGCACAACAATTGCGTGCACCAGCATTTCAATGCCTCAACCACCAAGCCCGCCCGCGCAATCGTCATCAAGACGAAGCCGATGTATCTCTTCCTGAACATGCTGTTCCAGAAGCAGGTCAAGGCACGCTCAGTCGAGCACAGCCCGGAATCCGAAGGATTCGAAGTTCGCGAAGGCGAGCAGGACGACAACCATCCCGAGGGAGGCTACTGATATGGCATGGGGCGAAACCGCAGCTTGGCTCGAAGGTAAATCCAACGAGCGTCTCTATCAGCGTCTCCTCGACGATTCCCAGGATGCCGCCTCGCGCAACTCGCGTCGCAAGAAGATCATACGTCCCGACGAAATGCCGTGGGAAATGTCTCGCCAGGGGCTCTTGAAGCACTTGATCAACGAGAACATGAACACGCGCATGGAGACGGTCGACGCCTATATGCAGCTGATCCCTCCGGGCAGCCGCTCGGGCAAGCATCGCCATCTCGCGGAAGAATGCGTCTACGTCATCGAAGGTCGTGGCTACGATCTGCATCAGGATTGCGACGTCGAGATCACCGACGTGTTCACATGGTCCATTCAGGACGAAGTGAAGCGCTACGAGTGGGAAGCTGGCGATGTGATCTACATCCCGCCGAACACGGTGCATCAGCACTTCAACGCCGACCCTTCCAAACCGGCGCGCCTGATATCGTCGACCAACCGCATTTTCAAGCAGATCGGCCTCAATACGCTCGACCAGCTCGAGGACGCGCCTGAGTTCGATCCCAGCGTCACCCTGACGGCTGAGCTCGTGCGCGAATATCTGCGCGGCGAGCGCGGCAAGAAGTAAGCTGATCGGGCCGGCGTTCGCGCGCCGGCCCTTTCCGTCCCCAGGGACCCGAGATTCCATGAGCAGTTCGGACCAGCCGCCCCGCCCGAACCTCCGGCACAGTCTGCGCGATCATCTACTGGGCGCGGGCGCCGGGCATGCCCATGACGACGACGCGGATCACGATCACGATCACGACGATCAGGGCCACCATCTCCTCGACATCAACGCGCGCTCGCTCGAGAGCATTCCGCTGGTCAGCATGGGCATCGATGTCGGGTCCTCGGGCACGCAGATCGCTTTCTCGCGGCTGCTGATGCGCGGCCCCGGCGAGCCGCTGGCCATGCGCCGCCACGCCGCTTCGCGCAGCACGCTCTATATGTCTCCGGTTTCACTGACGCCTTTTCGCAATGCGCATGAGATCGATGAGGTGCGCCTGCGCGCGATCATCGATCGCGCGTTCGAGGCCGCAGGTGTTACCCCCGACGACGTCGAGACCGGCGTGGTGATCCTGACCGGCGAAGCCATGGCGCGCGATAATGCGCGGGCCATCACCCAGATGCTGGCGGAAGACCTCGGCGAACTCGTCTGCGCCTCGGCCGGCCATCACATGGAGGCGATGCTCGCAGCCTATGGATCGGGCGCGGTGCGGCGCTCGCTGGAACAGGGCGCGACGCTCGTCGACATCGACATCGGCGGAGGCACCACCAAGCTTGCGCGCATTGTCGACGGGCGCATCCTTGCAAGCGGCGCCTTGGCCATCGGCGGGCGTCAGCTCGCATGGTCGCGTGAGGATGTCATCACACGCTGCGACGCGAGCGCTGGCGCGCTGCTGCGCCGGGCCGGGCTCGACTGGAGTGTCGGCGACAAGATCAATCGTGCCGATCTCGACAGGCTCGCGGACGCCATGGCAGAGGCTTTGCTGTCCGCTATGCTGGAGCCTGCCGGCGCGGGCGATCTCTGGCTGACCGAGCCGATCGCGGTGCTGCCTGCTGACGGACTGATCTTTTCCGGCGGCGTCGCCGAATATGTCTATGAGCGCGAAACGCGCGACTTTGGCGACATGGGACGGCGCCTCGGCCGCGCGATCCGCGTGCGACTGGCCGCCGGGGCAATGCCTGCGCCGCTGCTGCCGGCGGGCGAGTGCATTCGCGCGACGGCGCTCGGTGCATCCGAATTCAGCGTGCAGATGAGCGGACAGACGAGCTTCATCTCGCACCCCTCGCTCGTGCTGCCCCGGCGCAACCTGCCGGTGCTGCAGCCCACCGTGTCGCTGCTGGGCATGCCTGACGCCTCCGCAATCGCCTCGGCCGTCCACGCGCACCGCGCAGCCTTCGATCTGGCAGATGGAGCCCGAGAGTTCGCACTCGCCTTTCGCTGGCGAGGCGAACACGATTATGCGCGTGTGCGCGCGCTGGCCGACGGGATCTACGATGGTCTCGCCGACCGGATCGCGGCGGGGGCTCCTATCTACATCATGCTCGAAGGCGATGCCGGACTTACTCTAGGTGCGATCCTGCGCGATGAAAAACACGTTGAAAGTCCTTGCCTTGTGCTCGACGGCCTCGTGCTGCGCGATTTCGACTTTGTTGATGTCGGCCGCATCCGGCTGCCGTCTGGAATGGTCCCGGTCACGATCAAGTCGCTCCTGTTCGATGTGACCAGGTCGGCGAACGCGACGCCCTGACCTTTCGCGGCAACGAAGATCAATCTGCAGCGTTAACCAGCTTGGCAGGGCGAACGCATCCGCGCGCCCGTTTCAGCGGAACGCACAAATTGACAATCGACTTCTCCTTCGTGCTTCGGCACACGAGGCAGCCATGAGCGCGCCTGATGTCGAGGAGGGCGCGCCGATGCCGCTCGGCGCGACGTTCGACGCCATAGGCGTCAACTTCGCGTTGTTTTCAGCAAATGCGACTGCTGTCGATCTCTGCCTCTTCGAAAGCACGGGGCGTCGTGAGCTTCGCCGCATCCGGATGCCGCGCCGCACGGACCAGGTGTGGCATGTCTATGTACGCGGCCTGCGCCCCGGCCAGCTGTATGGCTATCGCGTCCATGGTCCCTACGAGCCCACGCAGGGACATCGCTTCAATCCCAACAAGCTGCTGATCGATCCTTATGCCCGCCAATTGTTCGGCCGCATCCGCTGGCACGACGCCCTGTTTGGGTACCGCCCCGGCGCGCAGCGAGGCGACCTCTCGCTGGACAGGCGCGATTCCGCGCCGATGATTCCCAAATGCGTAGTGGTCGATCCCGCGCACACCTGGGGCGAGGACGTCAGGCCTAACCGCCCGTGGCACGAGACGCTTATCTATGAAGCGCATGTGAAGGGCTTCACCAATCTTCATGCGGGACTGCCGCCTGTGCTGCGCGGCACCTACACTGCGCTGGCAGACCCGCAAGTCATCGACCATCTCGTTGGTCTCGGCGTGACGGCCATCGAACTCATGCCCATCCACTCGTTTGTCGACGATCGCTTCCTGCATGAAAAAGGCCTGAGGAATTACTGGGGTTATTCAACGCTGAACTTCTTCACACCTGAAGCGCGCTACTTCGGGCCTGACGGCGTCTATGGGCTTCGCGCGGCCATTCGCGCGTTGCATGAGGCGGGGATCGAGGTGATCCTCGACGTCGTATACAATCACACGGCCGAGGGCAGCCATCTGGGGCCGACGCTGTCGTTCCGCGGCATCGACAACGCGAGCTACTACAAGCTGCCTGCGGACAACAAACGCTTTTCGTGGGATTCGACCGGCACCGGAAACACGCTTGACCTCAATCACCCGCGCGTCATGCAGATGGTGCTCGACAGCCTGCGCTATTGGGTCGAGGCCTTTCATGTCGATGGATTCCGCTTCGATCTCGCGCCCTCGCTGGCGCGCGATCCTGTCGATGTCGACGAGCGCGCGGGCTTCCTGCGCGCGGTCGCGCAGGACCCCGTTCTCAGCCGTGTGAAGCTGATTGCCGAGCCGTGGGACCTTGGCGACGGCGGCTATCGCGTCGGCGGATTCCCGGCGGGCTGGAGCGAATGGAACGATCGTTATCGCGACAGCGTGCGGGCTTTCTGGCGCGGCGATCCCGGCCAGCTGTCCGGTCTGGCGCAGGCGATCACGGGCTCACGCGAAATCTTCGGCCAGCGTGGCCGCAGCCCGAGCGCGTCCATCCATTACGTGTGTTCGCATGATGGTTTCACGCTGCAGGATCTCGTCAGTTACAACGAGCGTCACAACGAAGCGAACGGCGAGCAGAACCAGGACGGCCACCCTCATAACCTATCCTGGAATTGCGGTGTCGAGGGGCCGAGCGACGATGCCGATGTGATCGCGCTGCGGCAGAAGCAGAAACGCAATCTGCTTGCCACGCTCATGCTTTCCATCGGCGTGCCGATGCTGCTCATGGGCGATGAATATGCCCGCACGCAAGGGGGCAACAACAATGCTTATGCGCAGGACAACGAGACCAGCTGGATGGATTGGGACGTCGCGCATTCCGGCGATCCGCATCTGCTTGCCTTCCTGCGTGCGCTCACCGCGTTACGCCAGAGCTACGACGTCTTCGCCCGTCGCGACTTCCTGAACGGTGATGTCATCCCGGGCCGAGGACTGAAGGACATATACTGGCTGGCGCCAGAGGGGCGCGAAATGACAGCGCAGGATTGGGGCGAGGATCTGCGGCGTGCGCTCGGGCTTCAGCTTGGAAATCAGTCGGAACACAAAACGGGATTCTTGCTGCTGCTCAATGCAGATCCCGAGGACGTGACATTCACGTTGCCGCCGCGGTTTTTGGGTGCATCCTGGGTGCAGGTGCTTGATACGCGACGCGCAACGGGACTTGTCGAGGGAGCGCCTTTGACGCTCGAGGCGGGAGGAACCATTCTGCTGGCTTCCCGTTCGCTCTCGCTGTTTCAGCTTGCCAGCCGGACGGAGTCCAAGCATGCCTAGCCTGCACCAGATGCCCTTTGGAGCCGAGCCTTCGGCCGAGGGGGTCAGGTTTTCCCTGTGGGCGCCCGACGCCCAACGCGTGCAACTGATTGTCGGGAATGGCGAGCCTATCGACGCGCCACGTGATGAATTCGGGTTTGCGCGAGTAACCGTGGCGTCCGCCGGTCCGGGCGCGCGCTATGAATGGAGCATCGACGGCCAGCGCGGAATTCCCGACCCGGCATCGCGCTATCAGCCGGACGGCGTGTTCGCGCAGAGCCTTGTGACAGATCCGCTTTCTTTTGCCTGGCGCGACAGTGCATGGCAGGGGCGTCCCTGGGCGGAAGCCGTCATCTACGAAGTGCATGTCGGCACGGCGACATCGGCCGGTACGTTCGAAGCATTGACGGAGCGGCTGGACGCAATCGCAGATCTCGGCGTCACGATGATCGAGCTGATGCCGATCGCGGAATGTCCGGGCATGCGCAACTGGGGCTACGACGGCGTTCTGCCATTTGCTCCAAACTTCGCATATGGCACCCCGGACGACCTGAAGCGGCTCGTTGACTCAGCGCACGCGCGCGGGCTGATGATGATGCTCGACGTCGTCTACAACCACTTCGGACCGTCCGGGAATTTTTTGCCGCTTTATGCGAAGTCGTTCTTCACGGACAGGCATCATACACCGTGGGGCAGTGCAATCGACTTCGACGCGAAGGATCGACGCGCCGTCCGCGATTTCGTGATCCACAATGCGCTGTACTGGATCGACGAATTTCACTTCGACGGCCTCCGCCTGGATGCCGTGCATGCTATCAAGGACGACAGCGAGCAGCATGTACTGACGGAAATAGCCGAGGCAGTTCGCAAAAAAGCGGTGGGGCGGCAGGTCCATCTCGTCTTGGAGAACGAGCATAATGCGTCGCGCTGGCTCACGCGGGACGCCGAGCGCAAGCCAAAACTCTATGACGCGCAGTGGAACGATGACATCCATCATTGCTGGCACGTCCTGCTGACGGGTGAGCGGGAGGCCTATTACGAAGATTACGCGGCGGCGCCTTTGCAATGCCTCGCGCGCTGTCTCTCAGAAGGCTTCGCCTATCAGGGTGAACCGTCGGTCCATGCGGGCGGAAAGCCGAGGGGCGAGGTGTCTAGCCACTTGCCGCCAGAGGCTTTCGTTGCCTTCCTTCAAAATCACGACCAGATCGGCAATCGCGCGTTCGGTGAGCGGTTATCGGCCCTCGCCGACCCGGATCATCTGGCGATAGCCCATGCGCTGCTTATTCTCTCGCCGCAGATTCCACTTCTGTTCATGGGCGAGGAATGGAGCGCCTCAACGCCGTTCCAGTTCTTTGTGGACTTCAGCGACGACCCTGAACTGTCGCGCGCCGTGCGCGAAGGACGGCGTCGCGAGTTCGCGCGCTTCGAGTCCTTTGCGAACCACGAGACATCGGCCCGAATTCCGGACCCCACGGCTGAAGCGACCTTTGGCGCCTCCACCTTGCGATGGGAGGAGCGCATCCGACCACCTTTCGCAGACACACTGGCCGCCATGCGCAGCTTGCTCGCCTTGCGCCATCAACATGTGGTTCCGCTCGTCAAAAGCGGATTTCAGGGCGGACGCAGTGAGCTCCTGGGCGACGGGGGCCTGCAGGTGACGTGGAGTTTCACCGCCGGAGAGTTGCACTTCCTCGCGCAGCTTGGCCCGGGCTCATTGAACGCGCCCGTTCGTCCGGAGCTTGAGACGATCTGGTCTTCCGCTTCCGTTTCAACAGAGGCAGGCATGCACTTGCTCCATGGATGGAGCGCAATCGTCAGCAAAGGACCCGCCCGTGGCGCAGCAGAATGACGACATGCTCGACGAGCTTGCAACCGCGCTGGGCATAGCTTCTTCCTATCGAGGTCAGAATGGCGATATCATCGAAACCAGTGTCGATGCGCGTCGTGGCCTGATTGAGGGACTCGGCTTTTCGACGCGGTCGCAATCGGATCTGCGCGACGGACTCGATTCCGTCAGCGGTTACCGCAGCGGCCCGCTGGCGCCGTGGATGGTCATTGAATCGGGCCGCCCACAAGCGCTTTCTCTTAAAGCCGCTTTTGCAGAGACGATTACCGGCTGGAGCTTGCGCGGTGAAAATGCGCTCCCGCAATCGCGGAAAGAAGACGGCCAGGTCCGGCTGCCTTCTCTTGCGAGCGGATATTATCGGCTGGACATCGAGTCTGGCGCGAGCACGGCTTCGACCTTCCTGCTCGTCGCTCCACCGCGCTGCTGGTCGCCTGATGCACTGCGCAGCGATGGAGCCCGCGCGTGGGGACTCGCAGCTCAGGTCTATGGATTGAAGTCCGCCCGCAATTTCGGCATGGGTGACCTGACGGACGTTGCGCAGCTTGCGACCGGAGCGGGTCGGTGTGGCGCGTCATTCCTGGGGCTCAGCCCGCTGCATGCCCTTTTTGAGGATGATCGAACAAAGATATCGCCGTATTCGCCCTCGACGCGACTGTTTCTCGAGACGCTGTATCTGGATCCGGCTGTCATCGATGTGCCGGGAATTGATTCGGCCGGAGAACTTGCGAAGATCGCGCCGCGCATGGAGGCGATGCGAAGCCGTGGGCTCGTCGACTACGCGGGTGTGTGGGACCTCAAGAGGCCGTTGCTCGAGCATCTCTTCAAGGCATTTCAACGTACCGGGGATCAAGAAGAATTCGCGCGACGGCGATCGGAACTTGGTGAGCAGTTGGAGCTTCACGCAACATTCGAGGCCCTTTCCGCGCACTTCTCTGCGGAGGGACAGGCGTGGCCGGGCGCGTGGCCATCTGACTATTTCGATGCTTCATCCACTGCGGTGCAGCGATTCCGCCGGGAAAAGGCGGACCGTGTTTCGTTTCACGCGTGGTTGCAGACGATTTGCGATGCACAGCTCGCGGCAGCGGCAGAGGCTGCACGTTCGAGCGGGATGGAAGTGGGGCTTTATCGAGACCTCGCAGTCGGCGCCGATCGATTCGGCTCGGAAGTCTGGGCGCGGCCCGATCGCTATGCGCTTTCGCTTTCCGTCGGTGCACCACCGGATCCGCTGGGACCGCAGGGCCAGAACTGGGGGTTCCCGCCGTTCGATCCGCTTGCGCTCGAACGCCAGGAATTCGCCGCCTTTCGTGATCTCGTCGTTGCAAACATGCGTCACGCTGGTGCGATCCGAATTGATCATGCGTTCCAGTTGGAGCGGCTGTTTCTGATCCCTCCCGGCGCGACTGCCGCCGGTGGCGCCTATGTCGCATTTCCGTTTCAGGCTCTCCTCGCAATTCTGCGGATCGAGAGCGAGCGCCATCGCTGCCTCGTCATCGCGGAAGACCTCGGCACAGGCCCAAGCGGCTTCTCCGACGCGATTATGGAATCCGGCATTTACAGTTATCGCCTGCTTTCGTTCGAGCGCAGCCGCGATGGCGGCTTTCTGTCTCCCGAGGCTTATCCGCGCCACGCGCTTGCTGCCATCACTACGCATGATCTGCCGACGTTCAAGGGATGGCGGCGTGGCTTCGACATCGACCTGCGCTCGTGCTTCGGTGTGTACAACGAGAAGATCGCACAGGCCGAGCATCGCGGCCGCAAGCAGGATGTGGCTGCGTGGCAGGCCGCTCTCGAAGGGCAGGGCCTGTCCGGCGACCTTGATGAAGATGAAACCGCACGCAACGAAGCGCTGCGCTATCTGGCGCGGGCGCCCTCCGCCTTACTCGCCATACAATGCGAGGATGTTCTCGACGAGTTGAATCAGGCCAACCTGCCGGGTCCGTCGGATGGTCATCCGAACTGGCGGCGCAAGCTCTGCGGAACTGTAGAGGATATGGTTGTGCCAGGCGGCCCCCTTGCGCGCGTAGGGGCCTTGCTGGCCGAGGAGGAGCGTTCGCCGCGTGCGCGCCAGTCAAGGCTTTCGTCGTCGCCGCCACGTGCGACATACCGGCTGCAGTTTCACAAGGATTTCACTTTTGCCGCGGCAATCGAGATTCTGCCCTATCTGGCGGCGCTCGGCATCAGCCATGTCTATGCCTCGCCTATACAGCAGGCGCAGCACAGTTCGATGCATGGTTACGATGTCGTCGATCCCCGTGTCATCAATCCCGAACTCGGCGGAGAAGAGGGTTTCGACGCGTTCGTCGAAGCGCTTCATGCCAATGGCCTGAGGCTGCTCCTGGATATCGTTCCAAACCATATGGGAATCGGCGCGGATAATCCGTTCTGGTTCTCGGTTCTGAAATGGGGCGCCAGATCGCCCTATGCGCATGTCTTCGACATCGACCTGCAGCGCGACGGGGCAAATGGAAAAATCATACTGCCCTTTCTGTCCTCTGCCTATGGAGAGGCGCTTGAGTCGGGCGCTCTCTCGCTCGGTGTCGCTGCCGAACGGGGTGCAATCGTCATCAAGCATTTCGATGCCGAGTTTCCGATTTGCCCGCTTGATTACGCTTTCTTGCTCAAAGACGCTGCTGCGCGGATAGCGCCCGACTCATCGGCAGGCACGGCGTTGGGGCGGCTTGCTGGCGCATACTTGCGCATTGCCGACAAGCCAGATGTGGTTGCGCGCGCGGTTTCACTGCAGCGAGGTTTCACCGCACTGGTTAGCGAGGAGCGTGTTGCTTCAGCACTCGACGCGACGTTGCGCGAAGTGGCGGTGGATACTGAGGCGTTCGATGCATTGATTTCGCGGCAAGCCTACAGGCTGGCGCACTGGCGGTTGGCGGGCAGCGAGGTGAACTACCGGCGGTTTTTCGAGATCAACGCCCTCGCGGGAGTGCGTGTCGAAGACAGGCGCGTCTTCGACCTCACCCATGAACTCATCCTCAAGCTCGTGGCCGACGGGAAGGTCGACGGACTGCGCATCGATCACATCGACGGGCTCGCCGATCCCGCAGGATACCTGGCTATGCTGCAAGCCGCCGTCGGCCCGGGCTTCTACATAGTGGCAGAAAAAATCCTTGAGCCCGGTGAGCGGCTGCGGGACTGGCCGATCGCCGGCACGACGGGGTATGACGCTCTCAACGAGATCGACGCGATGTTGCTCAACCGAAGCGCTGCCGGAGCGATCCAGCGCGCTTATCGCGATGTCGTGGGTCAGCGACAGAGCTATCATGAGGCACTTATCGCTGCGAAGCAGATGGTCCTCGCGCGCAGCTTCGGTTCGGAGACGACAGCAATTGTCGCCGATCTCTCGAGCATCGCAACTTCTTCGCGTCGCACGCGTGACATCGGAGAAGCAGCTCTGCGACGGGCTCTCATCGGCTATGTCGTAGCTATTCCTGTTTATCGTACTTACGTTGGAGTTTCAGGTGCCGATGCGACGGACCGGGCAATGGTCGCGCAAGCCTTGGCCGACGCGGAGGCCTTTGTCGAGGCGGGCGATGGGGATGCGCTGGCGCTGCTCGGGCGTGTTCTCGTTGGCGATCTCAACGATGCGCAGCCGGATCTCACCGCCCGGGTGCGACAACGGGTGGAACAACTGACCGGGCCCGTCATGGCCAAAAGTCTAGAAGATACGTTGTTCTATCGATATGTACCGTTTCTCGCTCTTAATGAGGTCGGTTCCGACCCCGCGCAATTCGGCATCTCGCGTGACGGCTTCGACGAGGCTGCGCGCTGGCGTTCGTGCGAGTGGCCTGGTTCGATGATTGCAACTGCGACCCATGACACCAAGCGGGGCGAGGATGCACGTGCGCGGCTTCTCGCGCTCACGGCCGATCCAGAGGAATGGTGCAGCAGGATGGAGCGCTTTCTCACGAGCACGGATGGCCCGGACGCAAACGACCGGATGCTCGTGTTTCAGGCTCTCGTTGGCGCATGGCCGCTGGAATTGCTTGAGGCGGAGCCCGACCAAATCGAGGCTTTTCGTGAGCGCTTCGAGGGGTTTCTGATCAAGGCTCTGCGAGAGGCGAAGCGTCATTCGAGCTGGACCGACCCTGACGAAGCCTATGAACAGCGCGCGAAGGATTTTCTCAAGACTGTGCATACGCCCGAATCTCAATCTTTCGAGCTGTTGCGGGAGGAGGTTGCGCGCGTCGCGTTTGCAGGCGCGCTGAACGGGCTTGCGCGCACCATTCTCAAGGCAACGCTGCCCGGCGTGCCTGACTTCTACCAGGGCACGGAGTATTGGGATTTTTCCCTCGTCGATCCCGACAACCGTCGCCCCGTCGATTATGCCATGCGCGCGCTCAGCCTTGAGGCGACGCGTGCGGCATCGCCCAGGTCATTGCTGTTGCAGTGGCACGATGGACGGATCAAGCAGTTCATAGCAGCGAGACTTTTGGCAGATCGAAAACTTCGTCCGGACCTTTACGCTTACGGTTCGTACTTAACTGCAAAGTCGCTGCCTGGGATCGCCTACGAGCGCGTTCTGGGCGCCGAGCGGCTGTTTGTCTGCACGTTGACCGGCACGAACCTGATGGAACGAAAGCTGATCGCAGATCCTGGCTCAATGGATGCGGAAATCTGGGGTAATGCCAGACTGAAGCTTGCACCTGGTCAATGGCGCAACCTCCTGACCGGAGCTGCGTTGGATTCACAGGAAGAGGTGGCAATCTCGCAAGTTGCCGAAGGCCTGCCCTTTTTGATCCTGGGGACCGTCGCATGAATCAATCCGATCCGCCCGCCCGCGCAGCCGCACGACGGGCGAGACCGGCGAAGCCCCAGCGGGCCGAAGCCAGCACGCCTTCTGAAGAAGGACGCGTGATCATCGAGAATGTAGCGCCCGAAATCGATGGTGGGCGCGCAGCCGCCAAGGGCTCGGAGGGAGCAACCTTCAAAGTCAGCGCGGATATTTTCAGCGATGGACACGAAGTTCTCGCAGCCGACATTCTCTGGCAGCCGTCGGGTGCCGGCGCATGGTCGCGCGCGCCGATGCATTTCGTGGATAACGACCGATGGAGCGGGCATTTCGTGCCCCTGTCCGTGGGGCGTTATCTCTACTCAATCGAGGCGTGGCGCGATACCTTCGCCTCCTGGAGGCGTGACACCCAGAAGAAGTTGACTGCCGGGGTTGACGTTCGCGTGGAGATCCACGAAGGGCTCGAACTTGTTGAAGCGGCGCAGGGCAGTGGTTTGGATGCCGATCTTCTCGGCGAGCTGGCGCAGCGTCTTGGTGCAGCATCATCCGATGAACATGCGGAGCTGCTTCTATCCGACGAGGTCGCAGCGTTGATGGCGGGTGTCGGTCCACGCGCGGCCGTGTCACATCGCACACCTGTCCTCGAGCTGGTCGTCGATCGGCGCGCGGCGCTTTTTTCTGCCTGGTACGAAATGTTTCCGCGCTCGCAGGCGGGGGATCCTGGGCGGCACGGGACATTCGAGGATGTCATCGAACGGCTACCCTACGTGCGCGATCTCGGTTTCGACGTGTTGTATTTTCCTCCGATTCATCCCATCGGCCACACCAACAGGAAGGGCCGGAACAACGCCCTGATCGCGGGCCCCGACGATCCGGGTAGCGTCTATGCAATCGGCTCGGAAGAGGGCGGCCACACGGCGGTGCATCCGCAGTTGGGAACAATAGAGAGCTTCCGGAAGCTAGTCGCAGCCGCGCGGGCGCAGGAGATCGAAATCGCTCTGGACATCGCAGTGCAGTGCTCTCCCGATCATCCGTGGATCAAGGAGCATCCCGAGTGGTTCGATTGGCGACCAGACGGGACGATCAAGTTTGCAGAGAACCCGCCCAAGAAATACGAGGACATTGTCAATGTGCATTTCGAAGGAAAGGCGTTTCCCGAGGTGTGGTTTGCGCTTCGCGACGTTATCGCCTTCTGGGCCGACAATGGCGTGCGTATCTTTCGCGTCGATAATCCGCACACCAAGCCCATTCCGTTCTGGCGCTGGCTGATAAGGGAGATCAACGCGAAATATCCCGACGTCATCTTTCTCGCCGAGGCGTTCACACGTCCGAAGATGATGCAGAAGCTGGCGAAGATCGGGTTCCAGCAAAGCTACACCTATTTCACCTGGCGCAACACGAAGAGCGAGATCGTTACCTACATGCTCGAACTCACCGGCGACATGGCCGATTATTACCGGCCGAACTTTTTTGTGAATACGCCTGACATCAATCCCTACTACCTGCAGACGAGCGGGCGTCCGGGGTTCATCGTGCGCTCCACGCTGGCAGCCACCTTGTCGAGCGTATGGGGGCTCTACAGCGGCTTCGAGATCTGCGAGGCCCGGGCCATTCCCGGTCGCGAGGAATATCTGGACTCCGAGAAGTACGAAATCCGAGCCGACAACATGGACCGGCCTGGAAACATCAAGCAACACATCCGGGCGCTCAATCATATCCGCCGCTCAAATGCGGCGTTGCAGGACTTTCGTGGCTTCCTGCCGCTCCTGTCTTCCAACGATCAGGTTCTCGTGTACGCGCGGCACACGCCGGACTGGGACAATTGCATTATCGTCCTGATCAATCTCGACCCCTACAACCGGCAGGGCTCGCAGTATGAGATCCCCCTCTGGAAGTTCGATCTTCCCGACTGGGCGATGGTCGATGTCGAGGATCTCCTGAACGGCAATCGCTTCCAGCTGCACGGGAAGACCCACACAATCGAAATCGATCCCGCGCACGGGCCCGTCGCGATCTGGAAGCTGCTGCCGCCCTCGTGGAGGGTCAACGCATGATCGATCGCAACGAGAAGGACTGGTACCGCGACGCGATCATCTATCAGTTGCATGTGAAATCGTTCTTTGATTCCGATAATACGGGGGTAGGCGACTTCGAAGGCGTGACGCAGAAGCTCGACTACATCAGGGACCTCGGCGCGAACACGATCTGGCTGATGCCTTTCTATCCGTCGCCGTTGCGGGACGACGGTTACGACATCGCGGACTACCGCGGGATCAACCCATCCTACGGGTCTATGCGTGACTTCCGCCGCTTCGTGCGCGAGGCGCATGAACGTGGACTGCGCGTGATTACCGAGCTCGTCATCAATCACACGTCAGATCAGCATCCCTGGTTTCAACGCGCACGCAAGGCCAAGCCCGGATCGGCGGCGCGAGATTTCTACGTCTGGTCGCAGACCGACCAGGTCTACAAGGATGCGCGGATCATCTTCCTCGACACTGAATCTTCGAACTGGACATTCGACCCAGTCGCGAAAGCCTATTACTGGCACCGCTTCTACAGCCATCAGCCAGACCTTAACTTCGACAATCCGCGTGTGCTCGAGGCGGTCATCGACATCATGTATTACTGGCTCGATATGGGAGTGGATGGGCTACGGCTCGATGCCATTCCCTATCTCATCGAGCGGGATGGCACGAATTGCGAGAACCTGCCGGAAACCCATGAGATCCTGCGCAAAATTCGTGCGGCGCTCGATGCGCGCTATCCCGATCGCATGCTGCTCGCCGAGGCTAACCAATGGCCGGAGGAGACCGCGCAATATCTCGGCAAAGGCGACGAATGCCACATGGCATTCCACTTCCCGCTGATGCCGCGCATGTATATGGCGCTCGGCATGGAGGATCGCCATCCGATTACCGACATCATGCGCCAGACTCCGGAAATCCCGGAGGGCACGCAGTGGGCGATTTTCCTTCGTAACCACGACGAACTGACGCTCGAAATGGTGACGGATCGCGAGCGCGATTATCTCTGGAGTTTTTACGCCAACGATCGGCGCGCTCGAATCAATCTGGGCATTCGCCGCAGGCTGGCGCCGCTGCTCGAGAATGACCGGCGCAAGATCGAATTGCTGAACTCGCTGCTGTTCACGATGCCTGGAACGCCGGTTCTCTATTACGGCGACGAAATCGGCATGGGGGACAACATCTACCTCGGCGATCGCGACGGCGTGCGTACTCCTATGCAATGGTCGCCGGATCGCAATGGTGGCTTCAGCCGCGCAGATCCGGCGCGGCTGTTCCTGCCCGCGATTCAGGATCCGATCTACGGGTTCAACAGCGTCAACGTGGAAGCCCAACTCGCGAGTTCGTCGAGCCTGCTGAACTGGACGCGGCGCATGATCGCAGTGCGTCGGCGACGGCTCGCGCTGAGCCGGGGCAGCCTGCGTTTTCTTTACCCGGCGAATCGGAAAGTGCTGGCTTATCTCCGCGAGTTCGAGGGGGAAGTGCTTCTGTGCGTCGCGAACATGTCGCGTGCGCCGCAGGCCGTCGAGCTCGAACTCGGCGAATTCAAGGGCGCGACGCCGGTCGAACTCAGCGCTGGCAGTGTGTTCCCGCCGGTCGGCGGCTTGCCCTATCTGCTGACTTTGCCTGGACATGGCTTCTACTGGTTTCAACTCGAGCGCACGAGCGCCGAAGAGCGCTTCGGGCCGACACCAGCGCCTGAACTGTTCACGCTTGTCCTGACAGGCGGGGCCGAGCACCTTCTCGAAAAGCGTGAGCGACAGGCGTTCGAGCGTGCGGTGGCGCCGCGGTTCCTGGCTGCGCGACGGTGGTTTGCGGGCAAGGACGTTGGCATCTCCAGCGTTACGCAAAGTGGTTTCGTGGCCTTGCCGCAGGAGACCGCGGGCAAGACACATCTGCTCGTGCGGCTTGCCGTCACGCTCAAGAACGGCGCGACGCAGTCGTATTTTACGCCGCTGACGGTCGACGAAAACCGGGAGGACGAGCAAATTCTCCCCTACGCCGTTGCTCGCGTGCGGCGCGGCAGCAAGATGGGGCTGGTGTTCGACGCCGATGCCGATCCGAGCTTCGGTGCGGCCTTGATCGCGGGCATGCAGGGCGAGCGCGAGATGGCGTTGAGCGAGGGGGCACGCCTGCGTTTTGGTGGAACAGAGCGCCTGCGTGCGGAGCCGCCGGTCCTGGCGAGCGAGGTTCGCCGCGTTGCCGGCGACCAGAGCAATACGTCGCTTGCGGTCAGCGAGCGCATGATGCTCAAGATCTACAGGCGGCTTGTTCCAGGCATCAATCCGGAAGTCGAGATGGGGCGCTTCCTCACAGACGTGGCGGGATTCAAGAACGCGCCCGCGCTGCTTGGCACGCTTGAGCGCGTCGAGCCTGACGGTGTCACGACGGCGCTCTGCATTCTTCAGACCTTCGTTCGCAACCAGGGCGATGCATGGGGTTGGACGGTCGATGCATTGAAGCGGGGGCTTGAGACCCTGTCGCTTCCGGGTACCGAAAAGGAACCCGATCTTCGCGCGAGCTATTCGGATTATCTGCCGTATGCCGAAATTCTGGGACGGCGAACCGCCGAGATGCATGTCGCGCTCGTCACCCCGACACGCGATCCCGCTTTTGCGGTGGAGCCTCTCAGCCAGGCGGATTTGCTGACAAGTGCGGACGACAGCAAGGCGCGTCTGCGCAAAGCTCTCGCCGTCCTGGATACCATGACGCGGGACGGCCGGGGCTCGACGTGCATCTCCGAACTGATGTCACGAGGGCGCGAATGCGAGGCGCTCCTCGACAATCTCGCGCAAACGGAGCCGATGGGGCTGAAATCGCGCGTCCATGGCGATTATCATCTGGGGCAGGTTCTCATCGTGAAGGATGATGTGCTGATCGTGGATTTCGAGGGTGAGCCCGCGCGTTCCCTCGAGCAGCGCCGCGCCAAGGATCTGGGCCTGCGGGATGTCGCGGGGATGTTACGGTCCTTCGACTATGCCGCGGAAACGGCCGCGCGCGACGTCGAACAGAGGTTCGTCGAGCACAGCGACCGCGTGGCGACAGCCGCTCAGGCCTGGCGCGACCTGATCGAGGAGATCTTTCTCGAAGCATACGACAAGGCCTCCGAGGATTCGCCCGCGGTCATAGCGGACCGGAACGTGCGCCGTCGTCTTCTCGATTTCTATCTGATGGGCAAGGCGATCTACGAAATCGCGTACGAGGCCGCCAACCGGCCGAGCTGGATCGACATACCTGTCCGAGGGCTTCTCGCAATCCTCAATCGACGTGGAGAGCCGCAATGATCCCGGAAACCGAGGGTTCACGGGTTCGACCCGCCTCG
The DNA here is from genome assembly GCA_028290285.1 of Hyphomicrobiales bacterium. Lineage (GTDB taxonomy): Bacteria > Pseudomonadota > Alphaproteobacteria > Rhizobiales > Beijerinckiaceae > Terripilifer. Next base: position 16,678 of record JAQGKD010000122.1, read on the forward strand.
CACCTGCCATCCCCCGGCGCCGTGCTTGCGATCGTCGAGGGGCGGCACGGAGACCCTTTCGCGGTACTCGGTCCCCATGCAACAGGCGAGGCGGGCTGGTCGGTGCGCGCCTTTATCCCCGACGCCGACGCAGTGGATGTCGAGTTGGGCGATGGAGAGCTCGTCTCGATGGAGCGTGTGCACGAAGTCGGCTTCTTCGTGGCGCTCATCGAGTCGCCGAGCAGTCCGGACTACCGCCTGCGTGTCGTCAGCCGCGGTGAAACCCGTGTTCAGGAAGACCCCTATCGCTTCGGCGCCATGCTCGACGCCGAGGCGATGCGGGCCGTGCGCGGCGTTGGCCCGCGTGAGGTGGAAGATGTCCTCGGCGCGCGACTCGTGACGCATGAAGGCGTGGACGGTGCGCTGTTTGCCGTTTGGGCTGCCAATGCGCGGCGGGTCAGCGTCGTCGGCGATTTCAACGCGTGGGACGGGCGGCGTCATCCGATGCGCCTTCGTCACGATGCGGGTGTGTGGGAGCTGTTCGTTCCCGGCGTCGGCGCGCAGACGCACTACAAGTTCGAGATCCTCGACAGGCACGGGCATCTGATGCCGCTGAAGGCAGACCCTTTGGCCTTCGCGGCCGAACAGCCGCCCGCGACGGCGTCGATTCTCGTTGGGCCGCCGCAGCCGCACTGGTCGGATGCCGAATGGCTTGCGCGTGCGGCGTCCGTCGAGCCGCGCAAGGCGCCCATGGCGATCTACGAATGCCATCTGGGGTCGTGGGCGCGCGTGGTGGAGGAGGGCAATCGCTTCCTCACCTATCGGGAACTCGCCGAGCGGCTCGTGCCCTATGTGGTGGAACTGGGCTTCACGCACATCGAGTTGCTGCCCATCACTGAGTTTCCCTTCGACGGTTCGTGGGGCTACCAGCCAGTATCGCTGTTCGCGCCGACGAGCCGGTTCGGAAGTCCAGAAGACTTCGCTTTCTTCGTGGACGCGGCGCATCGCGCGGGGTTGGGCGTGATCCTCGATTGGGTTCCCGCGCATTTCCCGAACGACCCGCATGGGCTGGGCAATTTCGACGGCACGCATCTGTACGAACATGCCGATCCGCGCCAGGGATTCCATCAGGACTGGGGCACCTACATCTACAATTTCGGCCGCGAGGAGGTGACGAGTTTTCTCGTCGCCAATGCGCGTTACTGGCTGGAGCGGTTCCACCTGGATGGCATTCGCGTGGATGCCGTGGCGTCCATGCTCTATCTCGATTATTCGCGCAACGCGGGGGAGTGGGTGCCCAACCAGTTCGGCGGCAACCAGAACCTGGAAGCCATCGCCTTTCTGCGGCGGATGAACGAGGCGGCTTACGCGACACGCGCGGGTGTCGTGACCATCGCGGAAGAATCGACCGCCTGGCCCGGTGTTTCGCAGCCGACCTATGCGGGCGGCCTCGGGTTCGGCTTCAAGTGGAACATGGGCTGGATGCACGACACGCTGACCTACATGTCCAAGGATCCGCTCTATCGCGCGTTCCATCATCACAATCTGACGTTCGGCCTGCTGTACGCATTCTCGGAGAATTTCGTGCTGCCGCTCAGCCACGACGAGGTCGTGCATGGCAAGGGATCGCTCATCAACAAAATGCCGGGCGATCGCTGGCAGAAATTTGCCAATCTGCGCGCCTATTTCGGCTTCATGTGGGCGCATCCTGGCAAGAAGCTCCTGTTCATGGGCTGCGAGTTTGCACAGGAGCGCGAGTGGAACCACGATGTCTCGCTCGACTGGCATCTGCTGGAACAGCCGGAGCACGAGGGCATGCACCGGCTCATCACCGATCTCAATGCTGCCTATCGCCGGATTCCGGCTTTGCACCAGCGCGATTGCGAAGCCTCGGGGTTTCGGTGGCTGGTCGCCGACGACAGCCAGAACAGCGTGCTGGCTTTCGCGCGGTTTGGGGAAGATGGAACCGCTCCGGTCGTCGTCGTGTGCAACTTCACGCCGATTCGGCGTGAGAATTATCGCGTCGGCGTGCCGTCAGGCGGCTTCTGGCGCGAGGCACTCAACACGGATGCAGACATCTATTGGGGCAGCAATACCGGCAACCTGGGCGGCGTGAGCGCGAGCGATGTGCAAAGCCATGGGCTCCCGCATTCAGTCAGCCTGACCCTGCCGCCGCTGTCGACGATCATCCTGGAATGTTCGGGCGCATAAAAAAGCCGGAGGACCCAGGGGGATCCTCCGGCTGATCTTGATGCGGGCTGCCTCAGTTCGGGCGGGCGTCGCTACGCTGCGGGCGGGCAGCGTTGCCGAAGCGGCGTTGTGCGCCCGGACGGCTCGTGTTGCTGCGCGGCGCGTCCGGGCGGCGGTTCTGGTCGGGCCGGCGCGGTGCAGGGCGGCCGGTGCGCGGCGGTGCCGAGTTCGACGTGTCGGGCGCGGCGCGGGCGGCTTCGCCGCGACGATCGGTGACCGGCAGGGACTGGCGCGTCAGCTTCTCGATCTGGCGCAGCAGGTGCCGCTCTTCATTGTCGCAGAAGGAAATCGCGATGCCTTCCGCGCCCGCGCGCGCGGTGCGGCCGATGCGGTGGACGTAGCTTTCAGCGACGTCAGGAAGTTCGAAGTTCACGACATGCGACACGCTGTCGACGTCAATGCCGCGCGCTGCAATGTCGGTCGCAACGAGGACGCCCGTACGGCCGTCACGGAACTCGGCGAGAGCCCGCTGGCGCTGGCCCTGGCTCTTGTTGCCGTGAATGGCGGCGGCCGGAATTCCGGCTGAGGCCAGATGATCGGCGACCTTGTCCGCGCCGCGCTTGGTGCGCGTGAAGACGATGACGCGCGAGAAGCTCGAACCACGCAGAAGCTCGACGAGCAGGTCGCGCTTGGCCTTGGTCTCGATCATGTAGACTTGCTGGTCGACGCGCTCGGCGGTTGTCGCGACGGGGGTCACGGCGACTTCGACCGGGTTGTCGAGCATCTCGTTCGCCAGGGTCGCGATTTCCTTCGGCATGGTGGCCGAGAAGAACAGGCTCTGGCGCTGCTCGGGCAGGCGCGAGATGATGCGGCGGATCGGTACGACGAACCCGAGGTCGAGCATGTGGTCGGCCTCGTCCAGCACGATCACCTCCGTCGAGCCGAGGCGAACGGTGCCGCCGGCCATGTGGTCGATCAAGCGGCCGGGGGTGGCGACGAGAACGTCCACGCCGCGCGACATGGCCTTGACCTGCGGGCCATGGGCAACGCCGCCGACGATGACAGCCACGGTGATGCGGGCGTGACGGCCGTAGGACTTGAAGCTCTCGGCGATCTGGGCGACCAGCTCACGGGTCGGCGCCAGGATCAGGACGCGCGGGCCGCAAGCGGTCTGGCGGCCGGGATTCTCGATCAGGCGGTTGATGATCGGCAGCGCGAAGGCGGCCGTCTTGCCGGTGCCGGTCTGGGCGATTCCGAGAAGATCACGTCCCTTGAGCAGCGGGGGGATGGCGCGTTCTTGAATTGGGGTGGGGGTCGTATAGCCTTCCTCACGCAAAGCGCGGAGGATCGTCTCGGCGAGGCCGAGATCCGAAAATTGAGTCACGTAGTATCTTTCCAGTGGAGACGCGCCCCGTGCCCAGAAAGGGCCGGGTCGAGCACAAACTCGTTGATTGGGACGAGCCCCGCGTACCTGGGCTGTCGGTCGGAGAACCGGGCGCTCAACAGATGGACGATCGAGGATCTCAAAATCCGGGAGCGTCTGACGCGGCTGGAGCGCATAGTGCCTGTAGCAGGCTGCGCGGCTTATGACATGAAGACACAGTTGCGTCAAACCAAATAGGGTTTATCAAGCCGTCTCGCACTCCTTATGAGGCCCCGAGACATGACAGACGATACCCCTCATCTTTCGCTCGCCAAGGAAAAGATCAAAATTCTTCTCCTTGAAGGCATCAATGACAGCGCCGTGGAGCTGATCGTGAACGCGGGTTACACCTCCGTGACGCGGCTCACCAAGGCGCTGGATGGCGCCGAACTCGCGGAAGCGATCAAGGGGGTGCACATTCTGGGCATCCGCTCGCGCACGCAGCTCGACGAGGCTGCCTTCGCCGCCGCCGAGCGGCTGCTCGCGGTGGGCTGCTTCAGCGTCGGAACGAATCAGGTGGACCTCGATGCTGCCCGAAAGCGCGGAATTCCCGTGTTCAATGCGCCCTTCTCGAATACCCGCAGCGTGGCAGAACTGGTGATCGGCGAGATCGTCATGCTCTTCCGCCGCATCTTCCCGCGCTCGGTCTCGGCTCACGCAGGCGGCTGGGACAAGTCGGCCACGGGCTCCATCGAGGTGCGCGGGAAGACGCTGGGGATCATCGGCTACGGCAATATCGGCACCCAGCTGTCCACGCTGGCCGAGGCCATGGGCATGCGGGTCGTCTATTTCGACACGTCCGACAAGCTTCGCCACGGCAATACCGAGCCGGTTGAAACGCTGGAGGAATTGCTGCGCGTCAGCGACGTCGTCAGCCTGCACGTGCCCGAGACAGCCGCCACCTACAATATGATGGGCGCGGCCCAGATGGCCGCCATGAAGAAGGGCTCCTACCTCATCAACAACAGCCGCGGCACGGTCGTCGACCTCGACGCCCTCGCCGAGGCGCTCAAGAGCGGCCATCTGGCCGGCGCGGCGGTGGATGTGTTCCCCGTCGAGCCCGGGTCGAATGCGGAAAAGTTCAAGACGCCGATCCAAGGCCTCGCCAACGTCATCCTGACCCCGCATATCGGCGGCTCGACCGAGGAGGCGCAGGAGCGCATCGGCGCCGAGGTTGCCCGAAAGCTGGTCGATTACAGCGATGCGGGATCGTCGGTCGGGGCGGTGAACTTCCCGCAGGTTCAGATGCCCCTGCGGGCCGCGGGCACACGCTACATCCACGTGCACAGGAACGTTCCGGGCATGCTCAACCGCCTCAACCAGGTCTTCACGCGTCACGGCGTGAATATCTCGGCGCAATACCTCCAGACGGACGGGGATCTCGGCTATGTCGTCGTCGAAGCCGAGGGCTGCGCCGAAGATGCCGAGGCGGTGCTTGAGGAGATGAAGGCTTGTGAAGGTACGATCAGGGCGCGTCTCCTGTACGCGCATAGCTAGGGAAGCGTCTGGAATTCCAGACTGAAACGGGGCCGTATTCCGGATTTCCGCACACCCTGCCGATCGTCGGCAGGGTGTTTTCGTTTCTAACTAGCTGAAAGTAGGCACTAAAGTATTATGTGCCGACCATCCCGGCATTTGGCACGATGCGTGCTGCCATTCCGGCAGATGTCGCATCGTCCTTTTCGGGCCGGGCGCACCAAAAAACGAACAGGGTCAGGAACGCGCCATGAGAGTGAGTGCATTGCAGGCGTCGCGGCTGTCGCCCGTCTTCGACACGCGCGTCGGCGCTCTCGCGCTGGTTTCGCCAGCAACCACCAGAAATGAAGACCGGATCGCCGTCCTCACCTCGGACGGACTGCTCGCCTTCGCCGTGACGTCGCTCGCGCTTGCCCATTTCCCGACAGCGACGGTCGTCAAACCCGAGTTGGCCGATGTTTGCGCAGGCCGTCACCTGGATCTGCGCGGCTATAGCCTTCTCATCATCGACGCGGGGATCAGCCCGCGATCGAGCCCGGGGCATTCGAGCGCTGGATGCGTCCGTTTCGGGACGTGCCGGTAATCCTTTTCTCGCCTTCCGGCAAAGATCGCGAATTCGAGGTGTGCCGGGATATCAGGATCGTGCCGCGCGACATCAGCCCGCGCGGCTTGACGGAGGCGATGCGCCTTGCCCTGACCAAAGGTGACAGCGGGCGAACAGGCCGGAATCGGCAGCGGCCACAGGAAATCGACAGGATTACCGCGACTCAGTGGCGGGTTATTGGTTTCCTGGGGTGCGGTTGTTCCAACAAGGAGATTGCTTTTCGCATGGGAATCTCCGAAGCCACAGTGAAAGCGCATGTGGGCGCTGCCATCGCACGGCTTGGATTGACCAACCGAACCGAGGTGGCTCTATTCGCGCAACGCCTCGCAATGGGATCGCGATGGGCCGCCTCCGCGGCCGATGTTGACGCTCCCGTCTGAAAGCCGCTCTCATGGATGACCAAATCGCGCAAAGCGCGCTCGCCTACCATCGCTTCCCGACAGCGGGAAAGATTTCTGTCGTGCCGACGAAGGGCATGACGAACCAGCACGATTTGGCCCTCGCTTATTCGCCGGGCGTGGCTGCGGCCTGCCTCGCCATCGTCGCCAATCCCGACGAGGCGAGAACGCTGACGTCGCGCGCCAATCTCGTCGCCGTCATCACCAACGGGACGGCTGTGCTGGGTTTGGGCAACATCGGGCCGCTCGCCGGCAAGCCCGTCATGGAAGGCAAGGCCTGCCTGTTCAAGAAATTCGCCGGCATCGACGTGTTCGACATCGAGCTCGACGAGACCGATGCCGACAAGCTGGTCGATATAATCGCCGCGATGGAGCCGACCTTCGGGGGGATCAATCTCGAAGACATCAAGGCTCCGGAATGTTTCGTGATCGAGCGCAAATTGCGCGCGCGCATGAAGATTCCCGTTTTCCATGACGATCAGCATGGCACGGCGATCGTGGTCGGCGCGGCCGTCTTCAACGCCATGGCGCTCGTCGGCAAGCAGCTCTCGGACGTGAGGCTCGTCTGTTCGGGCGCGGGCGCTGCCGCGCTGGCCTGCCTCGACCTGCTGGTCGGCCTCGGCATCCGCCGCGAGAACATCTTCGTCTCCGACCTCTACGGCGTCGTCTACAGCGGACGGCCCGAGGCCATGGATGAGGAGAAGATCCGCTATGCGCAGAAGACATCCGCGCGCACGCTCGGGGACATCATCGACGGTGCCGATATTTTCCTCGGCCTTTCCGCCGGCGGGGTCCTGAAGCCAGAGATGGTCGCGCGCATGGGTTCGCGTCCTCTCATCCTGGCCATGGCCAATCCCGAACCCGAGATCCTGCCGGAAGATGCCCGAGCCGTGCGCCCGGACGCGATCATCGCGACGGGCCGGTCGGATTATCCCAACCAGGTCAACAACGTCCTGTGCTTTCCCTTCATCTTCCGCGGCGCGCTCGACGTGGGTGCGACGACCATTAACGAAGAGATGAAGCTCGCGGCGGTTCACGCCATCGCCTCGCTGGCCCATGCCGAGCAATCGGACGTGGTGACGGCAGCCTACGGGCATCAGGAAAGCCGCTTCGGTGAGGACTACCTCATCCCCAAGCCCTTCGATCCGCGGCTCATCTCGGCGGTGGCTCCCGCCGTTGCCGAAGCGGCGATGGCGAGCGGTGTCGCGACGCGACCGCTCGCCGATGTGGCGGCCTATCGGCGCGACATGGAGGCTTTCGTCTATCGTTCCGGCAACATCATGAAGCCGGTCTTCGAGGCGGCGGGACTAGCCACCAAGAAGATCCTCTATGCCGAAGGGGAGGACATGCGCGTGCTTCGGGCAGCGCAGATCGTCGTCGACGAAAAGCTCGCGCGTCCCGTGCTTGTAGGGCGACGCGTCGAGATCGAAGCGATGATCGCCAGCCAGCAATTGCGCTTGCAGATCGGGCGCGACGTCGATGTCGTGGATGTGGCGGACGAGGCGCTGATCACGCGCGCAGCCGAAGAATATTATGCGCAGAACCGCCGCAACGGCGCTTCGATCAACGCGGCGGCGACGCTGATCCGCTCCAACTCCACGCTGCTCGCCGCCATGCTCCTGCGCTGGGGGCATGCTGACGGCATGTTGTGTGGCACCTATGGCGCCTATTCGGACCATCTGGTGCATGTCGCCAACATCATCGGGCGCAAGCCCGGTGCCGAGACCTTCGCGGCGATGAACCTGCTGATGCTGCCCAAGCACACCCTGTTCATCACAGACACCTACATCAACCCGGAGCCCACGGCAGAGCAGCTGTCGCAGATCGCGCGGCTGGCGGCGGAAGAGGTGCAGCGTTTCGGGCTTATGCCGCGCGTGGCTCTCGTGTCCCATTCGAGTTTCGGCAGCGCGGATACGCCATCCGCCCGCAAGATGCGCGAAGCCCTCGCACTGATCTCGATTGCTGCGCCGGATCTCGAAGTCGAAGGCGAGATGCATGGCGACGCGGCGCTGTCGACGCGCATCCTCAACGGGATCTTTCCGGGCGCACGGCTGGGGGGCGAAGCCAATCTTCTCGTCATGCCCAATCTCGACGCGGCCAACATCACGTTCAACGTGCTGAAGATCGTGGCCGGCGAGGGCGTTACCGTCGGGCCGATTCTGCTGGGCGCGGCGCGCCCGGTTCATATTCTCACGCCGACGAGTTCGGTGCGCAGAATTGTCAACATGACGGCACTGACGGCTGTCGATGCCGCCATTCAAGTTTAATTTCGAAGGGGGAGGTAATAAAATGACCAGCATAACAGTGACCGGCGATGCGGCGGTCGCGCCGCGCAAGCCGTTCTATCGCGTGCTCTACGTGCAGGTGCTCACCGCCATCGTGCTTGGCGCGATCGTCGGCTGGCTATGGCCGGAGTTCGCCAAGAACGAGTGGATCAAGGCGATGGGCGACGGCTTCGTTAGCCTGATCAAGATGGTCATCGCGCCCATCATCTTCTGCACGGTGGTTTCGGGCATCGCTCATATCGGCGAAGCCAAGAAGGTCGGCCGGGTGGCTGTGAAGGCGCTCGTCTACTTTGAGGTCGCCTCGACCTTCGCGCTCGTGCTGGGTCTCGTCGTGGCCAATCTCACCCATCCGGGCACCGGTTTTTCCGGCAAGCCGGACGCGGCCGCAGTGGCGGGCTACGCCAAGCAGGCTGGCGAGATGAAGAGCGTCGATTTCGTTCTCCACATTATTCCCGACAGCGTGGTCGGCGCGTTCGCGCGCGGCGACATCCTGCAGGTTCTGCTCTTCTCGATCCTGTTCGGCTTCGCGCTCATGGCACTCGGCGAGCGCGGCCATACGGTCCGCTCCACGATCGACGACATGGCCCATGCCATGTTCGGCGTGATCGCGATCATCGTGAAGGCAGCTCCCATCGGCGCCTTCGGGGCCATGGCCTATACGGTCGGCCGCTACGGGCACGGGGCGTTGCTCAGCCTGGTGGAACTCATCCTCACCTTCTATCTGACAGCGGCGATCTTCGTCTTCGTCGTATTGGGGATCATCGCGCGCATCGCCGGCTTCTCGATCTTCAAGTTCGTCGGCTACATCAAGGACGAGTTGCTGATCGTGCTGGGGACGTCGTCCTCGGAAAGCGCGCTGCCGCAACTGATGGAGAAGCTCGAGCGTCTCGGCTGTTCCAAGTCGGTCGTGGGTCTCGTCGTGCCGACGGGATATTCGTTCAACCTCGATGGAACGAATATCTACATGACGCTGGCGACGCTCTTCATCGCCCAGGCGATGAACGTGCCGCTGACCTTCGGCGAGCAGATAACCATTCTGCTGGTCGCCATGCTGACCTCGAAGGGTGCCAGCGGCATCACTGGCGCCGGTTTCATCACGCTCGCTGCGACGCTGGCCGCGATTCGTCCTGAGCTTGTTCCCGGCATGGCCATCGTGCTCGGTATCGACAAGTTCATGAGCGAGTGCCGTGCACTCACCAACCTCACCGGCAACGGCGTGGCCTGCGTGGTCGTGTCGTGGTGGGAGGGTGAGCTGGACCGCAGCAAGCTCAATGCGGCGCTGGGGCGCCGGGTGGATCCGTCCGACATCGAGACGGCGATCACCACGGGCTGAGACGCCTGCCACAATGCTCACGGCGGCCTTGAGGCCGCCGTGATGCCGTTCCGGAGAGGTGAGGCATGCCCGATAAGGCGCCCTCGCGCCGCACCGGGCGCCAGCTTCTGGCCGCCTGCGCGGTGATCATGGCTATCGCCCTCGTTGTGTTCGCCGCCGGTGTGGCGGCGCAGCGTTTGCGTATCGACCAGGTCGCCCAATTGGCCGACCTGCAAGCCGAGCGGCACGCAGCGCAGCTCGCGACCGAACTCGCGCAGTACGATCATCTGCCCGAGATCATCCGCCTTCATCCCAGCATTATCGATCTTCTTGCGAGCCCGCAGGATCCCCAGCGGATTGATGCGGCCAATCGCTATCTTGAACAGGTCAACGCGGCTTCGGGCTCGTCCGTACTGTATGTGCTGGACCGGTACGGGATGTGTCTCGCCAGCAGCAATTGGCGGGACCCGACGAGTTTCGTCGGCGTGGACCTTTCCTATCGGCCCTATTTCCGGGATGCGCTGCGGCTGGGCGCGCAGCATTTCTATGGCATAGGCACGACATCCGGCGTTCCTGGCTACTTCTACGGGCGTGCGCTCCCAAATCGCGAGCATCTCGAGGGTGTCGGCGTGGTGAAGGTCGAGCGGCTTCACACGGCGGCCTGGCCTGGGGCGGGTCGCGTCCTGATGATCGACGGCAACGGTGTCATCGTTCTTTCTTCGGAAGAGAACTGGCGCTACCGCACCATTGCGCAATTGCCCGACGCCACGCTGGCGCGGATGCGGGCTGCGCGCCAATATGAGAATGTGCCTCTTGCGCCGCTCGGACTCGAACTCGTCGAGAGGCTGGGGCCGTCCTCCTCGGTGCTGTCGCTGCCGGATGCACTTGGGCGCAGCACAGTGCTTGCCGTCGAGCGTGGACTTACGGGGTCCGACTGGAAGGTCGTCGTGCTGCTCGATCTCGCCGAGGTCAGCGTCTTTCGCTTCTGGGTGCAGGTATTCGTCGGTTTGATGGCAACGTCGCTCGCACTGCTGGTTCTTTATCTCCTCCAGAGACGTCGGGCGATCCGGATCGAGCGCGCTGCGCGCGAGGCGCTGGCGCGGGCCAACAGCGAGCTCGAAAGCGAAGTCTCCAGCCGCACGCGCGACCTCATCCAGTCCAACCGGCAATTGCGGGAGACGCAGGACGAGCTGGTTCATTCGGCCAAGCTCGCGGCCATCGGCCAGATCGCGGCCGGCGTCACGCACGAGTTGAGCCAGCCCATGGCTGCGATCAGAAGCCTCGCCGACAATGCCGGGGTCTTTCTCGCGCGCGGCCAGAGCGACGGGGTCACGGGCAATCTGCGGCTCATCTCCGACCTCGTCGATCGCATGAGTGGCATTACCGGCCAGCTGAAGATCTTCGCGCGCAAGCGACCTTCGGTCTTCGAGGCAGTGCCGCTTCGGCGCACGATTGCCGAGAGCCTGTTTCTCCTAGACGAAAAGATCCGCCGCACCGGGGCGCGTTTGCTCGAGGATTACCCGGACAACGATCTCCTCGTGCGAGCCGATGCCGACAGGCTGGGCCAAGTGTTCGTCAACCTGTTTTCCAACGCGCTCGATGCCGTCGCCGGTTCGCCATCGCCCCGTATCGAGATCGTCGCGCGGTCTCAGGAGGGGCGCGTGTCGGTTCAGGTGCGCGACACTGGCGTCGGGCTCTCCGAGCCTGTGTTGGCGCACCTTTTCGAACCGTTCTTCACGACCAAGCTCGCGGGCTCGGGGCTTGGCCTTGGTCTCGCCATTTCGGAGCGTATCCTCCGCGATTTCGGCGGCACTCTGCGGGCGGAGAATACGCCTGAGGGCGGCGCCCTTTTCATCATCGACCTGCCGATGGCAGATGCGGCCCTCGCCGAGGCAGGATAGTCAGATGCATCCAGATCTTCACATTCTGCTCGTCGAGGACGATCCCGCGGTGCGCTTCGCCAATGCGCAGACGCTGAAGCTCGCGGGTTTTGCCGTGGAGGCCGTGGCCTCCGCGGAGGCCGCGCTCGACCGGATGCATCCGATGTTCCCGGGCGTGCTCATCGTGGATGTGCGGCTGCCCGGCATGGACGGGCTGGCGCTGCTCGACCGCGCGCAACGCATCGAGCCCGCGTTGCCGGTCATTATCATCACCGGCCATGGCGACGTCGCCATGGCGGTGCAGGCCATGCGCGCAGGCGCTTACGACTTTCTCGAAAAGCCGACGCCGACAGACGTTCTGGTCGCCACTGCGACGCGTGCGTTGGAGAAGCGCAAGCTCACCTTCGAACTCGCGGATCTGCGCCGCAAGCTGCAGCAGAAGGATGGCATCGAGCGCATCCTTATCGGCAAGTCACCCGGCATGATCGGGCTGCGGCGCGACATAATACAGCTCGCGCAGGCGGGACCCGATGTGCTCATCCTCGGCGAGACGGGTTCGGGCAAGGAACTCGTCGCGCGCTGCCTCCATGAAGCGTCCCCCGCGCGCGACAAGGCGTTTGTGGCGATCAATTGCGGTGCGATCCCTGAAAACATGTTCGAGAGCGAGCTGTTCGGGCATGAGCGCGGCGCCTTCACCGGCGCGCTGATGCAGAGGATCGGCAAGATCGAATACGCCTCTGGCGGCACGCTGTTTCTCGACGAGGTCGAGTCCATGCCGATGGCCATGCAGGTCAAGCTGCTACGCGTGTTGCAGTTCCGGCAGGTGGAGCGCCTCGGTTCCAACAAGGCCGTGCCGGTCAATCTGCGCGTTGTCGCGGCCACCAAGACCGATCTTGCGGCGCTTTCCGCCGAACAGAAATTCCGCAGCGATCTTTATTTCCGCCTCAACGTCGTGTCGCTGGAAATCCCGCCGCTGCGGGCGCGGCGCGAGGATATTCCGCTTATCTTCGATCATCACGTCACGCAGGCGGCGGTACGCTATGCGCGCGAGGCGCCCGAAGTAAGCGACGCGCTGATGCGCGAATTGATGACCTACGACTGGCCCGGCAATGTGCGCGAACTCGCCAATATCGCTGATCGCTTCGTGCTCGGCGTGCTCGCCGGGCGATTCCGCGAGGCCGCCACGGGGCGCCGTGCCCTGCACGATCTCGTGGCCGAGTTCGAGCGCGGGCTGATCGTCGAGGCGCTGCGGCACCATCATGGCAATGTGGCCGCCGCCGCCGATGCGCTGGGCGTTCCCAGGAAGACGCTTTACGACAAGTTGAAGCGCTTCGAGCTGACAAGCGAAGAATACCGCTGATTCAATGCGGCAGGACGAACTGCCCCGGCGCGACTTCCTCCAGGCTGCGGAGTTGCGGGACATAGCCGCGCGGCCGCACGGCACCGGGGATCCATGGCGATCTTCTGACGGTGCTGGCGATCGATTTTCTCGGCGACGTGCTGGGCGACAATCGCGATCCGCGCCTGAAGCGCTCGGGCAAGCTGGTTCAAGGGGCGAGGCGTTGGCCTTTCAACCCGCGTTATCTTTTCAAATCAGACGCTTCAACAGAAAAAGTGCTCCGAGATCACGTAATTGACTCGATCTACCCGAATGTTCGGCTCTTGGTAACGGGCTGCCTTGCCCGAATCAGGCGCGATGTCGCGTCCGATCGGTGCAGCCTGGATGAGGCGGAGCCCAGTCGAGATGTTTTCTACCTTGTCCGTGCTGCTCGTCGAAGACGATCATGCATTCCTGGAGACCGCGAAGCTGATGCTGTCGCGGATCGGCTTCGGACGCATCGAGGCCGTGTCGGATGCGGAGTCCGCCCGCGAGCGACTGGCGTTGATGCGCTACGACCTGATCCTTAGCGACTGGAACATGGAGCCGACGAGCGGGTTCGACCTGCTGGTGTATGTGCGTGGCGAACATCGTCTCGTGCCGACGCCGTTCATCCTGATGACGGCCAATCTTTCGGAGGAGTACTGGGTTGCGGCCCTCGATGCGGGCGCCAGCGACTTCCTGCGCAAGCCGTTCTCCTTCGCCGCCCTGCGCGATTCCATCGGCATCGTCCTTGGGGCCCGCACCGGACCGGGCGCAGGCGTTGTCCTGATCCGCACGCTGCGCGCGGCCGTTGGCTAACGTTCTTAGCTTCGCCCGCGTTCTTGGCTTTGCATGCTCTCTTGCTTCGTGCGAAGGGGGCGGCACGAGTTTGCAAGCTTTCAGGAGTTTTCGTCCATGCGCAGGCTGACATTCCGCCGTCCAGACGATTGGCACGTGCATTTCCGCGATGGCGCGATGATGAAGGCTGTCGTGCCCTACACCGCCCGGGCGTTCGGCCGCGCGATCGTCATGCCGAACCTGACGCCGCCCGTCACCACGGCCGCGCTGGCGGACGCCTACCGCGCCCGGATCCTTGCCTGCGTGCCCGAGGGCGTGTCCTTCACGCCGCTGATGACCTGCTACCTGACGGATCACACCGATCCCGCCGACCTCGTGGCGGGGCACAAGGCGGGCATTTTCACGGCGGCCAAGCTCTATCCCGCGCATGCGACCACCAATTCCGCGCATGGCGTGACCTCCATCGAGACGATCATGCCCGTGCTTGAAGCGATGGCGGCGAACGGCATTCCGCTGCTGACACATGGCGAGGTCACCCGCGCCGAGGTCGACATCTTCGATCGCGAGGCGCGCTTCGTCGAAGAGGTGCTCGCACCGCTGCTCGACCGCCTGCCGGGCCTGCGCGTCGTGATGGAGCACATCACGACGGAGGAGGGCGCCGCGCTCGTGCGCGCCCATGCCGGGCGGATGGGCGCGACGATCACGCCACAGCATCTGCTCTACAACCGCAATGCGCTGTTTCAGGGCGGCTTGCGGCCGCACATGTATTGCCTGCCGGTGCTCAAGCGCGAACGCCATCGCCTGGCGCTGCGCAAGGCGGCGACGGGCGGGGAGAGTTGCTTCTTCCTCGGCACGGATACCGCGCCGCATCTGCGTCATCTGAAAGAGGCCGATTGCGGCTGCGCGGGCGTGTTCTCGGCGCCGGTCGCCATTGCCGCCTATCTGCAGGTCTTTGCCGAGGAGAGCAGGCTGGAGGCTTTCGAGGCTTTCGCATCGCTGAATGGACCGGCTTTCTACGGGCTCTCGCCTAACGAAGAGCGCGTCACCTACGGTGAGCGTCCTGCACACGTGGTGGAGGACATAGAGGTGACCGACGCGGGCCGTCTCGTCAGCCTGTTCAGCGGCGAGGCCGCGCCCTGGAGTGTGTTTTCAGAAAACCTCGCCTGAAGGCGCGGCCGAGTCGAACGAACAGGCGAGACGAGCGTTTTCCCGGAGATGCGGTTACCCCCGGGAGGGTGTCATGGAATTCAAGTCCCTGGCCGATCTACGTCACATCGCAGAAATCACGCCTGTCGTTCCAAAACTGACGCGCGCCCAGAAGATCGAGATCTGGGTCAAGGCCCTCGAACGCGAGCCGACACGCGTCTTGAATCCGCTGCCGGAAATCGAGTGGGTTCCCCCCGCCCAGCGCAATGGATTGCGGGTGGATGGATCCCCCCTGACCGTCGCATTCGAACAGCCGGCGCTGCGCGCCGCAGGGCTTTCGAGCGACACTCTCGGCGATGCCCTCGCCTTCTTCGACCTTACCGGGCCGGAGGCCCATGACACGTTGTGCTCGTGCCGTTACGGCCGCACGATGCGCGCGGGCGATGCCGCAAAGCGGATCTCCAAACTGGCCGGGACGGGCATGTTCGCTAGTCTTCGGCACTGGCTTGGCCAGACGTGGCATGGCCGCCCCTCGATGGGCTAACGCGATTAGCCCGGCGAACGACATTGGCCGGGAGCGGAAGCGAGGCCCTCCGCTCTCAGCCCTGAGCTAGCGTTCCGTAAATCTTCTCAATCTCTTCGAGCGGGATCTTGCCCGGCTTCTGCTCGATGGCGATGACGGCTGTCGCCCGCTCTGCCTCGCCCAGATCTTCCATGACGAAGCCCACCGCCTTCATGAGGGTGGGGAATTCCGCGCTTGTGCGCGCACCGAGTTCGCCAGCGCCGATGCGAAGCCAGAGGACACGCGCGTGCTGGCCGAGATCGAGATCCGTCATGGGGTGCCTTTTTGGTGCGCAAAGTTCGTCCTGCACCAACGCCCGGCAGCGAACACGGTTCGCTCTACCGGCCCGCGAGTTGGGCCAGACGCACAAACCTGCGCGCCATCACCAGGCCGGTCGCGGCCAGGATGCCCGCGCTGCCGAGCAGCATGGCCGTCGGGCCGAGGCCGTGCAGGGCCCAGCCGGCGAGGATCGGGCCGAGCGACTGCCCGATGAAGAAGGAAAAGGCGTGCATCGAATAGGCGGAGACGCGGCTCTTGGGCGCCAGTTCGACCGCCTCCGACTGGATGGAATTGTGCATCAACATGTAGCCGAAGCCGGCGACTGCGAAGCCGAATGCGATGACCAGCCATGAGGATGCGAAGGCCAGCGTGAGCGGACCAGCCGTCGCGATCAGTCCGCCCGTGCCGAGCAGCGTGAACTTGGAGGCCCTTCTAAGGAGCATCGGCAGAAGGAGAGAATAGATGATGCCGCCCACGCCCATGCAGCCGATGATGATCCCCGCCTGCCGGATGTCGCCCAGCTCCCGCGCCCGGAGCATTTCGGCGACGTAAGGCGTGATCCCGAACAGCGCGATCCCTTCCAGGAAGACAGTCCCGAAGCACAGGGGCGCCTTGGCATTGGCGAAGACGGATCGGTAATTGCTCACCGCGCCAGCGAAGGAAAATCTGGGGCCCCGGCCGGTGGGCGAGGTCAGAACGAAGGTCGCCAGAAGCGCGCTGATGAGGGCGACGACAGCAGCGGCGAGGAAAACGCTGCGCCAACCCAGCACGCTGGCGAGCAATCCGGACAGACTGGCGCTCAGGATCTGGGCGATCAAGCCGACTGTGACGAAGCGCGAGATGGCGAGCGTGCGCTCCGGCCCCTCGAATCGATCTCCCAGCGAGGCCATGCAGGCCGGGATGACGCCACCGGCCGCGAGGCCGGAGCAAAAGCGCATGACGAGCAGGCTGTGGAAATCAGGCGCGAGCGCGGCCCCCAGCAGGCAGGCCGCGAGAACCCAGAGATAGCAGCGCAACATGCGCGTCTTGCCGAAGGAATCCCCCATGGGCCCCAGCACCGGCTGTCCCAGCGCGAAGGGCAGGGCATAGAGCGAGGTGACGAGCGCCGCCGAGGTCGTCGGCACCGTGAACTCGGATGCTAGAAGGGGGATCAGCGGATCGATGGACCGGCTGGAGACGGTCGCAGCCAGCCCGCAGAGCGCAAAGAGCAACAAGGTCAGGCGTGCGGACATGGACCCGTTGTTCCTGCGAGGGAAAACTCCCGCCGGGCGGGTTGTTCCCCGCCGTAGGCGTGGGGCGACGGGGTGTCAAGGGTTGCTATTTTCGATGGTGGGATTTTGAGATGGTAGCGGGAGAGGGACTCGAACCCCCGACACGCGGATTATGATTCCGCTGCTCTAACCAGCTGAGCTACCCCGCCCCGACGCGGTCGGACCGCGTGAGAGCCGCGATATAGAATTGCGAGGCAGGGAGTGTCAAGCGTTCACGGCACGCTTGAGGCGAACGATTGTGAACAGACTGAGCGGGGCGAGCGTGCGGCGCTCCAGAAGCGTGATGTCGGGGCGCGTTTCGAGCCAGCTTCCTATGATGTCCCAGGAAAACTCGGGCCGCCAGCCGAGCGAGGCCGCGCGGCGTCCGAGCCAGGCTTCCAGCATCGCCATGGGGCCGGATTCGGCGCCGATGTGGTTGACCAGCACGATCTCGCCGCCGGGCTTCACGACACGCGCCATTTCGTCGAGCGTGCGATGCGGGTCCGGCACGACGGTCAGGACGTAGGGGGCGATCACGCCATCGAAGCTCGCGTCGCCAAAGGTGAGCTGCATCGCGTCCATCACACGCAGGGCCTCGACATTGTGGAGCTTGTGGCTGGCAACACGGCGGCGCGCGGCGTCCAGCATGGGCTCGCACAGGTCGATGCCGGTCACGCGCAGATCAGGGGAGAACATGGGCAGTTCAAGCCCGGTGCCCACGCCGACGTCGAGGATGCGCCCGCCGATGCGGTTGACGGCGGCCGCGCCCGCCTTGCGGCCGGGCCGCATGCAGGCGGTGAAGACGAGATCGTAGATCGGGGCCCAGCGCGTATAGGCGCTTTCGACGTCGGCATTGGACAGGGTCGCGTTTTCGCGGGACTCGGCGCTCATGTCGATCTTCGCTCTTAAAGCGCGGGCTTGATGAAGCCGCCGCCGAGGACACGGGCGCGGGGCTCGCAATCCTCGTAAAAAACACAGGCCTGTCCCGGGGAAATACCATCTTCCCCGACCGCCAGCTCGACCTCCATCACGTCCCCCTGGCGGCGCAGGATCGCGGCGCCGGGTGGGCGGGTGGAACGCAGGCGCACGGCGACCTCGAGCCCCTCGGGCGGGATGTCCTCGAGCCGTCCGGGGCCGATCCAGTTGACGTCGCGCAGATGAACCATCCGGGTCGCCAGCGCCTCGCGGGGGCCGACGACGACGCGCTTCTTGGCGGCATCGAGCTTCACGACATAAAGCGGCTCGCCCTTCCCGGAGTGCCCCGGACCTGCGCCGAGGCCGAGGCCCTTGCGCTGGCCGATCGTGAAGTGGATGACCCCGGCATGGGCGCCGAGCACGCGACCGTCGATGTGGACGATCTCGCCCGGCTCCGCCGCGCCGGGGATCAGGCGCTCGATGATGTCGGTGTATTTGCCCGAGGGCACGAAGCAGATGTCCTGGCTGTCGGCCTTGTCAGCCACTGCCAGCCCGAATTCATGCGCGAGACGGCGCACTTCCGGCTTCGGCAAGTCGCCGAGCGGAAAGCGCAGCAGGTCGAGCTGAGCATGGGTTGTTGCGAACAGGAAATAGCTCTGGTCCCGGTCGGCATCGTTGGCGCGGTAGAGCGCGCGGCCCCCGTTTTCTTCAACGCGCGACGAGATGTAGTGGCCGGTCGCCAGGACATCGGCTCCGAGATCGCGTGCGGTATCGAACAGATCGGCGAACTTGATGTGCTGGTTGCAGGCGACGCAGGGAATGGGCGTCTCGCCCGCGACATAGGACTTTGCGAAGCTGTCGATCACCTTGTCGCGGAAGCGGCTTTCGTAATCCAGCACGTAATGTGGGATGCCGAGACGCTCCGCCACGTCGCGGGCATCGTGAATATCCTGTCCGGCGCAGCAGGCGCCCTTGCGGTGGGTGGCCGCCCCATGGTCGTAGAGTTGCAGGGTGACGCCGATGACATCGTAGCCCTGGCCCTTCAGCAGCGCCGCCACGACCGAGGAATCGACGCCACCCGACATGGCCACGACTACGCGAGTGTCGGCGGGAGCCTTGGGAAGATCCAGTGAATTCAACGTCGTGCGGTGGGGTTCGGCGAGCGTGCGCGCGAGTATTTCGGCGCCGGCTGTCGCCGCTGCCGGATCGGTGTGGAGAAGAGCTGGCATTATGGCGCTCATCGATTCACGATCTCTCGCCCATTGATTGGGTCTGCTGGAAAGGCTTGCGCGGTTTTCCC
Source organism: Hyphomicrobiales bacterium (assembly GCA_028290285.1). GTDB lineage: Bacteria > Pseudomonadota > Alphaproteobacteria > Rhizobiales > Beijerinckiaceae > Terripilifer. The sequence goes on from JAQGKD010000122.1 coordinate 35,835, forward strand.
CCGCAGTCTGCCGCAAGGCAAAGAAAGAGAAACCATTCCGCGACCGAAAATGCAACCGAAGCCGCAATGAGCAGACGCGTTTGCGATCACCAACGTGGGCATTGCCCGCTCACGCGACAAGAGGGTGGGTGCCGTACCCGGTCCCTAGGGCGCGTGCGCGAGGTGTCCTAAAGCAATACGCTTTTTGGCATTTCGCAAGGATTTGGAAATAGATCGGCCGCCAATGGGAAGAAAGCGAGTGGTCTGCTTAGGCAAATCTTAAATCCACCCGCCTAATCTACGGATCATAGTCTGTTTGGTTGCGTAGTGAGTGTGTGAAATGACCGAAACCCATCGCCCTCGGGTGAAATATGTCATCGGCCCCGACGGTAGTCCGCTGACCATCGCGGATCTTCCGCCCACCACGACCAAACGGTGGGTGATCCGCCGAAAGGCCGAAGTCGTTGCTGCCGTGCGAGGTGGGTTGCTTTCCCTCGAGGAAGCTTGCAGCCGCTATACGCTCACGGTCGATGAGTTTCTGAGCTGGCAGATGTCGATCGATCAGCATGGCCTCGCAGGTCTGCGGACCACGCGAATCCAGCAGTACCGCCAGTAAGCGGGCCGCTCCTCAAGCTCTTCTAACGCAACGCCGGCCTAATGGGCCGGCGTTTCCGTTTTGGGCGTCGCCGTTTCCGCTGCGATCTCATGCGCGCGGGCGTTCGCGCGCGCCAGCTGGGCGCGCTCGAACAGAAGAATGATCGGGATCGAGAAGGCGAGCGGTGCGATCAGGTAGAAAAGACGCCAAACGAGCAGGGCTGCGAAGACGGAGGTCGCCGGCATTCCAGGCATGATCGCGAGGAACACCGCTTCCATCACGCCGACGCCGCCTGGCACCTGCGACAGCAAGCCTGCGGAAAAGGACAGCAGGAAAGCCCCGAGTACGATGAAGAACCCAGGGTTTCCGTCTGCAGGCAGGGCAAAATAGATGATACCCGCTGCGCCCATCAGCTCGAGCGGTGCCGCCGCGTATTGGCGGAGTACGATGGGAAGACGCGGGTATTTCAGCTCGAAGGAGCGGAAGCGGAGCGGGGGCAGGCGCAGCCAGGCTCCGATCGTGTAGAGGGCGCAAAAGCCGAGAAGGGCGAAGCCGGTGCTGCGCGCGACGGTTTCGCCGACGGCGAAGTAGGGCGAAAGCTGACGCAGCGGCCCGAGGATCTGCGGCTCGCTGATCAGGACGAAGCCCAGCAGCAGGATGGTGCCGAAGGCGAAGGTGTAGGAGCAGAGCGCCACGAGAACGGCGACTTCGGCCGCACTCAGCCCCTTGGCCGTATAGGCCCTGTAGCGGACCATGCCGCCGGAGACCACCGTCGCGCCAATATTATGCGACAGCGCGTAGGTGACGAAGGAGCAAGCGGCGATATAGATCCAGGAAATGCCGTTCTCGCGCTTCAGGTGAATAAGCGCGATCCGGTCGTACCAGGCCAGCGCCGCGTAAGCCACGAGGGTAGAAAGACCAGCTAAGACATAGCCTTGGGCCGGAATAATCGCGAGCTTGTGGCCGATGACGGCGCCGACGATGCGGATGTCGCTCCACAAGCCGCCCTCCTCGAGGAGATGCCGCACCCGATCATCGATGGAGGCTTCCAGCAGAAGTTTCTGGTAGAGCAGCCGGACCGACCAGACGACCGCCACGAAGCCGAGGGCAGGCCAGAAGAAATCGAGGACACGCTTCATCTGATGGAGGTCTCGCGGCTCGAGCGGGCAATCCGGACGGATCGGTGGATACGACCCAGAGATGGGAATGGGGGCGCCTGCGCGCCAGCTTTCCTTCCGTGCCATGAGGCAAGGGCTCGCGCAAGCATTGCTCTTCAGCTTTGCCGCTAGGACGCAAAAACGCCGCCCCGGTCAGGGACGGCGTTTGATGGGGAAAGCGATAAAAGGGCGAGGATCAGGCCCGGGCGGCGCGCATGTTGCCGAGACCGGTCTCGCCCCGGTCCCGGATAAGATCCGAGGCCTTGTCGCGAACATCCATGGATTGCACCTTGCCGAGTTCGGCCACGGCATCTTCGAGGAGGGCTTTCGCCTCCTCGACCTGGCCGCGGAGCTCTCCGGTCGATTGATGCAGATTGTCACGGCGGCTGCGAGCCGCGCGCGCATAGGTCGAATAGGCGAAATGGGCTGGGTCGGTCACACCGGACCGGCTTTCCTCCACGGCGATCTCGCGGTCCAGGTCCGCAGCCATGCGCGAGAATTCCGCAATCATGGCTTCGATCTGGGCGACGCGCCGGCGCTTTTCTTCGACTTGGAACCGTTTTAGCCGGATGAGGGTATCCCGCGACTTCATTACTCGTACTCCGAGACGCAGGTTGAAACAGCGGTTCGGGCGGCGTTCGCGCCCGGACCATTCAGCTCCGCGAGACACATTCACCATGACCCGGCAAAGTTGCTGGTTGGTTACCGGGATCGCTTCAATCTCAAAAAAGCCGCAAGCTCCGCTCCACGCCTGCCACCTATGGTATTCCTGCCACTGAACTGATTCGCGGTGGGCGGAGGGCGTTCCGTAAACCTCATGTTAACCGCCGTTCTTAACAATCAGCCTCGGATGGCCATGTGGAGCTCGCTCCGGGCCGGCAGTTCGATAGTAGTGTGTCGGGAGAGTCGTTTAACGCTCGTCGTTAAACGGGTTTGTGAGCAGTGGTTCAGGGGTTTTTGTGTGGACTTTCAGGGGTTTGAACGGGCTTCCGTATAAATGCCGTGCCGCACTTGCCTCTACGAATCATTGTTTGTTAACCATTTCCCGTTAAGGTTTACGAGCCGGAATTTGGACGGGCATTCGCCCGACATGGAAGCCGCGCTGCCGGAGAGTTCGCGTTGCCGCGAACCTTCGGGGGCAAGGGTGGGGACCTCACATGCGCGTACTTTTGATCGAAGACGACAGCGCTACCGCGCAGAGCATCGAATTGATGCTCAAGTCCGAAAATTTTAATGTCTATACGACCGACCTCGGAGAAGAGGGGATCGATCTCGGCAAGCTCTATGATTACGACATCATCTTGCTCGATCTGAACCTGCCTGACATGTCCGGCTACGAGGTGCTGCGCACTTTGCGCGTTGCAAAGGTCAAGACTCCGATCCTCATCCTGTCCGGCCTCGCCGGCATCGAGGACAAGGTGAAGGGCCTCGGCTTCGGCGCCGACGACTACCTGACGAAGCCCTTCCACAAGGACGAGCTGGTCGCGCGCATCCATGCGATCGTGCGCCGGTCCAAGGGGCATGCCCAGTCGGTCATCACGACTGGAGATCTCATCGTCAATCTCGACCAGAAAACGGTCGAGGTCTCCGGCTCCCGCGTTCATCTGACCGGCAAAGAATACCAGATGCTCGAACTGCTTTCTTTGCGGAAGGGCACCACGCTCACCAAGGAGATGTTCCTGAACCATCTCTACGGCGGCATGGACGAGCCGGAACTCAAGATCATCGACGTCTTCATCTGCAAATTGCGCAAGAAGCTCGCCAACGCGAGTCAGGGCCGCAATTACATCGAGACGGTCTGGGGACGCGGCTATGTGCTGCGCGAGCCCAATGACGTGGAAGAGCGCATCACGGCCTAAGCCGCGGCAGCCTCCCTATCCATCAAAGAGCCTCATGGTCCCCATGAGGCTCTTTTTGCGTGGGGAGGCCTGTCAGCCAAGGATGGTATCGTACAGGAGCTTGACGTTGAGGGCGACGATCAGGCCGGCGATAGCCCAGGCGAGCGCCCCATGGGCCCGTGAGATGGCGAAGGGTCCCATGGTTTTCCGGTTCGAGACGAACTGGACGAGCGGAATGATCGCAAATGGGAGCTGCATGGACAGGACCACCTGGCTCAGGATCAGCAGCCTCGTGGTGCCGTCGTCGCCGTAGAGGGCGCTCACGGCGAGGACTGGCAGAATAGCCGCGCCTCGCGTCATCAGGCGCTGAACCCATGGGCGCATCCGCAGGTCGAGAAATCCTTCCATGATGATCTGGCCGGCAAGCGTGCCGGTGACGGTCGAATTCAGCCCCGAGGCCAGCAGGGCCACGCCGAACAGCGTCGCGGCCAGGCCGACACCGAGTGCGGGCGCCAGCAACTCGTAGGCCTGTTCGATGTCGGCCACGTCCGTGCGGCCGCTCTTGTAGAAGACGCTTGCAGCGAGCACCAGAATGGCGCCGTTGACGAAGAGCGCGAGCATCAGCGCAAGGGTGGAGTCGATCGTTGCCCAGCGGATCGCGTCGCGCCGGCCCGACTCGTTGCGCTCATAGGCACGGGTCTGGACGATCGATGAGTGCAGATAAAGATTGTGCGGCATGACGGTGGCGCCGATGATGCCGATGGCGATGTAGAGCATGGCCGGGTTGCGGGCCAGTTCGCCCGCGCCGAGCAGGCTGCCGCCCATTTCCCGCAAGCTCGGCCCCGATATCGCGATTTCAAAGATGAAACACGCCGTAATCGTCAGGATCAGGACGATGATAAAGGCTTCGAGCCAGCGAAATCCCTTCTGCATGAGCATGAGTACGAAGAACGCGTCGAGCGCTGTGATCAGGCAGCCCCAGACCAAGGGGATGCCGAACAGGAGCTTCAGCGCGATAGCCGTGCCGATCACCTCGGCGAGATCGCAGGCGATGATCGCCACCTGGCAGGCGCCGTAGAGGAGGAAGTTCAGGGATCGCGGGTAATAGGCCCGGCAGGCCTGCGCGAGATCGAGGCCCGTCGATATCCCGAGGCGCGCCGCCAGGGCCTGGAGCACGATGGCCATGAGATTGGACAGGAGAATCACGCTGAGCAGCGTGTAGCCGAATTGCGAACCGCCCGTGATCGACGTCGCCCAGTTGCCTGGATCCATATAGCCGACGGACACAAGATATCCTGGGCCGGCGAAGGCCAGGAACTTCTTCAGGTTGGACGCGAGGGCGGGCACGGGGATGCTGGAATTGTGCTCGCCGAGGCTGGCGCGCGCTTTGCCCTTCAGGAAGAGCGGGGTGTGATCCTCCGCCGATGTCGCAATATCCTCGATCGTCACCTTCGACCCCTCATTGCCCGTGGGTTTCTTCTTCCCCATGCCTCAAAGTGTAGCCCTTGCTACATGTTGGGCAGGGTTGCAAGATGTCAAGGCGGGTTGTAAGCCGCCACCGGTGGTGGTGCTTGGGCACGGACCGCGTGATCGGGTCCCTGAGCATGGTGACGAAAACGACTTCCGGGAAATCGCCCTCGGCCTCGAACGATTCTGCTGCGCCGTCCAGTGAGATGCCGTCCGAGGCCGCGCAGGCGCGCCGGTTCGGCAAGGCGCGTTCGGCCCAGTCCACAGCGCTGCTGGAGGACTATGTCGAGTTGATATCTGATCTGCTGGGCACTGCCGGGGAGGCGCGGCCGACAGATGTCGCCCGCCGGTTCGGCGTCTCGCATGCCACTGCCATCAAGACGATTGCGCGGCTGAGGCGCGAGGGCCTCGCGACATCGCGCCCCTATCGCGGCGTGTTCCTCACCGAGGCCGGAATGGCGCTCGCCGAGAGGGTGCGCCGCCGTCATCGCCTGGTGGTCGATCTTCTGGTTGCGGTCGGCGTGCCCTCCGATTCGGCCGAGGCCGATGCCGAGGGCATCGAGCATCATGTCTCGGACACGGCGCTCGCGGCCTTCAGCGCCTTTCTGGGTCGCAAGGACAGCGATTGATCAGACCAGGCCGATCTCTTCGAATTTGGAGACCACGATCTGCCGGTCGAAGGGCTTCATGATGTATTCGTCAGCGCCCGCATGAATCGCCCGTGCGATATGCGCGATGTCGTTCTCGGTTGTACAGAAGACGACCTTCGGCGTCATGCCGCCGGGCATGCGGCGCAATTCGCGGAGGAACTCGTACCCGTCCATAACGGGCATGTTCCAGTCGAGAAGGATGGCGTCCGGCATGGCCAGCGCGCAGGCCTCCAGACCGATCTGGCCGTTTTCCGCCTCGGTGATCTCGAAGTGCAGGCTTTCGAGTATGCGGCGCGCCACCTTGCGGATGACACTGGAATCGTCGACGACCAGAACCTGTTTCATGGAAATGACCTCTAGTGGTTACGGGCTGGCCAGCCCGGCCATCGGCCGGGTGCTGCTGGAAAAAGACATAAGGGCTGATAGATCGAGCACGGACAGAATCCGGTCTTCGAGGTAATAGATTTGACGGGTCAGTGCGTTGCGAGACGAATCGACATTCGCCGGCATCGGAAGGCGCTGCGAGGGCATCAGGTCGATGACGTCTTCAACATCGTCGACGACCAGCGCGTAATTTTCGCCTTCATGCTGCAGGCCGACCGCGAGCGCACCGCAGATCTTGGCTTCTCGAGCAAGGCCGAGCCGCTGGCGCATGCTGACCGTCGTGACGATCGTGCCACGCAAGTTGATGAGCCCCACGATTTCAGGCGGGGCCATGGGCACGGGCGTGAAGGCGTCGACGGTGAAAACCGAAAAGACGCTGGATATCGGCAGGCCGAACCACTCGCCGCCGGAGGTGAACGTAAAGGCCCCCATGTCGCGAGCCGCTGATGTGGAGACAGGCGCGGGTTGGAGCGAGCCGGTGTAGGGACGCGCGCTCATGCGGCAGCCTCTTCAATGATGCGTTGCTCGATCGCGTGCGAATTGAAGGCCGTGGTGCTCACCAGCTCCGCCAGTTTCGCGACGAGGGAGCGGCGGTCGAATTTTCCGACGACTCCCTTCATTCCCGCTGCCTCCGCGGCGTGCTGGACGGCTGGGGCAGCGTGGGCGTCCAGCGCCAGCACGGGGAGGTGTTTCCTGCGCGGGTCGGCAAGAAGGCTCTTCGTGAAGGTGTAGCCGTCCATGTCGGGCATATCGATGTCGGTCAGGACGACGTCGAATTCCGCACCTTTGCGGAACATGACGAGAGCCTCGGCCGCGCTCTCGGCGGTCGTGACTCGGTATCCCTCCGCCGTCAGGATCGGCGCAAGCATGTCGCGGAAAAAACGCTTGTCGTCTACGAGCAGAACCTGGAACCGGCGGGCATGGCCGCGCAGGAATGCGCCAGGGCGCGCCAGCTGCATGAAGAATGTGATATCCAGCAGCTCGATCATCTGACCGTTGATCATGGCGTTGCCGATGACGCCGGGCGATTCCGCGGCGATCTGGATGTCCAGATGCTCCTCGACGATGTCGACGATTTCATGGGCTGCGATGCCCATCGGCTCGCCGCCCACACTCACGACCAGAATGTGGTGCTCTGAAGCGCCCGTCGCCGCATCCTCGGAGAACACGATGGGCATCAGAACCGTGCCGTCGCGGATCACCTTGATGGAGCCGCTTTCCTCGACCCTGCCCGCCTCGATCGTTTCGATTCTCGTGATGAGCGACAAGGGCAGGCCCTTGACCGGGCCGCAGGGCCGCGTCTTGAAAAGGACGAGCTGGGTCCGTTCAGCGACAGCCACGAATGTGTCCTGTTCGGCCGCAACGCTAAAATTGTTCTTGCGATCCATGCCGAGGCGCACGGAGAGGCCGGCGGGATCCACGATCAGCACGACCGACCCGTCGCCGAGCATCGTGTTGCCCGAAAAGGCCGTCAGGTGGGAAAGCGCGCTGGCAAGAGGCTTCACGACGACTTCGATGACCTCGAAAACAGTGTCCACGAGAACGCCGAAGGACTGGGATCCGACACGCATCACGACGACGATGGGATCAATTCGTTCGCCGGGCAGGGGAAGCTGCAATTCATGTGCGAGATCGAGGACCGGCAGCATCTGGTGGCCACGCCGAAGCAGAAGGGCGCCCTGGATGCTGACCAGCGACGATCCGCTCTGGTCTGATGTTCCCACCACCTCGATGACTGCGTGTTGGGGGATTGCGAGCCGTTGCCGGGAGCATTCGACGATGAGGGCAGGAGCGATCGCCAGGGTGAGCGGGATTTTGAGTGTGAAGGTGGTGCCGCGCCCGGCGACGGTCGCGATGGAGACCGTTCCGCCGATCGCCTCGATGCTGTCGCGTACGACATCAAGGCCGATACCGCGGCCGGATATGGTGGTGATCTCGGTGGAGGTCGAAAAGCCGGGCGCGAAAATGAAGCGGCAGATATCCTCGCTGCCCATGCGTGCGAGTTCCTGCTCCGTGGCAAGGCCACGCCGGCGGACGCGATCCGCGATTCGACCGACATTGAGTCCGCGCCCGTCGTCGAACACGATGATCTTGATGTGGCCGGCCTCGTGGGATGCAGAAAGGCGGATCGTTCCGGTGGGTGTCTTGCCGCACGCGATGCGTTCGGCCTCTGATTCTAGGCCGTGGTCCGCGCAATTGCGGATCATGTGCATCAGGGGCTCGCGAACCAGCTCGATCAGCTGACGATCGAGTTCCGTGCTGGCGCCTTCGGTCTCCAGATTGATTTTCTTGCCGAGTTGCCGCGACAGGCCGCGCAGGAGGCGCGGCATCGTGCCGAACAGGCGTCCGATCGGCTGCATCCGCGCCCGCATGACACCGTCCTGCAGGTCGCTCGTGAGGGCGTTCAGCCGCAGGATGGGCGCCTTGAGTTCGCTCTCGACTGTATCTCGCGTCAGCTCCATGAGCTGGTTGCGCGTGAGCACCAGCTCGGAAACGAGCGCCATGATCTGTTCGAGGGCAGGAACGGCAACCCTGATGGTGGAAGGATCGCGTGCGGGCGACCCCGCATTCAGTGGGGCCGCAGCCGAAAGCGTCTCGGTCGCGGGCTCCTCCTGGGGTGCAGGTTCGGCGGCCCACTCCGTCTGGTGGGGCTGGGTCTCCAGCCCGGCTTCAAGCTTGCCGATCAATTCCCCGTCGTCCCCGGGAGGTTCGACGCCGGTCCGGGCCAACTGGGAGAGGATTTCGCGAAACGTGTCGATGGCTGCGAGGATAAGGTTGACGCGCTCGGGCGTAGGCGCGGCCCCGTCGCGCATGCGCGTGATCAGCGCCTCGGCGGCATGGGCCAACCGGCCCAACCGGTCGAGGCCAAGGAAGCCGCAGGTGCCCTTGATGGAATGCGCGAGGCGGAAAACGTCCGCGACGGCGCGCGGGTCTTCCGGATTTTTTTCGAAATGAACGAGATGAGCGTCGACCGCCTCGAGTTGCTCGGCGGTCTCGCTCAAAAAGTCATTCAGGAGGTCGTCCATCGACAAGGCTCACGGCACGCGCGGAGGCGCATGTTCGCGGCCGAGTGTCCATGGAAACAGTTAATGGAGCTTTGCCGGAACTCAGGCGGACGCTTCTGGGCTCTCGACGACGGCGTCCGGAACCGCGGCGGTCGCGGCGATCACGACGCCTTCGGGGCTCGCCTCAATCGCGACATGCATGCCCGCCGCGCGGGCTACGAGGCCCGTGTAGAAGGCCTGGATGCCATGCGCATCGACAGAATCGTTCTCGGGCGTGCCGGCGACGAGGGCGGGGATGCCGTGGGCGAGGCGGGCATTCGGGCCCTTGGCGTCGAGACGGATGGCGGTCGTGTCGCCTTCGCCCGTGATCGTCACTTCGATCACGCCGCCGCGCGGGATCGCCGCCGCTGCGATCAGGCAGAGGTTGAGGATCAGCTTGACCTTGTTCTTGGGCATCAGCAGGCGCGCTGCATTCCAGACGATCTTCGTGCGGTCGTCCGAGAACAGGCCGCGCGCGACGCTCTCCGCGTCACCCGTGTCGATCGACGCCCCGGCGGAACCCGCCGCGCCGAAGGCGAGGCGGCAGAATTGCAGCCGGGCCGAAGCCGTGCGGGCGCTTTTCTTGATCAGGTCGATGGCGAAGGCGCGCATATCCGCATCCTTCTCGTCCTCGAGCACCTCGAGCCCGTTGACGATCGCTCCCACGGGCGAAATGACGTCGTGACACACCCGCGAACAGAGCAGGGCGGCGAGGTCGAGAGGATCGAGCGCAAGAATCGACATGGCATATATCCGTGTGAACGCGCATTCGAGCGCAGGTGAGGCGAACGCGATACGAGCGGGCCGATCTCAGGCGCAGGCTTGGCTTTCGTGCCTGAACGGCACGCGAATCAGTCACCGCGCGGCCAATATCGACTGGGGTTTGATAGCCTTCGCAGGACCGCTTGAAAAGCCGCGCCGGGCCAGCCGCCTGTCCGGCCGCTGCAACGCAGCACGTTTAGGGTCTTGAGCCGGACTCGATTCGGGAGCAGTGAAGAGAGTATGAGACCGATCTTACTTGCCCCCGATCATGCCGCGCTCGCGGAGGTTTTCACCCGTGTCGCGGTCGAGGCCGGTGCCATCGTCATGGCTGTCTACAGCCAGGAATTCACGGTGCGTGCCAAAGCCGACCGGAGCCCCGTCTGCGATGCCGACGAAAAGTCCGAGGCCTTGATCGTGGCGCGGCTCGAGTCGGCCTTTCCGGGCCTGCCCGTGGTCGCCGAAGAATCCGTCGCGCGTGGGCTGGTGCCCGACCTAGGTCCGGATCTCATCCTTGTCGATCCGCTCGACGGCACGCGCGAATTCGCCAAGCGGAATGGTGAGTTCACGATCAATATAGCGCTCGTCCATGACGGTGAGCCCACTTGCGCCGTGGTCTATGCGCCAGCCCGTGGCCGGCTCTGGGTCGCGCAAGACGGCGCAGCCTACGTTTGCGACGTCCCACCCGGGGGGCAGGTGCCGGCCGTATCAGACATGCAGCCGATTCACGTCCGGGCGCTGGGTTCGCGCGATCCCGTTGCCGTGGTCAGCCGTTCCCACCGCAACGACGCGACCGAGGCCCTTATGCAGCAACTCGGTATAAAGGACATGCGTGAAGCCGGATCGGCGCTGAAGTTCTGCCTGATCGCGGAAGGCGATGCCGATATCTACCCACGGATCGGCCGGACCATGGAATGGGACATCGCGGCGGGCGACGCCGTCCTGCGCGCGGCGGGCGGCATAGTCACCAAGCTCGACGGCTCGTCGCTCGTCTATGGCCGTCGCGACCTTGAGTTTGCCTGCCCCGATTTCATCGCCTTCGGCGACCGGGCCGCTGCGCTCAAGCTGGTCGACTGAAGAGACCGCAACGGTTCGTTAACCCTGAGCGGTTCAGGCTGACGCGAAAGGGCTTGTGACCGCGAATAGGGTCCGATTCGCGTTGGCTCTGCCATTTCGCGGCCAAGTTCCCCTGTCAGTCTGATCTCGTCGCCGGGAAGGCAGCGTTCCGTTCACGGCGACCGAACAAGGATCTGAACCATGAGCCAGAATTCCAGGAGAGATCTTCTCCTGAAAGGTGCAGTCTTCGCCGCCGGCAGCGCCGTGGGTCTCCCTGCGCTCGCCCAGGCTGGGCGCCCGCAGAAGTTTTCGACCAACGAACTGGTCGACAACGGGCATCGGTTCTTTGGATCGGTCTCGCGCGGTCTCGCCACGGTTGTCGAAGAGGCGACCAAAAGGTGGGGCCAGCCGAACGCCTACATTCTGGGGCAGGAAGCCTCCGGCGCTTTCGTCGCGGGGGCGCGTTATGGCGAAGGGGTTATGTACACCCGCAACGCGGGCGACCAGAAGATCTACTGGCAGGGCCCTTCGCTGGGTTTCGACGCCGGCGCCGACGGCGACCGCACCATGATCCTCGTCTATAATCTGCCAGCCACCAACGCGATCTACCAGCGGTTCGGCGGCGTGGACGGCTCGGCTTATCTTGTCGGCGGCTTTGGCTTCACCGCGCTGACGGCCAACGACATCGTTCTTGTGCCGATCCGCTCCGGCGTGGGCGCGCGGCTCGGGATCAACCTCGGCTATCTCAAATTTACCTCGAGCTCGACGTGGAATCCGTTTTGACACCAGTGTGTCTGGGTGAAGCAACTCCGAGACGATCAGCAAGCGCGCCTCCATGCTTTGATTTCGGCAGGCGACGTGGCATGTTCATGCCTATTAGCGATACCCAGGCGAGCGCCGTTCCGTGATCGAACAAGTGATGATCTTCGCTCTCGGGGTCCTCGTCGCAGGATTGCTGGGGCTCATGTTCCTGCCCGCGTTCTGGCGGCGTGCAGTGCGCCTTTCGGCGCGCCGTATCGAGATGCAGCTGCCTCTTTCCATGAGCGAGATCGTGGCCGAGCGGGATCTGCTTCGGGCCGAATTCGCGGTCGTCCAGCGCCGGCTGGAACAGCGCATTGAAAAGCTCGGCGATGCCCGCGTAAACGACATGAGTGAAATCGGCCGCAAGAGCCTGCTGGTTGCAAAGCAGGCGGGAGAACTGGCGGACCTTCGCGCCGACATGGCGCGGCTCGAGGCCTCGCTCGCCCAGGCACAGGCCGAAGGCATCGACGCGCGTGCGCAACTCGGCGCAGCCTTGAAAGAAGTGTATGACGTTAGCGATGTTCGCGAACGCAACTTAGTGGTTTCGGGCCATGCCGAGGCGCTTCAGCATCTTGCCGAGGAACGCAGGCTTGTCGTCGCCGGGCTTGAAACGCGGATAGCGGGACTCGATCTGCGCGTGGGCGATCTGCAGGGTGAACTGGCGTCGCACGAGCGGGCGCTGCTGGCCAAGCACGCCGTGCTGGAACGGCTCACAGAAGAACGCGATCGCACACGTGTGGATGCAGCCGGCTACGCAACCAAGATTGCAACACTCCATCGCAACCTCGAAGAGCGCGATCGCAAGATTTCCGCGCTCGACGACGCGCTCGCGGAGATGGCGCGCAGCAAGGCCGCGCTGGAGCGTCAGTTGCAGGAAAGCCGCCGCGGGGAGGAGGATCGCGCCGCACGCGAGCCTGAAGCCCGCAGTATTTTCGAGCGCCAGCTCGAGGCTGCCCGCAAGAACGAACGCAAGCTGATCGGCGACATCGAGGCCCTGCGCGCCGAGAAGGGCGCATTGCAGGGCGCGCTGGAAACCGTGCGGGCCGAATCCGGGCGCGATCGTGTGCAGCGCCGCATCAAGGCGGTGGACAAGGACGCGGATGCGGAGGCGAAGCTGCGCAACTCCATTTCCGAGCTCGGGGCGGAGGTGTTGCGCATCGCCGCTGCGCTCGAGGGCGACGAAGCGCCCAGAGGGCCTCGTCCGGTGCCCAGTTCAGCCCAGGACAATCTCCTGGCGGACAAGCCCGAAAAGCGGGCTCTCGTCTCGCCGGCGGGCGGCAGCGCACCCTGAAAGGCATGCACGTTTAGCGGTGGCGCAGGATCACCGGCATTCCGCCCCTGGGCCGCAGGGTCACCCGCTGGACCGGCTCGGGCACGTGTCCGGGGACGGCGTCGAGTCTGACATGCCGTAGAACCTCCGCCAGAATGATGGTCGCTTCCTGAAGTGCGAAGCTGGCGCCAATGCAGACGCGCGGGCCTGCACCGAAGGGCAGATAGGCATAGCGGTCGATCCTGTCCCGGTTCCCCGGCAGGAAGCGCGTGGGATCGAAGAGATCAGGATCCGTCCAGAGCCTGCGATGCCGGTGCAGGAGCCATGGCGAGATGACGACGCGCGCACCGGCGCGGATACGATGCCCGGCGAGCCTGTCGGAGCCGATCGCCTCACGGCTGAGCGATGCGGCGGGTGGGTAAAGCCGCAGGGCCTCGTCGATGACCGCGCGCGTGACCGGCAGCCGGTCGGGGTCGAGATGCGCGGTCTCGCCTTCGGCCAGTGTATCGACCTCCTCTTCCGCGCGGCGCCGCCACGCGGGGTGGGTAGCCAGCAGGTAGATCGACCAGGTCAGCGCATTGGCCGTGGTCTCGTGCCCCGCGCCGATGAAGGTGAGAATATTCGCGCGGATTTCGCTTTCGCCGAGGCCTCGGCCGGTCTGGGGATCGGCGGCCCCCATCAGCAGGGTCAAGAGGTCGGAATGCTCTGCTTGAAGCGACTTGCCGCCCGCCTCAAGCGACTTGCGTCTGTTTTCGATGATGCCCTCTACAGCCTGCGCGAAGAAGGCCAGCGCAGGGGCTGCCCGCCCGCGCCCCGGGCGGGGCACCCAATCGGGGAAGCCGAGGATATCGAAGGGTTCGATCCGGCCCGCCGTGTCGAAATAGCGCGTGACCGCCTCGATGAATTGCGTGGGGTCGCGGCCCAGCCCTTCGGGAAAAATTGTGCGTTCGAGCACGTCGAGAGTGACGCGCGAAAATTCCGCCGCGATGTCGATCTGGCGGCCTTCGCGCTGTCGTCGCAATCGGGTGACGAGCCATGCGGCCGAGTCCGCCATGGCGGGACGGAAGCGCGCGACCGTGCGTGGCGTGAACAGGGGCGCAAGCGCGCGCCGCTGAATGCGCCACTCCTCCCCGTCTGCGGTCAAAAGCCCATGTGCCAGGCCCGGACCCAGCAGCCGCAATTGAAGGGCGTCCTTGCGGTAGTTGCTCGCATTGTCGACGAGGACGTGGCGGATGGCGGCGCTGTCGTTGACGACGCAGAGGTCGCCGAGAATCGTGCTGCCAGAGAGGAAGGGCTCTTCGTAATGCGCACGCGTCCAGGTGAGTAGCGGATTGGTGCGCAGCGCCCGCAGGAGTCCGAGCGTGCCCAGCGGCCTTTCGCGTGGCTTAGGTGCGGGCGGCCTCGGCGGAGCGGCGTGCGCGGGGGGCCGTGAGCGTTCATGCAGCATATCGGCGGCTCCGGTCGGGACGAGTTCCCACCCTCCTGAGATGGCCCCGAACGCGCGCCGGACAAGGCGTCGCCGCGGTGTCCTTCGACGCCCCTTTGTCGCGGTTTGGGATCTTGGGGCAAGAGAAAGACGGCGAGACGGCGCCGAAGGCCTTGCGGATCGCAGCTCCGCTCGGTATAGAACCGGCTCCGCGCCAAAAGCGCGTGCCGCTCCCTTCGTCTAGTGGCCCAGGACGTCGCCCTCTCACGGCGAAAACACCGGTTCGAGTCCGGTAGGGAGCACCAATATAATCAACGCCTTACGCCGTTCTGAGTAACCGCCGTTCACATTTGGACAGGCTTGGGACAGTGTTGGCTGGAGCGCCGGACACGAGCGTCGCCGCGTGTGTTCCTTGTGACACATCAGCCGGACGGCCCGAATCCAGCATGGCTGATTACGACGGAAGTCGAAGCCCCGTTGCTCGACGAACGCTCTTTGACGGCGTCTGAGATCGCAGCCACCACGTGCAACGGCTAATGATTCCCTGAACGCGTCAAGCGACCGGTTCCGATGTGGCCGTAACCACTCTGACCGAGTTCATAGCGATCCTTACGACTTCCTTATGAGCGTATCCCGTCTTGCGAATGGCATGACAACGCCGATCGGGGTGAGGATCCCACCGTCCGAAACAGGAGCTGGCCATGGCCGATCTGATCTACGCGGGGCTCGGCATAGCCCTGATCCTGCTGATGTCTCTCTACGCCTTCGCCCTCGAGCGCGTCTGAGGAGGCTCACATGACCGAAGCCTTGATTGGCCTCGCCGTCGCGCTGGCGCTCGGCATCTATCTCGTCATCACCCTGATCAGCCCCGAGCGCTTCTGAGCGCCGGGCGGGAGCAACTCCATGTCCACAATCGGCTGGGCCCAGATCGCCCTGACCTTCGCACTCGTCCTTGCGGCGGCGGTGCCGCTTGGCGCCTATATGGCCAAGGTTTTTTCAGGCGGCCACACCTTTGTTTCGCCCGTGTTAGCCCCTCTGGAGCGAGGCTTCTATCGCGCAGCGGGGATCGACCCGACGCGGGAGCAAAACTGGCTCTCCTATGGGCTTGCTATGCTGACGTTCAGCGTCGCCGGTTTCGCCTCGCTTTACGCGATCCTGCGGCTTCAGGCCTATCTGCCCTGGAACCCGCAGGGGTTCGACGGTGTGCCCCCGGATCTTGCCTTCAATACCGCGGTCAGTTTCGTGACCAACACGAATTGGCAGGCCTATGGCGGCGAGACGACCATGAGTCATTTCTCGCAAATGGCTGGGCTCGCGGTGCACAACTTTCTGTCCGCAGCCACCGGCATCGCGCTGGCCGTCGCCGTCACCCGCGCCTTTGCGCGCACGGGTGCCGCGACGTTGGGCAATTTCTGGGTCGATCTCACCCGCGCCACGCTTTACGTGCTTCTACCGCTGTCTATCCTTGTAGCGCTGGCCTTCGTCGCGCTCGGCGTGCCCCAGACGCTGGCGGGGTCGGCCGACGCCACGACACTGGAAGGCGTGAAACAGATAATCGCGCTCGGCCCCGTCGCGAGCCAGGAGGCGATCAAGCAGCTCGGTACGAATGGCGGCGGATTTCTGAACGCCAATTCCGCGCATCCCTTCGAAAACCCGAATGCTCTCTCGAACCTGCTGTCGATCTTCAGCATGCTCGTCGTCTCGGCAGCGCTGCCCATCGCCTTCGGCCGTCTGGTCGGCGCGCGACGTCAGGGCTATGCGCTCCTCGCCGCGATGGCGCTGCTGCTGATTGCCGGTGTCGCCATCGTCTATGCGGCTGAAACCTCGGGCAATCCGCTGCTGACCGCGCTCGGGCTGGATCCGGCGATGGGCAATATGGAAGGCAAGGAAGTGCGGTTCGGGCAGGCGATGACTGCCCTTTTCGTGGCGGTGACGACGGGTCTGTCCTGTGGCGCCGTAAATGCGATGCACGCCTCGCTGACTCCGCTCGGAGGCTTCGTGCCGCTGTTCCTCATCCAGCTCGGCGAAGTTCTGCCGGGTGGCGTCGGGTCGGGCCTCTACGGGATGATCGTCTTCGCGATCCTCGCCGTTTTCGTCGCTGGCCTCATGGTGGGACGCACACCGGAATTTCTTGGCAAGAAGATCGAGGCGCGGGAAATGAAGCTCGCCATGCTGGCGGTCCTCATCCTGCCCCTGGTGATCCTCGGGTTCGCGTCGGTCGCCGTCATGCTGCCCGCTGCCCTGGCGAGTCTCGCCAATGCGGGCCCGCACGGGCTGACGGAAATTCTCTACGCCTATTCGTCGGCCGCAGGGAACAACGGCTCGGCCTTCGCGGGGCTCAACGCCAACACGCCGTGGTTCAACACGACGCTTGGTATTTCTATGTTGCTCGGCCGCTTCGCCTATGTCGTGCCGGTTCTGGCCATCGCGGGATCTATCGCGGCGAAGAAGCGCGTGCCCGCCTCGGCGGGCACGTTCCCCACAGATACGCCGCTCTTCGTCGGTCTTCTCGTCGGCGTCATCCTCATCCTCGGCGGGTTGCAGTTCTTCCCCGCTCTCGCTCTCGGGCCGATCGTCGAGCACGTGCTGATGCTCGCCGGCCAGACCTTCTGACGGAGATCCCCGATGTCCAAGAAATCAATTGCGCCGGCTCTGTTCGATGCCGGCATTCTGGGGCCGGCCGCGCTCGATGCGGTGCGCAAGCTCGATCCCCGCAGCCTCGCGCGAACCCCGGTCATCTTCACGACCGAAGTGGTCGCGGCGCTGGTCACCGCGCTCTGGGTGCGGGATCTCGCGCAGGGGCAAGGCGGCGCCGGTTTCTCCGGGCAGATCGCCGCCTGGCTCTGGTTCACCGTCCTCTTCGCCACTTTCGCGGAAGCGGTCGCGGAGGGGCGCGGCAAGGCGCAGGCCGCCAGCCTGCGGCGCACGCGCAGCGACACGCACGCCAAGCGCCTGCTGGACCCCAAAAACCTGGGCGTACTCTACGGGGGCGTGAACGCGCTCGACCTGATTGTCGGTGATGTCGTGCTTGTCGAGGCGGGCGATCTCATCCCATCCGACGGCGAGATCGTCGAAGGCGTCGCTTCGGTCAACGAATCCGCCATCACCGGTGAATCCGCACCCGTCATCCGCGAAGCGGGCGGCGACCGGTCCGCGGTCACCGGCGGCACCAGCGTTCTCTCCGACTGGTTGAAGGTGCGGATCACCGCTGCGCCGGGCTCGACTTTCATCGACCGCATGATCGCCCTCGTCGAGGGCGCGAAACGTCAGAAGACGCCGAACGAACTCGCGCTTTCGATCCTGCTCTCAGGCATGACGCTGATCTTCCTGATCGCCGTCGTGACGCTCTGGGGTCTTGCGGGCTATTCGGGAACGGTTGTCTCGGTCGTGGTGCTGGTGGCGCTGCTCGTGACGCTCATTCCCACGACCATCGGCGGCCTGCTCTCGTCCATCGGCATCGCGGGCATGGATCGCCTGATCCGGTTCAATGTCATCGCGACGTCAGGCCGATCGGTGGAAGCGGCAGGCGACGTTGACACGCTGCTTCTCGACAAGACCGGCACGATCACTTTCGGCAACCGCATGGCGACCGAGTTCCTGCCGGTGCCTGCCGTCGACGAGAAGGTGCTGGCAGAAGCGGCTTTGCTGGCGAGTCTTTCTGACGAAACGCCGGAGGGCCGCTCCATCGTCGCCCTCGCGATAACGGAATACGGCCTCTCCGAACCGGACTTCAGCGCCAAAAAAACGACCATCATCCCCTTCGCCGCGCAGACACGCATCTCGGGCATCGACATCGACCTGCGCTCGATCCGCAAGGGCGCGGTCGATGCCATCCTGCGGTTCACGAATACGCCGATCGAGCGCGCGCCTGCGGAGTTCCGGCAGGCCGTCGACCGCGTGGCCCGCAGCGGCGGCACCCCGCTCGCTGTCGCCGAGAACGGCAGGCTGCTCGGCGTCATCCACCTCAAGGACGTCATCAAGCCCAACATCAAGGAGCGATTCGCGGCGCTGCGGGCCATGGGCATCAAGACCGTCATGGTGACGGGCGACAACCCCGTCACGGCGGCGGCCATTGCCTCGGAAGCGGGCGTCGACGATTTCATCGCGGAGGCCACCCCTGAAGACAAGCTCGCCTATATCCGCAGGGACCAGAAGGGCGGCCGCCTGATCGCCATGTGCGGCGATGGCACCAACGA
Organism: Hyphomicrobiales bacterium; assembly: GCA_028290285.1. GTDB lineage: Bacteria > Pseudomonadota > Alphaproteobacteria > Rhizobiales > Beijerinckiaceae > Terripilifer. The sequence continues at coordinate 54,457 of JAQGKD010000122.1, forward strand.
CGCGCCCGCGCTCGCGCAGGCGGATGTGGGCGTCGCCATGCAGAGCGGCACGCAGGCGGCACGCGAGGCAGGAAACATGGTCGATCTCGATTCCAATCCGACCAAGCTCATCGAGATCGTCGAGATCGGCAAGCAGCTCCTGATGACGCGCGGGTCGCTCACCACATTCTCCATCGCCAACGACGTGGCCAAATATTTCGCGATCCTTCCGGCCTTGTTCGTCGCCACCTATCCGCAACTCGGCGCGCTGAACGTCATGCGGCTCGCCTCGCCGCAATCGGCGATCCTGTCGGCCGTGATCTTCAATGCGCTCATCATCATCGCACTCATCCCCCTGGCGCTCAGGGGTGTCGCCTACCGGCCCATCGGCGCCAACGCGCTGCTACGCCGCAACCTGCTCGTCTACGGGCTGGGCGGCCTCGTCCTGCCCTTCATCGGCATCAAGGCGATTGATCTCGTCATCGCCGCTCTCCATCTGGCCTGAGGAAGCTCACATGATCCAGCACCTTCGTCCCGCCATCGTCCTCATGGCCCTGTTCACGCTGCTGACCGGCGTCGCCTATCCGCTGGCGATCACCGGCCTCGCGGCCATCGTCGCGCCGGACGCGGCGCGTGGATCCCTGCTCACGCGAGATGGCATCGTGGTCGGCTCGGCACTCATCGGCCAGAATTTTTCGGCGCCGCGCTATTTCCATCCGCGCCCATCGGCGACCAGCGCGCCCGATCCTGCGGACGCCTCCAAGACCGTCGATGCGCCCTATAACGCAGCCAATTCGTCCGGCTCCAACCTCGGGCCCCTCTCTCGGAAGCTGATCGAGCGTGTGAAGGGCGATGTCGATGCGCTGCGGCGGGAGGGCGTTTCCCTCATCCCCGCCGATGCGGTGACAACCTCCGCTTCCGGCCTCGATCCGCATGTCTCGCCTGCAGCGGCGCTGATGCAGGTGCCTCGCGTGGCGGGTGAGAGGAACCTGCCGCAGGACCGCGTGCGTGGTCTGATCGAGGCGCATGTCGAGGGGCCCTTGTTCGGAATCCTCGGCGAACCCCGCGTCAATGTCCTGCTCCTCAACATGGCCTTGGATCAGGTAAGGTCGCCCTGAGGAGACGATTGATCCGATGGCCAGACGCGTCCGCGACATCGAACGCCGTCCCGATCCCGACGCGCTGCTGGCGCTGACGGCACGGGAGGGACGCGGACGCCTCAAGGTATTTCTGGGCGCGGCGCCGGGCGTCGGCAAGACCTTCGCCATGCTGCAGGGCGCGCGGCGGCTTTCGGACGAAGGCGTCGATGTGGTGATCGGCCTCGTCGAGACTCATGGACGCAGCGAGACGGCCGCCCTCATGCAGGGCCTGGAAGTTCTGCCGCGCCGTCTGCTCGAATATCGCGGACGCCAAATGCAGGAGTTCGATCTGGACGCGGCGCTCACGCGCCATCCCAAACTCCTGGTCCTCGACGAACTCGCCCACAGCAACCCCGCCGAATGCCGCCACCCGAAGCGCTGGCAGGACGCCGAAGAGCTGCTCGATGCAGGCATCGATGTCTGGACGGCGCTGAACATCCAGCATCTGGAGGGCCTGGCCGATGTCGTGGCGCGGATCACCGGCGTCAACGTCCGCGAGACCGTGCCGGACAAGGTGTTGCAACTCGCCGACGACGTGGTGCTCGTCGACATCACCCCGGACGAGCTGGTCGCTCGCCTCAATGAAGGCAAGATCTATATTCCCGAGACGGCCCGGCGTGCGACACAGAACTTCTTCACGCCGGCAAATCTGACCGCGCTGCGAGAGCTGGCCCTGCGCCGGACCGCTGACCGCGTCGACGACCAGGTGGCGGATTTCGTCCGCGTCAAGGCCATCGAAGGCCCCTGGGGCACGGCGGAACGTCTCCTCGTCTGCATCGGGGGGGATGAGCGCGCAGACCGTCTCGTGCGCTACGCGAGTCGCCTCGCAACCGGTCTTAACGCGACCTGGCTCGCCGTTCACATGGCCCGGCCCGGCGCGGACGATCACGAGGCTGCGCGACAGACGCGCATCATGGAGACCCTGCGGCTCGCGGAACGTCTCGGGGGGGAAACGACACAGGTCACCGCGCACGACTTCCCGACGGAAATTTTCCGTCTGGCGGCACGCGAGAACGTGACGCAGATCGTCGTCGGGCACTCGCGCACCAGCGGCCTCATGCGGCTCGCGAGGCGGTCGCTTGCCGATCAGCTGATCCGCCACGCGGGCGAGATTGCGATCCACGTGGTGCCGACCGAGGTCGAAGCGACGGGGTGGTTGTGGCCGTTCCACGCCTGGATCGCGCGCGCGCGTCTCGCCGCCGATCTGCTTGCCGCCGCTCTGTCGGTCAGCCTCGCCATCGCATTCGGGCACATGCTCGGCCTCTGGCTGACGCTGCCGAATATGTCGATGATCTTCCTCGTGGCCGTGCTGTTCTGTGCCTTGCAGCTCGGCACACGCGCGGCGGTGCTCGCAGCGCTCTGTTCGTTCTTGGGCTATAATTTCTTCTTCATCGAACCGCTCTACACCTTCACCATCGCCGCGCCGCACGAGGTCTTCGCGCTGCTGATGTTCCTCGCCGTTGCGGTCCTCACCGGCTCGCTCGCTGGGCGGGTTCGCCATCAGGCCGAGAGTGTTGCGAAGCGCGCATCGGCCACGCAATCGCTCTACGAATTTTCGCGCAAGATGTCAGCGGTCTCGAAGGCGGACGAGGTGCTCTGGGCGGCTGCGGCGCATATCAACAAGACCTTTGCAGCCCGCGCGCTTCTCCTCGTCCCTGCCGATGGCGAACTGGAGCTGAAAGCAGCCTGGCCGCCGGAAGAACAGCTCGACGCAGGCAATCGCAGCGCGGCGCAATGGGCGTTGACGAAGGGCGAGCCCGCAGGCTGGCGCACGCAGACGCTCCCCACGCTGGCGGTGCAATACCGCCCCCTGAGTAGCCCGCGTGCGATCCTGGGTGTGTGCGGCTTCGGCCCCGCCGATCTCACGCATGAACTGACGAGCGAAGAGGAGCGCATGCTGACGGCGATCCTCGACCAGACGGCGATTGCGCTCGACCGGGCTCTGCTTGTCGATGAGGCGATCAAGGTCGCTGCGTTGCAGGAAAATGAGACGATCCGCGATGCGCTCCTAGCCTCCCTGTCCCACGACCTGCGCACGCCGCTCGCGACGATTACGGGCGCGGTCACGAGCCTGCGCGAGCTCGGCGAGCAGATGTCGGCAGGGCAGCGGCAAGAACTGCTCCAGTCAATCGAGGAGGAAAGCGCGCGTCTGTCGCGCTTTGTCGCAAATCTGCTCGACATGTCGCGGATTGAATCGGGCGCGTTGAAGGTCCGGCGTGACTGGGTCGATGTCGGCGATGCAGTTCGCGCCGCCGTCGATCGCAGCCGGAAGGCCTTCCCGCAGCATCCGACGAACATGAGCATAGAGCCCGGCCTACCGTTCATCCGGGGGGATGCGAGCCTGCTCGAACAGGTGCTGTTCAATCTACTGGACAACGCCCATAAATATGCGGGCGAAGGTGGGGCCATCGTCCATGCCCGCCGCGAGGATGGCAACGTGCTGATCAGTGTGACCGATGAAGGCCCTGGCATCCGGCAGGCGGATCTGGAGCGTATTTTCGAGAAGTTTTATCGCGGCGGCCGCAATGACGGGCGGCGCGCGGGCACAGGGCTCGGTCTATCGATCTGCCGGGGCATCGTGAACGCGATGGGCGGCACCATCGAAGCGCAAAGCCCGGCAGTGCGCCGGCGAGGAACGCGCATCGTCATTCGCATTCCCGTGGCGGAAATGCCCGAGGCGGGAGCGGCCGCATGAACCTGCCGCGCATTCTCGTCGTCGATGATGAACCGCAGATACAGCAATTCCTGCGCGTCGCACTGAGCGCCGCCGGCTACGAAGTCATACCCGCCATGACAGGCGCTGACGCGCTGAAGCTCGCGGCGACGGCGGCTCCTGATGCCATCGTCCTCGACCTTGGGCTCCCCGACCGCGACGGCAAGGATGTGCTGCGAGATCTTCGCACCTTTTCGAAAGTGCCGGTCATCATCCTCTCGGCGCGTGACCGTGAGGCGGAGAAGATCGAGGCTCTTGATCTGGGCGCGGACGATTATGTTGAAAAGCCATTCAGCATCGGAGAACTCATGGCGCGCCTGCGAACCGCAGCACGCCATGCAACGGCGGCCCGGCAGGAGCACAGCCGGCTCGAGTTCGGCGAACTGGTGATCGATCTCGACAAAAGGCTGGTCACACGCGCCAAGGTGGACGTCCATCTCACGCCCAAGGAATACGACCTTCTCGCCAACCTCGCGCGGCACGCTGGGCGCGTCGTGACGCACAAGCAAATCCTGTCGGCCGTATGGGGTCCGGCGCATCACGACGACACGCAGTACCTGCGCGTTTTCATCGGTCAGCTTCGTGCAAAAATCGAGGCTGATCCATCTGTGCCGGTGCTTATCCGGACTGAACCAGGTGTTGGATACCGGTTCGCGGAACCCGACTAATGACTGAGGATTTAAGCCGGAAAAGCCTGGAGCCCGAATCTGGCGGGGCTGAGCTAGGGGTGGAACGCCAACGGTATATCTCGGTGGCTCCATGACAGAAGTTTGCGTTTGCGAACGAGGACGTGGTTGCGATTGGCATGCCGCCCTTGGTAAACGCCGCGCCTCCTTGCTGCGTCGATACCGACCCTCTAGTGGTCGCGAATGAAGCCCAGCTCCGTTTCGGTGATCATGCCGAGAACCGTGAGTTGGTCATCTCGGCCGGCTTGTCGAGATTTGGAGCTCTATCACCGAAAGTATAGCCCTAAGCAGGTCGAGTTCATGACCCACGCGAGGGTGGGCGCTTGGCAGTTCAAGGTACTGTTTAAGCGCCCCACGAGGTGAGGGCGGTCTCGGCTGCAGCGGGATCATTGCGGAGGCGGTACACGGTCTGACGACTCAAACCTGTGGTGGAGGAGATTGCGCTGATACCTGCGCCCTGGGCCAGCATTTCCGCCACGACCTCAAACTGCGATCTGCTGAAGGACGGCTTCCGACCGAGATACTTGCGATCGCCCGCCTGCTTCGCATGTGCGATACCGTCACGTGCATTGGTCGGTCTTTTGCCGAGTTGAGAACCATAGTGCCTGCCGTTTTCCGGTCACGCGTGCACGCGTGTAATCGTCCAGATATGATGGCTCTGAATCCGAGCTATCGCCCTCGGAATAAGGCCATTGGCCTTTAACGCTGCCAGCATGCAGCGTCGATACAGGCATCGCCCAGCCGCACTCCGACCGTCGGCTCCGCGAAGACCACCACGCCGCGCTGGCGCAGAGCCACTTCAATGCGCTCAAGGTTCGTGGGGGTGGTCGGAGCTTGATCTCTCCGGCGTTCCTAGAACCGGATTTTCCGCTCGTTGACGCCAATCGCAGACGCGAGATCCCGTTGTGTCATTCCGGCAAGGGCACGAGCGGCCCGCAACTGCCTGCCTGTGAACCGGTTCATCGCCCTGGCGAAAGATTCGATCTAATTTCAGCTTAGTAAGCTAGGGCATAAGTTTTCCTTAGCTTTTACGGCTCTCATTCAATTGCTGGGGTGGGGCCAAGCATGCGTTGTTACAAATCAGCAGACATCTCGACGGCGTTCCGTTACACGCTCCTGGCGACTGTTGTGCTCGTTGTGGCGGCAGCAGCTGCCATAATCGGCTCGATTTTTCAGTCCCGCGCCGATCAGGTGGAGGACGCGCAGCGAGAAGCAGGGAATATCGCCACCGTTTTAGCGGAGCAGGTTGCGTACTCCGCGCAAGCAATTGAGCTCGTGCTGGATGACATAAAGCGCCGCACGGAACAATTGTCAGGCGAAAATGCGCAAAATTTCCTGCAGCAGATGGGTACGAAGAACAGCTTCAATTTCCTTCAGTCCCGGCTTGCTCACCTCCCACAAGCGGAGATGATTTCAATAATTGACGCCGAAGGCAACCCAACCAGCTCAAGCCTCGCTTTTCCGCCGCCTGCCATCAATTTTTCAGACCGGGAGTATTTTACGCAGCAACGAAGCTCAAAGGCTGGAAAGCTTTACGTCGGGCCGCCAATCAGGAGCAAGGTAACAGGCAAATGGACGATCTACTTTAGCCATCGTTTGGAAACAGCGAGCGGCAAGTTCCTCGGGGTTGTCGTCCTGGGCATCGAGCCCGGCGAACTCATGAGGCTGGACGGGATAGCCTCGTCCTTGAAAGGGCAGTCGTTCCTCTTGCTCCATAAGGACGGGACAGTTCTGGCGCGTTTTCCTGACCGGATCGATCGGGCTGGAATCAAGATCCCTGAACATTCGGAGTGGTACGACGTCGCACGGCATGGAGGCGGTTTCTTCAGATCTCCAGGCACGTTTGACAGCATCGCACGGCTCATTGCCGTTCGCCCGCTGGCCGCATGGCCTTTTGTCGTGAATGTCGCCTCCGCCGAAGAACAAGCGCTGGCCGTCTGGCGAACGCGCGCTTTGGAGGTTGGAATCGGCGGGCTCCTCGCGTGCCTTTGTCTGACCGGACTGATATTTGAGCTCAGACGACAGTTCACTACCGTTCATATTGGAGCGGTTCGCTTTCAGGCAGCCATGAACAACATGTCTCATGGACTCGTGATGTTTGACGCAAGCGGACGGCTTGTTGTCTGCAACGGCCGATTTCGACAGATGTTCGATCTGAACGAATCGGACACCCAGCCGGGCGCTTTGGCCTCGGCGGTAAAGGCATCCATCGTCGCAAATGGCTATTTCCTGGGGGCGGGACCGCAGGCGTTCCTGGAGTCCACCTTCGAATTGGGCAAGTCTTATTCCCTCGGCGTGAACGACGGCAGGATAGTGTCACTCCGCCGGGATCCCGTCGACGATGGCGGCTTTATAGTTACGCTGGAGGACGTCACGGACCGCGCACGCGCTGCAGCAGAAATCGAGCATCTGGCGTTACACGATCCCCTCACCGGGCTGGCAAACAGAGCTCAGTTCCAGCACAGTCTATTGAATGGGCTGATAAGGGCGAAGCACAAGTCCGAGGAATTAGCTCTGCTTTATATCGATCTGGACAAGTTCAAGCACGTCAACGACTCGATGGGCCACCCAGTCGGAGATCTGCTGCTGTGTGCCGCAGCCCAGCGTATCCGGCACAGTGCGCGTTCGACGGATACTGTCGCGCGACTGGGCGGGGACGAATTTGCTATCATTATTCATTCGGTCGCCAGCATGAGAGATCTGGAAATCGTGGCAGAGCGCATCCTGTCCGCGCTAAGGGCGCCGTTCTACTTGGCCGGCCAGAGACTACAGATCAGTACCAGCATCGGCATCGCCTGTGCCCCGTCCAACGGCGAGACCGCCGACGTGTTGAGCAAGCATGCGGACCTGGCGCTGTACGATGCGAAGGGTTCCGGGAGGTCCACATTCCGGTTCTTCCAGCGCGCCTTGAGTGACGCAGCCGAGCGGAGACATACCCTCGAACACGATATGCGCCGCGCCATCGAGCAGGAAGAATTTGAGTTGGTGTACCAACCAATCATAAATGTAGCGGACCATGAGGTCCTGGGCTTCGAGGCGCTTCTCAGGTGGCGCGATCCCGAGCGTGGCCTTGTATCGCCGCTGGATTTCATTCCATTTGCTGAAGAGACAGGCCTGATCGTACCAATCGGACAATGGGTACTGCGAAAAGCGTGCGCTGAAGCCGTGAGTTGGCCAGACGAATTGAACATTGCAGTCAATCTCTCGCCGATTCAAATCAACGACAGCGACTTTGTTGCCGATGTCGAAGCGGCCCTCGCTGAAACTGGTCTAGCCCCCCAAAGGCTGGACCTCGAAATCACCGAGTCGGTTTTGCTCAGTGACACCGATAGGAACATCGCCGTCCTTCAACGCTTACGCGACCTCGGAATTAAACTCTCAATGGACGATTTCGGCACGGGCTATTCCAGCCTAAGCTACCTGCGGCAGTTCCAGTTCGATGTGGTCAAGATAGACCAGTCGTTCGTAAAGACAGTTTGCGATGCAGGCAGCGGTAGAGCAGTCGTGAGAGCAATCATCGAAATCAGCAAGAGTGTGGGTATGGCTACAATTGGCGAAGGCGTCGAAACGCCCGCGCAGCTCGATGCACTCCGATCTCTTGGGTGTACGGCGGTGCAGGGCTACTTCTTCAGCAAGCCAAAGCCGGCAAGCGAGATCCCCGGCATCCTGGCTAGATTCCATAAAAGGAAGAGCGCCGCATGACAGCGCCGCGGTGAGTGCCGGACGGGGGCGGACGAAAGCGCGCAATCCTAGGGTTGAATTTCGCGAAGAGTTGGCTTCGGAATAATCCCGCGTTCAGGCAGATGTAACGCCTGATCCGGCTGTGCAGCTTTCCTGGTCCGGTTCGCTCTTCCTTCCGAGCGCGATATCCGGTGGCGTTACGGATGCGCACCGACCGATGAAGGCGGGTGGGTCAACGTCGCAGCCTTCGGGTTGGCGGAGACGCGCCACACTGCATTGCCGACATCATCCGCGATGATCAACGCGCCTTTTGCATCAAACGCGACTCCGACAGGACGGCCATGCACAGAACCGTCCGGGCCTATAAACCCCTGGACGAAGGGAACTGCTTTGCCGCTGGGTTTGCCTGCGGAGAAGGGCACGAAGGCAACCTGGTATCCATTCAATACGGTTCGGTCCCAGCTGCCGTGTTCGCCGACAAATGCCCCTCCGCGATATTGCTCTGGGAAGCTACCTCCGGTGTTGAAGGCGAGGCCAAGCGGTGCGACATGCGAACTCAGCGAATAGTCGGGCACGATAGCCTTCGCCACCATGCCCGGGCGCTGTGGATGCACGCGGATATCAATGTGGCTTCCGTAATAGCTCCAGGGCCAGCCGTAAAAACCGCCGTGTTTCACGGACGTCATGTAATCAGGCACCAGATCGTTACCGAGTTCATCGCGCTCGTTGACGACCGCCCACAGGACCTTTGTTGTCGGTTCGAATGTCAAGCCATTCGGGTTGCGCAGCCCGCTGGCGAACTCCCGCATCGCGCCGTTCTTTGCGTCGACTTCATAAATCGCAGCGCGGCCCCGTTCAGCCTCCAGCCCGCGCTCCACGATGTTGCTATTTGAGCCGACACCCACGTAAAGTTTTGTGCCGTCGGGACTGACTGTGAGACTCTTGGTCCAGTGATGGTCGATCGGGCCAGCGGGCAGATCCGTCAGCTTTTCGCCTTCGCCGGTGATCGTGCGGTCGCCGATGTTGAAGGGATACCGCATGATGGCGTCGGTGTTTGCTACATAGAGGGATCCGTTCAGCACCACCATGCCGAAGGGAGAATGCAGATTGCTGATCAGAACAGTTGTTTCATAAGCCGTTCCGTCGCCTTTCGCATCGTGCAGCAGCAATATCCGCTGTCCCGGCTTCACGGGACTGTGGCCGCGCGCCTTAACGAGGCCGTAAATGAGGTCTTTAGGGCGGGTCACAGGCTCGCCAGCCGGGCCGCCTGATTCCGCTACGAGAACGTCGCCATTTGAAAGCGGAAGAATATTTCGTGGCTGATGCATTCCGCGTCCGACCGCAGTAACAGTAAATCCGGCGGGCGCGGTTGGCGTCTCTGCATCTCCCCAAGGGGTAGGCGCAACTATCTTCATCGGCGGAAACAAATACTGGTTCGCCTCGGGGAGGGGGGCGTTTTCCCCGAGCTGCTTCT
>JAQGKD010000012.1 GCA_028290285.1 Hyphomicrobiales bacterium
CGCATGGTCGATTTCTCCGTGAGTCGAAACGACCGTAGCCCAGTCAGCTCTTCAGCGCATCTACACGTTGGTAAGCCGCAGCGCGCTGACAAGTTCGTGCCGATTGCTCTGCCCGACGGTGCGACCAACTTTCCCGCCCCTGCTTCCGACGCAATGAGCGCAGGGTTAAAGCCGCGAGGTCAACATAAGAATGTGCCTGAGTCGGACGGGGAGACGGTCATGCTATTGCGGGGATTAGCATTCGGAATTCCACTGAGTTGTAAGATGTGGCTCCTACTATTCGCAGCCGTCCATCGAATGGTCTCTCCCGCTTCAGTACCTCAGAAAATGGCATCCGCGGTAGCGGCCGAAGGTAACGGCCGTCACGACGAGTGAGTAGCGACCTGTTCACTAAAAAACCCAAGCAGCGAAGCAAGAGCGGCGTTGCGTTACCGTCCAAAGATATCAGCTTTCGGGGAAATTAACGGCGAAGCAAGCGCCCTTGCCCTCTTGGTTCTGCTTTGCGGAAAGGTCGCCCTTGAGCTGTATCGCGAGCGCGTTGATGATCCGCATTCCTAACCCGGCGCGCGCCGTCTCGACGTCGAAGCCAGCCGGTAGCCCGGGCCCAGAATCGCAAACCGTCACAATGCGGCGGCCGCCCCGCACCCGATAGGAAACGTGTATTTGTCCATCTCCATGTTTGGCCGCGTTGGTTGTCAGTTCGTTCACGAGGAGACCAATCGGCTGGATCAAGGTCGTTTTGATCATCCCGGGATCGCCGACGACAGTGATCGGCCGCTCCAGAATCCCCGACAGATCAGCGCAGAGGCGCTCGAGGTAGGCCACGCAGGAGACATTTTCGCCGGTGTCCTCCAGATAGAAGTGGCGGTGAACACGCGCCACAGCCTGTACCCGCAGGGCGGCTATCTCGAGGTGGCCCGCCGCGTCTTGTAGGCCGGGCGATCGGCTTTGCATGGCTAGGATGCCAGCGACGAACTGCAAGCTGTTCATCACTCGATGATCGATCTCGCGAGCCATGATCTCGGCACGCGCAACGGCTTGGCGCGCCGACAAACGGAGCTCGAGCTGATCCATGACCACAGAGGCAAGGTCCTTCAGGTCCTCGATCTGCGTCTGATCGATCGGGCGCGCCTCTTTGTCGATGATGCACAAGGTTCCGAGATTGAAGCCGTCGCTGGTCCGGAGCGGCACGCCGGCATAGAAGCGCAAGCCGAACTCGCCTGCTACGAGGGGGTTGGCCAGGCTTCGAGGATCGAGGCTCGCGTCCTTCAGGATGTGCGGATCAGGTGCCAGGATCGCTGAAGCGCACAGGCCCGGGGCTCGGTCAATCTGCTCGGCGTCTACCCCGTGGTGAGATTTGAACCAAATGCGATCCTCGTCAACGATGCTTATGATCGAAATCGGCACCTGAAAGCGCCGTGCCGCTAGTGCCGTAATCCGCTCGAACATGCCGTCTGGAGGCGTATCGAGGATGTCGTAGCGTCGAACTGCGGCCATGCGCTGATCTTCATCAGGCGGGAGAATGCTCGGATTTGCGACCATAGTGTTCTCCTGGGCTTTGGCACCTCACTCCGCCTTAAGAGACTCAAAGCCCGTCGATTTGGACGGGCGAGGTCATGATCCTCCTCCGCGGCCGGGTGTCTTCCGGCGCACTTGAACAGCGGGTTTATCCTCGGAGGCCGGCATACAGGCCGTCACTGGTCCAAGTCAAATTTGTGATTTCGACGACCACTTCTGGTTTTTCCTGTGCCGCCCTTCTGCGTCATGCAATGACTCTCATCCGAATCGCCCTCCATCACGTTGGACGTTGTAACGCGAGTGTACGCGACAGCGTGAAGACGTGAGAACGCAGCAACGTGGTGACGTTGTAACCTGATGACGTGAGGAGTGATTCATGCCGATAGGTAGCGCCAGGATGCTTGGGGATTTGCAGGCCCGTGGAATCGATCGGCTCAGGGTCGTCTGTGATAAATGCGAGCGATCAGGGAGCTATGCAGTAGCGCGACTGATCGGCTTTCATGGGGAGACCGAGCAGCTTCCCGATCTGCTCGGCCGTCTAACGCGCGACTGCCCAAAGCGTGCCGCTGACATCCTCGACCAGTGCGGAGCTCACTTCGTGTTCGGTCGCGGGACAGGGCCTAACTCGGAGGCTTCCGGTTAGGGATAAAGCCGCGCACGCCAGAACGGTCCGGCTACCGCGCTGACCGCCAAGAACTGCGGAATCAAAAGTACGTCGGCACGTGTCCGGATAGGTCCATTTACGCGGCGTCACTGATTACCGGTCGCGGCGCTCTTCGAGGGGCAGGAACTAAGCTCCACAATTGGACTTATTCGATTGCGGCAACACGGAGATCGAACATGACGAAGACCTTTTCGATTGCTGGACTGACAGCTGCGGCTCTCATGCTAGGCATGAGCTTTGCAGCCGCGCAGGCGCCTACGCCAGGTCGTGCTGACCAGAGCGGTGGCGGGGCTGCCGAGATGTCTGCAAAGCCAGCGGGATCACCGGAGGCGATGAGGCGTCCGATGATGAAGCACATGACGAAGAAGCAACGCATGGCGCGCCACAAGAGCACGCCACACCAGAAGCCTATGACGAAACGAGATATGTGATTGCGGGCCGCTCGTCGGACGTGTCGGCGAGCTGAGTGAGCCGGCCTGCTCGATTTCGAAGTCAGCTGGTTATCGACCAGTTCCAGCCCAGGACTCTCCCGCCCAGCTTCTAAAAAAAGCAGCCCTTGCATACGCAGGGGCTGCTCTTGTCTCAACACGGCAGGAGATGTCGTGCAGGGGGGGACTAGAACTTGTAGTTCACACCGACGCGGCCGAGCGCAGCCGAGTTGTCGAACTTGGCGCGGTACAGGCTCGTGCCGCTCGAGTTGCCGCAGTAAACGGTCGAGCAGGACGCGCCATTGCTGCCGAGATCGACATACAGGCCCTCGACCTTGACGGTCCAGTTCTGGGTCAAAGCGTATTCAACACCCGCGCCGACGGCGTAACCAACGCGCGTCTTGTTGCTGGTGAACGAATTCGTCCAGCCGCTGAAATATGAGCCATTATTGTCGCTATAGTAGCCCCACCCGTTACGGGTGTTGCCGTAAGCGAGACCGCCGGTCACATAGATGAGGGCGCGGTCGACGGCGACACCAGCGCGAGCGCGGACTGTGCCGAAGTAGCGCGCATCGCTCCTGAAGGCGTCGTACTTGCCCACTTCGCTATTCTTGTTGCTAAGGAAGTTGATGTCGGTCTCGGCGCCGAGCACGAGCGCGCCCATCTGCCAGTTGTAACCCGCCTGAGCACCGCCGGTGAAGCCGCTTTTGCTCGACTCGCGGGTGCCGCCGAAGTCGTAATAGTCGACGTCGGTAGTCTTGGTCCACGAACGGGCATAGCCGGCGTTCAGGCCGACATAGAAGCCGGTCCAGGTGAAAACGGGAGCCTGCATGTAAGCGGCAGGTGCGCTGCGCATGGGCAGATCAGCGGCGAACGCGGTGCCAGCGACGGTCAACAAAGCGGTGGAAAGAAGGAGTTTGCGAAGCATTCAATCAGCTTTCGGAAGTGGGCCCCCCGGCCCCGGTGAACCACTCATAACTTAAAACGGGCGCAAAAGGCGCACAGCTCCGCCGAAAGATCTGAACTGTGGCCCAATTGAGACAGCTTGGGTGTGGTTCACTCGGTGCTTGCCTCTGGCATTGTATCTACGGGAGCCGTCTCGCCGGGTTAGCTTCGACTTAGCCTTTATCTTGCTGGCATAGCGGCTCACCTGTTTTAATCGATTGATTTCAAAGTGACGTTTTTTCTGACCTGTCTCACTAACTGACCCTCCGTCGATTGTAAGGGAATGGATAGGGTCTATGTTCAGGGTGTTCTAGACGCTCCGTCGCGAAGTTCACCCCGAAGCACCTGAGAACGAGCACTCCAACCTTGGAGGACGTCATGAGACGCTCGATTCTCCTTATCTTGGCCACCCTGATGGTGGCCCTGGGTTCGACCGCTACGTTCGCAATCAACGACCGCAACAACGAGCCCGTTTGTGCTCAGCCGGGTAACGTAGACCCGCGTTGCTACTGAGCCTCAATTCTGAGCTCTCAATCCGTTGAGGGCAGGGAGATCGGCCCCGGGGCTATAAGCCTTTCGGGGCCGTATCCTTTCCCGCCCGCGGGTCCGTATAAGACCGCAAGGCGCGCACCTTAGTTACCCGCGCCTGCAATTTCTGGAGTAGCTTTTAGTGAGCCCGTTCAGGAGGCTGCGATGCATATGATTATTCGCAAATTCACCCGCATCCGAT
>JAQGKD010000016.1 GCA_028290285.1 Hyphomicrobiales bacterium
TAACACGCTCCTGCCGTGGGCGCATAGGAATAAGCGGTGGTAAGCCCTTGATCCACGTATGCTGCTGTTGCACTTGAGATGCTTAACGCGGATCTTTTGTGGCTCGCCATCGATGTCAACACTGAACTCGCTCTCATCAGTGGCAACGACATGGTTCACAAAAAATGCGTTCAGTTGCAACCGAGCGCCGTCGACTATCAGCTCGATCTCGGGGGCAGTCTCGGCCGCAAACAGCGGCATGAAATGCCCAACAAGGTGTTTCGCAAGCGCTTCCGGTTCGGTAGGGCAACGGCTCGAGTATGCGGGGTCAAAGCCCGACAGGTGCACAAGCGTCCCTACGTTTGATTGATCCCCGGAAGGGGGAACAATCTGAACCTGATCGCTATCTGCCAAAACAAATCGGAACGCCCGTGAGCGCAGACGGTTTTCTTCGGAAAACGTGCTCTGAACAACTACGTCGCGAAACGTTTTCAACCAGATAAGGCGGCCAACGCCCTTGCCCCCCTTGGCCAGCTTGTTCTGGGTATCGGGCCTGCAAAAAGCGTCGAAGTTGGTGTCTGTCAATCCGATCCCATTATCCGTAACTGAGAAGCCGTCCACAGTTCGGTAATTGGAGACCTCTCTGAAATTGAGAACGATTTTTATCCGGCCCTTCTCAGAGGCAGCTGGCCCGAAGCGTTCATCGATGGCGTGGATTGAGTTGCTAACGGCCTCTTGTAAGGGAAGTAACGAGGTTCGTTCGCTTGGTTTGAGGCCGAACCTCTTAACCCGACCCACGATATCGCTTTTGAGATCAACCATCGCTCACCCTTCTCCCTGCCTTTTTTTCAGAGGAGGCGACGCAGCAATGCGCCCGCTCTGGTGCGTCGCGGCGTTACAAAATAGGTGACGCGGCGTTATAAGTCCGTGCTGTACGCGAAAAAAATACTTGGAGTAAGTGCCCGGCTCATTCCGCCACTTGGTCGGCCCAGAACGCAGTTTGAGTGTCTGGCGATTTAGCGAGGACAGGAACGGCGCTGGCTAGCTCTCTGAAACAGCCTGCATCGGCCCACGCGGAGCGTGAGCCTACGACATACAAATTGTCCTTGGCTCGCGTCGCAGCAACGTTCAACAGGTTTACAGAGCCACCGGCCCAAGCGCGTGCGCCTCGTTGCATAGGCATCGCCGCGCCGAGCACGAAAAAAACGCTGCTCGCCTCGCGCCCTTGAACCGTGTGCACGGTCCCAATACGATCCTGTACCCATTGCCTCGGCTTTTCCGTCCACGCGTTCAAGACACCAGATGCCAGCACGCGCTCCCGTAGGCGTTGAGAAACTATCCGAAAGGGCGTCACGATATAGAGATCAAGTTCCGGCAGCCCGGCTTTGGCGAGACGCTTAAGCAGGTCAATGGCAACCTGTCCCTCAGCCTCGCTCCATTTGTCTTCCGTCCTTCCGGGCGTCACATCGATCCACTGTGAATTTCCGAGAACGTCGGCAATCGGCGAAGTGCGGGCGGGAGTAGCCTTCACCATGAGGTTGGCGTAGGCGATTTTATTGGAAAGTGAGAACATTGGATCAGCACAGCGTCGGTGCACCAGTAGCGGCACGCCAACACGAATGGCCCCACCGTCCCTAGGAATTTTTGCGCCTAGTACGCTCGTAGCATCCGCGACTGTTTGTGCGGATGCACTGGGCGCATTCCACTTCGTGGGATCGACTAGGAAATCCTCGCAAACTGCCTCCGCCAGTTCTGTGGGCAGGGTCGTTACGGGCTCCACCTGAAGGGGGTCGCCTACGATGATCGCTCGCTTAGTTCGCATCATTGCGCCCACAGCCGCCTGTGGAACGGCTTGCCCTGCCTCATCGATCAACAACCAGCCCAACGCTTCTGGGGGTAGGAAGCCAATCATTCGTTCGATGGAGGCAAAGGTTGTTGATACGACAGGCACAACCATGAAAAGTGTCGACCACAGAGCTGGCATATGGGGTCGCATTTTTGGTGACCAAGCGGCCCGACCGAAGAACGTGCGAAAGAGCGCGTCCAAGTTGTTCCGTATCGGCTTGGCTGCTGCCCCGATGAAAGCGCGATGAACTACTAACGCTGTTGCGAATACGCGATCACGTTGTTTCTGCGCCTCCTCATCGAACCATGGCGTTGTGGTGTGGATCTCGGCGTGTGTGCGCGTGAACAGGTCATCATTGACCGCAAGTCTCTCGCATCGGGCGCTATATACTTGGATCCGGGCTTCCGCGTCGGTGAGGATGCTTCTGGCGGCTTCGGCACCTTTTTGGGCACCCTCCAAGGATCTGCGGGCATCCATAACTTGTGTGGAAGCGTTTCTGACCCCTTCGATCTCCTTGCTATGGGCGCGGGCCACTTTGTCCAGCAACAGCGCGAGTTCCCGTTGGCGCAGATCCCATGATTTTGCCGTGCTGGTCCCAAACAACTTCGCTACGCTTTTGGGGGCCGATTTGGCATGCTCCGCAATCTGCGATTTTGTGCGGTTCAGGAGGCTGCGAGCCGCTTCTTCTCGGGCCGTCCCGTCCTTCCAAATGTCTTCGGCATTTTGAAGCATCCTTCCGGCAGCAGCGCCCAACTGCTCGGCACGAGTACAGCGCTCGCGAAGCTCCTGTATTGTCCCTTGCTCATGCCGGGTGGTCTCGATCAGGTCGCGGAAGGCCTTCGCCTCAGTGAGAACCTGCTTGAATGCACTTCGAGCAGCACGCCATTCTTTTATTGCTGCTGCGTGGGAAGTGGGCGGCCGCTCGGTAATAACCACCTGTGGCTTGCGTAGACGCAACACCTTCCCGTTTACCGGATCGACTTCTTCGATCCGATGTGGTTGGCCCGCCGCTTCACTCAGAAAGGACCGAAGACCATGGTCGGCATCGCCCCATAAGGCTTCCTTGAACGCATAGCGGTTCGAAGAATTTCCAAGGACGGCAGCAATCAGTCCCCAAGTCTCGCCTCCAGCGGCTACGTTATCGGCGATTGATTTGAAGTATTTCAACTCGGGCATGTCAGACGCGACCGCACTGGCCAAGGGAAGTTCGCGGCTAACGTTTTCGACGGCCTTGTTGTTTGACGATGCGACCAGCATTTCAAAGCCGCAGAGACCTTGGTCGGGCTGATAGATGTGAGTGAAGCCTGCGCCGGAACGTCGCTTTTCACCAGTGTGCACGAATGCATCCTGCGGGTCGTCAAAGCCGCACATTGCTTCGGCACGCCCTACAATGAGCGCCGCAACGAGGTCTCGCAAAAGCGTGGTCTTCCCTGTCCCGGGAGGTCCATTAACAGGCAGCAGTGCCGTCGTCGGTTCGCCAGAAGTGGCAAGGTTGACAGCTGCTTGTTGTAGTAGCACTAGCGCATGCCGGCCCGGACTGGGCCATCGGCCGAGCGGCATTCTATGCGGCGCAACTGCATCCGCGATCGCGGAATGATCCTTGATCAAGTCCTTTCTTCCAGCTGGTAGCAGCTGCCCAAGATACCGCGCCAAGTTTTGGTGCGAGCCGCTTTCGACCACGGCTCGTGCAGCTGATAGATCTCCAAGGTAGAAACTCCCAAGGAGGGGAGGGTCGGGCGGCTCGGCAGCTTTCCAATAATGATATTGACGCAACGCGAACCCGGGTGCATCGACCATGTTTGTCGGAAGCGAGAGCCGCTTTATAAGTGCATCAAACGCCGCATCTATCGCTGGAACGTCAAGAGGTAGGACATTACCGTCAGCATCTTGTTTGCGGATAATCCTGTCGAGAAACTCGACAAGCTGTGGGCCCTTTTCGGGCCACTGCCCGAGGCTTCTGAGATCACGTCTTAGCGCTAGGGGAAAGCCCCACGCGAAACTTGAGATCGCAACAGCATTCTCGGGAATAGGGCGTCCCGCCTTGTCGACGGTTATTGTTGCGATCCCCGCAAAGCCTCGTGCCGGCTGACGGTCTGAGTGTTCATCTTGAAATGCGGCGAGCAGAGCCGGGGTAGCTTCATCCATGCGTACCGCGCCGAGTACTATGTGATAAAAAAGCTGTGTCCTCGGCCGGGCTTTCTCACCGTCGCCCTGCCACGGCAGCCAAAACTGATCCCCAAATCGGGCAATGCGCTTCTCATCCCCCTCGACGAGGTCCGCAGGCCTGACGAAGGTAAAGGGCGAAAGCACTTCAAGTGCCGTCCAAGCTGCGAGGATGTCGGCTGGCCGGTCGTGGAACGTGGTCGGGGACCGGCGAGGTGGCCGCTTCTCTATGTCCGGCATCTCCCAAGGGTCCGCCGCCCCGGGAGACGGCTTGCCTATGCTCACGCTTTTAATGGGCGCTGACGCTGACGAGAGCGCGGGCGTCGGGTCGCTCACCCCATCCCTTGCCGTTCCTGTAGCTTCCCGGCGAGCGGTGCCGGTTACCGGCAACTCTGAAGCTGGAGACACCGGAGGGGCTTCGCTTACCATTGCTACTGCCGAAAGCGCGCGAGCAATGTCTTCTTGGAGACGCTTGGCTCGACTAACTGTGCGATGCTTCAGCTCAGCCGATATTGCCCGAAGTTGCTCCTCGTCGGAGCTGCACCTCTGGAAAAGCGTTTCCAGCTCGGAAATTCCGAGGTTCCTGTATGGGCGGTTCATCGTCTGAGAATTGTGCCTTTGATGTGAATTTGATCCGCCAAGGTAGGCGAACCCCGGGCCGAACCAAAACGCATTATCAAAGGTACGTTAAGCCATGCACCTAAATCGCATTCATGGTACACGGAGCTGGTACATAAGGTGCGACGAAGTGGTCACAAGAGACTGTTATCATTGAAGTTATACAGTGGCGTTGAGCTTCCGTCTGGCTCCACCAGTCTCCCAAAACTCGCAGGCACAACACCGCTCAGGATCGCCGCTCTGGTGGCCGCCGAACCAGCGAAACTCGCGGCGGCCAATGGTTTCGAGTGTCGGCAGGGTGCCGCATTCCTGTCTGTCCGTGAGCCCTTCGTCTTCAACTTTCATGACCAACGAATGGCCTTAGGAGCGCGATAGCCGCCTTCCCAGTTGGTGTTCTTTTTGCCTTTGAACATCGTGGTACCGCCGTCCGGCCTCGTGAACGTCTCGTGTTCGACCATGCCATCTGGATAGACGCGAAGACCTGTCTTGCCTTCGGATGCAGGCTTCAGATGCGTAAATATGTGCATGTGATCGCATCGCCTAGTTCCTGAACCGAGAGATGCCGCAAGGCATGTTTGAAGAGGACGCCTGGCGCCTTTCCCTTGTCGAGAATGGATTTTGCGAAGCGCAACAGAATGCGCTCATCTTCTTTGAAGGCGGCGGCATCATCGAGACGATTTTCGGCGATAGCGACAAACTGGTCCGGGCGAACGCCGGCCGCCTGCGCAATAGAAACATGTTGCTCCCACTCGTAGGCCGCGCATTCATGAGCCAGAATCATCATTCTGCCCAGACGGTTTAACCCAGCTCACCTTTGGCAGCCCGTGCCACGAGCTGATCCACGATGTGGCGGACCCGTGGGCTCAGATGTACTTGCCGGGGCCAGAGAGCATGTACCTCGACGGGAACAGTGGAGAACGCCTCGAGCAGCGGCACGAGCGCGCCGCTTTCAATGTGATGCCGGACGAGCGAGGCGGGAAGCTGGCAAATGCCGAGGCCGCCGACGGCGGCGTCGACCATGGCATCGCCGTCGCTCACCTGATGCGTGGCGGGTGGCGATACCCGCTTTACCACACTGTCTTCGCGAACTACCCAAGCAAGCGGTGGGCCCTTGGGTGATCCGACGATGCAGCGGTGCGAACGAAGGTCTGCTAGCGCTTTCGGAAGCCCATGCGCCTCGAGATACCCTGGAGAGGCGCAGATCACCCGATCCTGGTCGGCGAGGTGCCGCGCGATGAGGTGGCTCGAGTCTCGCAGGACGCCAAAGCGAATCATGAGGTCCACGTCGTCCTGAAAGGGGTCGGTGAGGGCATCGGTGAAGGTGAGGCTCAGTGTCAGGTCCGGATGCGGTCGCACCACGTCGATCAGGATCGGCAGGAGAACACGCCTCCCGAAGGCGACCGGCATGTCGATGCGGATCCGCCCGGTGAGGACGGTATTCGCCGAGGTGAGAGCGGCTTCGGCGGCTGCGATCTCGTCGAGGGCAGAGGCGCACGCGACAAGGTAGGCCTCGCCATCGATGGTCAGCCTATTGCTCCGAGTCGTGCGGTGGAACAGCTTCAACGCAAGGCGCGCCTCCAGGCGCGCGATGGTTTTGCCGACGGCGGACTTGGTGATGCCGAGGCGCTCGGAGGCGCCCGTGAAGCTTCCGGCACGAGCAGCGGCCACAAAGACGCTAATGCCTGATAAGGGGTCGGTTTCATTCATGCCGGACCCGATTGTATCCTGGAGGGCTACTCACAATTGCTCAGCGTCGTCTTCAAGTGTCGTCAGGATACAGTACATTGCGGCTGCCTGTCTCGGGCCTTCGGCACCCGCCGACGGAGATTGGCGCAACGTACTTGGAGACGGGATCATGCCGGTCGTACGGGTAAGCTGGTTCGAGGGTAAGGACCACGATCAAAAGCAGAAGGTCGCAGCGGAGATCACGGAGAGTATCGTCCGGAACACCGGGACGGACGCAAACTACATCTACGTCATCTTCGACGACGTCGCGCCGAGCGACTGGGCTGGCGCTGGCAAGCTCTTCGGCGCGCCGGCCGCGGGGCCGAGCACCTAGGGCCGAGCACAAACTTGTTCAGTCACGCGGCTTCCGACGCAAGTCACCTGAGGCGCCCATGCCCTCGCCGCCTCCAGGCGGCGGCTCACGCAATTGCCGCCGCCCATGCCGCCCAAGAGGACAAAGCCGATGAGCACCTCGAAGATTCAAACCATGGCGTTTCTGTTGGGGGTGACGCTCCTCGGCGTTCCGATGGCTCAATCCGCCGTCCCCGGTACCGCCGATCCTCAGGCTGCTTGCGCCGGTCTCGCCCGCCTTCCGGTGGCGGATGCAACGATCGTGTCGGCGTCCGCAGTCGGGGCGGGACGCTTCGTCCCACCTCCGGCGCCCTACGCTCCCGATCTTGGCGAACGGGCAGCCAAGATGCCCGCCTTCTGTCGCGTGGAAGTGGTCGCGACGCCGACGCCCGACTCCAAGATCGGCATTGAGATCTGGCTTCCGCTGCTGGATTGGAACGGTCGCTTACTCGGGACTGGCAACGGCGGCGGCGCCGGATCGATCGCCTATGGCATGGGAATGATCGAAGGTCTCCGGCGCGGCTTTGCCGTCGCAAACACCGATCTCGGTACTGCTCCGGACGTGAACCAGACTATTGACCACCCCGAGCGCTGGGCTGATTTCGGGCATCGGGCCACACATGAGATGACCCGACTGGCCAAGCTGGTCGTCTCCGGGTTCTACGGGGTGGAGTCCTTCCGCTCGTTTTTCGAAGGTTGCTCGACGGGTGGGCAGCAGGCACTCGGTTCGGCGCAGCGTTATCCCGACGACTATGACGGAATTCTGGCTGGTGATCCCGGTAACAACCGGACCCATGTGCACACCTCGTTCCTTTGGAACTACAACGCGCTGAACGAGACGCCGCACAGCCGCCTTTCAGGCGCGGATCTGTCGATGGTGTCCAAGGCCGTGATTGCCTCCTGCGGAGGCAAGGACGGCGGAGCTCCGGGCGACGCCTTCCTCACCGATCCGCGTCAGTGCCACTTCAATCCCGAGACGCTCACCAAGTGCGAGGCCGGTGCTGACGTGGGCCAGTGTCTAACTGCGCCTAAACTCACTGCACTTCGCAAAATGTATGAGGGCGCGGTCAACCCGCGCACGGGAGAGCGCATCTATGCGGGTCTTACTGCCGGAAGCGAGAACCAGCCCCTCGGACCGTCACTTCAAGGAGATCCCGATGCTTGGCCGATCCAGCAGTTCTACCCGTTCCTGTGGGCCTTCGGGCAGAGCTTCCAGGCACGGACGTTCGACTTCGACCACGACTTCGACCGGCTTGATGCTTTCCTGTCCTCGCGGCTGAACGCCAACGGCACCGACCTTTCCGACTTCCGCCGGCGGGGCGGCAAGGCGATGATCTACACGGGGCTTGCTGATCCGGCCGTGCCTTTCCAGGAGGTGGTCAACTACTACGAGCGTGCAGTCGCCGCCCGCGGCGATCTCGCTTCGACACAGGAGTTTCTCCGCTTGTTTCTTGTGCCCGGCATGGGCCATTGCTTCGGCGGGCCCGGTGCGACGAACTTCGGCCAGCCCTTCTCGTCGGTAGTGCCGAGCGATCCTAAAGCCGATGGCCTTATGTCCCTCGTGCATTGGGTGGAGGAGGGCCGGGCGCCCGACAGCCTCCTTGCGACAAGGTACGGGGTCGGTGGCGAGGGCCCGGGGGTGCAGGCCCGCAGATCCATCTGCGCCTACCCGAAGTTCCCCGAGTACACGGGCGGCGACCTATCCGCCCCGTCCAGCTTCCGATGCGCCGAACGCGAGCGGGGAAGCGCGATGCCACCGGCAGCGCGCTACCTGAACTAGGTAACACCGAAATCCCCACGGGGCCGGACTCGCTTCGCGAGCCGCGTGTTGCGCAGCGAAAACCAGCTTTCGCAACACCGCTACCTGGTCTGCTCGCTTAAATAGAAATAGCCGACCTTGTTGTTCGTCGATGCGCCGTACCAGATGCGGCCTTTTGAATCGACGAAGAACTCGCGCATCGCAATCTCGGCGTGCGGATAGGGGTATTCCGTCACCTTGCCACTCTCGGGATCGAACCGGTTCATCGTGTCCATCTCGTGTGACGGATACCAGAGCATGCCTTGCGCATCGAAGTTGATCGCGTAGGGGCTCGCCTCCGGACCCGGCAAATTGAATTCCTTGATGGTGCCCGTCGCGGGGTCGAGATGGCCGAGCTTGTTGCCCTGGCGCTCGGTGAACCAGATCGTCCCGTCCTTGGCGATCACGAGGCGCTGCGGCTTGCCGTTCGTGGGCGGCTGGAAGGTTGTCAGCACGTCGTCCTTGACGCGGCCGATCGGTCCCTTGTCGCGGAACGCCGTGAACCACTGGCTGCCGTCAGGCGCGCTTTCGTTTCCGTATGTGCCCGCCAGCGGGAAGTGTTTCCACTCACCCGATTTCGGATTGAACTTCGTGATGACCGGGCCGCCGCTAACCCAGACGATGCCCGCGTCGTCGACGCGAATGGTGTGGGCGCCCGCGCGCTTGCCATCGGCGGTCTGCGGACTCTGGAATTCCGTGATCTCTTTCGTTTTTGGATCGAGCCTGGCGATCTTGCCGAGGGCTGTTTCAACAAACCAAACCGTGCCGTCCTTGGCGGGATAAACGGAGTGAATGCCGGCGGTATGCTCGAACGGAAGCTGGAACGGCGTCATCTCGCCCGTGTCTGGGTCGAGCTGCACCACTGCGTTGCCGCGGCCGTAGTAGGGGATCCAGATCTTCCCGTCGGGCGCTTCGACGGCGCTCCAGGGGCCCATGCCGCGCTCCGCGGGCAAGTCGTACTCGACGTACACAATGTTCATGGCTTCTGGCGAGAATTCACGAACGGTCGTCTGGTATCCTGGCGCCTGTTCGGGCGACGCGGGCTTTGGCGAATCGGGGCCGAACAAGACCGTCAAGTGTTTCGCGATGTCGTCGATCTCGGGGTCTTTCAGCCGCCGCCCGTCGCCGGCCATCATGCTGTCGCTCATGTAACGCACGCGGTCGAGCCAGCCGTCCAGCGTGCGTGTACCGATGGCCATGCGGTTTTGGAACGAGTGGCAGGATTGGAAGCAGGATGTGAAGAACGGGTCCTTGTGGGACAGGTTATGCGCTTCGGTCTTCGGCAGAAGCTGCCGCCCCTGCCACGTGCTGAGCTCACTCCATTCGACTGGCCGCTTCTGAACGCTGAAGTCCGCCGTCGCGCTGGCCTCCTCCGAGAGCGCGACGCCTGTCTTCAGGACCGCTTTCCAGCCGATCGCGTCGATGCGCAAATCATAGGTCGCAGCGCCCAGATTGGGGATCACGTACTTTCCGTCCGCGCGCGACAGCGCGTAAACCGAGATTTTCGTTTTCGGGTTCTCAGCCGTGACGAAAACGCCCATCGCCGGCTTGCCGTCTGGCCCCGTCACCGTTCCGGATATGCTCGCCGCAATGCCCGGCGACGCCAGGCCGACGATGATCGATGTCGATGCGAGCAGCTTTCGAACCAGCATGAATTCCCCCTTGGCGCTTGTCGCACACCTGTTTTCGATCAGATTGGGAAAGGCTTTCAGCCCCGCCCCGGCTGCACGAGATAATCGCGCGAGATGTCCTTGACGCTGACCGTGCCGGCGAGCCGCATGGCGAGCGTGAGATTGTCGCGCAGATACTCAAGGACGCTTTGCGCGCCGGCGGCGCCGCCCAGCGCCATGCCGTACATGATGGGACGTCCGCAGCCGACCATGGTGGCGCCGAGCGCGAGCGCCTTGAAGACATCCGTTCCACGCCGGACGCCGCCGTCGAGGATGATCGGCACGCGGCCCCGGACGGCTTCCGAAATGCGCGGCAGAGCCGAGAAGGTCGCTTCGACGCCGTCGAACGCGCGGCCGCCATGATTGGACACATAGACGGCGTCCATCCCGCGCGCGCAGGCGTCGCTGGCGACCCTGGGCGACATCACGCCCTTGACGATGACCGGACCGCCGAATTCCGTCTTGATGAATTCGAGATCATTCCAGTTCAAATCGCGCTTGCGGCTCTCGAAGGCCGCGGCGGCCGCCGCCGGATCTGCGATCGTCCTCGGCATATTGCCCTTGCCGAGCGACGTCGGCGGACGAAACGCGTTGCGGATGTTCTCCTCGCGCGGATAGGCATAGCTGTTGTCGATGGTCGGGGCGACAGCAGTGTAGCCAGCCGCCTTGGCGCGCTGGATCAACTCGCGCAGATAGCCGCGATCACTAGGCACGTAGATCTGGAACCACTTTGGCCCCGGGTTGAAAGCGGCGATCTCCTCCATGCTGAGGTTCGATTGTGTCGACGTCGCCATGAGCGCCTTGGTCGCGAAGGCCGCGCGCGCCGAGGCTTCCTCCTTGCTGACATGCGCGAGCCCGTGGCTCCCCATCGGAGGGATGAAGATCGGCATTGAAAACGTCGAACCGAGAAGAGTCGTGCTGAGATCGACCTTGGTGACGCCGGCCAGCGGATAGGGCTCGATCTGTACACGGGTGAACGCAGCCATGTTTTCCGCGCGCGTCCAGTTCGCGCCGGAGCCGCCGGCAATGTAATCGTAGCCGCCTGCCGGGAGGACTTTCTGCGCCTCCGGTTCGAGTTGCAGGAGATTGACGATGCGCAGCGGCTGGTTGGCGGTGCTGCCCTGATAGGCGATATCGGGCCGCGCCATCTCCTCGCCGGTCTGGCTCGGGATCGGGGCGAAGGGCACTTGGCCAAAGGCGGCCGTGCTCGCCAAAGCAGCCCCGCCCGATAGAACGAGCTTGCGTCGGGTCGCGTCCATCGCATTCCTCCCAATCTTCCGGGTTGTGTCACCCCGGTTGCGACGAATGTTAGCTGAACGCTATCGGCTGTCCATCGGCTTTC
>JAQGKD010000021.1 GCA_028290285.1 Hyphomicrobiales bacterium
CCGAGACTCTTCCCGGCGGTCCCGCGTCCTATTTGCAAGAGATCTGTTCCTTCCAGGCTGACAGGCTCGGCGATGGCAACCTCGCCTTTGTCTTGCCCGCGTCGCAAGCCAGTCATGTGCAGGAGGCTGTTCTCTCCCGCTCCCTTTTGTGGGAGCGGTCCGGACGTAATCTGAGCTCGTTTCTGAATCTGGCCGGCGCAGTTCGCGCAGGCGTCCGGAAATATCAGCCAGAAATCATTCACGTGCACAGCACCTATGCGGGCGTCATCGCGCGGCTTGCCGTCCTCTCCCTGCGGCAAAGGCCGAAGGTGGTCTACTGCTCGCATGGCTGGTCCTTCGCGATGGAGACCTCCGCCTGGAAGCGGCACATCTACCGCCATGTCGAAGTCTTCCTATCGAGGTTCACCGATGGGATCGTCAATATCTCGGGCTTCGAGCAAAGGCTGGCTCTCGCAGCCGGTATTCCGGCTGAGAAGCAGCGAACCATCCTCAACGGAATCTGCGAACAGTTTGCTTCTCCGACCGCGGAGCGGACATCAGCCGGGCCGTTGCTGCTGCTTTTCGTCGGTCGCCACGATCGGCAGAAGGGGCTCGATATCCTTCTCGAGGCCATGGAGAACGTTCCGCCGGGTCTTGTCCGGCTCGACGTCATCGGCGAGCGGCAACTCGGGGCCGGACGCACGACCTGTGCCAATCGCGCGCCGGACGAAGGGCAAGTCCGCTTTCTGGGTTGGCTGGACCGCATGGAAGTCTTTCGCCTCATGGCCTCCGTCGATGCGGTCGTCATGCCGTCTCGATGGGAAGGGTTCGGCCTCGTCGCGGTCGAGGCGCTGCGGGCTGGAACCCCCGTCATTGCGAGCAATCGCGGTGCGCTGCCCGAGCTGGTCGTGGATGGCAAGACCGGCTACGTCGTCGAGCCGACCGCTTACGCGCTTGCAAGCTGCATCGCGTCGCTCGACAGAGCGACGCTGCGAACGATGGGCGCCGCTGCGAGGCTGGATTTCCTGGAGAGGTTCACCTCGGCACGCATGAATGAGGAGCTGGCGCAATATTATCTGGATGTCGCATCGTAGTTCACTCGAAAATTTCACACGTAATCCATCGCACGAGCGAGCCGGGAAGCAGATGAGACGCATCGTCATCAATGGCAGGTTCCTGTCCCAGAGACCGACCGGCGTGCAGCGCTATGCGCGCCAGTTGGTTCTGGCGATGGACCGTCAGCTCTCCGCGAATCCGAACGACGGCGGAGCGGAGAGCTGGATGCTGCTTGCCCCGCCCGGCGTGGATCCGGGGTCCATTCGGCTGAAGCACATCGCGGTGACGACCGGGGGCAGGGGCGGTGGCCATCTGTGGGAGCAGACCTCGCTCGCAATGCTTGCAGGCAAGTGCACGCTCCTTAATCTCGGAAACTCGGGCCCGGTTCTGCATCCGCGCAGCGTCACGGTTATTCACGATGCCGTCGTTTACCGGCGGCCACTGCAGTTCGCACCGGCCTATCGCATCCTGCATCAGGCGCTCGGCCGCATTCTGGTCCGCACCTCGACGCTTGCCACTGTGTCCGAGTTCTCGCGCGCCGAACTCGCAGACGTCCTTTCCGTCCCGGCCAGCGCGATCGCTCTCGTCCCCAATGGCTGCGACCATATGAGCCGGCACGAGGGACCGTCCCCCGTGCTTGAGAGGCTCGGCGTGGTAGCAGGCCACTATTTCCTGTTCGTCGGCAGCCCCGCTCCGCACAAGAACCTGAAGACAGCGCTGGCCGCTTTCGCCGCGCTGGATCGGCCGGGGTATAAATTTATAATCTGCGGATCCGCGCAGGCGTCCGTCTTCGGCGACGCCATGCTGGAAGCGCACGCAGACGTGATCCGCGCGGCCGATCTGGCAGATGCGGAGATTTCCGCCCTCTACGCCAGCGCGTGCGCCTTCGTGTTCCCCTCACTCTACGAAGGGTTTGGCATCCCGCCGTTGGAGGCCATGGTGCATGGTTGCCCGGTTCTTGCCTCGGACATCGCGCCCTGTCGCGAAGTCTGCGGCACCGCAGCCGCCTATTTCGCCCCAGAAAAAGCGGACGAACTCGTGGCCCTCATGCGCGGCCTGACAGACCACCCGGCGAGACGTGGCGAGATGGCGGCACGAGGGCAGGTGCGCCAGCAGCTTTTCCGCTGGTCGGACTCGGCCTCCCTCATGATCGAGCTGCTGCGGAGAGTCGCATGTTGAAACAGAACATGGCGATCGGCTGGCAGCCAACAGAAAAGGCCGCAGGGCCAGGACTTCTGGAACGTGCGTGCCAGGCCATGCTGCTCATCTCCTTCGTGGCCGTCATCGGTCGTCAGGCGCTCGCCGCACCCCTGCGAGCCTATGGCGCTGAGCTTTGGTATGTGCCCGATGGCATCATGTTTGCGGCCCTACCGCTGCTGGTGATTTCGCTGCTGTCGCAAGGGCGGCTGCGTGTCGTTTCCGTGGTGCTGGGGCTGATGCTCTGGAGCGTCCTGTCGCTGATTGTGCTGCATCCGCTTTCGGTGCTGTTCGGCATGCGCTTCGTGCTCGCCTTCATCGCCGCGCTGGCGACCGGCATGCTGTGCCGCCGTCTCGACGGGCTCCTTCGTCTCGCGCTGATCGGGTTGTGTGGATTGACCATCGCGGGCGCCATCTTCGAAAGCCTGTTCGACCTGCCGTGGTCCGGCCTCAGGTTCGATGGCGCCTTTGGAACCAAGGAGGTCAGCCGTCAATGGTGGCTGGAGGATGAGACCCGCCGCATTGCAGGTCTTGGAATATCCTCGACCGACACAGCCCTGTTCATCTCCTGTGCCATGCTGATGATTTCGACAGGCAACCGGAGGTCATCACGCGTGCTCGGGCTGCTCTTGATAGGCCCTGCCTTGTACGCGCTTTGGCTGACTCAGCAGCGCGCGGCCATGGCTTGGTTCGGTATCCTCTGGAGCGTTTCGTTTCTGTACTTGCTCGTCTTGGGGCACACCGGCGCGCCCGCCGCGACCCGCGCTTTAAAGCTTGCGGGTTGCGCCGCGACATTCGGGTGCGTCGTTGCGCCCTTCGCGCTGTATGACGTGGATGTCGGTGGCATCTTCGGCTTCTCGGCGTCTTCCTTGCTGGATCGAACCAAAGTGGTCTGGCCGTGGGCGATCGAGCGCGCACTCAGCATTCCCCAACTCCTGTTTGGAAGCGGGCTTGGCTCCGTCGGCGAAGCGGCTGCCTATACCGACGTCAACATGAGCCTGCCGCCCGACAACATGTTTCTCTTCCTGCTGACGCTCTGCGGTCTCGGGGCATTCGGAATGGTCTGGCTGGTCATCCGCGGCATTCTCGCGATCACCGAGACCGGTGAAGGCAGGATCCCGGCGCTCGCTGTCCTTGTCCTGCTTCTCCTCAACGGAGTGACGGCGAACATCGTCGGCGGTCTCGTTGGAATAAGCTTTCTCGGCCTGTCGCTCGGGACGATCTTCAGGTCGGAGGCCGAGTGATGCGTATACTCTTGGCCTCCCGCAACTTCTTCCCGGCCGACACCGTCGGCGGCGCGCAGGTTTCGATGCTCCTGCTCGGTCAGGCGCTGCAGGCGCAGGGGCACGACGTGGCCGTGCTCTCGGTGGACGATCACGCGCATGCGGGACTTCATGCGGCGAGCGGCCTTCAGGAATATCGCCTGAAACTGCGCAACCTCTACGCGCGAGGCAAGGCGCCCGCGTGGAAGAAAGTTCTCTGGCACGGCGTCGACCGCTTCGGACGGCTCATGAACGCGGATTACCGCGGGGTTCTCGAAGACTTCCGCCCCGACGTCATCAACACCAATGTCATGGCGAGCCTCGGGCTGGGACTCTGGACGGTGGCCGCCGACATGCAGGTCCCCATCGTCCACACGATCCACGATTACTATCTGATCTGCCTGAAATCGAGCATGCGGTCTGGGCAGGTCAATTGCGCAAGCGCCTGCGCCACCTGCCGCCTGACGGCTCTGGGTCCTGCTCTCGCACCTTCGCGGCAGGTCTCCGAGGTCATCTATGTCAGCGCACACATGAAGGCCGCGCATCTGCATGCCGGGCTCTTTTCATCGCGCACCGGCGCAACCGTCATTCACGGCGCCTATCGCCCCGCGCATCCCTTGCAAGCCCGGTCTGGACCGGTCGATCCCGGCCGCCTGACGATCGGCTTCTTCGGGCGGATTTCGCCGGAAAAGGGGCTGGACCGTCTGATCCTGTCGCTCGCGACTCTGCCACTGAACAGCTGGACGCTGCGGGTCGGTGGCGGCGGCGATCCGACCTATGTCGCTGGTATTCAGGCGCTCGCCAGAAAACTCCCGGTGGAGTTTCTGGGCGTGACCGGCCCCGACGCTTTTTACGCTTCCGTGGATGCCGTGGTCGTCTCGTCTCTTTGGAACGACCCGGCGCCGCGTGTCGCCTACGAGACCGGCATTCATGGTGTCGTGCCCATTGTCGCGGATCGCGGCGGCCTGCCTGAACTCGTGGCCTATGGCGAGCGCGGCCTCGTGTTCGAGCCCGAGCGCGGCGAAACGCTTTTGGCGGCGCTGGTCCAGCTCTCATCCAATCCCGACATGCTCGCGCGCTTTCAGAAGAACTGGGCGGCTGTCACGCCGCGCTTCGACCCCGCGCATGTCGCCCAGGAAACGCTGGCTGTCTACGAGCGCGCGATAGCCGCTTCCAGATAATCGACAGTGTCGCGATAATAGGAAGCGAGGACGCCGCGCAGCCCCTCCGCCTGTGCTTTCTGGGCTTCGAAGGCGTCGGCATCTGCGAGGCCGACGAGGGCCTGCGCGGCAATCGTCTCCGCCGACGACGCGCCGTGGAGAGAACAGCCGGGAATGGCGAAGGATTGCATCAGGGCCTCAGTCTTCGTGGTGCGGCTGATGCAGTGGAGCGGCGCATGGCCATAGGCGAGGATCATTGCGTGCAGCCGCATCGCAACCACGCCCGCGCTGGCACGCAGCACGGCGGCTGCCTCTGCCGCCGAGGCGGGTGTGACGAGCTGGACGCGCTCGCGCAACGCGGGAGGCAGGGCCGCGACAATGCGGCCGATCTTGCCGCCATCCTCCTCGACACGCTCGTCCATCGCCACCACCACGACGCGGCTGGATCCGTCTCGCGCCAGCAGCAGTCGGGCGGCTTCGGCGAAGATGGCGACGATGCGATCTTCGTTCTTGCCCTCGAACGCGGGGGCGAGGACGTAGATGTTTTTCTCAACTCCTCCCTGAGATGGAAAGGGGAAGTCGAACACGGGATCGCAGGCCACGTGGACTTCGACCGCATCCCGCACGAGACCCGCCGCGACCTGCCCGGACAGGGCGTCGCGAACGGTCAGCCGGTCGATGCGCGACAGGATTTCGCGCGCCGCCTGCCGACCCGGCGCGCTGGTCAGGACATCGACGCCGATGGGGGCCGTGACGAGCGGCTTGCGCAGCAGGCGCGCCAGTCCTGAGACCATCCAGGCATAGCCCAGAATTCCCCGCACCCGCGATCCGCCAAGCTGGTCCTGGATGAGCGAGCCGCCGCCCAGCACCACAGCATCGCAGCGCCAGACATGCGCGACGAGACGCGCCATGCCGGTCAGCGAACGGCGGTCGAGCAGGAAAGCCGTAACGCCTGGAACGTCGGCAAGGGCACCGTGGCGCAGGACCGGCACGACGAATGCGAGGGCGGGCCGCTCGCACCGGAAGCCCGCAATCAGGCTCTGGCAGATCGCATCGTCGCCCCGGTTGAAACCGGCGACCCCGAAAATGCTGATGCGGCGCAAGGCTGACTTTCCCAATTCCCTATTTCCTTCTGACCAGGATTGAGGCGACATAGGCGAGAAAGCCCAGCTGCACGAGGACATAGCCAAGCGTGCTGACGGCGAGGCCGGTCCATGCGTCCCCCCAGACCACGAGGAACAGGAGCGCGGCCCGGACAGCGAGGCCGGCGAGTTCCACCACAACATAGTGCCGCTGCAACCCGAGCACGGGCAGGGCGCCGATGAAGGGCAGCGCAGCCATGTTCACGGCCACCAGCCCGCCGAGCACCAGCGCGTAATCGTTCGCGCCCCGCCAGCCCGCGCCGAAGGCCAGCTCGAAAAGCGACGGGCCAATCCAGAACAACAGCAACAACGGGAGGGCCACCGTGGCGAACAGGGCAGCCGACGTGAGGAAGACATAGCGCGCCAGCCCCTCCGTCTGGCGTGCGATGGCGCGATACGTCTGCGGCCGGATCGATTCCGCGACGACGGTCGCGGGTGCGAAAACCGCCCGCGACGCCAGCCAGAACAGGGCCACCGCCGACGCATCGGAATAGATGAACGAGATCGACAGCGGAACCAGCGCTTCGCTCAAGACGAACAGCAAGTTTTGCGGCAGGCTGTAGAGGACGAACCCCTTGTGCCTGCGTGCAGCGTCCAGCAGCAGGGGCAGGGGGGCCGGCCGCAGCGGCGCGCCGGCCGTGCGGCGGAAAAGGGCGAAGGCGCCGATCATCAGAGTGAATTGCGCGAGCGCGAAAGCGACAGTCAGGCGGGCGTGCGCCGCCCCTGCCAGGGCGGCGAGGATCTGGAAGGCGGCGATGAGGCTCGGCCGCATCAGGTTGATGAGCGCCAGAGTCATGAAGGAGTCGGAGCGCGCGATCGTTTGCACACTCATGCGCGTGACCGCGCTGCACGCGACCGCGACTACGAGCGCGCAGAGCAAGCCAACGGAATACGCCGAGGTCTGCGGATTCCGGGCGAGATAGACGTAAGCCGGGATCGCGAGTGCGAGCAGCACGGGAAGCAGCACGAGCAGGCAGGCCTGCGCCAGCAGCCCAGCCTCGTCCTCGTCCCGCGCATAAACGATGGCCTGTTCGAGCCGCAGCATGGCTGCGATCTGGAGGACATTGAACAGGGCGAAATAGATTCCGTACTCGCCGATCTGTTCGGGCAGGTACACGCGCGACACGATGGCGGTGGCCGCGAACAGGAAGACCTGCCCGACCGCCGACCCGGCAATGGAAACCATCTTCGGCTGCGCAGCGAATTCACGGAGCAATTGCTAAGTCCAAGCTTTAAGAAGAGGGTGTAACTACCAGAGGACGCTCGCGCAATGGCACCGTGCTTCCGGCCGGGTGGATTGTGTCGTCGCAGATGAATTTCGCCTGCTTGCCCGCAGGCACGACGTAGGTCTGCTCAGCCCGCAGCTCCGGGGTCCAGACAGCCGCCACCTCCCCCTCAGGTTTCGCGAAAAGGATCTGAACGGAGCCGCCCGGCCCGGCGGCCTCGCGCACGAAGGTCGCGCCGTCGAGAACAGATCGCGCTTCCAGCACGCCGCACAGATAGGGTTTGCGGGTGTAGTGAAAGTCGAGCAGGCCGAAATGGTGCTCTAGTTCGTCCGGCTCGACGCCACTATCCTTCAACTCGTAGATCCAGACGCCCTTGAGTGTCGGGAATTTCGTTACCCAGAGGAGGAATTGGGCGCTGAACGAAATCTGTTCGTCCTCTGAAAAGCCGCAGCCCGTCGCCACCTTGCCGGGCCAGCCGGCCTCGGTGACGTAGATCGGGTAGCCCTTGCCCGGGCGGGCCGTCTCCAGAATTTCCACGAGCTTGCCGAGGCGCGCGACGGCCTCCGACGGGCGCCGCTCCGCCTTGGGACGGCAGACATTGTAGAAATGCACGGATAATCCGTTGCCGTTGTCGAGCAACCCGAGCTCGATGGCGCGCGTCGTCCACGTCCATTCGCGCTTGCGCAACGGGATGGCGTCGAGGTCAGTCCCCATGCCGCCGACGAGGATCGTCGCGTCGGGGGCGGCAGCCTTCATGGCCGGATAGGCGGCTTTCGCCAGGCGCACATAGTCGTCGGCACTTCCCGCCACGTGCTGGCGCGTTCCCGTGCCGAGGTTCCACTCGTTCCAGATCTCGTAGACCGGCCTGTAGGGTGCGGTCACTGCAACGGCCTGCGCGGCGAAGGCGGCATATTGCGCCTGAGCCTCCTCGGTCACGGGCAGCCGCCCGCCGTTGTAATCGGGCGCACCCATGGTGAGCGCGAGAATGGGCTGGACCAGGCCCGCCGTCGCGTCGAGCACGCTCTTCAGCCGGTGCAGGCGCGGGGGAAACACGCCCGCAGGCTGCTTTGCGAGAGCCGACCACCCGAAATCGTCGCGGATCGAGGTGAAGCCCAGATCTCGCAGCGCCAAGATCGTGGAGGGGACCTCGTAGATCGGCTTTTCGAGAAAAGTGCCGTGATGAACGCCGACGCCCAAAATATAGGGGAGGCGCATTTCGCCCGACGCCGCGCTGGACATGATCGTAATGCAGGCAATGGCCGCAAATCGAATACGCTGAAACATCGTCCAAAACCCAATATCGATGTCGCGGCCACGAAATGAACTTGGCCTTTTAAGTATGAATATATGCGCAAAACATAAATCACGGACCATGACTCATTCAAGGCATTTCTCCCGTCAGCCCCTATGCTTCGCGAGCGCGAATGCACGGGCCGGGTGCCAAGCGCCCGAAAATGTGCGATGTCTCCCCATGCGCAAATTGGCCGGTTGAGCCATGCCAAGAAAAGGGGGGCAGCGATGATCGACACGAGACGCCTGGGGCATGCCACATTTTCCACGCCCGATATCGAACAGCAGATCGCCTACTACACCGGCGTGATCGGCCTGAGCATCGTTGAACGCTCGGCCACGCGCTGCGTCCTGGCGACCAAGGTCGGCCACGAGGCCGTGGTGCTCGAGAGCGGTGACAAGCCGTGGATGACCGGCATCGGGCTACAGGTCGCGCCGGGCACCGACCTCGGCGAACTCCAGGCCATGCTCACGAAGGAGGGCATTGCCAACGAACGCCGCTCCGACATCACGCCCGGCGTGAAGGACGCCATTTCCTTCCGCGATCCCAAGGGAACGCTGATGGAGGTTTATGCTGAGTACAATTTCGCACCCGACGACGGTCTGAAGCAGGGCATCATGCCGCTCAAGCTCGGCCATATCGCATGGCGCGTGCACGACCCCCAGAAGCTGACGAAGTTCTATTGCGACATGCTCGGCTTCCGTGTCTCGGACTGGATCGGCGACCACTTCTCCTTCCTGCGCTGTGGCGTGGACCATCATTCGATGAACTTCGCGCGGTTCGACGAGGAGCGCCTGCATCACTTCGCCTTCGAGCTGAAGGACGTGCCCGAGGTCCACAGGGCCTGCGATTTCCTGGCCGACAACGAGATCCAGCTGGTCTGGGGACCGATCCGCCACATTGTCGGGCACAATGTGGCCGCCTATCACCGCAATCCCGAGGATCACCGCGTCGAACTCTACTGCGAGATGGACCTGATGAAGGATGAGAAGCTCGGCTATTTCGAGCCGCGCCCCTGGCATCAGGACCGCCCGCAGCGCCCGAAGACCTGGCCAAAGGACACCTGGCGCAGCCAATGGGGTTTTGGCTCCTTCGGAACGTTCCCCGGCTATCCATAGGCCGAAGAGGCGCCCGAGGCCGCTGCCGTCGTTGCGGGCGGAGCGATGCAATCCAGTACGATCCTGCGACTCCTGGATTGCCGCGTCGCTTCGCTCCTCGCAGTTGCGCCCCCTTTCGTCGGAAGGGGGCGGTTGATATAGAAGCTGATCACAGACCGGCAAAAGTCCGGCGTGCGCGGGAGGAAATAAATGGTCGTCCTATCGAAACACGTGGCGCGGAGTCTTTCCGCCGCGATCTGCCTTCTGGCCCTGAGCCTGCCCGCGATGGCGCAAAAACTTCGCGTAGGCATCGTCAACACCGGCAGCGACATCGGCATCTACATCGCCGACAAGAAGGGCTACTTCAAAGCCGAAGGCCTCGATGTCGAGATGATTTCCTTCACGACGGCCGCCAAGATGATCGCGCCGCTGGGTGCAGGCCAGCTCGAAGTCGGCGGTGGTACGGTGGCGGCCGGTCTCTACAATGCGGCGGCGCGCAACATCGGCATCAAGATCGTGGCCGACAAGGGCTCGATCAAGCCCGGCTATAATTTCTCCTCGCTGATCGTCCGCAAGGATCTGGTCGACAGCGGCCGCTACAAGAGCTTCAAGGACCTCAAGGGCATGAAGGTCGCCATTGCCGCCTACGGGACAGGCAATGCTGCGACCCTCAACGCGGCGCTAGAACGCGGCGGCCTGAAATGGAGCGATGTCGAGACGCTGGAACTCGGCTTCCCGCAGCATGTGGCCGGCATGACCACCAAGGCCATCGACGCGAGCATCACCAACGAACCCTTGTCGAGCCTCGCCCTTCGTCAGGGCCTCGCGGTGAAAGCGCCCGACGACGAGAGTATCTATCCCAATCATCAGGTCGCGGTGATGCTCTACTCCACCAATTTTGCGAAGACGCAGCCGGAGGCAGCCGCCAAGTTCATGCGCGCCTATCTCAAGGGCGTACGCGATTACAACGACGGGCTCTCCAACGGCCGCATCGCCGGGCCGAATGCGGCCGAAGTCATCAAGACTCTCACCGAATACACGCCCGTCAAGGACGCCAGCGTCTACACCGATACGACGCCCAACGCCTGCGATCCCGATGGCCGCGTGAACCTTGACAGCCTGAAGCGCGACCTCGCGTTCTTCAAGGAACAGAAATGGGTCGAGAGCCCCGACGTCACCGCGGAATCCATGATCGACATGAGCTTCGCCGAGCAGGCGGTCAAGGAACTGGGCCCCTACAAGCCAAAAACCGCCGCGAACTAATCGCGCAGAGGAACATGAGAGATGGACACGAAAGTCGTGGAACACCGCACCAACGGCCCCTATACGGATTTGCGTGAGCTGCTGCAGCAGGTCGAGAGCATCGGCGAATTGCGCCGGGTGCAGGGCGCTGACTGGAACCTCGAAATGGGGTGCCTCGCGGAGCTGATCTATCACAACAGCCCCGACACGCCGCCCGCCATCCTGTTCGAGGAAATCCCCGGTTACCCGGGCTTTCGCTGCCTGTCGGGCATGACCAACTCGTCGCAGCGTCTTGCGTTGACGCTGGGCCTTCCGCTCTCGAAAAAGCCCATCGACATCGTCGCGCATTATCGCGACCGCATGCAGACGCATGAGCCAATTCCTCCGCGTGTCGTCAACACCGGCCCGATCATGGAAAACGTGCTGCGCGACGACGATGTGAACGTGCTGAAATTCCCGGTGCCGTTCCTGCATGAACTCGACGGCGGCCGTTACATCGGCACCGACGATCTCGTCATCATGCGCGACCCCGATGGTGGGTGGGTTAATATCGGCACGTATCGCTCGATGGTGCAGGACGAGAAGACGGTTGGCCTGTGGATGTCACCCGGCAAGCAGGGCCGCCAGATCCGTGAGAAGTATTTCAAGAAGGGCGAGCCGTGCCCGGTGCTGATCTGCTGCGGCCACGATCCGCTGCTGTTCCTCGCTGGTGGCAACGAGCTGCGTTACGGCCTCTCGGAATATGATTACGCGGGCGGCCATCGCGGCGCGCCCATCGATGTCGTCAACAGCGAGCTCTATGGCTTGCCGATGCCCGCTCACGCCGAGATCGTGCTCGAAGGCGTGATGATGCCGGGCGAGACGCGGGAGGAGGGGCCTTTCGGCGAATTCACCGGCTACTACAATCGCGAGAAGAGCGAGCAGCCGATCGTGCACATCAAGCGCATCTATCATCGCGACAATCCGATCCTGTCGATTGCCTCGCCGATCCGCCCGCCGTCCGATTTCTCCTTCTCGAAATGCGTGATGAAGGCGGGCATGATCTGGGACGAGGTGGAGCGCGCAGGGCTCGCCGGCGTCACAGGCGTCTGGTGCCACGAGGCTGGCGCGGCGCGCATGTTCAACATCATTGCCATCAAACAGGCCT
This sequence comes from Hyphomicrobiales bacterium, assembly GCA_028290285.1. Lineage (GTDB taxonomy): Bacteria > Pseudomonadota > Alphaproteobacteria > Rhizobiales > Beijerinckiaceae > Terripilifer. The sequence continues at coordinate 11,800 of JAQGKD010000021.1, forward strand.
ATGCCGGCCATGCGCGACAGGCGCTGCACGCGGCGGCGAGCTGCCAGTCGGCGTCCTACATGGGACGCTTCACGGTGGTGGTGGATCACGACGTCGATCCGACCGATACGTTCGATGTGCTCTGGGCGATCTCGACGCGCTGCGATCCCGGCGAGGACATCGAGGTCATGCGCCGCGCCTGGAGCGGGCCGCTCGATCCGCTGATGAAGGACAACATGAACAGTCGCGGTCTGATCGACGCCTGCCGCCCCTTCGAACGCATCGACACGTTCCCGCCGGTTGCACGCGCAAGCGAAGAGCTGAAGGCCCGGGTCGCCGCGAAATTCGCACAGTACCTCTGAGAAGGCTGACATCATGACGATCGCAATTGTCGGCGGAGGCATCGCAGGCCTCTGCCTCGCGCTCAATCTGCACCGCCGGGGCATCGACTGCCGGGTCTATGAGCGCGTGCTGCAGGTCAAGGAACTGGGCGTTGGCATTACGATGCTGCCCCATGCCATGCGCGAGTTCGCCGCGCTCGGAATCGCGGAGGAACTCGAAGCGCAGGGCATCGAGAATCTCGAAAGCTGCTTCTACAATCGCTTCGGCCAACTCATCTACAAGGAGCCGCGCGGCCGCTATGCAGGCTACGAAATGCCGGAAGTGGGCATTCATCGCGGCCGCCTGCATCTGACGCTCTACAATGCCGCCGTGGCGCGGCTCGGCCAGGATCGCATTATCCTCGATCACCGCTGCACCGGTTTCACGCAGGATGCCGATGGCGTCGACGTGCATTTCGAAACGGGCGGCACGACGAAGACGGTGCGCGCGGACGCGCTCATCGCCTGCGAGGGCGTGAATTCAACGATCCGCAAGCAGCTCTATCCCGACGATCAGGTGGCCTTCGCGGGCATCAATACCTGGCGCGGCGTGACGCGCCGCAAGCCGATCCTGACGGGCCGCTCCTACATCCGCATCGGCTCGATCCACACCGGCAAGATCGTCATCTATCCGATCGTCAACAATGTGGACGATCAGGGCAATCAGCTCATCAACTGGATGGCCGAGATCCAGGGCGACGCTTTCGAGAAGAACGACTGGAACGAGGCCGGCAAGCTCGAGGACTTCTATCCCATCTACGAGAAGTGGAACTTCGACTGGCTCGATGTCGCAGCCCTCATCCGCGATGCGGACATGATCCTCGAATATCCGATGGTGGACAAAGATCCCTTGAAACAATGGACGTTCGGGCGCGTGACGCTGGCAGGCGATGCCGCCCATCCCATGTATCCGCGCGGCTCTAACGGCTCGGCGCAGGGCGCCATAGACGCCCGCACGCTGGCCGATTGTCTGGCGAGCGAGCCGAACGTACCCGCCGCGTTGAAGGCTTATGAAGGCGCCCGCCTCGGGCCGACGTCCAACGTCGTGTTGACAAACAGGTCGAACCCGCCCGACTTCATCAACATCAAGGTTGAGGAGTTGGTCGGCGACAAGCCGTTCGACAATCTCGACAGCTACATATCGCAGGACGCGCTGCGCAAGATGTCCGACGACTACAAGAAAGTCGCGGGCTTCGCGCTGCCTTCAGCGTCTTGAGAGCTATTCCCGCCGTCATTGTGAGGAGCAAAGCGACGAAGCAATCTAGGAGGCGCAAGACCGCACTGGATTGCTTAGCTTCGCTCGTAACGACGGCGACGGGATGTGCGCCCTGTCAGACCTCAGTCCAACTGCGCGAAGACGTCCTCGCCGCGCGTCTCGACGCGGTAGGTCTTCAGCGCAATGGAGCATGGCGCGAGCGTGGGCTTGCCTGTGGGAACGTGGAAAGCGCCGAAATGCATGGAGCATTCAATCTCGTCGCCCATGAGTTCGCCTTCCGAGAGGCTCGACAGCCCATGGGTACAGCGGTCGTCGGTCACATAGAATTGCCCGTCGATATTGTAGACGGCGACCCCGGAGTCCCGCACTTCGACGCGCTTGACCTTGCCGGGCTCGAGTTCCGACGTCTTGCAGATGAAAACCATACTATCCGACACTTCAATCCTCCACTTCCGGGCACTTTGCGTTCTTTGTAGTGCCCCGAGCCGCTCCCCGGCAAGGGTGCAGGCGAGTCGCGCTTTATACCACCAATCTCACGATATGAGATTGACACACAGTGCTCGCCGATTAAAGAATTTCGGCTAACAAGCCCTTCACAAGAGGTCACCAGATGCCCCGTTCATATGTCGTCGACGATCCCGAGAAGGGCGTATTCCTTCTCGATCGTGAGGTTCACGTCTCCGAGGAAGTGCTGCGCGAGGAAATGCGCAAGATCTTCGCCAAGTGCTGGATCTACGTGGGTCACGGCTCCGAGCTGAAGAAGCAGGGCGATTTTCTCACCCGCCGCGTGGCCGGCCGTCCCGTGATCTTCGTGCGCGACCAGAAGGGCGAGGTGCAGTGCCACTTCAACACCTGCCGCCATCGCGGCGCGCTGGTCTGCGCCGATCGCACGGGCAATGCCCGCCGCTTTTTCTGCGTCTACCACGGCTGGATTTACGGCAATGACGGGAAGCTTCAGCGCGTGCCCGGCGACGAGGCCTATACGGCAGCCTTCGACAAGGAAGAGCTCGCCCTCAAGAAGCCCGCCAAGTTCGAGAATTATCGTGACTTCTGGTTCATGTCGCTCGATCCCGAAATCGTGCCCCTGAAGGAATATCTGGGACGCACGACCGAATATCTCGATCTCGTCATCGACCAGTCGCCGTCGAACCAGATGGAAATCCTGCCGGGAACGCAGGAATACGACGTCGGCGCCAACTGGAAGCTGATGGTCGAAAACAGCGTCGACGATTATCATCTGCCCTCGACCCACGCGACGTGGCTGAATTTCATGGCCAATTCGGGCGTGAAGGTCGAGCCGCCCAAGGAAAAGGGACTCGTTCTGCCCACCAAGGGTTACGCGGTCGACCTCGGCAACGGCCATTTCACGACCGACAACGTCAACTTCCGCGGACGCCCGGTCGCCAAGTGGATTTCCCTCTATGGCGACGCGGCCAAGGGCGAAATCGAGGAAATCCGCAAGGAGCTGGTCGAGCGTCTTGGCGAGGAGCGCGCCACGCGCGTCGCCGACACCAACCGCAACCTCGTCATCTTCCCGAACCTCGTCATCAACGACGGCTCGTCCGTGACGGTCCGCACCTTCTATCCCGAAGGCGTGGGCAAAATGCATGTGACCGCCTGGGCACTCGGCCCGGTCGAAGAGACCGAGAATGCGCGTGCGCGCCGTCTCGATGCCTTCCTCACCTTCTACGGCCCCGGCGGTTTCGCGACGCCCGACGACGTGGAAGCACTGGAACTCGTGCAGCAGGGCCTCGCCAACTGGTCCGACGACCGCTGGTCGGAAATGTCGCGCGGCATGGGCCGTGAGGGTGAACAGCTCAATTCCGACGAACACCATCTGCGCATTTTCTGGCGCCATTGGAACGAGATGATGGGAGCAGAAGCATGACGGTCCAGATGGCACCGACCGTGACGCGCGCCGAAGTCGAGGACTTCCTGTTCCATGAGGCGGCATTGCTGGATGAATGGAAGCTCGACGAGTGGCAGACGCTGCTCGCCGACGACGCCACCTATCTGATCCCGCCCAACGACGATCTGGACGGCGACTATCGCAAGTCGCTGTTCATCATCGCCGATGATCGCGAGCGCATCCGCCAGCGCATTATCCGCGTGCTCGATCCCAATTGCCACGCCGAACACCCGAAGTCGCGCACGCAGCGCCTCGTCGGCAACGTCCGGCTGATGGGGCAGGAGGGCGACATCACGATCGTGGCGGCGAACTTCATCTGCTACCGCTATCGGCGCTACGAGCGGATCGGCCAGTATGTCGGCAATTACCGCTATCGCCTGCAGCGTCACGAAGGCTCGTTCCTCATCAAGGAAAAGCGCGTCTTCATCCAGGCGAACGAGCTGGGCCAGCTCGGCTCCGTCAGCATCCTCCTGTAACGCGGGGCTCCCATGGCAGACCTGAAACTCACGCTGGCCTGCTGGGATTACGACCGCACGCGCCCGCTCATCGACGGGCGCGTGAAGGCTCGCGGCATCGATCTCGACGTGAAGATGCTGCGGCCGCGCGAGATGTTCCCGCGCATGCTGGAAAAGCAGGAGTTCCATTCCTCGGAACTCTCGCTTGCCTCCTATGTGAGCCTGAAGGGCAGGGGCGATTGCCCCTTCCAGGCGCTGCCCGTGGCGGTGTCGAAGATTTTCCGCCATTCCTGCATCTATGTGCGGCCCGGCGCGAACATCACGAAGCCCGAGGACCTGCGCGGTAAGCGCGTCGGCACCACGCAATATGGCTCGACGGCCGCCGTCTTCATGAAGGGCATGATCCAGGACGAATACGGCGTCGCCCCGCATGAGATGCACTGGTTCATGGGCGGTCTCGATGCCCCCACGCAGACGCCGCTGATACCCCTCACCGTGCCCGACAATGTGCGGCTGGAGTTCCTGCCCGAGGGCAAGACGCTGGAAGCGATGATGGAGGCGGGCGAACTCGACGCCCTCTTCTCGATCTACCTGCCCAAGATCTTTCTGGCGGGATCGCCGAATTGCAAGCGCCTCTTCCCGAACTTCAAGGAAGTCGAGAAGGACTATTACAAGCGCACGCGCATCTTCCCGATCATGCACACGATCGCGCTCCGCTCCGACGTACTGCGCGACGAACCCTGGGTGGCGAAAAACCTCTACGATGCGCTCTGCGAAGCGCGTGACATCGCGGTGGAAGGTCTCTACGACACCGACGCCCTGCGCCTCGCTCTGCCGTGGCTGCTCGACCATGTCGAGGAGGCATGGTCCGTCTTCGGGCACGACTTCTGGTCCTACGGGCTCGAAGCCAATCGCCCGACGCTGGCGGCGCTGGGACGCTATGTCTACGAGCAGGGCTTCTCGCCCCGCGTGGTGCTGCCGGAGGAGATCTTCCTGCCGGGTCTCGAATAGAGGGCGGCTCTCGTTTTGCCGTCAGTGCGAGGAGCGAAGCGACGCGGCAATCCGGAAGCCGCATGACCGCTCGGAATCGCTTCGCTTCGCTCGCGATGACCGAAAGCTGGGCCAAAAACAACAACGGTTCCGGTTGACGCGGAGATCGTGACAGCTGAATCTGGACTTTCAGAACAAGGTCGCCGCCGGGTCAGCCGGGAAGAGCGAACCCTAGGGAGGATCTATGACCATCAAAGCGACCACAGCCGCGCTTGCGCTCGTTCTTATGGGCGGCCTCATGCCAGCCCACGCCGCCGATCAGGCGATGATCGACGCCGCCCGGAAGGAAGGCGAACTCACCTGGTACACGACGGAAATCGTCAACCAGCTGGTGCGCCCCGCCGTCGCCGCCTTCGACAAGAAATACGGCATCAAGGTCAATTACGTCCGCGCCAACCCGACCGAGATCGCGCTGCGCGTGATGACCGAGGCGACTGCCGGAAAGATCCAGGCCGACGTCGTTGATGGCACCGCCACCAGCGTCATGCTCCGCCGCGAAGGGCACATCCTTCAATGGGTGCCGGAGACCAATTTCGAAAAGCAGTTCGTCGATCCCGAGGGCTATTGGATCACCACGAACCTCTATGTCCTGACACCGGGCTTCAACACCGATCTCGTGCCCAAGGGCACCGAACCCAAGACCTACCAGGATCTGCTGGACCCGAAGTGGAAGGGCAAGATGGTCTGGAATTCATCGCCGGTGACGTCCGGCGGCCCGGGGTTCGTGGGAACAGTCCTGACCGCGATGGGTGAGGAAAAGGGCATGATCTACCTGCGCGCGCTCGCGAAACAAAATGTCGCCAGCGTCTCCAGTTCGGGGCGGCAGGTGCTCGATCAGGTGATTTCGGGCGAATTCCCGATCGCGCTCCAGATCTTCAACAATCACTCGTCCATCAGCGCACAGAAGGGCGCGCCGGTGAGCTGGATCCCGCTGGAGCCCTCGCTCGCGGTGCTTTCCGTCATGTCGGTCGTGAAGACCTCGACCCACATGAATGCGGCCAAGCTCTTCGTCGAGTTCCTGACCTCGGAAGAAGGGCAGAAGCTCATGCGGGACGCAGGTGAATTGCCCGTCCATCCCAATGTTGCACCGGCAGACCCGAGCTTGCGGCCGGACGGAACGCGCTTCAAGGCGCTTTATCTCAGCCCCGAGCAGATCGAAAAGTCGATGCCGGCTTGGGCCAAGACGTTCAACGAGATCTTTCGCTGACCCGCGTCTGGCTTGACAGCTGGCCGGGGCGCGAACCTTGATGGATGATGGAACGGGCGGGGATGTGAACAGAATGCTGATGTCTCTTATGCACAGGCAGAAAATGGGCGTACTCTCGCGCCGCGCGCTGATCGCGCTCGCGCTGGGATCTTCGATGCTTCCCGCTTCGGTTCGTGCGCAGGCGGTCGATTTCGCCGCCCTCGCCCTCGATACCTCGGCCGACCGGGGCGAGCGGATCCTCAAAGGCGCCAAGGCCGAAGGCACGCTGATCGTCTACGGCTCCGCGCCGATGGAGGACATGTCCCCGATCTTCACCGCCTTCGAGGCCAAGCACGGCATCAAGGTGCGCTATTGGCGCGCGGGCCCGCAGGAGTTGATCCGCCGTACCGAAACGGAATATCGCGCCGGTCGCTATGAGGTGGATCTCGTCCAGGCGAACGGGCCGACGCTCGAAGCGATGCGGCGTGAGAACCTGTTCCAGAAGGTGATCTCGAAGGCGCAGGACGATCTTTTCCCGCAAGCAGTGCCGGCGCATCGCGAATGGATCGGCGAACGGCTTAACATCGTCATCGGCGCCTATAATACGAAGGTCGTTCCTGCCGATACGCTTCCGCCGAGCTACGAGGGTTTCCGCGATCCGCGCTGGAACGGCAAGCTCGCCGTGGAGGCGACTGACTACGATTGGTTCGCCACGGTGGTCACGGCCATGGGCGAAGAAAAGGGCATTGCCACTTTCAAGGAAATCGCTGCCACCAACGGCCTTTCCGTGCGCAAGGGACACACGCTGTTGACCGCGCTCGTGTCGGCGGGCGAAGTGCCGGTTTCGCTGAACGTGTTCTCCTACAAGGTCGACCAACTCGCGAAAGAGGGCGCGCCTATCGCGCCGCTGCTCATTCCCCCCGCGGTCGGTCGAGTCAACGGCATTGCCGCCCTGCGACGCCCCTCGCACCCCAACGCGGCCTTGCTTTACTACGAGTTCATGCTGACGGACGCGCAGAAGATCCTGATGGATCGCGACTTCACGCCGACCAATCAACGCATCCAGCCGCTACCGCCAGGCATGACGCTCGAATTCGTCGACTCGGCCAAGTTGCTCGACGAGGGCGAGAAGTGGACGAAGCTCTGGAAGGAAGTGACCAGCCTTCGCCCCACGAACTAGCGCGCGCGGTTCAGTACCCCTCACGCATTAGCGACGACGCAACGGCTGACCTTCTCGATCAGCATCTGGTGCGCGCGGTCGATCACGTCGTCGATCGAGGGCGTGCGGGCCAGAATCCGCGCGGCTGCGGCTGAAACCTCGTCTCGCGTGGGCATATGCGGCGCGGGCAGGGCGGCCAGCACGTCGGCGGCGCGGTGCTGCGCGTCGGCCAGTCTGGCGCGCAGGTCCGCCGCGTTGGGCAGCGTTGCGAGAGCCTGGTTTACGCGGGCCGCGATGAGATCGACATTGAAGGTCGCGACTACGTCCGCCGCAGCCTTGTTGACGACGCGCGCGCCGAGCTTGTGCTCGTTTCTGAGCACGGCCTCGGGCGGGCTCTTGAGGTCCCAGACGACGCCAAGCTTCGAGAGGCCGAGCAGGATGTAGAAGGTCGGGTCGATCTCCCACCAGCGAAAGCCCTGGCGGACGCTTGACTGATAGGCATGGTGATTGTTGTGCCAGCCCTCGCCCATGGTCATGATCGCGAGCAGCCAGTTGTTGCGGGAATCGTCGCCGGTCACGTAGCGTTTGCGCCCATGCACATGGGCGAGCGAGTTGATGCAGAACGTGCCGTGATAGACGGCGACCGTGCTCCAGAAAAAGCCGACCACGAGACCCGGCCAGCCCGCGAGCGCGAAGCAGATCAGCGCCAGCACGACGGCCGGAACGACCTCATATTTGTGCAGCCACACCAGTTCCGGGTAGCGCGCGAAATCCACGATCTTGACGAGATCGGTGGTGTCGTTGCGCTTCGCGAAGATCCAGCCGACATGGGCGTAGAAGAAGCCGCTCTGGCGTGGGGAATGCACGTCATTGGGCATATCGGAGAAGAGATGGTGATGGCGATGCTTGGCACCCCACCACAGCACGCTCTTCTGCGCGGTGCTCTGCGCCAGGCAGGCGAGAGCGAACTGGAAGGCGCGGCTTGTCTTGTAGGCGCGATGCGAGAAATAACGGTGGTAGCCCGCACCGATGCCAAACATGCGCAGCCAGTAGAGGCCTATGCCCAGCGCTGCCGCCTGCCAGGTGATGCCCGTCCAGATCGCGGCGAAGCAGGCGAGATGTGCCGCCACGAAGGGCAGCTCCTGCGGGTAGACGATGTCGTCATGCTCCGGAGGCACGTCGCTCGTGTGGTCTTGGAATTCTGTCACCTGGACATTCCTGTGGTTGCGCGCCGGGGCGCTCGTCCTGCAAAGGTCATGCAACGCGTCTGTACTGAAAAAAGCCCGATCGCTAGTTTCGGTCGGGCGGGGCGGTCGGACATGCGTCGGGTTACATTCCACGGACAGTTCAGCCGCTGTGTGCACGCGTGTTGGAAAGGCGGCGCCGGGCTGAGACCGGATCTTCGGAAATATATTCGTTCGGAATTTCGGCGAATTGAGGACGGCCGGTCAAGGTCCAGGATGCCGTAACCCCCGGCATGGGACAAGACCCCTGCCCATGGCGGGTCTCATTCGCCTGCGGACACCTGTGTCGGACCTCTGCCCAGCGAGCGCCGAGCCATGCTGAGGCCGTTGAAGAATTGGCGGCCGGGGGCCTCGATCAGGCGATAGGTGAGGCTGGAGACCAGCACGACGAGAAGCAGGTAGGAAACGGAGGCGGCATCGTTCAGGACGGGCGCGGGCAGACTCACGACGGGGCCCGACTCACTCACGCGACTGAGGCCTCCGTCACCGAGACGAGAGTCCAGGATCATAAATGCCCTTGCAAGTATCATCGCGACCAGAAGCGCGGTCATGTAGATCGAATAGGATAGCTTACCGAGAAGCTGGAAAGGCCGCGCCATCAGCCAGCGCGAAAGCGCGCCCCCCTCGAAAGCGAAGACGACGACCACCAGCGCAAAGACCAGAGGCGCGGCGAAGGAGAGCGAGTCGTGCCCGGCGATCCAGACGAAGCTGAGGGCGAGCACCATGCTGAACGCTTCGGCGGCGGTAAAGGCGGCCGGGGACAGCCGGCAGGCATCCTTCCACCGCAGCCAGCCGAGATAGGTCAGCGAGCCCACGAAAAAGCCGGCGATGCAGCGGCCGAGCCCGAACTGGAACGTCACATCCATACCGCTTTGGGAAGATGCGACGACGAAGGCCAGGGCCACGCTCGCGATCAGCGCGGCAATCCACGCGAAGGCAGGCCGCAACGACAGGCACAGGGCGCCGAAGAGCAGATATGTCCAGAATTCAGCCGAAATGGACCAGCTGGGATGATTCCAGCCATTTGGCCCGAAGCCGAGTGTCGTCGCAAAGGCGAGTTCCGGCAGGATGGTGCCGGGCGCGCGCAGGCCCGTGAAGGGCGTCGGTCCGGCCATTCCTGGTGAGGTGAGAGTTCTCGCCGCTTCGTAGAGGACGAAGAAGCCGCAGATGACGGCGTGCAGGGGCCAGAGACGGCCGAAGCGGCGGATCGCAAAGCTTCGCAGTGACGAACCGTCGACGATGCCGCCGAAATAGGCGTGCGCGATGACGAATCCTGACAGAACGAAGAAAAAGTCCACGAAGAGATAAGAATTGACCACCAATGGCGAGGTGAAAAGCCGTCCGTCCGTGGGAAATCGGGACAGGGCCACCATCAGGGCCGCGAGGCCGCGCCACGAATCAAGCACTGAAAAGCGCATCGAAAAGACATCCCGATTCTGAACAAGCAATGCGTAGTGAACAGGTAAAAGCTTAAAACTGAATGTTTGTCGGCAATGAAACCCCGCACGATCCTTCCGTGTTGACGAATGCGAAGCTCAACGTTTCGAGGACGTCTTGACCCAGCGTAGCAGAAAAGTCGGCGTGATTGTTGCCCGGCGCAACTTGTCTGGACCATGGGCCAGCGAAAGCTGGCTTCCGGTGTCGATCCTCCCGGACGTCCCGGAAATGACCCAGTGGACATCGCTCGGCGAGTCGGCGGACGGCGAGAGCTTCTATGCCGGCGATTCCGAGATAGAGCTTTTCCCCGGCCAGACGGCGCATTACCGCGACAATCTCGTATCGGGCCGGCCGTCGCTCTGGGTGTCGCTGCGCGCTTCTGGGAGCAGGTACGAGGTCGCGACCGTAACCGCGGATCCCTACGAGGGAGAGTCGATGGCCGAGGGCATCGGAGAAATCGTCGAGGCTTTGCCCATGCCTGCCTCCATCCAGACGTTTGTCGCCGACTTCATACAGGACTTCCACGTCGAGCGCCCCTTCATCAAGCGCAAGCGGGACCGCGTCGGCGACCGCGAATCGGGCGGACCAAGCAAGTTCCGCGGTTGATGTGCGGCATTTTCGTCGGACCGGATCCATTCCCGACTTCGTACGTTCATCTTTGCAGACTTGGGAGGTGACCGATGAATTCAGGCCCGTCGAAACTCGATCGGCGACGCTTCCTCCGGGTGATCGGCACCGCGTCGGGCGCAGTCGGCGCAGGCGTCGCCCTTCTTCCCACGACCACGGTCGAGGCTGAAGCGTACAATCCCGGCAATGAAGAAACAAAAGCCCGCTACCGGCTCACAGACGACGTGAAAGCGTTCTATCGGACCAACGGCTACGAAACCCTGAAGAAGTAAGGAACGCGCCATGCTGATGAAGCGGAGGGGCGCAGCCCGTACGTCGAACACCGGTTCACTCGCAGGGTCGCTGGCTTCCGGGCTCGCGTCGGCGGCTCTGGACCGGCGCAGTTTCCTCACAAAATCGGGCCTCACGGCGGCCGGGCTCGCGTCGGTCGGCACATTGCAGCTCGGCTCGGTCCAGCGTGCGCAGGCAGCGGGAAGCTCGGTGCAGGGCGACGCGGTCACGATCCGCAAGAACGTGTGCACCCATTGCTCGGTCGGTTGCACGGTGACTGCCGAGGTCGTCAACGGCGTCTGGGTCGGGCAGGAGCCCTCCTGGGACAGCCCCATCAATCGCGGCACGCATTGCGCCAAGGGTGCTTCGATCCGCGAGCTGGTGTCGGGCGAGCGGCGTCTACGCTTCCCCATGAAGATCGTCGATGGCCAGTGGCAGCGTGTCAGCTGGGAGCAGGCGATCAACGAGATCGGCGACAAGCTCGGCGCGATCCGCGAGAAATCGGGCGCAGACGCGGTGTATTGGCTGGGCTCCGCGAAGTTCACCAATGAAGCCTCGTATCTCTTCCGAAAGCTCGGCGCCTTCTGGGGCACGAACTCGGTCGATCATCAGGCACGCATCTGTCACTCGACCACGGTCGCAGGCGTGGCGAACACCTGGGGCTACGGCGCGCAGACCAATTCCTACAACGACATCCGCAATGCGCGCACCATGATCATCATGGGCGGCAATCCGGCCGAAGCGCATCCGATTTCGATGCAGCACGTGCTGTCGGGCAAGGAATTGAATCGCGCCAACATGATCGTCATCGATCCGCGGTTCACGCGCACGGCGGCGCATGCAACCGAATACGTGCGACTGCGGCCGGGCACCGATATTCCCGTCATCTGGGGCATGCTCTGGCACATCTTCAAGAACGGCTGGGAGGACAAGGACTTCATCGCCAAGCGCGTCTACGGCCTGGACGCAGTGCGCAAGGAAGTCGAAAAATGGACCCCGGAAGAGGTCGAGCGCGTCAGTGGGGTTCCTGGCGCGCAACTGAAGCATGTCGCCGAGTTGTTTGCGACGCAGAAACCCTCCACGCTGATCTGGTGCATGGGCGCGACGCAGCACACGGTGGGCACGGCCAACGTGCGCGCTTTCTGCATCCTCTGCCTTGCGACAGGCAATGTGGGCAAGCCGGGAACGGGCGCTAACATTTTCCGCGGCCATACCAACGTGCAGGGTGCGACCGACCTTGGCCTCGATGTCACCTCGCTGCCGCTCTACTACGGGCTGGTCGAAGGCGCCTGGAAACATTGGGCGCGCGTGTGGGAGGTCGACTACGATTATTTCGTGTCGCGCTTCGACGAAGTGCCTGCGATTGCCGGACGCAAGGCCCGGTCGCGCAAGGAAAACATGGAAACGCCCGGCATCACCTCGACCCGCTGGTTCGATGCCGTCAACCTCCCCGCCGAACAGATCGACCAGCGCACCGGCATCCAGGCCATGATGGTCTTCGGGCATGGCGGCAATACGGTGACGCGCATTCCCGAAGCCATCGAGGGCATGAAGAAGCTCGAGCTTCTCGTCGTCGCCGATCCGCATCCGACCACGTTCGCGGCGCTCGACGCACGTCGCGACAACACCTATCTCCTGCCGATCTGCACCTCGATGGAGATGGACGGCTCGCGCACGGCGTCCAATCGTTCGCTGCAATGGGGCGAAAAGATCGTAGAGCCGATCTTCGAATCCAAGAGCGACTATGAGGCGATCTATCTCCTCGCCGAGAAGCTCGGCTTCGCGGAGGCCATGTTCAAGAACATCGCCGTGAAGGACAAGAAGCCATTGGCTGAAGATCTCCTGCGCGAGATCAATCGTGGCGGATGGTCCACCGGCTATTGCGGCCAGAGCCCGGAACGGCTGAAGGCCCATATGCGCAAACAGGCGAAGTTCGATCTGGTGACCCTGCGGGCGCCAAAGGACGATCCGGACGTCGGCGGGGACTATTACGGACTGCCATGGCCCTGCTGGGGCAAGCCCGAGATCCGCCACCCGGGCACGCACATCCTCTACAATACTGATTTGCATGTGAAGGACGGCGGCAGCACCTTCCGCGCACGCTTCGGCGTCGAGCGCGGGGGCGAGACTCTGCTGGCGGAGGATTCCTACTCGCTCGGCTCCGAACTCACGGACGGCTATCCCGAATTCACGATGGCGGTCATGAAGAAGCTCGGCTGGGATGCCGATCTGACGCCTGAGGAAATGCAGGTCATCGCCAAGGTCGGGGGCAGCAATATAGATGCCGTGAGCTGGGCGACCGATCTCTCGGGCGGCATCCAGCGCGTGTGCCTGGACCACGGCGTGTCGCATTATGGGAATGGCAAGGCGCGCGCCAATGCGTGGAATCTGCCCGATCCCGTGCCCGTGCATCGCGAGCCCATCTACACGCCGCGCCCCGATCTCGTCGGCAAATATCCGACACGGCCGGACGAGCGGCAATTCCGCATCCCTAACATCGGCATGTCCGTGCAGAAGGCCGCGATTGACCGCAATATCGCGCGCGACTTCCCGATAGTCCTCACGTCCGGCCGTATCGTGGAATACGAGGGCGGTGGCGAGGAGACGCGCTCGAACCGCTGGCTCGCCGAATTGCAGCAGGAGATGTTCTGCGAAGTGAACACCGGCGATGCGGCGGATCGCGGCATCAAGGATGGCCAATGGATCTGGGTCTATGGCGCGGAGAATGGCGCGAAGATCAAGGTCAAGGCGCTGGTGACCGACCGCGTCGGCAAGGGCGTGGCGTGGATGCCATTCCACTTCTCGGGCTTCTACCAGGGCACGGACATGCGCTCCTTCTATCCGAAGGGCACAGATCCGATTGTGCTCGGGGAGAGCGTCAACACCATTACCACCTACGGCTTCGATCCCGTGACTGGCATGCAGGAACCCAAGGCGACGCTCTGTCAGATCAAGACGAGCTGAGCGGAGACGCGACAGATGGCACGAATGAAATTCCTCTGCGACGCCGACCGCTGCATCGAATGCAACGCCTGCGTGACCGCCTGCAAGAACGAGCACGACGTTCCCTGGGGCATCAACCGCCGGCGCGTGGTGACGATCAATGACGGCAAGCTGGGCGAACGCTCGGTCTCCATGGCCTGCATGCATTGCACGGATGCGCCCTGCGCCGCCGTCTGCCCCGTGAACTGCTTTTACACGACCGCCGACGCGGTGGTGCTTCACTCGAAGGATCTCTGCATCGGCTGCGGCTATTGCTTCTACGCCTGTCCTTTCGGCGCGCCGCAATATCCCAAGGTCGGCAACTTCGGTTCGCGCGGCAAAATGGACAAATGCACCTATTGCGCCGGTGGCCCGGAGGTCGATCTCAGCGTGGCCGAATACGAAAAATACGGCTCCAACAGACTGGCCGAAGGCAAGCTGCCGCTTTGCGCGGAAATGTGCTCGACCAAGGCGCTTCTGGCCGGCGACAGCGAGATGGTCGCTGCAATCTACAAGGAGCGCGTTCTGAAACGCGGCTACGGATCGGGCGCGTGGGGCTGGCGTACGGCCTACCGCGAGACGATTTCGACCTGAACTATGGGGAAATGGGGCGATGGTGGGAGCGACGCGATGAAGATAACTGGCCTCTGGGCGTTTTTCTGCATGTTTGCGCTCGTCCTGGGGCTCGGGCTCGTGTCGCCGGCGCGTGCGCAACCGGCGGGTTCGCTGCCTAATCCCACTGCGGATTCCGTCAATGAGGAGCAGCTCTTCAAGCAGGAGAGAAAGATCGACGGTCGCATCACCATTCCCGATCAGCGCGCCGCCAACCTGATCCAACCGCAGGGGCGTGAATGGCGGGCGTTCCACGAACGCTGGCTGCCCTGGATCGCAGGCACGCTCATTCTCGGCATGCTCATCGCCCTCATTCTGTTCTACATGATCCGGGGGCGCGTCAGGTCCGACTTCTCGGAGAGCGGACGGCGCATACTCCGCTTCCGCTTCATCGAGCGCCTCACGCACTGGATGGTCGCGACCTGCTTCATCATTCTTGCGCTGACGGGTCTTAACTACTTCTTTGGCAAGCGGCTGCTCATGCCGCTGATGGGCCCTTCGGCGTTCGGTGAATTCAGCCAATGGGCCAAATATTCGCATAACTTCCTGGCCTGGCCGTTCACGTTGGGTGTGGCGCTCATGGTTGTTCTGTGGGTCCGCGACAGCATTCCCAATCGGGTCGACTGGGCCTGGCTGAAGGCCGGCGGCGGGATCATCGGCCATCGCCATGTCAGCGCCGGGCGGTTCAACGCGGGCCAGAAGATCGTGTTCTGGGGCGTGACATTCGGCGGGCTTGCCATGTTCCTGTCCGGCCTCGCCCTGATCTTTCCGTTCACCGTTTTCGGCGTCAACGGAATGCAGCTCACCAATGTCGTGCACGGTGTAATCGGCGGTCTCTTCATCGCAGGCATGCTCGGGCACATCTATATCGGCACGATCGGCATGGAAGGCGCGTTCGAGGCGATGGGTACGGGCACCGTCGACATAGCCTGGGCGCGGCAGCATCACGACCTCTGGGTCGAGGGTGAAGAAAGTACCGCGACGCTGGAAGAACGCACGGTGCCGCCCAGCGGCGCGCGGGGGCGCCTCTCGTGAAGGAACTCAACATGACGAAACGCAGCTTCGAATGGGGGGCGGGGCTCGTTCTTTCTACGCTTCTCGCAACCAGCACCCTCGCGCAGACGCCGCCCGCCAGACGGGCTCCAGCCGATCTCTGCGTGGAACTGGTCGCGTTTCTTCACAAGGATCAGAAGAAGCCCGAGGGCGCGCCCACTGCAGGCGGATCTGTCGGTGGCACGGCGGTGCAGGCACCCGCGGCCGGAAGCGACCGGCCGACCGCAGGTGGCAGCGACAATCCGCAGCAGACATCGGGCCTGAGCGCGCCGGTGACGCACGGCGGGACGGGAGCATCGGGACCGCAGGGGCAGGCTCAGGAATCCGCACCCACCGCCAAGGAAAATCCCAAGGTGGAGGGCAAGGCCGAGGTGACAGCGGCCAATAAGCCGGCGGAGCCCGCAAAACCTGCGACGCCGCCAGCGGCTGCGGCGCAGGCTCCGGTAGCCCCCGAGCCGAAGCCGGAGGTGGTGCAGGAAGCGGAAGCGGCCGCCAACGCCGGGGATCAACTCGCGTGCCGTGGCGCCGCACAGAAAATGCGCCGCGCGGGCGTCGCGCTTCCCTTGCCCCTGATCGCGCTCGCGGCCCTCGACCCGAAGTTCCTGCCGCCAAAGACGGCGGGGCAGGGTGGGGCTGGCGCCGATGGCGCCAACCCCTGAGCGCTTAAAACATCGCGAGGTGCGGCCACACTTCGTGTGCCCCGCGGTAAATCATGTCCAAAGCCACGTAGAGGATGACGAGGAGGCCGACATAGGCGATCCACCGATGGCGCTGAAGCAGCTTCGCGATGAACGAGGCGGCGATACCCATCAGCGCGACGGACAGGATCAGGCCGAACACCAGCACTGCCGGATGCTCACGCGCAGCACCCGCCACGGCGAGTACATTGTCGAGCGACATGGAAATATCGGCCACGACGATCTGCCACGCCGCCTGCGCGAAACTCTTGCGTGGAGGACCATCGGCCGTCTCTGCTGCATCTAGAGCATCGACGTCGTGTTGATGCCCGGCGCGCAGTTCGCGCCACATTTTCCAGCACACCCAGAGAAGCAGGATGCCGCCGGCCAGCAGAAGCCCGACGATTGCGAGCAATTGCGTCGTGACGGCCGCGAAGCATATGCGCAGCACGGTGGCCGCGATGATGCCGATGAGGATCGCGCGTGCGCGCTGGTCCTTGGGGAGGCCGGCAGCCGCCAGCCCGATGACGATCGCGTTGTCGCCGGCCAGCACCAGGTCGATCATGATGACCTGGAGAAGCGCGGATAGCGCGTCGGCGGTGAAGAGTTCAGTCATGTGTCGGTATCCACTCCGGATTGAACGTGAAGTGGCCGGCGGCTTCACTCGTCCTCACC
The DNA here is from genome assembly GCA_028290285.1 of Hyphomicrobiales bacterium. Classification (GTDB taxonomy): domain Bacteria; phylum Pseudomonadota; class Alphaproteobacteria; order Rhizobiales; family Beijerinckiaceae; genus Terripilifer. The sequence goes on from JAQGKD010000021.1 coordinate 28,711, forward strand.
GGTCCATGCGACGACGACGCCCTTGAGACGCAGCACGGCACGCAAAGTGGAACTCGGACGAGATCAGAAAACCAGGCCACGGATCATCCAGTCCGACATCACAGCAAACGGCTGCCAGAGGGGCCCGGCCTGGTAGATCTGAAACTAGTGGCATCGACGCAATCTGACAAGACGAGAGCGTCGGACGGCTAGCCGGCCGCGCCCTTTTTCGAATCGGCGAGTTCCGCGCGCAGGCTCGAGATCACCCGATCGAGCAGGACGGCCCGGGTTTCAGGGCTGGGAAGGGCGGCCAAGTAGGCGGACATAACGCCGGCGGCCGCGACGCACACCTCTGAGGCCACTACGTCGCCCGTCCTGAAATGCGCAAGAACGGCGCGGTGGAACTTGAGTTCAAGAGGATCTTCCTGAATTCGGCTCATCCTGTTTTATGCCCAGTTCAAGTTCGGAGTTCACCTAACGCGGACGCGCGCCGGTCGCGCGG
>JAQGKD010000033.1 GCA_028290285.1 Hyphomicrobiales bacterium
AGATCAAGAACACCAGCGGCAACCAGAATTTCGAGACGTTCGACACGCTCAACATCTTCGTCTTCAAGGGCGATGGCGCGGCCGGCATGGACGCGACATTCGACACGCTGATGTCGGGCACCGCCGACGAGCCGACTTCCATGTACGGGCTCGTTTCCGACAAGGTGCGGATTTCCAAGGACAAGCTGACCTATCGCTTCCATATCCGCCCCGAGGCGCGCTTTCATGACGGCTCCAGGCTCACGGCGCGCGACGCCGCCTTCTCCTTCAACATCCTGAAAGCGAAGGGACACCCGGTCTATCGTTCCATCCTGTCCGAATTCGTGGGCGCCGAGGCCGACGGCGACGATACGCTGGTCGTGCGCTTCACGCCCGCGCGAAGCCGCGACCTGCATCTGGTCATCGCGGGCCTGCCGATCTTTTCGGAAAACTGGTGGAAGGACCGCGATTTCGAGGCTTCCACGCTGGAAGCGCCGCTCGGCTCGGGCGCCTACAAGGTCTCGCGCTTCGAACAGGGACGCTATATCGAATTCGAGCGTGTCCGCGACTATTGGGCGGAAAAGCTGCCGGTCAACGTCGGCTCGAACAATTTCGACCGCATCCGCTACGAATATTACCGCGAGCGGCAGGTGGCCTTCGAGGGCTTCAAGTCCGGACAGATCAATTTCAACGAGGAATATACCGCCCGCCTCTGGGCGACCGCCTACGACTTCCCTGCTGTGCGCGACGGGCGCGTGAAGAAGGAAGAGCTGCACAACGGCGCGCCGACGCCCAGCCAGGGCTGGTACTTCAACACTCGGCGGCCCAAGTTCCACGACCCTCGCGTGCGAGAGGCGCTGGGGCTCGCCTTCGACTTCGAATGGACCAATCGGACGATCATGTATTCGGCCTACAAGAGGCTGAGTTCCTATTTCGAGAATTCCGACATGAAGGCCGTCGGGCTTCCCGGCCCGGGCGAGCTGGCGCTGCTGGAAAAGTTTCGCGGCAAGGTGCCGGACGAAGTGTTCGCCGAGCCCTATGTTCCACCCGTCGCCGACGGCTCGGGCTCCGACCGCACTCTCCTGCGCCGCGCCGACCAATTGCTGCGCGAGGCCGGCTGCAAACGCGAGGGCACGCGGATGCTGCTGCCCGACGGCCAGCCCTTCGAGATCGAATTCGTCGATTCCTCGGGCGCACTCAAGCCCCATACCGAGCCGCTACAGGCCAACCTGCGCAAGCTCGGCATCGAGACGACATTCCGCACCGTCGATGCCGCGCAATACAAGCGGCGACTCGACGGGTTCGAGTTCGATATCGTGACGCAGGCGCTGGGCGGCTCGACGACCCCGGGCGACGGCCTGCGCATCGTGTTCGGCTCCGAAGCCGCCAAGACGCCGGGCACGCGCAATGTGGCCGGCATTTCGGACCCCGCCGTCGATTTCCTCATCGAGAGGATTTCTCTCGCCGAGAGTCGCGAGGATCTCAACGTCGCCTGTCGCGCGCTCGACCGCGTGCTGCGCGCTGGCCGCTACTGGATCCCCATGTGGTACAAGGACAAGAGCCTCGTGGCCTATTGGGATGTCTTCTCGCGGCCGGAGACCGTGCCGAAATATTCGACCGGCGCACCCGGCACCTGGTGGTGGGACGCCGAGAAGGCCAAGCGCATCAACTACCAGGGTTGAGCGCAGGCTCGTCGCGTTGAAAGGACTTCATGCTCGCCTATATCGCCCGCCGATTGCTGCTGATGATTCCGACGATCTTCGGCATCCTTCTCATATCCTTCGTCATCGTGCAGTTCGCGCCGGGCGGTCCGGTGGAGCGAGTGCTGGCGCAACTGCAGGGGCTCGACTCCGGCGCGACCTCCCGCTTCGGCGGCGGGGCGAGCGATCTCGGCTCGGCGGCGCAGAGCGGGGGCGGTGAATCGCGTTATCGCGGCGCGCAGGGGCTCGACCCGAAATTCATCGCGGAGCTGGAAAAGCAGTTCGGCTTCGACAAGCCAGCCTACGAACGCTTTTTCCTGATGATCAAGAATTACGCGACCTTCGATTTCGGACGCAGCTATTTCCGCGACACCCCCGTTCTGCAACTCATCAAGGAGAAGCTGCCGGTCTCGATCTCGCTCGGGCTCTGGATGACGCTGCTGTCCTATGCGATCTCGATTCCGCTCGGCATCCGAAAGGCGGTGAGCGACGGTTCGCGCTTCGACGTCTGGACCTCCGCCGTGGTGATCGTGGGCTATGCAATCCCGAGTTTCCTGTTTGCAATCCTGCTCATCGTGCTCTTCGCGGGCGGCTCGTTCTGGCAGATCTTTCCGCTGCGTGGCCTGACGTCGGAAAATTTCGCGGATATGTCGCTGCCGCAGAAGGCGCTCGACTATGCCTGGCACATCACGTTGCCCGTCGTGTCCATGGCCATCGGCGCCTTCGCCACCTCGACCTTTCTCACCAAGAATTCCTTCCTGGAGGAAATCCGCAAGCAATATGTGCAGACCGCGCGCATGAAGGGGCTGACCGAGAACCAGGTGCTCTACGGCCATGTGTTCCGCAACGCGATGCTCATCGTCGTTTCCGGATTTCCAGGCGCTTTCGTATCGGCCTTCTTCACGGGATCGCTGCTGATCGAGAGCATCTTCTCGCTCGACGGGCTTGGTCTTCTCTCCTTCGAATCCATCGTGAACCGCGACTATCCAGTGGTTTTTGCCAACTTGTATATTTTCGCGCTGCTCGGGCTTCTCGTGAACCTGCTGTCAGATCTCACCTATACGTGGATCGATCCGCGCATCGATTTCGAAACGCGGGAGGTCTGAGATGACGACGCCCGTTCTGCGCCAGGAACTTTCCGCTTCCGCCGCGGCACCCCGCGCGCCCGTGCTGCCGCCGCAGGGCTGGTTCAAGCTGAGCCCCGTCAATCGGCGCCGGCTCGACAATTTCAAGCGCAACCGGCGCGGGTACTGGTCGTTCTGGATCTTCCTCGTCATGTTCCTGCTGTCGCTGGTGGCAGAGCTCATCGCCAACGACCGCCCCATCGTTGCCTACTACAAGGGTGAGGTCCTGTTCCCCATCGTGAAGGCCTATCCGGAGGAAAAGTTCGGCGGCTTTCTCGCGCAGACGGACTACCGCGATCCGGTCATCGCGCGGGAGATCGAGGACCATGGCTGGATGATCTGGCCGCCGATCCGCTTTGCCTATGGCACGCATCAGCGCGACCTGCCCACTCCCGCACCCTCGGCTCCAACATGGATGCTGAGCGATGCGCAATGCAGGACGGTGACGGACAAGATCCTGGACCCGCCGCGTCCGAATGCGACGTGCCGCGATCTTGAATGGAACTGGCTCGGCACCGACGATCAGGGCCGCGACGTCGTTGCGCGGCTGATCTACGGTTTCCGCATTTCCATCCTGTTCGGCCTGATACTGGCGGGAATTTCCTCGGTGGTCGGCATCGCGGCTGGCGCGATCCAGGGCTACTTCGGCGGCTGGATCGATCTCGTGTCGCAACGCTTCATCGAGATCTGGTCGTCCCTGCCCCATCTCTATCTGCTGATCATCGTGTCCTCGATCATCACGCCCGGCTTCTTCGTGCTGCTGGGCATATTGCTTTTGTTCTCGTGGGTGTCGCTGGTGCATGTCGTGCGCGCGGAATTCCTGCGGGCCCGCAATTTCGAATATGTGAATGCGGCGCGCGCGCTCGGCCTTTCCAATGCGAAGATCATGGTCAAGCATCTGCTGCCCAATGCCATGGTGGCGACGCTGACCTTCCTGCCCTTCGTGCTGAACTCCTCCATCACGACCCTCACCTCGCTCGATTTCCTCGGCTTCGGGCTGCCGCCGGGCTCGCCATCGCTCGGTGAATTGCTGTTGCAGGGGAAGGCGAACTTGCAGGCCCCCTGGCTCGGGCTCGCCGGCTTCTTCGTCATCGCGGCCATGCTGTCGCTTCTCATCTTCATCGGAGAGGCCGTGCGCGACGCCTTCGATCCGCGCAAGACTTTTTCATGAGCGCGCCCATGACATCCCCTTCCGATGAAGCAACGCTGCTCGACGTGCGCGATCTCTCTATTGCCTTCCGGCAAGGCGGACGCGAGGAAGTCGCCGTCAGCCATGTCTCTTTCTCCCTGCAACGCGGGCGCACACTCGCACTTGTCGGCGAGTCGGGCTCGGGCAAATCCGTCACCGCCCTTTCCATCGTGAAGCTGCTCGGCGCGACATCGGCCACTTACCCTTCTGGCCAGATCCTGTTCAAGGGACAGGACATGCTCAGGGCGCATGAGGACGATCTGCGCCGCATTCGCGGCAACGAGATCACCATGGTGTTCCAGGAGCCCATGACCTCGCTCAATCCACTGCACCACATCGCGCGGCAGATTGGGGAGATCTTGTCGCTGCATGGCATGCGGGGCGAGGCTGCGATCCGTGCGCGGGTGATCGAATTGCTGTCAGAGGTCGGCATTCCCGATCCGTCCACGCGGCTGAACGCCTATCCGCATCAATTGTCGGGCGGGCAGCGGCAGCGCGTGATGATCGCCATGTCGCTCGCCAACAGGCCCGATCTCTTCATCGCGGATGAGCCGACGACCGCGCTGGACGTGACCGTCCAAGCGCAGATCCTGAAGCTCCTCAAGGACCTTCAGTCGCGGCTCGGCATGGCCATGCTGTTCATCACGCATGATCTCGGCATCGTGCGCAAGATCGCCGACGATGTAGCCGTCATGCAGCGCGGGCACATCGTCGAGGCCGGTCCGGTCGCGGACGTGTTCGGCGCCCCGAAACACCCGTATACGCAGGCGCTACTCGCGGCCGAGCCCAAGGGTGAGCCTGCGCCGAGCGATCCTGCCGCGAAGCCGATCGTGACGGGCGAGAACATCCGCGTCTGGTTTCCGATCAAGCAGGGATTCCTCCGCAAGACCATCGGTTACGTGAAGGCTGTCGACGGTATTTCCGTGACAGTGCGCGAGGGGCAGACGGTCGGCGTCGTCGGCGAATCGGGCTCCGGCAAGACGACGCTCGGACTGGCGCTGCTGCGGCTCATTCGTTCTGAGGGGCCTATCGCGTATTTGGGCCAACGCATCGACGGCTTCGGCTCGAAGGAGATGCGCCCCTTGCGGCGCGAGATGCAGGTCGTGTTTCAGGACCCCTACGGATCGCTGTCGCCGCGCATGTCGGTGGCCGATATCGTGGAGGAAGGCCTGCTCGTCCAGAACCGCGCGCTCTCCTATGCGCAGCGACGTGACATCGTGGCACGTGCGCTTGCAGATACGGGGCTCGACCCTTCGGCGATGGACCGCTATCCGCATGAGTTCTCGGGCGGCCAGCGCCAGCGCATCGCCATTGCACGCGCCATGGCCCTTGACCCCCGTTTCGTCGTTCTGGATGAGCCGACGTCGGCGCTCGACATGTCCGTGCAGGCACAGATCGTGGACCTGTTGCGCGATCTCCAGAAGCGCCGCAACCTGGCCTATCTTTTCATCAGCCACGATCTGAAGGTGGTACGTGCGCTGGCGACAGAATTGATCGTCATGCGCGGCGGCAAGGTCGTGGAATCCGGATCTGCGTCCGAGATTTTCGCCGCGCCCAAGACAGAATATACGCGCGCCCTGTTCGATGCTGCCTTCAACATCGAGGCCCATCCGGCGATGGCGGCGGTGAACGGATCATGACCCGCGCCTTCCTGCTGGTCCTCGATTCCTTCGGTTGTGGCAATGCGGGCGATGCAGCCGACTTCGGCGATGCCGGCGCAGATACGTTCGGACATATCGCAGAGGCCTGCGCCGCAGGGCTTTGCGATGTGCCGGGGCTGCGCAGCGGGGCATTGCACATGCCCGTGCTCGACGGGATCGGGCTCGGCGCGGCGGCTCTCGCCTCGACCGGCAAATTGCCGCCGGGGTTTTCTGGCAAGGCACCCACGGGCGCGTATGGCTATGCCATGGAGACGTCGCTCGGCAAGGATACGCCGACGGGCCATTGGGAAATCGCCGGCGCGCCCGCCGACTTCAAATGGGGCTATTTCCCCGACCGGGAGCCGTCCATTCCCGAAAGCCTGATCGACGCGCTCGTGCGCGAAGGGCGTCTGCCCGGCGTGATCGGCAATGTGCACGCCTCCGGTACGGCCATCCTCGAAGATCTCGGCGCGGAGCATGTGCACAGCGGCAAGCCGATTATTTATACATCGTCAGATTCGGTGTTGCAGATCGCCGCGCATGAAGAGAGCTTTGGACGCGAACGACTCTACGAACTCTGCCGCATCGCGCGGCGTCTCTGCAATCCCCTGCATATAGGGCGCATCATCGCGCGGCCCTTTCTCGGCAGCGATCCCTCGACGTTCAAACGCACCCAGTACCGCAAGGACTTCTCGCTCCCGCCGCCAGAGGGAAGCGTGCTCGACCGCGCCGCAGCGGGCGGGCGCGCCATCGTGAGCGTCGGCAAGATCGGCGATATTTTCGCGCACCGGAACACCGGCCTCGAGATCAAGGGCCGCGACGACATGGACCTGTTCGACCAGACGCTGGAACAGGTGGGGTCGCTACCCGACGGCGGCCTGCTGTTTGCCAATTACGTCGATCTCGACACAGATTTCGGCCATCGCCGCAATGTCGCAGGCTATGCGGCGGGGCTCGAGCGGTTCGATACGCGCATGGGCGAACTCGTGCCGCTCCTCAGGGCCGGCGATCTCTGCATTCTCACCGCCGACCACGGCAACGACCCGACCTGGCGGGGCACCGACCATACGCGCGAGCATGTGCCGGTTCTCGCATTCGGGCCTGGCATCAAGCCGGTTTCGCTTGGCGGACGCGCGACATTCGCCGATATCGGCGCGAGTGTCGCCCATCATCTCGGGATCGCCGCGACGCTGTCAGGGCGCGCGTGGCAGGACGATCAATAGCCGATCGCCGCCGTGCCGCGCTGGCGCGTATCCGCCGCGCCGTAGAGCATGCCGCCGAGACGCTGGATGGTCTGCGCCGAGCCCATGCTGCGTTGCAGGCGCACGCGCTGCCCCTTGGCTTCCAGCAGGCGGATCGTGTCGATTGACAGGCCGCGTTCCACGCGCAGCTCATCGGGGTGCAATTGGTGATGAACGCGCACGGCCTCGCTCGCCTCGGCTGCGTTCATGCCGTGATCGACGATGTTGAGAATGATCTGCAATACCGTCGTGATGATGCGTGAGCCGCCCGGTGAGCCCGTCACGATTTCGAGTTCGCCGTCCTTGAACACCATGGCCGGGCTCATCGACGACAGCGGGCGCTTGCGCGGTCCCGGCGCATTGGCATCTCCGCCCAGAAGGCCGAAGGCGTTGGGCGCGCCGTTGGTCGCGGCGAAGTCGTCGAGTTCGTTGTTGAGGAGGATGCCCGTGCCCTCGGCCACCAGTCCGAGGCCGTAGGAGAAGTTCAGCGTGTAGGTGTTGGCCACCGCGTTGCCGTCCGCGTCTACCACTGAGAAATGCGTCGTCTGGTCGCTCTCGTAGGGCAACGGCATGCCGGGCGCGATCTCCTCCGCAGGCGTTGCTCGGTCGAGCGAAATCGTTTGGCGCAACTCCGCGGCATAGGCTTTCGACGTCAGACCCGCGACGGGCACATGCACGAAATCGGGATCGCCCAGATAGATCTCGCGGTCCGCATAGGCGCGCTTCATCGCTTCGGCCATGAGGTAGATTGTGGCGGCCGAGTTCTGGCCGAGTTCAGCCAGCGGAAAACCCTCGAGGATGTTGAGGATCTCGATGATGTGCACGCCGCCGGACGAGGGCGGCGGCATGGAGACGACCTGGTGCCCTCGATAGGTGCCGTGCACGACTTCGCGCTCCACGGCGCGATAATCCTTGAGGTCCTGCACCGTCATCGCGCCGCCTAGGCTGCGCACTGCTGCCGCGATCTTCTCAGCCGTCACACCCGTGTAGAAGCCGGACGCGCCCTCATGCGCGATGCGCTCGAGCGAGGCGGCGAGGTCGCTCTGGAGGAGGCGCTCCCCCGCGCGAAAGGGCTTGCCATCGGGGCGAATGAAAATCGCACGGCTGGCGGGAAAGCGTGCGATGCGCGCGCCGACTTCGGCCAGTGAAAACGCGAGATCCGGCTCAACGTCGATCCCCTCACGGGCCAGGCGAATGGCGGGGGCCGCGAGATCGGCCAGCGTGAATTTTCCAGACCCGTATTTCTCGTGCGCCAGCGCGAGGCCGGCAACCGTGCCGGGCACGCCGACGCCCGCGCCGCTGCCCTGCGATTTCTCGGGCATGAAGATTCCGCTGCGATCGAGGAACATATCGCGCGTCGCACCGGAGGGGGCGGTCTCGCGATAGTCGATGGCAATGGTCTTCCTTTTATGCGCGAGATGAACCAGCATGAAGCCGCCGCCGCCGAGGTTTCCGGCTCGGGGCAAAGTCACGGCCAGAGCGAA
>JAQGKD010000040.1 GCA_028290285.1 Hyphomicrobiales bacterium
GCGCGACTGCGCAGGCGGGCTATCGCAGCCTCGTCACCGTGCTGACCAAGCGCATGGCCGAAGACCTCACCGAATATCTGCACGAGAACGGCATTCGCGTGCGCTACATGCATTCGGACATCGACACCATCGAGCGCATCGAGATCATCCGCGATTTGCGGCTCGGCGCCTTCGACGCGCTGATCGGTATCAACCTGCTGCGCGAGGGGTTGGACATTCCCGAATGCGCGCTGGTGGCGATCCTCGATGCCGACAAGGAGGGGTTCCTGCGCAGCGAGACCTCGCTCGTTCAGACCATCGGGCGCGCGGCGCGTAACGTCGATGGCAAGGTGATCCTCTATGCCGATCACGTCACGGGCTCGATGGAGCGCGCGATGGCGGAGACCACGCGGCGGCGGCAGCGGCAGGAGGCCTATAACGCGGAGCACGGGATTACGCCCGCCACGATCAAGCGCGGCATCCAGGACATTCTGGGCTCGGTCTACGAGCAGGACCATGTGACGGTCGATGCCGGCCTCGCGAACACGCCGGCCATCGGGCACAATTTCAAGGCGAATCTCGCCGATCTCGAAAAACGCATGCGCGAGGCAGCGGCCAATCTCGAATTCGAGCTCGCGGCTCGACTGCGCGACGAGGTCAAGCGGTTGCAGGCGACTGAACTGGCGGTGGGAAGCGATCCGCTGGCGCGCCAGCAAGCCATCGACGACCAGACGGGCGGTTATCGCGGCGAGCGCAAGTATGGGACTGCTGCCAACCTGCCGGCGACAACGCGTATCCATAAGCCGACCGACGCCGACATGGGGCCGCATAATTTCGGGGGAGGGGAGGCCCGCCCGCGCAGCAGCGGCGGCCAGGGCGGCATGCACGGCGGCAAGGCGCGGCCGCCGCGACGGAAGCCGTAAGCCGTTCTGACAGCCCTGACCCGGCTTGTCATCGCGAGGAGCGTAGCGACGCGGCAATCCAGGAGTGGCGGGACAGGACTGGATTGCCTCGCTTCGTTCGCGAGACGGCAACCGGATTCGTCACCGACCGGAACCAGCGATGCGCGGCTCTGAATCCTTTGCCCGCAAACAACAACGGCCGCTTCTCCCTTGGGACAAGCGGCCGTTGTTGTTTGTCCGTTCGGTCTCAGTGGGCGATTGCCGACCAGACCTTCTTCTTCGTGTAGTAAAGCAGGCCGCCGAAGATCAGCAGGAAGGCCATCACGCGGAAACCGGTCCGCTTGCGATCTTCGAGCTTGGGTTCCGCCGCCCACATCATGAAGGCCGCCACGTCGCGCGCATATTGCTGCACGGTCTTGGGCGATCCGTCCGTATATTCCACCTGGCCGTCCGACAGGGGCTTCGCCATGCCGATCTTGTGACCCGGGAAATAGTCGTTGTAGTTCGGATCGTCGTTCTTCGAATAGCCGTTCAGCAGGGCGTAGATGTAGTCCACGCCGTGCTCCTGATAGGCGCCGCCGGGAATCGGCAGGGCGTCTATCACGAAGAGGGGGAAGCCGCGCGAATAGCTGCGCGCCTTGGCAAGGACGGAGAAGTCAGGCGGAACGGCGCCGAGGGTCGCGCGGGCTGCCTCCGGATTGGGGTAGGGCGAGGGGAAGCGATCGGACGGGCGGCCGGGCCGTTCGAACATCTCGCCTGCGTCGTTGGGGCCGTCCTTGACCTTGTAATCGGCGGCGAGCGCCTTGACCTGCGCTTCCGAGAATTCAGGTCCGCCAGGCTCGCCGACGTTGCGGATGGAAACGCTCTGCATCGAATGGCAATTCGAGCAGACCTCCCGATAGACCTGAAAACCACGCTGCAACTGGGCGCGATCATAGGTTCCGAACGGGCCGGCGAAGGTCCAGGCCTGACGCTCCGGCTTCGGGGCGGCATGAGCGTTGTTTTCCTGTGCCTTTGCTGCGCCCGTTGCCAGTGTGGCGACGAGGCTGAGCGAGAGGAGGCTGAGTTTTGTCGTGCGGATCATTGTCGTCATTTCCCGTCAGTTCAGCCTGGCTCAGCTCTTGGTGTCCGGCGCGGAAGCGGCGCCAGCCGCAACGGAGCCTGCGGAACCGCCACGTGCCAGAACCGAATCCGCGATCGAGGCGGGGAGCGGCTTGGGCGTCTCGAAGAGGCCGAGAAGCGGCATGATGATCAGGAAGAAGCCGAAGTAATAGGCCATCAGGATACGCGAGGCGGTGACATAGCCGCCTTCCGCCGGCATGGCGCCGAGGTAGCCCAGCCCGATGCAGACCAGCACGAACACCCAGAAGAACACCTTGTAGACAGGGCGGTAGCTTGCCGACTTGACGCGGGAGGTGTCCAGCCAGGGCAGGAAGGCGAGCACGGCAATGGCCGAGAACATGGCGATCACGCCGCCGAGCTTGTCCGGAACGGCGCGCAGGATCGCGTAGAACGGCAGGAAGTACCATTCCGGAACGATATGGGCGGGCGTAACCAGCGGGTTGGCCTGGATGTAGTTGTCAGCGTGGCCCAACACGTTGGGCACGTAGAAGACGAACCACGAGTAGAAGGCCAGGAAGCAGACCATCGCAAACCCGTCCTTGATCGTCGCATAGGGCGTGAAGGGGACGGTGTCGCGCTCGACGTTCTTGACCTCGATGCCCGTCGGGTTGTTCTGACCCGAAACGTGCAGCGCCCAGACGTGCAGGATAACCACGCCCATGATCATGAAGGGCAGGAGATAGTGCAGCGAGAAGAAGCGGTTGAGGGTCGGGTTGTCGACCGAGTAGCCGCCCCACAGCCATGTGGTGATCGAGTTGCCCACCAGCGGGATCGCCGAGAACAGGTTGGTGATGACCGTCGCGCCCCAGAAGCTCATCTGGCCCCAGGGCAGCACGAAGCCCATGAAAGCGGTCGCCATCATAAGGAGAAAGATGATGACCCCGAGCAGCCAGAGCACCTCGCGCGGCGCCTTGTACGACCCGTAATAGAGGCCGCGGAAGATGTGGATGTAGACCGCGATGAAGAACATCGACGCGCCGTTGGCGTGCAGGTAGCGCAGCAGCCAGCCGTAATTCACGTCGCGCATGATCGACTCGACGGAGTCGAACGCCATCCTGGTGTCCGGCACGTAATGCATGGCAAGCACGACGCCCGTCACGATCTGGGCCACCAGCATGAACATCAGGATCGCGCCGAACGTCCAGAAATACGTCAGGTTGCGCGGCACCGGAAAGGCGATGAAGGAGGAGTGCACCAGCCCGGCAATCGGCAGGCGGCTCTCGAACCATTTCGCAAAGGCGCTTCGGGGAACGTAGGTGCTGTGCTGGCTCATGACGATCTCTTCGCTCACGCTTCCGCCGGCTTCGTCTTGCCCGGGGCTTCCTCGCCGATCCGCACCTTCGTGTCGGACACGAAGCTGTAGGGCGGGATCGGCAGGTTGGTTGGTGCCGGACCGCGGCGGACGCGGCCAGAGGCATCGTACAGCGAG
>JAQGKD010000064.1 GCA_028290285.1 Hyphomicrobiales bacterium
GCCAGGGGCGAGGACAAGAAGCTTGGCCACGGCGCTTTCGCCTGCCGCGATGACGGCTCCCTCTCCGACCTGCGCGCCCGCGCCGAACGTGAAGGCCTCGAGCCGCAGGACGCGCCCTCCATTCTGATGGAACAGGCTTTCGCGGTGACCGATCCTGATGGCAACCGCATCCTGTTCGGCCTCGCGGCCGACGAGCCGGCCCCGCGCGTGGGCATCAAGGGGCCGATCCAGCATCTGACGCTCGCCTCCCATGACCCCGACCGGATCGAGGCCTTCTATGCCGGCAAGCTCGGCTTCGGCGTGTCCGATCGCGTGCGCAAGCCGACCGGCGAGGTTTCCACCGTCTTCATGCGCTCCAATCACGAGCATCATTCGCTCGCCTGTTTCCGGTCGGACCGTCAGGGCATCGACCATCATTCCTACGAGGCGGGCGACTGGATGGTCATCCGCGACTGGTGCGATCACTTCGCCACTCAGGACATCCAGCTGATGTGGGGTCCCGGCCGTCACGGCCCGGGCAACAACCTCTTCATCTTCATCGTCGATCCCGACGGGAACTGGATCGAGGTCTCGGCCGAACTCGAGGTCGTGCACGACCGCAAGGTGAAGGAATGGCCGCACGCCGAACGCACGCTCAATCTGTGGGGCAGGGGCATCCTGCGCAGCTGAGGCGCACGAAATGGCCGGCCTGCAGCGATATATGGCGGTCCTGCGTCTCTTCGGCGAAGCCGTGGGCACGTGGACCGTCACGGATATGGCGGATGAGCTGGGCGTGCCCCAGAGCACCGTCTATCGCACGGTGCGCGATCTTCTTGCCGCTGGTTTGCTGGAGACCACGGCCGATGCGCGCTATCGGCTTGGGCCAGCCTTCATCGAATTCGACCGGCTGACGCGGCTCACCGATCCGCTTCTGCGCGAGGGGGCGCATGTGCTCGCGGAGACAGTGGCGCAGGCGCGCGTTCCCTGTGTCGGCCTGTTGTCGCGGCTCTACGACGATCAGGTCATGTGCATCGCCGACACCTCGTCGCGCGATGCCGCCTTCCGTCCAAGCTACGAGCGCGGTCGTCCCATGCCCCTGACCCAGGGCGCGACATCGAAGGTCATCCTCGCCCGTCTTCCCGCGCGCCGCCTGACGAAGCTGCTCGCCCATGGCGGCAAGACGGCGGACGACGCTTTCAGGACCGAACTCGCTGCGATCAGGCGCCAGGGCTTCTGCGTCGGCCGCGGCGAGATCGATCGCGGATTGGCGGGCCTTGCCGCACCCATCGTCTGCGAAGACGCGGGCCTTGTCGCGAGCCTCAGTCTCGTCGTGGAAGCCGACCGGGTGGACGAAGCGAACGAACAACGGCTCGTGCTGCTTCTCGTCTCGGCAGCCGCGATGATAGAAGGTGCGTTGAAGAAAAGCGCAGCGAAAGCAGCTTGACGCACGTCATTTCGACGCGGCAATCCAGCAGGCGCCAGACCGTAATGGATTGCTTTGCCACGCTGGTAATAACGGCGCATGTACCGGAAAAAAGGAACGATCCATGACGGATGCGAATGAAACCGGCGCCCTGACGTGCGACGTCGCGATTGTCGGCGCCGGGCCCACCGGCATGACGATTGCGCATCTGCTCGGGCAGGCCGGCCTGCGCGTCATGCTGATCGAGAAAAACGCGTCGACGGTGACGCAGCCGCGCGCGGTCTCGATCGACGACGAAGCGCTGCGCACGATGCAGGCCATCGACCTCGCCGACGAGGTCATCGCCGATGTCATGCTCGACTATGGCTCGAATTATTTCACGCCGAATGGCGTCTGCTTTGCCAAGGTCGAGCCGACCACGCGCGAATACGGCTATCCGCGCCGCAACGCCTTCACCCAACCCAAGCTCGAAGCCACCTTGCGTGCTGCACTCGCGCGATACCCTCACGTCACGGTGCTTTTCGAGCACGAATGCGAAACCGTCGCGGAGGACGCATCCGGCGTGACATTGGTTCTGCGCGCGGCGGATGTAGAGACGCGGGTGCGCGCGACCTATGTCGTCGGCTCGGACGGCGCACGCAGTAATCTCCGCCGCGTCATCGGCGCCAATCTGGTCGGATCGACCTACAGGCAGCGCTGGCTCATCGTCGATCTCGCCTCCACGCAGGAGCGCTTTCGCCAAACGCGCGTGATGTGCGACCCCGCTCGCCCCTTCATAACCTTGCCGGGGCCGGGCGGTATTCGCCGCTATGAATTCATGCTGCATGAAAACGAGAACGAGGAGGCGGCGTCCACGCCGGAATTCGCGCGCGAATTGCTGGCCGCCGCAGGCCCGGACGCGGATTCGCCTGTCGTGCGCCGGCAGGTCTACACGTTCCATGCGCGCAAAGCCGACAAGTGGAAGTCGCCGCGAATCTTTCTCGCCGGCGATGCCGCGCATCTGTCGCCGCCCTTCGCCGGGCAGGGAATGAACAGCGGCATTCGTGATGCGCATAATCTGGCGTGGAAACTCGCAGCTGTCGTCAGCGGCCGCATGGGCGAGCGCCTGCTCGACACCTACGAGCGCGAGCGCGCGCCCCATGCATGGGCGCTGATCGAACTGGCCATGAACATGGGCCGCATCATGATGCCCAAGTCGAATCGCCAGGCGGCGCTGATGCAGAATGCCTTCCGGCTTGCGGCTCTCGTGCCGCCGGTGCAGGCCTATTTCGCCCAGATGAAATACAAGCCGAAGCCTTTCTACGAAGATGGTTTCCTCGCTGGCGACGGCGGTCTTGCGCTGGCCGGCCGCATGCTCGCGCAGCCCTGGCTGGAACGCCGCGATCGCAGCCGCATCCGGCTCGATGATGCCACTCGCCACGGTTTCGCGCTGGTGGCGATCGGCGCGGATGCGCAGGCGTTCGCGGCGCAGACCGATGTCGAGGCCATCGGCCTTGGTCCAATGCCTCGCATCGCTGTCGTGCCGCAGAAGATGACGCTGGTGCCGCGCGAGGACGGGGAGGTGATCGCAGGACGCGATCTCGACAATCTCTTCGGGCCGATGTTAGCGAAGGCCGAGAACATGCTGGTACTGTTGCGTCCTGACCGCTACGTGGCGGTCGCAATGCGCATCACGCCCGCGCAGACGCCGGGAAGTTTCGTGGAAATCGCGAAAAGGCTGGTGTCGACGACGCGGCTGTAAGGCGGCCCGCTTCTCCCGGTGGGAGAAGCTGTCTGCGGAGCAGACTGATGAGGGGTTGCGATCTTTGTTCTGAAGGGTTGAAACCCCTCATCAGTCTACGCTGCAGGCCCGCTTCTCCCTATGGGAGAAGGACCGCGCCCCTCTCCAGGGGCGCCCTCGCTGTCATTGCGAGGAGCGAAGCGACGAAGCAATCCAGGAGTCGCAGGAACGTACTGGATTGCTTCGCTACGCTCGCAATGACGGAAAGATCGTTGCCCTTCTCGGGCACCGCGTCATTCAGCCCACACTCTTCAAAAACGCCAGCACGCGCGTGTTGAACTCGTCGGCGCATTCAATATTGCCCATGTGCCCGGCATTCTCGAACACATGCAGCTCTGCCTTCGGAATCTTCGGCACGAAACCATCCGTGTAGTTCGGCGCCCGCAGCGGATCATGCTTCCCGGCCATCACCAGAACGGGCACCTTGATCGCGCCGTAGTCGAGAGAATCGCGCTCGCGCCGATCCGCGGAGCCATCACGGAACGGCGCCTTGAAACGTGCCGCCGCTGTGGCTTCCCACGCGCCCGGCAGCGTTGCGATTTCCTGCCGACGATCCAGATAGGCCTCGTCCTCGGCCCATTTCTGATCGACGAACATCACCTTTACGATGGCGCGCATATGCTCGCGCGTGCCGTCATAGGTGTTGAGCGTCTTGCGTGCTGCATTGTCGGGCGCGTCTCCTCCACCGGAGCAGCATGTCACGCTGAGGAGCGGCCAATCGGGCTGCTGGCGTGCAGCCACCGTGAGGCATAGACCCCCCGACATTGAACTGCCCATCACATGGACGGGACCAATGCACATGATGTCGATGAAGCGCCGGATATGCGCGATACGCCGGTCGAACTGGCCGGTGAAATCGAAGATCTTGTCGGTGCGCCCGAAGCCGAGATGGTCTGGCGCCACGACATGATACTGCTCGCCGAGCGCATCGATGTTGAACTCCCACGAGATCTCGGCGGCCCCGCCGAATTCCGCGGAATGCAAAAGCAGGATGCTGGGACGCCGCCCGCGATGGGCGACGCCTGCTTCCAGGTAATGCGTCCTCACTCCGTCGACCGAGACGAAATGATGCGCGCTCATTCAGCCGCTGCCCGCGACTCGAGGGGCTTGGTGCGCGGGAGGTCGCGGATCTGCGGGTAGACCTCCTTGGCGAAGAGCGACATGCTCTTGACCGTGCGCGCATGATCGAGCCATCCGGCCTGCTGCATCATCAGCAGGTGGTCGAAGCCGCCGACGAGATCGTAGAGACGCTTGATCTGCTTGGCGACGCTGTCGGGCGTGCCATAGACCATGACGCCCTCTTCCTTCAGGAACTCCATCGTCTTGGCGCGCATCGCATCGGTGCGGCCCGTAAAAGTGCCCTTCAGCGCGTTGACGTTGAAGTCGACGGGCACGTAGCCCGGAGGATTGCGATACTGTGGCTCCGCCTTGGCGTTGAGATACCAGGTCAGTTCCTTCGCGCCCTTCTCGGCTTCCTCTTCCGTGTCGGCCGTGTAGACGAGCGGCATATACGCCGTTCCACCACCACCCGGCAGGCCCGTGTCGCGATAGGCGCTGCGATAGCCGTCGAACATCCACTTCACCTTCTCATGCGGCTGCAGGAAGGTGGCGAAGACGAAGCCGCGCCCGGCCGCGCGCTTGATGTTTTCGAGATCGCTCGAACCCGTGATCCAGATGCCGGGATGCGGCGTCTGGTAGGGGCGCGGCCACAGGTTGATGGCGCGACGTTGCGTGAAGCGTCCTTCGAAGTTGAAGGGCTCGTCGCACGGCGCCCACGCCTTCACGACAAGGTCGATGCCTTCCCAGAGACGCTCAACCGTGGTGGTAGGGTTGGTATTGGCCGCGAAGATCTCGTACGGCACGCCGCGCACGAAACCGACATCGAGACGGCCGTGCGAGATGCAGTCGATCATCGCCATTTCTTCAGCGATGCGAAGCGGGTCGCCGCGGTTGGCAATGGGATTGCCGAGGATGCAGATGCGGCCCTTGCTGGTCTGGCGCGCTAGAATGGCTGCGGTCAGCGGTGCCGCGACGTCGATGCAGGTCGCGGTCTGGTGATGCTCGTTACAGAGCAGGTTCAGGCCGAGATCGTCGGCGATCATATATTCGTCAAGATAGCGATTGTAGAGATCCGCGCCGATCTTCGGGTCGAACAGCTTGTTGGGCAGCGAGACGCGCATCGTGCTCAGCGAGTCGATGGGCGGCAGGTTGGGGTAGGGCATTTCGGTAAAGTGCCAGGCGTCCATGATCAATATCCTCCCAATTCGATAATCCGGTTCAACCGATGAAGCCACGCAGCGTCGACAGGAACGCTTCGGGTGCTTCGATTTGGGGATAGTGCGCGGCGCCGGGAACGACCGCGAAACGTGCTCCGGGAATGAGCTTGGCGAAGGACTCGCCGTAGCTCGTCGAGACAACCCCGTCCTTTTCGCCCCAGATGAGAAGCGTCGGCACCTTGATGCGATGCAGCCGCTGCTTCAGCTTGGGATTATGCATGTAGGGCTCCCAGCAGAAGCGCGCGAAGCTCTCGATGTTGCGCGCGACGATCGTCAGCTGATCGTCGTTCATCTGCGAGAAATCACGCTTGCCCATGGCCGTGTCGGCCCATTTCGCAGCGAGAACCTTCTCGGGCCGCGACGTCCAGATGTCGAGGATGTCGCGGTCCGTCGGACTGCCGAGCTTCACGCCGTAGGAATCGACGAGCACGAGCTTGGAAATGGCGCCGTCGTTCTTGGTGGCGAGTTCGGCTGCGATCCAGCCGCCGAGCGAGAAGCCGACCACAGTCACGTCGCGCAGTTCGAGCGCGTCGATCAGGTCGAGATACATGTAGGCGATGTCGTCGGGCGAGGTAATCCAGTCCGGGCGTTCGGAATGGCCGAAGCCCGGAGGCGACGGGATGATGACCTCATGCGTGCGTGCGAGTTCCGCCACGAAAGGTGCATCGAGTTCGAGCTGCTCTTCACCTGTGAGCAGCAGAAGCGGCTTTCCCTCACCGCGTCTTTCGACTTCGATCGTGAGGTTCCCCACCTTGACGGAGCTCATTTTCCGCTCGCTCGTCGACATGATCCTGGCTCTCCCTGGGCATTTCCTGCGATTTCGAAAAATCCGGTCTAAAGTGCCGGAATGGATTGCTGTCCGACAAGGGTGATCCCGTAACCGTCGAGACCGACCACAGTGCGCTTGGTGTTCGAGAGAAGGACTATGTTGCGCACGCCCAGATCGAGCAGGATTTGCGCGCCCACACCATACTGGCGCAGCTCCGCGATCGGCACGCTGGCCGCAAGACCGTCGCGCTCCTGCACGGCATTGCTGAGGCTGTTCTGCGCGGGCTCGCGAATGAGCACCACGACACCACGGCCTTTTTCCGCGATCATGCGCATGGAAGCTTCGAGCTCACCTCCGCGTGCACGCGCCTCGCCACCGAAGAAGTGGCCTGGGGTGGTATCGCCTAGACTGTCGGCGAGAAGATTGTGCTGGTGCATGCGCACGAGCACCGGCTCGTCGCCAGACACATCGCCGCACACGAGCGCGAGATGCTCGGCGTAGTCGATGCGATTGGCGTAGATCTTCACCTTGAAGTCGCCGCCGAACCGGCTGGTGATCGACGTCTCGGCAACGGACTCGACGAACTTCTCGTTGCGTCGGCGATAGGCGATGAGATCGGCGATGGTCGCGATCTTCAGCCCGTGCAGTTGCGCGAAGGCGACGAGATCGGGCATGCGCGCCATGGTGCCGTCGTCGTTCATGATCTCGCAGATCACGCCCGACGGGTTCATGCCAGCGAGCCGCGAAATATCGACGGCCGCCTCCGTATGCCCCGCGCGCACCAGCACGCCGCCATCCTGCGCGACGAGCGGGAAGACATGGCCGGGCGACACGAGGTCCTGCCGCGCCATGGCCGGATCGATCGCCACCGCGATGGTGCGGGCACGGTCGGCCGCCGAGATGCCGGTCGTGACGCCCTCGCGGGCCTCGATCGAAACTGTAAAGGCCGTCTGGTGCGGCGACTGGTTCTTCGGCGCCATGTAGTTGAGGCCGAGTTGCTCGACCCGCTGCCGCGTCATGGACAGGCAGATGAGCCCGCGTCCGTAGCGGGCCATGAAGTTGACCACCGAAGCATCGGCCTTCTCGGCGGGGATGACGAGGTCACCCTCGTTTTCACGGCCTTCGTCGTCGACCAGAATGAACATCCGGCCTTGGCGGGCATCTTCGATGACGTCTTCGATAGGCGAAAGGAATGCTGAATGTGGGGACATTGAATCGCCGTCTTGCCGGAAGGACCCGGCTGATGGGAGCTGCCGGCGGACCAGGCCGGTGGCTCGATGGGATCGAAACTAGCAGTGATCGCGGGGGAAGGGTCAAGGCCCGCCGCGGCGGCAGGGTGGCCCACTTTTCTGAAAACGCAAGCGTTTGACTGCAGACGCAAGATTCCGCATTCTGGCTTTGTCCAACGGCTCAGAAGAAGCCGGATGCCAGGAAGCGCGGCCACGGAGGTCCATCATGGAGAATGTTTCGCCCGGATTGGCGCCGGTTTCCGACTGGATTCGCAGTTGCTCGACCCTTGTCGCCCGCGCGGGCGGGCCTCTCGCCGTTGATGCAGGGGCCACGCGCCGCCGCATTCTGGAGATGTCCAAGGGCCGCTGCATCTTCGACATGGTGGTCCCCGGGCGCTTTCTCAGCTTTCGAGGCGCCGAGGCCCGCGTCGGGCGCATGAGCGTCAAGTTCCTCAGCTGGGATTGCGAAGGCCGCTACGAAACTTCGACGTGGCGTACGCAGGATCACCATCTCGCCCTGCACATTCCCCTGCGCGGCAGCTTCGAAGCGCGCCAGTCGGGAGAGTGGATGACGGTCGCCCCGGGCTCCGCGCTGGTCGTCAGCGCAGCCGGTGAGACGAAGCGCCGCTGGGAGGGGCCATGCGATCTCCTCAACATCATGATCGATCGCGACGCCCTTGACCAAAGCGTCACCCGCGAGGCATTTTCCGGCCCCGACGGCGTCCTGCACTTCCCGGACCTCACATTGATCGATCTGAACGAGGCCGCCACCCTGGCGCGCTTCGTCGAGATGATCATCCGCGATCTCGAAACCGAAAACTCGGCCTTCTCCGACCTCGCTGTGGGCGTGGAGGCCGAGCGCGTGCTGCTGCAATTGCTCCTTCGCACCATGCGCCAGGAGGTCGAGCGCCGCCCCATTCACGAGCGCTATCGCATCGTGCCAGCCTACATGCGGCGCGCCGAGCGCTTCATCCGGGAGCGGCATGGCGATTCGCTGGATATCGGACTCATCGCGCTGGGGAGTGGCGTCAGCCCGCGCACGCTTCAATATGGCTTTCGCAAATACCGTGGGGCCAGCCCCATGGGTTTCCTGCGCGACATCCGCCTGAGTTTCGCCCGCCGGGCGCTGCTCGACGGCCGGAGCGGGTCCATTCATGAAGTCTCTGTAGCGGTCGGGTATCGCAGCGACAGCCAGTTCGCCCGCGACTACCGCGCCTCCTTCGGAGAATCGCCCACCGAGACACGCCGCACCATGCGCGGCTGAGCTCGCGGCTAATCGCATTAGCTGTCGCGGCTCTTGCCAATAAAGGTGGAAACGGGGGATACCCAAGGCAGCCCGCCCCGGCCTCGATGCTGGGGGCGACGAACAAGCCTTGGGAGAAAGCCGAATGATCACTTCGATGCGCCTGGTTGCGACCCATGCCGCCACGGCGGCCATCCTGCTTGGCGCAACCGCCCTGCCGGCCATGGCCCAGCAATCCCCGGCGGACTTCTATCGCGGCAAGACCATCGATTTCTACATCGGCTACTCGGTCGGCGGCGGCTACGATCTCTACGCCCGGACGGTCGCTCGCTTTATGGGCGACCACATCCCCGGCAAGCCACGCATCGTGGTGAAGAACATGACGGGCGGCGGCAGCCGCATCGCGGCGAACTTCATCTACAATGTCGCGCCCAAGGACGGCACGGTGCTGGGCATCGTCGACCAGTCGCTGGCGCTCGAACAGGCGATCGGCGATCCCGGCATCCAGTTCGACATGCGCAATTACAACTGGATAGGCAATCCCATCGTCGACAACAACACGCTCGTCACCTGGCACACGTCGCCGGTGAAGACCGTTGAGGATGCGCGCAAGCAGGAAGTGCCGATCGGCGCCACGGGCTTCAACACCTCGTCGCAATATCCGCAGGTCATGAACAGCCTGCTCGGCGCGAAATTCAAGATCATCATGGGCTATCCCGGCGCCAACGAAATCAATCTGGCGATGGAGAATGGCGAAGTCGGCGGGCGCGGCTCCAACAGCTGGGCGTCATGGAAGGCGAGCAAGCCCGATTGGGTGCGCGACAAGAAGATCAATATTCTCGTCCAGATCGGCCTGACCAAAAGCCCCGACCTCCCAGACGTGCCGCTGCTGATCGATCTCGCAACCAACGAGGACGACCGCGCGGCGCTGAAACTCGTCTCCGCCCCGCCGGTGATCGGCCGCCCCATCTTCACGACGCCCGGCGTGCCCGCCGACCGCGTGAAGGCGCTGCGGGAGGCCTTCGACGAGACCATGAAGGACCCGGCCTTCCTCGAAGAGGCGAAGAAGACCGCGCTCGACATCAATCCGATTTCCGGCGCGCAATTGCAGGAGGTCGTGGCTGGCATCCTCGACACGCCCAAGCCGGTGCGTGACCGCCTCGCCGTCATCCTGTCCATGATCGATCGCGGCACGAAATGAGGTCGCCGACGGCTTTCAAGGAGACATCAAAAATGAAGAAACGCCCGTCACGCCGCCTCGTCGCGCAACTCGTCGCCGGCCTCGCCCTGCTCGCGCCCGCATCCCTGCACGCGCAGGATGCTGCCGATTTCTATCGCGGCAAGAACATCGATCTCTACATTGGCTACGCACCCGGCGGCGGTTACGACACCTATGCCCGCCTCGTCGCACGCCATCTCGGCGACTTCATTCCCGGCAAGCCGCAGATCATTCCGCGCAACATGGCCGGCGGCGGCGGACGCGTGGTCGCAGGCTACATCTACAATGTGGCTCCCAAGGACGGCACGGCCATTGCGACCGCCGACCAGTCGCTGGTGCTGCAACAAGCCATCGGCGATCCCACGATCCATTTCGACGTCAACCGCTTCGTCTGGATCGGCAATCCATCGGCCGACAACAACACGGCTGTGACCTGGCACACGACGGGTGTGAAAACCATCGATGAGGCCAAGACGCAGGAGGTCATCGTCGGCGCCACGGGGCCGAATACCTCGGCGCAACTGCCGCAGGTGATGAACGCGATCCTGGGCACCAAATTCCGCATCGTCAGCGGCTATCCCGGCGGCAACGAGATGAACCTTGCGATGGAGAGCGGCGAGATCGGCTCGCGCGGCAGCAATCCCTGGGCATCATGGAAGGCCACCAAGCCCGATTGGGTCAGGAACAAGAAGATCAACATCCTCGTGCAGATCGGCCTGACAAAGGCCGCCGACCTGCCCGACGTTCCCTTGCTGATCGACCTCGCCAAGAACGATGAAGACCGCGCCGTGCTGAAGCTGATCTCGGCGCCCGCCACCATCGGCCGCCCGGTCTTCGGGCCTCCCGGCACGCCGGCCGAGCGCGTGCGCATTTTGCGCAAGGCCTTCGACGAGATGATCAAGGATCAGGCGTTTCTCGACGATGCGAAGCGCGAACGTCTCGACATCAATCCGGTCGCGGGCGCGGAGCTGGAGCGGATCGACGCCGAGATCGTGGCGACCCCGAAGCCCATCGCGGATCGCCTCGCTACCATCATCGCCGAGCCTGCGAAATAGAAGCTCAGGAACGGCTACAGGCCGCGCTTCCCAGCACGCAAAACGTCGCGCAATGCGGATGGTTGAGCGAGACGGGACGCGCGGCCTCGGCCAGCGTCGTGCCGAGTTCGAAGCGTTCGTCATAGGCAAGCAGGGTGCAGGCGAGCACGGCGGGTTTTTCCGATCCCTTGCGCTTCACCACCATGCGCGATGACGAACACATGACGTCATGCGGCGACTTGCCGAGAATGCCCCAGCAGGATTCCGTGATCTCGGGTACGTCGGCGCTTGCGTCCATCTCGGGGAACAGCATCAGCGCGACGGGGTCCATCGCATCCAGAGGCAGGCCCTCGCGTGCGAACAGGCCCGCATATCCCGCACGAACGATGCTCTCGGATTCACCGGAATAGAGCCGTCCGGCGACATTCAGCGCAAAGCCATTGTCCGCGAGCCAGCGCAGGCCGTCCAGGGTCGGCTGCCAGCTGCGCGGCCCGCGTTCGAGCTCGTGCAGTTCCGCAGTATAGTGATCGATCGAAACGCGCATCGTCAGCCGCGTGCCGAAGCGCGCATGCAGGGCTAGCAGCGCATCCCTTTGATTCTGCATCGGCTTCATGGCATTGGTCAATACCAGCGCGTCGAGCCCGCGCCCGAGCACGTCGCCCAGCATCGCCGGCAGGTCGCGGTTGAGGAACGGCTCGCCGCCGGTGAAGCCGATCAGCCGCGTCGGCAGCCCGTCACGCTCGATCTCGTCGAGATAGGCGGCGACCTCTGCTGCGCTCATATAGACGAGGCGGTCGTTGCGGGGCGTGGACTCGATGTAGCAATTGGCGCAGGCGAGATTGCAGAGCGTGCCCGTATTGATCCAGAGCGTATCCAGCGCCTCCAGCGCGACATGCGCGCGCGGCTCGTCGCGTGCTGTGCGAACGGGATCGCGAAACTTCGCCGGATCGAGACGCAGCGTAGGCCGCGCGGGCCAGACGAGATCGCGGGGCGCTTCGGCGTCCCAGACGATGCGCTCGGGCACGAGCCGTTCGCCGCCTCGCCGTGTCTCGCTCAACGGCAACACGTCGCTATTCGGCCAGAAGCCGCTGCCGAGCGCCTGCGCGTAGCTGTCGGGCAACGCGGCCACTCGCATGGCCTGTGCCGCGCCGCCGTGATCGTAGTCGAGCGCCCTATGCTCGACGATAAGGCTGCGCGGCGTCTCGCCGGGCGTCAGAAGGCTGAACCAGACGCGCGGAGTCCCGTCGTTCGCGGGCATGCCGATAGCGCCAGCATTGTGCCACATGCGTGCGCCGGTCAGATGCGTGAAAGGCAATCCGCAATGCCCTGCGATGATGCCGTCCACGCGAGCCGCTTCGAGGTCGAGCGCCTTCACGCGCGCGGGCGTCGAGGCGAAGACAAAGCGGCTGACGTCCGACACGCTGCCGTGAATGACCGCGAGCCGCAGCCCGTTGATCGCCACGTAGAGCCGTCGCGGAAGTCCCCGCATCCAGGTCTTCTGGTCCGTTGTCAGCGTCGTGCGGGCATGGGCGAACCAGCGGCGCGAATCCATGTCACAGGCGCTCTCCGGCGCAAAGCCGCAGCCGCAATCGTCGGCGTCTTCGCCTAGCGAAACCTCGCAGTTGCCGGCGACCACATGCACGCCGCGATCGCGGAGCAGATCGACGCAGGCCGCGCCATCCGCGCCATAGGCGACGACGTCGCCCGTGCAGATGATGTTGGCGGGAGCCACGCCCAGCTGCCGTGCCCGTTCGAGGAAAGCCTGAGTCGCCTGGAGGTTGGAATAGGGCCCGCCGAAGACGAGAAGCGGCCCGTCGGGAAAGAGCGTGTCGATCATGCTGTCGTTTTAACAGACGTCGCCGGTGTGACACGAGCCATGCGGGTTGCTGCCACGCGAATGTGATCCCCGGATCAAGCCAGCAGCGCGGGAAAGGCCGCAAGCCTGTCGATATCCTCCGGGCGGTCGATATCCCAGACGGGCTTCGTCTCGTGCCAGGAGAGGCCTGCATCCCTGAGCCGCACCCGTGTTTCCGCCATCACGAACTCGGTGCCCCACGGCATGTCCGAGAAGAGCGAGGGGCAGGGCGCCCGCAATCCGACAAGCCCGTAGCCGCCGTCTTCCGCCGGACAAAACACGGCGTCCCGGCCCGAGCGAAGGGCGTCGTTCGCCTCGCGCAGAAGATCGGGCGTCAGGACGGGGCAATCGGTTCCAACAAGAAGCAGCGGCCCGGCTGCGCCGACGAAGGCGGCGTGCATGCGCGCGCCAAGGTCCCCGTCGCTCTGCGGCACGCAGGTCACGCGAAAGTGCGCATGGCAATCGGCGAAGAACGGATGCTCCGCATCGGGGCTGCACCAAAGCGTGACCGCGCCGAGGCCCGCCGCGCACGCGTGCTCGAGCATATGGGTCACGAGCCGCGCATGAAGATCGGCTGCGCCCCGCGCACCCAGTCGCGGAATGAGCCGGGTCTTCGCAGCCCCCGCGACTGGCGCGCGCGCAAACACGGCGATGGGGCAGGGCGCATCAGGTATCGCGCGGGACATAGCCGTACCTCCGGGCGAGGGTGCGAGGATCGGCGCCGAAAAAATAGGCGGCGCGCAGCCGCCACATCAGCAAAATGGTGCGCAGCGCTCCATGCCTGTCCCAGCGCCGGCCCGACGTGACAGCAGGCCCTTTGAGGCAGGCAGGGGCGCTGAATTTCAGCAGGCGCGCCGACATCGCCAGATCTTCCATGATCGGCTGATCCGGAAACCCGCCGATCTCCTCGAAGACGCTGCGATGCATGAACATGGCCTGATCGCCCGTCGCAATGCCGCTGAGGCGCGAGCGCCAGTTCATCATGCGGGACACTACCGGCAGAAACCGCGAGCGCCCGACGATACGCACATCGAAACGGCCCCAGACGCAATTGTCGCGCGAAAGCGCCTTTTGGATCGCGTCCCCTGCATTGTCGGGCAGTTGCGTGTCAGCGTGCAGAAACAGCAGAATCTCGCCATGTGCCTGCCGTGCGGCCGCATTCATCTGGCTCGCCCGCCCGCGCGGCGCCTGCACGACGCCGTCGCACCGCGGGCGTGCAATTTCACACGTCGCATCGCGGCTGCCGCCATCGGCGACGATGACCTCATGGCCGAGCGCCCGCCACGGCCCCAGCGTGCCGAGGACGTCGGCGATGCCCTCGGCCTCGTCCAGAACCGGAATAATGACAGATATCCTATGCAGGGCTCGGTCTCGTGGTGGCGGTGAAACGGGGCAGCCCACAGCTTGCATTCCGGAAGGCCGCTGTCCATACTCAGCAAAGCTTTCTGGAGAATGGCCCACGTGGCCGGGGCGCTCGTCGTCCGGACCTTCCTTCCCCGGAATCATCGAACGAAGACGGGACATGCGTTTGCCTTCCGGGCAACGTAGCGCCCGCGGGACACGGGACGAAAGAGGATTTTGGCGGTCCAGTCGCAACAGCTTCGTCAAGAGGCGAGCCGGACCGCACGACAGCACATCATGGCACCGGCCGACAGAAACCACCCCAACGGGCGGCTGTCCTTTTTGGCCGGACCGCGATGAAGATCGCAAAAAGCGACACCAACACCGAGACTGACGCGAACAGGGAGAAACCAATATGCATGCGGACAAGCCGGACGGAAAAGTCGACGAGAAGGTCGGCTGGGGCTCTGATGTGGCGGCGCAGATGCTGCGTCGCTTCGGCTTTCCCTATGTGAGCCTGAACCCCGG
>JAQGKD010000085.1 GCA_028290285.1 Hyphomicrobiales bacterium
TTATGAAGTTGTCGGTCTTGAGCGAAAGTTCGGACGCGCTCTTCGACAGTCAAATTGCCGTCAATCTGAAGGGCACCTTCAATATGCTTCGGGAGGCTCCCCGAAGGATCCGGGAAGGCGGCAGGATCATCAACTTGTCGTCGAGCGTCGTCGGGCTGTATCAGCTGAGTTACGGCATTTACGCCGCTACAAAAGCCGGGATCGAAGCTATGACGCGTGTACTCGCCAAAGAATTGCGGGGCAGCAAGATCACGGTGAATGCAGTGGCGCCTGGACCGACAGCAACGGCCCTGTTCCTGGATGGCAAGCCGCAGGCCGTGGTCGATCACCTGACCAAGCTGGCGCCTCTGGAGCGTCTCGGCCGACCGGAGGATATCTCCAGTGTCGTCGCCTTCCTTTCAGGTCCAGATGGAGCTTGGATCAACGGTCAAGTTTTGCGAGCAAACGGTGGTGTCATCTGACCTCGCCGAGACTGCTGCTGGCAGGATTGATACGCTTTCTGAGCCGGCAAAAAAGATTCGCAGCCAAGCATGGGGAGCTGTTCAATTACGAACGAACCACACGGCTAAAATGGGAACGCGATGGAGATAGTACATTGTTGCGCGACCGTCTCTGACCCATTTCGGACTCTGACATTGGTCACGTTCGGCAGCAGGCAAGCTGCCGGGCGCCTCGCGCGACATCTTGGGGGACTAACACTGCAGTACCCACACAAACTCAGGCTGACAACAAGGCTAGTCCTGCCAATCCTTGATTAATCTGGCCAAGGAGCGGGATTGGCGGTTGGGGGTATTTCACGCAAGGGCGACACCGTATCCTCCTGCTGATCGTGAACCACGATGGTCACACGAGGATATGCAGCACGAATCCTACTGGCTTCCGCCATAGCAGAAGCTTGATCCGCATAAGACGCCTTGCGTTGTCCATCTATCACGAGAACGTACCTTTCCTCATGGACGTAGCTACGGGGCGTCTTACGCCCTTGCCTTTCATCAGCTTCCATGAGCGCCTCCTACTCGTAAGCAGAAGGGCCGTTGATGCAGTAGGCGTGTGGCCTCGCCATATTGCTGCATGACTAGCCGCGCTGGGGTCGCCGAGGGCCGCGCGCGCATTCAGGCTCGGCAAATCAAACATCTGAAACATTTACGTCTGGCATCTCGCGCCCGGTTAGCGCAACCATGACTGGCCAAATGGTTTTTTGAACTTGCGAAAAGGCCAAGATGTGTCCGAGTTCTGGGATCAAGCCGATGCCTGGCGAGAGGTCGCAGCCGCTTACATGTTCAGCGTCTCCAGTTCGCCAACCGCGATCCCGACCAGGGTGCGACAGAACAGCCAGACGATCACCGCCGTCGATAATGCGAGGAAAGCGAGAGCGATGATCTGCCCAAAGACTCCGGGCGACCTTTCCGCAAAACGCAGGGCTGCGCTAGTCGATGCAGCAAGTGGAAAAGCTATACTCCACCAGGAAATCCTGAATGGGCAACACAACGGAAGATGCACCAGCAAGAAAAGAAAAATAGCGCTTAGGAAGAGGCCGATCATGAAAAGCGATTGAGCAAAAAGATCGTTGCGTCCAGTAATGGTGAGGTAAGCCGAGTAGCCTATCGAGAACGGCGCTGTCAAAATCATCAAAGCCGGTCTCAGCGGTTTCGGCAACGGCGCGTGATACATCAGCCTGTTTAGGATCAGCGTAAAAATAGGAATGGTCAAAAAGAGGCCGACCGCTAAAGACAAAACAGAAACTTCGTCCAAGCCCGTCAGATGGAGAGCGGGAATGGCCAACGGGACGTTCGCGATTCCGCCCGCGGGAACGATCCAAGCCGGATGGGCCAGCTCGGCTGGCTGTTGCGCGCTCATCCAACGCGCGACCATAAACCCGGTGAACATGATCATCGAGCTTGCGCCTGAGATCCAGATCGCCAAGGCTACGTTCGGCGAAATGCCAGCCAGGGACCCAGAAAGCGACAGCAAGCTCAATGGAAGAAGTCCGAACAAACTTCCTACTACAGGATGTTGAAACTCCGCCCGGATTGCTCCAGGAGCGAAGAACGACTTCGCAACGTAAGCGCAAGTCAGAGCCGCAATTGTGATAACCGCGATCCAGATTAGCGCAGCGGACACCCAGCTCGGAAATCCGAACCTCTGACCCGCAAGCCGCCAATCTAGGCCCAGCCCGCCAACAGCTGACGTGGCTCCGAAGAGGCTCACGGGCACGGATGATATTTGCCGACGTAACCGCGCTGAAAAGCGTTCCGTCGCGGGCAATGCGGTGTCCATTTGGCCCTCGGATCGGTTATCGTTCCGGAATGATGGCATAGATCACGAGCATGGGGAACCGAGCCCATCGCATTAATATCTTAACACTTTTGTCGGTTGGGCTGGGCTCGAGGCGGCCCGGTTCAGCCGTCCTGTTCCGAACCGAATAGGGTTCCCGATCGCACGCGCCAGCACACTTGACTTACCTTCTAAAAGCCGGGATTGCAGGATGTAATAAGCGATCGCGCATGCCAAGAGATTCGCGCCGTAAAGAAGCGTCGGCAATTGGCCGAACTGATTCTCGCCCATCCAACCAGTCGTAAACGGGATGAGAGATAACCAGAACAGAAGATGCAGATTCGACCAGAGCACGATGCCATTTACGTGCCTGACGCTCTGAAGCATGTGATGATGGTTGTTCCAGTAAATCCCAATGTAAATGAAACTGAGTACATAGCTCGTGAACACGGGCCAGAGCGCGGCGAGCGCCTGAAAGTCCTGACCATGCGGGATTTTTAGCTCCAGCACCATGACGGTGATGATGATTGCAAGCACGCCATCGCTAAATGCCTCTAGCCGATTCTTCTGCATCAAGTCTTCCCTTGGTGGCGCCGACGAAATATAGCATGCCGCATCGATGCGATTCACGTCTTGAAGCAGGCCAATATATGCGCGTCATGACGAACTACCATGCCACCGCCTTTTTGCGCGCCAGCCAACGATCAAGGTACGGCGTCTCAGAAGTATCTCGGAATCGGGCCCCGCTGGGGTGTCTGATCCGGCAGATCGACTTCGATCTCGTCGACATAGCACCAACTTTACCCTTCTGGCGGATTATATCCCTCTATGATTGGATGGCGGGTTGCGTCGAAATGGGCCTGCGCATGCCGGTGAGGTGACTGATCGCAGCAACCGACATGGCCGCAGGTCCGGCACAGACGCAGATGCGCCCACACGCTTCCAATCTTCAGGCACTCTTCGCAGCCGAGCGCGCTCGGGCGGACCTCATGAATGGCAGAGCCGTGATGGCAGGATCTCATTTGGGTTCCTTGGCGGCTCGTTCGGAGAGCATCGAGTGGATCTGTGCGACCACAGCGGCGCCTTCACCGACGGCCGCGGCGACGCGCTTTGTCGAGCCGGCCCGGACGTCGCCAATCGCGAAGACGCCAGCTCTGCTCGTTTCAAGCGGCAAGGCGCCGCCGCCGGTCACGATGAACCCCTTGCTGTCGGCCGCCACGCAACCGCGCGCCCAATCGCTGTTGGGTTCGGCGCCGATGAACAGGAACATATGTCGCAAGGCGCAGCGTTGCATTGCCCCATCACGGAAGTTGCGGAAAACGGCTGCGGAAAGACCGCTCTCGCGATCACCCTCCAGAGCCGCCACTTCGACACCAACATGGACTTCGACATTCGGGAGAGCGTCGATCCGGTCGATCAGGTAGCGGGACATTGTCTGCGCCAACGGCCGGCGGACGACAAGATGAAGCCGTCGGACCTGAGGGGCCAAGAAAACCACGGCTTGGCCGGCGGAATTGCCGCCCCCGACGAGCGCAACTTCCTCGCCAGCGCAAAGCCGTGCCTCGATTGCCGAAACCCAATAGGAAACGCTGGCCCCTTCAAACGTCTCGAGGTTTGGAACAGCGGGCCGGCGATAGCGCGCCCCCGACGGCCGCCGTCGGGGATCGAGTCGGTGAGCGTGTCGGATAGTTCCTCTCCGTAGGAGCGCAGGGATCGACGCCGATCAATCGCCTTATTACGCGCAATGGTCGCGAGCCAAGTAATGGGGCTTCCGCGCTCTTGATCGAATTGTGGAGCCTTGAGCCAAACTGTCAGATAGACGTCTTGCAGGATCTCTTCCGCCTCATCGCGTGTGGGCAAAATACGCAGTATCACGCCAAAAAGTTTCGCCGAGGTCTTGTTGTAGATGCTTTGGAGCGCATTGCGGTCGCCCTTCGCAACTTTTGCGATCAGGCGAGATAGGGCATCGCGCGCCTCTAAAGCTGGCGCAGCTACGGTGGTCATTTGGCGCGCCCTCTAACGTCAGCCTAACTGCTGCGTATCGTAACTTTCGCGCGGTGTAAATTGGGCGGGACGCATCGCAAGGACGCGTCCCGCTCGGCCCCCTGGAGAAGGACCGCCAGATGCGTGGTCCGGCGGTCTCAAACAGGCCCAGTCAGACATAGTTCCCCGTGCGAACGCCCGAGGCGCGGTCCTGCTCGAAACACTAAGTGAGAATGGCCAAGCTAGTGGAAGGATAGGCACGGCAGGTCCCAAAATGCTGCGGCCTCCTCCGCCCCGTCGGGTTAGCCGGTCGTAAACGAGGGTTTGGGTACCGTCCGGCTCGCAGAAGATCACAGACCAAACTTCCGCACCCCGCGCCTCGATGAAGTCTCGGCGGATACATCCTGAATGGGGGCGCTCGCCCTCGACACCTATATGGTCTGCTATGGTCTGCGCACACGCCCTCGACGCGTCAGTCGTCGCGGCGTGGTTCGGATTTTCCGTGTTCTGCGGGCTGGTCGGCTCCTGGCTCGGCTATCCCTTGCTCGCTCTCGCGATGCGCCGGACCGCGCCATTACCGTCGCGCCTGTTCCCCGTCAGCACCTATGTCCCAGATATAAGGTTGTGATTTAAGGAGAGTTTTGGTCTCGGGGTCATGGCGAAGCAACCAAAGATGAGCCCTAAATCCTCAAGTGCCGGAAAGCCTGCCGAGCAGGTTGTGAAGGACATACGCCGGGCGACCCGACGGCATTTTTCAGCTGAGGATAAGATTCGGATCGTGCTGGACGGTTTGCGCGGCGAAGAAAGCATCGCGGAGCTGTGCCGCAAGGAAGGGATGGCGCAGAGCCTTTATTACACCTGGACCAAGAAGTTCATGGAGGCGGGCAAGCGGCGCATGGCAGGCGATACGGCGCGTGCCGTCACGACCGACGAGGTCAGGGATCTGCGCCGCAATGCGGCTCGTCCTGCGGGGGCGTCGGGCGTCAGGACACCCCAGCGGACGTCCCGCTCAGTCGCGTCGAAGGGAAGCCATTGGAGATTGGGATGCGGCTCGAACCGCGGGATAGATGCCGAAGACGATTCCCACCAAAGCCGAAAACGCGAACGCGATTGTCGCGGGCCAAGGGGTCACGAGGACGCGCAGATCGAACAGCGTATAGGCGACCCAAGCGCCCGCGAGCCCGAGCACTGCCCCCATCATTCCGCCGGCAAGCGACAACACGGTTGCCTCCGAGAGGAACTGGGCAAGGATTTCAGATGGTGTCGCGGGCAATACCCAAGCTGGTCGTGACGGTGTCGTCCAGATCGGTCCCGGCGAGCGTCTGCCCCTTCCGCTCGAGAATACCGACGACCTTGAAGGGGACGTAGTTGACCCGGATTACCTGGCCGATCGGGTCCGCGTCGAACAGCTTGTCGACTACGGTGCGCCCTAGAAGGACGATGCGCTTATTCCGTCTGGACTGCGTGCCGGAGCCGACCAAGGCCGCCGTCCTTACCGAACTGGCAGCCAAGCAGGCCGGGGGCTTAACCCCGCCCCTGTCCTGCTCAGGGCGTCGGAACAGAGCTTCTACAACACGTCCAGGATGAACATGACGAAGCTCATGGGGACCAGGACCACATCTGGCAGAACCTGGTTGCCTACGTGCAGAGCTTCTCGCCCGCGGTCAGGGGTATCTTCGAGCGGTTCGACTTCCCTGCGCAGAACGAATGGTTGGCCAAGAATGTCTTCTCTATCAGATCACCGAAAGTTCACCGCCATCGACCTGCACCCCGACAAGGTGTCCAACGGTCAGATGGTCTCGTCTTTGAGGAGTTGATCCGCAAGTTCGCTGAAATCTCAACGAGACTGCGGAAGACATTTCACCCCTCGTGAGGTCATCCGCCTGATGGTCAATCGCCTCTTTGTCGAGGATGACGATGTCCCGTCGAAGCCGGGGGTGGTCAGGTCCATCTCGATGCGGACGGAGGTACGAAGGAAGACTGCTACTTACCTCGACGATCTGTTGGAGAGCCTACGAGGCCTGGTAGCCACCTCTGATGACACGCAGTACTTGAGGTGCTTGCCATTGCCCTCCACTCGGGGCTGGAATACCTCGGGCGTTCAACTCGGCGGCCACGGCTCGCAGGGACCCACCCTGAGCACGTATTTCTTCAATAAATGGCAGGAGGGCTCGGTTCCTTGCCGCCGCCTTAGCGGCCCGAACGCCCACACCAGCTTTTCGACCCATGTCCTGCAGCAGAATGAACTTGCCCCGGTCTCTGCTAAGCTTAACCCCACGTCCCTCAGCAGCCTTAAGTGCGACCTTGACCCGTTCGGACATGGTTTTCGCTTCGGCGCGGGCAACTGCCTCTAGGATGGGAAGCGTCAGCGTCGTAACTTGAGGGAGGTCCAACGCCACGAACTCGACGCCGCTGCCCCGCAGGATTGATAAAAACGACAGGTTGCGGGCAAGCTGGCCTAGCTCTCCTATGATCAAGGTGGCGCCACGCACCCGGCAGAGAAGGAGGGCTTCTCCAAGTTTGGGATGGTTGGACCGCTCGGACCGCTTGCCGGTCTTGACTTCCACGACCTCGGCGATGAGCTTCCAGCCGCCAGCCCCTAGATACGCCCTCACAGTCTCCTGCTGCGCCCCTAAGACCGAACCCGACAGCTCTCTCTCATGAATGCGGTAGTACGCAACGAAGGATCGGTCGACCATTTAATCCCACTGCGTTGCTTGCACACGTTTGCTGCTCAAATGTCCAGCCTTCGTTCCAAGGCGTCAAGCGCAAGGCCCTCGAAAACAAAAAAGCCCGGCCGCGAGGCCGAGCTTTCTCGTCTGGACCGAAGTCGAGATCAGAAGCGGTAGTTCAGGCCGGCGCGAACGACGTCGAACTTGTTCTCGTTTCGCAGGGTAAACGTGGTCGCCGGTCCCGTGGCGGTCACGAAGGTCCGGCTGTTACGGCCGAGATCAACGTGGAGGTATTCGGCCTTGACCGACCAAGCATTGGAGAAGGCATATTCGAGACCGCCGCCCAGCGTCCAGCCGATGCTGTTGCTGTTGCCGCCGGTACCCGTAACCAGGACGGGCGTGCTGAGAGCGTAGGGAGCACCTGCTCCAACCGTCTGGGAATAGACAGTGCCGGTGCCGCTCTTAGCGCCATAGGCGAGGCCGCCGGTGACATAGATCAGAGCGCGGTCGAATGCATAGCCGAGGCGACCACGAACCGTACCGAAGTAGTTGCTACCGTTGCCCCGGTTGACGGTGTAGTAGGTGTTATTAGCATAAGGGGCGGCGCCGTAGTAAGTGCCGGCAATAACGCCGTTGTTGCCCTTGTTGCGGTCGATGTAGTTGATGTCGGTTTCGACACCGGCCACGAAGGAGCCGAACTGCATGTTGTAGCCAGCCTGGGCGCCGCCGGTGAAGCCAGCATTGCTGCTGCTACCATTGTTGAGACCGTAGATCGAGTAAGGAGCGCCCGCCGCTGGCAATCCACCAACGCCATAGCCGTTATAGCCATACCCAGCGCCGTGGTTGTTGAAGCTCGCGCCGGCGTTCAGACCGACGTAGAAACCGGTCCACGTGAACATCGGCGCAGCAATGTAGGGAGCGGGCGCAGCGACGCGCGCGGGAAGGTCAGCTGCGAAAGCCGAACCGGCGCTGACAGCCAAAACTGTGGAGAGGAGAATATTACGGATCATAAGCCTTGTACCTTTTGTCAGGGCCTGCCCCCCGGCCGACCTAAGCACTCACTAAACAGGCTCGGGCTTGATTTGGCTAGGCCGCAAAATGCAAAATACGGGGGTGTTGCATCAAGGCAACTCATCCTCGTACGGTACAGATTGTCGAGAGCAGGGTACGACGACTGTTGCGAGGTGTGTCAGCTAAAGCCGTGCCAATTTCCACGTTGTCCACAGGAGAACACGTTCAAACCGGTTACCCAGCCCGGCGGACATTAACGCCTATGCTTCGGCCGCTCGCCGGCGCGCAGCCTCACGCGCAAATGCTAGTTGATGCATGCGCCGGACGAGCTTCAGTGTTTGGCACCGCCCGCTTCCCATCTCTGGCTCTCCCGAGTGGATGCCGTCGAAGGGCCTGGATAGTGAGAGTGGCTCAGCCCCTGCGTTAAGGGACGATGCTCATAAAGCCCCGACTAGCTCCCGGGGACGTGGGGCGTGGGTTCATCTGCCATCCGGTGGCCTGCGCAATGGCTTTAGATGCGAAGATGATCGCCATCGAATTCAGTCGTTCCCGTGCCCAGTCCGCTCGATAGCGCAGAGAGGATGAACCGCTCGGGGCCGTGTAGCAATGATGAGAGCGAGCCCGGGAGTGTCACCTCATGCGGTACACGCGGAGGAACGGCATTCAGACTTCGCATAGGAGCACATTCAGCAACACTCACCGCCGCCGGTCTGCTTTCCGCAGATTGCCGAAGCAGTCGTACTGCCACTTATCAGATTACGGCTTTGTTGGACAGGCCGTCATTGCCGTTGATCATTTCCGGCAGCGAACAAGTGCAGTCCACATTTTAGCGTCCGCTTGACCTCAAAGCGTCGGAGCGCGCCCTCACGGACGGCCTCGCAGGTCATACGACCAAAAGCAATCAGGCGCTTCAGTTAGACGGGGTGAGACGGGATGAAAGACACACTGCTTGCGCCGGAGTAAATCTTCGAGGCGCTGCCTGACATGGCGATAAAGGAGCCGAAGGCGCCGGTTGAGCCGCCCACCGCTGACCTAGTCGGTACATAACTAGTGAGGATTTGGTACAGAGCCTCCCCCGCTCGCCCAAATAAGCTCAATGAAATCAGTGGTTCGTAAACAATAATTTTGCGGATGGTGCCCAGGAGAGGACTCGAACTAACAAGTTCGGATTGTCGCGCGGCGGGCCAATCGGAAAGGCTCCTGAATGGGACTGGACTCGCGTCGCCAACCGAGCATTGCTGTGTGCACGCGACAGCGGCCACGAGCCGCGTCGGCACCCTCTCCCCGCTGGCCTCTGGCCCAGAGCGGGGTTGCCTCGGTGACAGCAGTCCGCTGCCGATCGAGCCAACGAGGGTTCCCATGTCCCACCAGATCCAGACTGCCGCGAGCAAGCCGCTCCGCGTGAAGCTCACCGGCGCGCAACGCGCCCTGTTGAGCGCCGCCTATCAACGCGAAGACCGGCTGGTCGCCCTGGGCGAACACGGTGGCGCATCGCGGAGCAAAGCAGTGACCACTCTCCTGCGACGCGGGCTGCTCGCCGAAGTGCCGGCGCGAGCGAACCAGCCATTCTGGCGCCGTGACGATGAGAACAGATTGATCGGCGCGGTGGTCACACAAGCCGGGCTCGCCGCCTTGAGAATCGCTGGCGTTGTGACCGCGGCCCCAGAGCTCGAAAGGGTCGAAGAGACAACAAGTCAGGCTCCCGAGAAGCAGGCGAACGGTTCATCTTCGCGACCCGCTTGCAGGCCCGGGACAAAGCGGGCGTTGATCATCGAGCTCCTGAACCGCAGCGACGGCGCCTCGCTTGACGAACTGGTCGCCGCGACGGGATGGCTTCCCCATACATCGCGCGCCGCCCTCACCGGATTGCGCCACAAGGGGTTTGTGCTCGAAAAGAGCCTGCGTCCTGACGGCAAGTCGATCTATCGGATCGCCAGCGCGGCGAGCGAAGACCGGTGTGCCGCCTGATGCCGCGCGATCACCATGCTGCCATCGAGGACGAGATCGGGCAATTGCGGGATCTCGACCTCGAAAGCCTGCGCGCCCGCTGGCGGACCCTGACCGGCCGCCGGGTCGCCGCGCATGTCCCCAAAAGCCTGCTGTTGCGCATGCTCGCCTATCGCATGCAGGCCAATCTTTTCGGGGACCTCGATGCTGCGACGATCCGCTTTCTCGATCGTGTCGCCACCGACCGCAGCTTGCAGGGCACCGGCAGCCTGCCCCAGCCCGACAGCGACCGCGTCCGGGCCGGAGCCCTGCTGGTGCGTGAATGGGCGGGCGTCAGCCATCGCGTGACGGCCCTGGCGGAAGGTTACGCCTGGAACGGCACGACCTATCGCAGCCTGTCGGAGGTCGCGCGCGCCATCACCGGCACGCGCTGGAACGGGCCCCGTTTCTTCGGCCTTCGTGATCGAGCATCCCGCTCATGAAGAAGAAGGCCCCGCCCCAGTCCTTCCGCTGCGCGATCTACACCCGGGTCTCGACCGACGACGGACTGGATCAGGACTTCAACTCGCTCGATGCGCAGCGCGAGGCGGCCGAGGCCTATGTGAAGAGCCAGGCGCAGGAAGGCTGGCGGCTGATCCGGGAAAGCTTCGACGACGGCGGCTTTTCCGGCGGCTCGATGGCCCGGCCGGCCCTGCAGCGGTTGCTCGAGGTGATCCGGTCGGGACAGGTGGATACGATCGTCGTCTACAAGGTCGATCGTCTCACCCGGTCGCTCGCCGACTTCGCCAAGCTGGTCGAACTGTTCGAAGAACATAACGTCACCTTCGTCTCCGTGACCCAGTCCTTCAACACCACGACCAGCATGGGGCGCCTGACACTCAATATGCTGCTCTCGTTCGCGCAGTTCGAGCGCGAGGTGACGGGCGAGCGCATCCGCGACAAGATCGCGGCGACGAAGAAGCGCGGCATCTGGGTCGGCGGGGTGATTCCGCTGGGCTACCGGGTGCAGGAGCGCAAGCTTCTGATCGACGCGGCCGAAGCCGGCATCATCCGGCTGATCTTCGAGCGCTATCTCAGTGTCGGATCCTTGCCATCGCTCCAGGCCGAACTGCGCCAGCGCGGAATCGTCACCCGTCAACGAACATTGGCGACCGGCCGGACCATCGGCGGCATTGCGCTTACCAACGGTCCGCTCGCGCATCTGCTGCGCAACCGGGTCTACATCGGCGAGATCAATCACAAAGGTGCGAGTTATCCCGGCGAGCATGAAGCAATCATCGCGACGGAGCTCTTCGAGGCGGCGCAGGCCAGGCTCACCAGCAATCTGAATGGCCGCCGGGCGCAGCGCGTTGCCTCGGGCGCTCTGCTGCTGGGCAAAATCTATGATGACCGCGGTCATCGCATGACACCGAGTGCTGCGAGGAAAGGCCCCCGGCGCTATCGCTATTACATCTCCTGCCTGCTGGCCCAGGGGCGCGCAGCGGAAGCTGGATCCGTGAAACGCGTGGCGGCGCCTGAGATCGAGACGATCGTCATCGCAGCGCTGCGGGCGCGCTTTGGTCTCGAACTCGACGATCGGACGCTGGTCGTCAACCAGCTCGCGCGGGTTGTCATCGCGAGCGATCGCCTCGAGCTGACGCTCGCTGATTCCGAGGTCATCCGGATTGCGTGGGTGCCAACCCCCAACACAGGACGGCGCGAGATCATCGGCGCGCCGGGTGCCTATGCCGCGCGCCCGATGAAATCCGAGGCACGTTTGATCCTGCTGCGCTCCATCGCGCTCGGCCGGCGCTGGCTCGACCAGATCGTGCGCGGCACCATCGGCAGCCTGGATGCCATTGCCGAACGCGAGGGCTGCAGCCGGCGGCAGGTGGAGCGGATGATCGCCAGCGCCTTCTTAAGCCCGCAGATCGTCAAGGCCGCAGCCGAGGGTCGATTGCCGCGCGGCGTCAATGCCAGGGCCCTGGCCGATGCACCGATCGAGTGGTCGCGGCAATGGCAGGTGCTCGGGCTGAGCGGCCTCTGAGCTCCAAGGCCAAAGGTCCTTTCCAGCACAATCATTTTTGTCGAGAAATTCCAGCGCCGGTAACTCGCTGCATGGCGGCCAGTCCACGGCGAACCCGCAGTCTCCGCGCGCGCGCACCGACACCGTTTCATCCGTCCGGAGACGCCGCGCCTGTGGCACCGAAATTGCCGCTGCCAGAGCCGCGAATGGGGGAAACGTCGCGCGTGCCCGCGGCCAAGCCTCTGACAACACGAGGACTTCCTCCGTCAGGGTGGAGACGTCTAAAAACGAGGGGTGCTTGGTGGAGCCAGACGGAATCGAACCGACGACCTCTTCAATACCATTGCAGAGCTTCAGCGTTCCGCGAAATCCCACTTGACGGCGCGGCACGTCAGGCCCGTCATGAGCTTGGCCGGAATCCCGGGAATGCGGGATGGGACGGCATGTTCCAGCCCAGGCCACACTAGCTCCCCTACGAATACAGTCATTTATCGATAGGCGGAGAGGGAGGGAGGGAGGGATTTGAAACCGCGGTTACCTCCGTGCTTCTCCGTTGATGCTGCGAAGCACGTCGCCGCACGTAGAGCACATTGACCGGGGTGGACTACCTGCTAGGTGCGACGTTCCCCGTACGTTTGGACATTAATTGGACAGCCGCGAAACATCCCCGACGTAAGTAACTGAAAAGATTGGTGCTCCCTACCGGACTCGAACCGGTGTTTTCGCCGTGAGAGGGCAAGCACGCCGAGTTAGTCGCGGGTGAGTTGTTGAGCCTATGAGGACTGCGCGACCGGAGGAATTGCGGTGGGGGCGTCGGACGCGCAGGCACTTATATTATCGTTTGCACCAAATTAACCTAGCGCTAAGCCGTCCACTCCGGCTCTTAGCCGAGGCATACCTCCGGCTGTGTGGCAGCGAAATCGATAAGGCGAAGTTGTTGCGACGGGGTTGCGATTCTCCATTACACGGCATGACCCATAAACCATAAATCACTGTTTTTACTCATTATTGCTGTCCTTGCCTAAGGGTGCATCCAGCCCTTCATCCACCGGCGGCGTTGCGGAAACCAGTTGCGCAGGATGAGGGGCGCTTCCTCCCACGTCGTCGATGGGAGCATTCGCGTTCTATAGCCGAAGCGCGCGAGCCGCAGGCCGAGATCAGCGTCTTCCGTGACATTCCACGCATCCCAGCCGCCGATCCTGCGCAGGACGTCCGTGCGAAAATGATTGGAGGTGCCACCGAGCGGAACCGGCACATCCAGCAGGGCGAGGCCGGGATTGAAGACGTCGAACAGGCCCGCGTAGTCGATTGCGAAAAGTCGCGTCAGCCAGGTGTCGCGCAGATTGTCGATAGCAAGGGAGGCCTGAAGGCACGCGACATCGGCCGCCCCGCCCGCGAACGCCGCCGCGCCTTTTCGCAACTGGTCGGGTTCCGGCTGATCTTCCGCATCATAGATGACGAGGAGAGATCCTCGCGCGGCGAGCAGGCCGTAGTTCAGAGCGCGCGGTTTG
Source organism: Hyphomicrobiales bacterium (assembly GCA_028290285.1). Taxonomy (GTDB): domain Bacteria; phylum Pseudomonadota; class Alphaproteobacteria; order Rhizobiales; family Beijerinckiaceae; genus Terripilifer. The sequence continues at coordinate 13,404 of JAQGKD010000085.1, forward strand.
GTGCGGGGCGTACCATCGGGAACAACGAGTATGCTCGCATGAGCGGGGAGATTCTGTGCACGCAGGGCCGCCTGCGTGCCGTGATCGTCAGCCTCCAGCAGGAAGATGATTTCGAGTTTGACGGCCGGATAGTCGATGGCCGCCATCGCAGCGGCAAGTCGGGGCGCGACCGCCGCCTCGCGATAAAGGGCGATCAGGACCGTGTAGGTCGGGAGGGCAAAGTCAGCGAGGGCGGGCGCCTGAAACGGCGGCCCGGCGCAGGTGGAGAGGGCCGCCTGCAGGCGCAGCATCACCGCCATGAACATGCACAGCCCGAAGCCCGCGCAAGCCAAGCTCCACACCGTGCCTCCGAAGGATGCGCCGAGAATGGCCATGGAAAGGGCAACGCAGGCGAAGATCTGCTGGCCGGCATGCGCGCCGGAATGTGCGGACATATTGGGGTCCGTTCGAACGAGTTGCTCGCTCACGCTGTCCATGATGGCGGGGCCGAAGGACGCGCGCAGGCTGGCGGCGAACACGGCGGGCGTGGCAAGGAAGATCCGGTCGCGCGGCAGTTGCGGTGTGATGCGCTTGAAAAGCAGGCGTACCGCCCTGCCCCGGGGAGCCATCAACCAGCAACCATCGGGGAGCGGAAGGACCCCCGTCCGCATGGCCTCGCGCCAGGGAATTGCCTCCGGCAGGACCATCGGGCGCTCGACGAAGCGCGCGCCGAGCCTGCGCGCCAGAAGCCGATAATAAGTGATCTCGTCGATCCAGCCGCTGGAGATCAGAACGAGGTCGGCCGTCACGCCGAGTTCCCATGCGCGGCGCCCCGCGCCCAGGAGCGCGCCGAGAGGGATGCCCTGCCGGGCGAGAAAGGCGATTTCGCGCGGGATCCGCGCCGGTGCGCGCGGACGCAATGTCATGCGCAAGCTTGCATCCACGGCCGGAGCATGCGACGAGCGCTCGAACACGGCAGGGCCATCGGTGGGCTTGATGGACAGAGCACGACTCCAGAAACATACGTTGCGCAGACTACGACGGGGAACGGCTGCGCTCCAAGGCCTGGCTCTGGCTTGCTACGTCGCTTTGTTGCCCGCGGTCCTGCCCGCACCCTCCGTGGCGGCGGAAAATCTGCCCGTTCCGAGTTTCTGGGACCCGCAGCGTCGCGTTGAAAAGCCGGAGATGAGCGGGCTGCGGCTGATCCGCTTCATCACGGAGGACGATTATCCACCCTTCAATTTCGCGCTTCCCGACGGGGCGTTGACGGGCTTCAACGTCGAGATCGCACGTGCCATCTGCGACGAGTTGAAGATTCCCTGCACCATCCAGCCGCGCCGCTGGGACACCCTATTGCCGACTATTGCGGAGGGGCGCGCAGATGCTGTCATCGCATCGCTGGCGATGACCCCGCAAAATCGGGCGCAGCTGGATTTCACAGCCCCCTACTACAAGACGCCGGCACGTTTCGCAGGGCTTCGGCCCGCAGATCCTTCGCGCCCCCTGCCCGCACCCGACCCGGAAGCGCTGGTCGGAGAAGCCGTCGGCGTCGAGGCCAAAAGCGCGCATGAGGCTTTTCTGAGGGCCTATTTTCCGGGCGTGACGATCCGCACCTACGACTCGGCGACGGCCCTGCGCGCCGCCCTCAAGGCGCGCGAGGTCAAGCTGATCTTCGGCGACGGCGTGTCCATGGCGCTCTGGCTCAACGGCACGGATGCTGCCGATTGCTGCGGCATGGCCGGGGGGCCCTATACGGAGAGCCGTTATTTCGGCGAGGGTATCGGGATCGGGGTCCGGAAGGGCAATACCGACCTGCGTCGCGCACTGGATTACGCGCTGAAGCGCCTGTATGAGCGCGGCGTCTATGCCGATCTCTACCTGAAATTCTTCCCGGTCGGCTTCTTCTGAGGCCCCAGTGCGCGTCTCACATCAGGCGCTGCAACTCACGCGCCGTGGTCTCGGGCGGCTGCTGCAGATTGAGCGCGTTCACGAAGCGGCCCTGCTTGTCCATGAGGTAGACGATGGCAGTATGATCCATCGTGTAATCGCCGTTTTGCGTCGGCACCTTCTTGGCATAGACGCGATAGGCCTTCAGGACGGCGTCAATTTCGGCCCGCGTGCCCGAAAGTCCGGAGATGCGGGAATCGAAACTCGACAGGTAATCTTTCATGGCCTCGGGCGTGTCGCGCTCGGGATCGACCGTCACGAAGAGCGCAGCGATCTTCGCGTTCTCGGGAAGGCGGCGCAGGACTTCGGAAATGTCGAAGAGCGTCGTCGGGCAGACATCCGGACAATGAGTGAAGCCGAAGAAGACCATCGCAGGTTTGCCCGCATAGGTCCCCTCCGTCACGCGCGCGCCGTTCTGGTCAGTCAGGCTGAATGGCCCGCCGACCGATGCGACATGTCCTCTTTCGCCGCCACCGCTCACGATGAAGATAGCCGTGCCGACGAGCGCGAGGAGGCCGAATGCCAGGATGGCGATTGGCAGAACAAGGCGTTTCTGCTGAGGGGTCATCGAAAACTCATGAAGGGGTCAGAAGCAGCTTTGCAGCGCCGCCAGCGAGTCGAAAAAGATGAGTTCGCCGAAATGCCACCAGAGAAGAAGAGCCGCCATCGCCATAAGGCCAAAGCCGATGCCGGCGATCTGCCAGACGAGGCGCGCGATCTCCGGGTCGCTCTGGCCCGTCTCCGGCTGGTCAACACGGTCCGTCATTGCGCTCTCCTGCCCGCAATCATAGTCGCAAGCAGCCCGGAATGCACGCGGCCACAAGCCGCAGTCAGCGCTTCCGCCTGACCGCGAAGGCGGGCACCAAGGTGAGGCACAGAGTCAGCGCGATCAGGGCAAAGGGCAGCCGGTTGGCGCCATGATCCAGCATGGAGCCGATGGCCGGCGGCGCGATCAGCGCTCCGAGGTCGAGCCCCGAATAGACGAAGCCGAACACCTTGCCCGTCGCGCCCGCCGGGGTGGCGCTGCGCACAAGCATATCGCGCGAGGGGATGGTCATGCCGCCCAGGCACCCCGCCAGCATGGCTATGGCCAGCAGCACAAAGGACGGGAGCGCAACAAACCCCATGCAGACCGTGAGCACGGCCACGGCGAGCAGGCCGTAGGCAATGATGCGGTCGTGGTTATTCGTCCTGTCGGCCAGATAGCCGCCTGCCAGCGACCCAACGGCGTAGGAGGTCAGATAAAAGGTCGTGACCGTGGTCGCGAAAAGGAAGGTGACGCCCTGCACATGGGGCAGCAGAAGGGTCAGGAAGTTCTGAAGGCCGGTAAAGGCCATCGACAGGAGCATGAAGTAGAAGAAAGCCATCAGGATGGCTGGCGAGCGGAACACCGACGGGCCCGCGGGCGCCGCCAGATGCGCTTTCTTGGTTGCGTGCGGAAGAACGAGGTCTGACCGGTCGACGAGAATCAGCAGGGCGGCGATCAGGCCGACAGCCCCGGTCATGGACAACGCCGCGCGCCACCCGAAGCTCTCGGAGAGGAACAGAACCGTCACGGGCGCGGCCGCCCAGCCCAAAGTGCCCGACACCGAGTGGATGGAATAGGCGCGCGCCATGCGGCTCGGGGTGACCCGCCCCGTCAGCACCGAATAATCGGCGGGGTGGTAGACGCTGTTTCCCGCGCCGGCCAGAATGGCGAGGCCGTAGAGCATCCAGGTGGAGGGAACGAGGCCCATCGCCATGATGGAGCCAGCCAGGAGCGCCATGCCCGCGGGCAGGACCAGATGGGCGCCGAAGCGATCGACCACGAAGCCGGCCCCGACCTGACAGAGACCCGAGGCGCCGAAGAACACGGCCATCAACCAGCCGAGTTCCGTGTAGGAGACGCCAAGGCTCTCGCGCATCATCGGGAACAGCGGCGGCAGCACGAGCTGAAAGAAATGGCTGGTGAAATGCGCAGCAGCGACCACGCTGATGATGCGGAGGTCGCTGCCGACTTTGGGGAGGGCAACGTCGGTCATGCCGATGCAATGATCCAGAGTGCCGTCCCCGTCAAGCGTGACCGCCGGAAGCCGGTCAGGTAACCAGCTCCCGGCGGGGCGTATTTCTTCTCAGCCGACGGGGATCAGCGGAGAATCTCGATCACTTCGCGCGTCTCGGGATCGACGAGAACGATCTGATCCTCAATCACCACGTAGCGGTAGGGCTTCAGTGAGGGGACCTCTTCCCACACCTCGGTCGGGAACGACTGCAACGTCACGCGCTGCGGCACCTCGACGCCCTCGCGTAGTTCGAAGTTCACATCCGAATCGCGTTTGGCGGACGTGCGGGTGCGCATCACGTCGCGCTTCACGATTTCCCGCTGGTGCGTGTCGAGACTGACGCTGTGCCGGGACGAGCCGGCGCCACCCCGGCCGCCACCGCCGCTGATGATCTGCACGATCTTCTTGGTCTTGGGCTCGACGATAACAATCTCGTCGCGCACGACCGTATATTCATAATCGCGGAAGCGCGGTGAGATCTCCACGATGTCGCGAGGGACGGGGCGCAGGCGAACGCGGTCGGGAACCCGCCCGCCGAGATCCACGGTAATATTGACGTCGGTTTCGCGAGCGCCGGATTCGCGAATCAGCCGATCATGAATGCGGCTCGCGTGTTCGCGGTCTGTATCGAGTTCACCACGCACCTGAATATTGGTGCTGCTGCTCTCGTTGCGCGATGCGGCACGACCGGCGTCACCCCCTGTTCGCGTGGAAGCGGCGTCCTCGCGACCCTGACGGTCGCTGCCCTGTGCACTGTCACGAGCGCCGTTCCGCTCCGCCGCGTTGCGGTCGGACCCCGACGACGTGCTGGTGCCCTGTCGCTCGCCCGCCGGTTTGCTCGTGTCTGTGGCGGTCGTGCGGGCGCCGCTCTTGTCGGGCTTGTCGGTATCGGCTCCCGCTTTCTGCGCCGAACCGGCGCCCTTGTCCGCAGGCGCGCGCTCGGCCGCCGCGGATGGCTGCTTTGAATTGTCCTTGCTGGACTCTGCCGAGTCGCGACGTGTCTTGTCCTGCCCCTCGGACGCGCCGGTTTTCGTCTGAGCGGAGCTGGAAGGCTGCGCTTTCTCCGCGCCTTCGGATGCCCGCTGCGGGGACCCTGCCCTCTCAGTCTCGGCTGCCTTCGGCTTCGCAGCCTCAGACTTGCCCGCCTCGGACTTGCTCGCCTCGGACTTGCCAGCCTCGGACTTGCTCGCCTCAGACTTGCCTGCCTCCGGCTTGGCTGCCTCCGACCGGCCCGCCCCGCGCGGAGCCTCGCTGGAAGCACCCGGGGCGGAGCCCGCATCCGGGCGGCGCTGGGGTTCTTGCGCGAAGGCGCCGACGACGCTGATTGAAAGCGCCGCAGCGGCGACTGTACTCAGAAGATGTGTTCGCATGATCGTCCTCCACTTGAACGTCTGGCATGCCGAACCGGGCAGGCCCTACCTGAAGCAGAGACGAAACTCCATTTGGGCCGTCGGGTTCCGGGATCCGGAGACGCTGCAGGATGCCGCAGTTCTCCACATATCGCTTCCGTTGGCTCCAAAGCTCTTGAACCGGGATGGCCGAACCGGCTATGAAGAACGAAGCGGTTCGCCGCGCGCGGGCGTAGTTCAGTGGTAGAACGACAGCTTCCCAAGCTGTATATGCGGGTTCGATTCCCGCCGCCCGCTCCAGCTTTTTCCCAATCCCCGGAAAGCGGCGCCATTTTTCTTTCCCGCGCGGGACTGAAGGCTCTCGAGCGAGCCCCGAATGCGCACGATTCACAGGTGCTTCGGGACCCGGTTCTTTGGCTGGAGTTCCTGCCCTCGAAGATCAGCCGCGACATCGACGACCTTCGCGCCGCCGCGCTCCACGATCTGGGACTACCCCGCGCGCTTCCAGTATTGGGTGCGGAGCTGACAATCCGAGACGGCCGCCTCGGCGGTTCCCTGCGCATCTAAGCGGCGCCCGGAAAGCCGGGCTCTCAACAAAACCGAGGTGGCGAAGACAGACTCTTCACCTCCGCCGCCTTCGCGCAAGGCGGGTGGAGGTGAAGCCCGTTACTTCGCAGATGGGGGAATCTGAATCAGCTCTTTCAGCTGCGACTCCGAGAGCGGGGCCGTGATGAACTTGTATTGCACGGCGTCCTGCTGTCCCTCGGCTATTCCTTCGATGGACGTCGACTGCAGGCTCTCCTTTGGAATGAATTCCTTCAGCATCCGCCGCACGGCGGGCTCCGAGAAGCCTGAGAAGGCCATGTATTGCGGGACGGCTTCGGGGCTCGTGTACAGCCAGTCGATCGTCTCCCGGTAGGCAGCCATGAAGCGATTGAGCACGTCCTTCTGGTCTGCGACGAGCTTCGCATTGGCGATCATCACGCGAACCGTTTGGCTCTTGATTGCGGGAATGTCGCTGGCACGTGCGATGAGGCGGACCTCACCCCTGTCGAGCGCGTCGAGCTGGAAGGGTGCAACGGACCAGCCGATGTCCACTTGCCCGGATTTCACCTGGGTAAAGGTGAGGTTCGGGTTGCCAGTGGCCACGGGCTTTGCCTTCAGACCGTATTCACCGATGAAGCGCAGAACGGCGATCTGCGTCGAGGCGCCGCTCGTCGAATAGGCGACGCTCGCTGTTCCCGCGTCCCGCATCGTCTTGATCGGCGATTGCGCCGGGACGTACCAGAACAGCTCCTGCGACCCTGTCGAGCTTGCGCCCACGATTCGGATCGGCGCGCCGCGCGAAAAGGCGCCCAGCGCCCCTGAGGTTCCGGCGCTGAGTCCGATATCCACCGCGCCGGAGATCACGAGCTGCAGAGTCTCGCCACCGCCTGACGTCGACGTGATTTCGAGCTGAAGCCCGTGCTTCTTGAAGATTCCGTTGTTCTGGCCGAGCTCCGGGATCGCACTTTCCCAGCTGCCACGCTGGGGCGACGCGATCTTCAGGGTCTGGGCGCTCGTCACGTGCAACTGCAGCACAAGGGACGTCACAGCCAAAAGCGTGGCCCAAAGAATCCGCATCGTTTCCTCCCAACCGCGTGGCCTTGTTGTCGGCTCGAAGCCGTCCATCGCGTGGCCGCATGAAAGCTCGCAGCGGGGTCGACGTCAACCCGAAGGTTGACCCACGGGGCCGTTGTGGTTACGAAAAGTGAGACGCCTGTTCATACGGTGGACAAAAAAATGCATGAGGAAACGCTTGATGTTCGCGGCCAGAAGCTGCGCCTCCAACGAGGTGGCGACGGCTCGGCCGTGGTTTTTCTGCACGGTGCGGGAGGCGCGAACTGGACGCCCCTGCATGAGCGGCTCGCAACCAACTGCCGGGTGATCGCGCCCGAACACCCCGGCTTTGGCCGGAGCGAGATCCCGCAATGGATGATGTCCCTCGGCGACCTCGCCTACTTCTACCTCGACATGCTCGATCGCCTCGACGTGGAGGCGGTGCATCTGGTAGGGCATTCGCTAGGCGGCTGGCTCGCTGCCGAGATCGCGGTGCGCAGCACGAAGCGCATCAAATCGCTGTCCCTGCTGGCGCCCGCGGGCGTATCGGTCGCGGAGGCGCCTTTCGACGACATTTTCCTCTGGACCCCGGAGGAAGGCGCCCGCCGCAATTACTACAACGCCGAACTGGCGGAAGCGCGCATAGCCGCGCAGGGCAATGTCGACATGGATCTTTTCCTGCAGAACCGCGCGGGACTCGCGCGTCTCGCCTGGAGCCCACGGCTGGAAAATCCGCAGCTGCATTACTGGCTGCACCGGATCGACGTGCCGACCCTGCTGATCTGGGGACGCGAGGACCGCGTAATCCCCTACGCCTGTCACAAGCCCTACTTGAAAGCCATTACGCAGGCGCAGCTGGTGACGCTGGATAAATGCGGCCACGCCTCCCACACCGAAGCGGCGGATCGCGTCAGCGCAACATTGAATGACTTTTTCCGGAGTTCGAGCCGATGAAAACGTTCTTCTTTCACTTGATGCCCTATGCCGATCTCGACCTGAATTACGTCGACGAGCACAATTCCGCGTGGGTCACACTGCCGAATTCGTACTTCGACCGCCAGAAGGGCCACGCGCTCTACAATCGCTATCTGGGCGAGCTGGAGCTTGCCGACCAGCTCGGCTTCGACGGCATCTGCGTCAACGAGCATCATCAGACCGCCTACGGCATCATGCCCGCACCCAACGTGATCGCTGGCGCGCTGGCGCGATCGACCAAGAGTGCGAAGATCGCGGTGCTGGGCCGGGCGCTTCCGCTCGTCAACAACCCTGTCAACATCGCAGAAGAATTCGCCATGCTCGACCAAATGAGCGGCGGGCGCCTGATCACAGGATTCGTACGCGGAATCGGCTCTGAATATTTCGCGAGTTCGATCAACCCGACCCTCTCGCACGAACGCTATTACGAAGCGCATGAGCTCATTCTGAAAGCGTGGACGCAAGCGGGCCCCTTCCGCTACCACGGCCGTCATTTCCAGTTCGAATATGTAAACATCTGGCCAAGGCCCTTCCAGGAGCCGCATCCGCCGGTCTGGGTTCCCTCGCAGGGCAGCATGGAGACCATTGTCTGGGCGGCGAGTTCGGAACGCCGTTACACTTATTTGCAAACTTTCAGTCCGCTCAAGAACGCTAAGAAGGCCTTCGATGCCTATCGCGCTGCGGCGCAGGAATCGGGTTATGAGGCGGATGCCTCGCAGATCGGCTGGGCGGTGCCGATCTATGTCGCGGAAACCGACGAGATCGCGCGTGAAGAGCTGCGGCCGCATATCGAGAACTTCTTCAACCGGTTCCTGCGATTTCCCTTCGAGATGCGCTTCCCGCCGGGATATTCGTCCATCGCAAGCACCAAGAGCCTGATCGAAAGCAAGGTGCTGGCGCGCGCCAATGCCACCAGCCTCGAGGCGCTGATGGAACTCGGCATGGTCGTGTGCGGCAGCGCTGCCACCGTGCGCGACAGGCTCAATTATCTGCAAGGCGAACTCGGCTTCGGCAATCTCATCGCCATGCTGCAGGTGGCAACGCTGCCCGCGGAACTCACCGACAAGAACCTGCGCCTGTTCGCATCCGGCGTGATGCCTTATCTCACCGGCGCGCAACAGCGCAGCCCGAATGTGAGTGCTGCGGAGTGATGGAGCCCGATCTCGCGGAGGAAACGGACACTGCGGGCTCGCCGATCCGCGCGGTGCAGCGGGCCTTTCAGGTGTTGCGTGCGTTTACGCCGGAACAGCCTTCAATGACCGTCGCAGAATTGCAGCAACGCGTCGGGATCAGCCGCCCGACGCTGTACCGGCTGTTGGCTACGCTCGAATGCGAGGGATTGGTGAAAGGCGCTGGCGACCCCTTGCGCTACCAGCTCGATTTCGGTGTCGCGAGAATTGCAAACGCGTGGTTCAGGAACATCGATCCGGCCAGGGTCGCGGCTCCTATTCTCACCCGCCTCTGGCACCGCGTCGACGAGACGGTAGCGTTTCTCGTGCCCCGAGGCACTAGTCGCATCTGCGTGGTGGAATATGCGGGATCGCAGAAGCTGTCCTACGCGCGCGGATTGGGCCACGTCGATCATATCGCGGCAACAGCGAGCGGCCGCTCGATCCTTGCATTTGCGGATGCGGCAACCATCCAGGATGCGCTGGCGACATTGAGCGAGGCTGAACGCGAAAACGTCGAGGCCGAACTCGGGCAGATCCGAAGGAAGGGCTACGCCATTTCGAACGGATCGATCGAGGGCATTCGTGGCGTGGCGGTTCCGGTTTTTGACCGAAGCGCCTTTGTATCAGGCTCGGTTTCGATCACCGGCCCTGAAACCCGCCTCCAGAAGCAAAACCTGAAACGTTGCATCGAAGAAGCTCGTCGGGCAGCTTCTGAAGTATCGATTGCGCTCGGCTTCGAGGGCAACCCCCAGCGCCAAGCGTGAGGGAGAGCGGGACCGACGTCCTTTACTCTTTGGGGCCAGCCTTCTCCGATGCGAATCTGGAACCTTCCAGCTCGAGGTAGATGCGATACGCGTTTCCCTTATTGTTCGCACCGAAGGCGGGTAGCCTGGCGTATCTGGACCAGTCGGCCTGAGCGTAGGCGGTATCGAAGTCGGTCCAGTCGGCCACGGCCTTCTCCATGACGTCGCGCACATATCGGATGTAGGCCGACGTAAATGCGATGCCTTCCCTCGCCAGTGTCGATGGCTGCCCGTGGCCGGGTATAATGAAGCCCGGCTGCAGGCTTTCTACCTCCTGCAAAGACATCAGCCAGCGTTTCGTATCCACATCATCACTGTTCATGAATGGCACGCGTCCGTTTTGCACGATGTCGCCGGCGAAGAGTACGCCATCGGGCTGCACCATCATCATCACATCGCTCGCCGAATGCGCGGGGCTCGCGTAGAGCAGCAGAAAGCGCTTGCCCCCCAGCTTGATCGTGGCTCTGTCGCTGAACATTATGTCAGGCGGGACAACGCGGGTGCGATCGTTGACCCATGGGAACAGCGCGCCGCGACGTTGATCGAGTCGGCTTTCCGCCCGTTCGTCCGATGTCTCGGAATTTTCCTGATATTCTGATGCGTGATCCTGCGCCACGATGATGCAATCGGGAAATTGCTCCTTCAGCGCCTGCAGGCCGTAAATATGATCTGCATGGTAATGGCTGACGACGACATATCGGACAGGCTTGTCCGTGGCCTTTCGGATTTCCTTTACTAGCGCTGCGCCCAGGCTCGGAGTACCGAGTGCGTCGAAAACAACCACGCCGTCCGGAGTGACGACGAAGCCCGCATTGGATGTATTTCCTTCGTTGACGTTGCCCGGCACCCCGGGACTGCCAATGCTGAAATAGATCTGTTTTCCGGGAACTTCGCCCATCTGCAACGATTTCGACAGGGGTGCGTACTCTTCGGCCGCATGCGCGCCAAGCGGAGGCAGTGCACTCAGGATCAAGAGAGCGAAGAGCATCTTCATCAAGGGCCTCCTCCATCCGCCACACGTCAACGATCTGCCAAGGATAGACTTCGCAAGTACGACACTTCGACGGCCAAGAATACAAGGGAAAAGACCATGGAGCGCCCGAGCGGCAGCAAACCAGGAATTTCCTTCCAGCCGGCTCGCGATCCGGGTAAGCCGCTTGGGCGCCGGTCGTTCCTGAAACTCGCAGCTGCGACGGCTGGAAGCGTTGCAGCAGCGAGGCCCGTGTCGGCAGCTGAGCCATCCTCCAACTATCCGCCCGGTGAACCACCCTGGTCGCTATCCGTTGGCGCAGGCGTCGTGGATCGTCCTTACGGAAAGCCTGCGGACTTCGAAGCCGGGGTCATCCGGCGGAACGTTCCGTGGCTGACGGCAGGCACGGAATCGTCCATCAGTTTTTCTCCGATCCAGAGCCTGCACGGCATCATAACGCCCAACGGCCTCTTCTTCGAGCGCTACCATGCAGGGCGGCCGGACGTCGATCCGCACCAGCATCGCCTCATGATACATGGTCTAGTCGAAAGGCCACGCCTTTTCGATGTGAACGATGTCGTTCGCTATCCCTCGGTATCGCGCATTCATTTTATCGAATGCCCAGCGAACGGCGGCATGGAATGGCGCGGCGCGCAGCTCAACTCACTTCAATTCACGCATGGCATGATCAGCTGCGCCGAGTGGACCGGCGTGAAGCTCTCCACACTTCTCGACGATGCCGGTCTCAAACCAGAAGCAAAATGGGTGATGTTCGAGGGCGCTGATGGCGCGCATATGAACCGCAGTATTCCTATCGAGAAATGCCTCGATGATTGCCTGATCGTCTACGCACAGAATGGCGAGGCGCTGAGGCCCGAGCAAGGGTATCCGCTGAGGCTGGTCGTGCCGGGGTGGGAAGGCAACGTCAGCGTGAAATGGCTTCGCCGCATCAAGGTCGGCGACCAGCCCTGGTACTCGCGCGAGGAGACATCGAAATACACGGACCTGATGGCCGACGGGAAGTCGCGCGGCTTCACCTGGAGCATCGACGCGAAATCGGTCGTGACTTTTCCCTGTCCGGAAAAGCCTCTCGCAAAACCTGGCCTTTACGAAGTGCGTGGCCTGGCATGGACGGGCAATGGAAAGGTGAGGCAGGTCGACGTGTCCTTCGATGGCGGCGTCAGCTGGCACACTGCGACGCTTCAAGAACCGATCCTTTCAAAAGCACTGACGCGCTTTGCAATACCCTGGACATGGGACGGGCAGCCCGCGCTGGTCCAGTCCCGCGTGATCGATGAAACCGGCTACGTCCAGCCAACGATCGAGGACTTGAGAAAAGTGCGGGGCGTGAACTCCGTCTACCACAATAATGCGATTCAGACCTGGCAGGTGAAGGCAGACGGGAGCGTGTACGATGTGCAGCTTACTTAAGGCTCGCGTCGCCAAAGGGGTTCTGTTCACGCTCCTGATGACGGGAGCAGCAAGAGGTTATGCCGCGGAGAAAACACTCTATGTCTACGGCGTCGCACCGACGAGCGCGCAGATCGCAGACTGGGACATCGATGTTCGCGGGCAAGATGGCGCGGGGCTCCCGCCAGGGAAGGGCTCGGTCGATGACGGAGCGGAAATTTTCTCGCAGCAATGCGCTCTCTGCCACGGCACCTTCGGAGAAGGCGCCAATCGCTTTCCAAAGCTTGCAGGCGGCGATGGAACGTTGACGGCCGAACGGCCCGAGCCGACCGTCGGCAGCTATTGGCCCTTCGCGCCAACACTCTTCGACTACATCAATCGCGCCATGCCGATGCAAGCGCCGCGGACGCTCAAGACGGACGAGGTCTATGCGGTCGCAGCATACATTTTGAACCTCAACAACATCGTCCCGAATGACTTCGTGGCGGACAAGGACAGCCTTCCAAAGGTGAAGATGCCGAACCATGACAATTTCAGCTGGAAGGACCCACGGCCGGACACGCATGTTGAGCCGTGTATGACGAAGTGCGCCGATCCCAGGGACGTCAAGATCGTGTCGACCGCGGAGGGCGGATCCCTCACGCCGCGTACAACAGGCCCGCTCGATGACATGCGCCCGAAGTAACACCCGCCGCCGTCGACAGCGCCTCGGCATCGGGGGTCTTGTGACTGCGATGCTTCTTGCGAGCGGAGCCGCAATGGCACAGGACGCGCTGGCGGAGGGACGCGCACTCGCCTTCGATAGAGCCAAGGGGAATTGTCTGTCCTGCCATGCGATCCCTGGTGGCGACCTGCCCGGCACGATCGGCCCTCCGCTTGCCGACATGAAGGCGCGCTTTCCCAAGCGCGCGGATCTTGTCGCCATCCTGCACGACGAGACGCAACGCAATCCTCGAACGATCATGCCGCCCTTCGGTCGAAACCTGATCCTCACGGACAAGGAGATCGAGGCTATCGCTGACTTTCTTTATTCGCTCTAGATCCTGGAGACTGACATGAACCTGATTGGATCCAGTCAACGCGATGTGGACCGCCGTGTCGTCATCAAGACGCTCGCTGCAGGCGGGGCCATCCTCGCCACATGCGGTCCGGCCTTCGCACAGCAGCCCCCTGCTGCGACAGACGCGCCGGGTTGGCCCGCTGAGGCCTTCCGTCAGAAGACCGAACAGGACGCAATCAAGGCGCTTTTCGGAAAGATGGCGGAAGAGTCCGACAAGGTTAAACTGGATGCGCCCGAGATTGCCGAGAACGGTGCAGTCGTCCCCATCTCCGTTTCCGCGACAATTCCAGACGTAACCTCCGTCGCCATTATGGTGGTGGACAACCCCTCTTCCCTGGCGGCTTTCTACAAGTTTCCGGCCGGCACCCTCCCGTCCGTCGGCAACCGCCTGAAGATGGCGAAGACAACCAATGTCGTCGCCGTCGTAGAGGCAGGCGGGAAGCTCTACAGCGCCAAGAAGGAAGTGAAAGTCACTGTCGGCGGCTGCGGTGGCTGAACATCGGGAGTGTGTCCATGGCTTCGACAATTCGCGTGAGAGCAACTTCAGCTGGCGACAAGACCGAGGTCCAGTCGCTGATCCAGCACCCGATGGATTCCGGCTTCGTCAAGGATGCAAAGGGGGAGACCATTCCACCCCATTACATCGAGATCGTCACCTTCGAGCATGATGGAAAGACGGTCTTTACGGCATTCTGGGGACCGGCGGTTGCGAAGGATCCCTATCTGAAATTCAGTTTTACAGGCGGCAAAAAGGGCGACGACCTGAAGGTGAGCTGGGTGGACAATCTCGGCACGTCCGAATCCTCGGTTTCGAAGATTCAATAAAGCGACGTGACGAGCTGCGGGAGGAAGACAATGACGCGCGCAAGATGGGTATTCATTGCAGTCCTGGGCCTCGCCTGCGTTCTCTACGCAGGCCCCCACATCGCGCGCGCGCAGTCGGAGGTCAAGCCCGATCCGAAATCGGATTTCGATATCTTCCGAAATTACTTCACGACGAAATTTCCGACCGTGAAGCTGGAGGACTTTGTCAACGGCCCCTATTCGATGAACGAGGATATGCGAAAGCAATGGGAGGAAAAGGAGCAGTTTCCTCCCTATGATTTCGCGGTCGACCGGGGCAAGGGGCTGTTCGAGAGGAAATTCAAAAACGGCAAATCGTTCGCAGATTGCTTCCCCGAGGGCGGCATCGGCATTCGCCAGAACTATCCTTATTTCGATACCAACACCGGACAGGTTGTCACGCTCGAACTTGCCGTCAACGGATGCCTGGGGCAGAACGGAGAAGAGCAATATTCCTACGTGCAGGACGACATGGCTGCCATCACGGCCTATATGGCGTTCACCTCGCGGGGGAAGCCCTTTGACATTAAGATTCCGGATGATCCGCGTGCCGTGCAGGCCTACGAGAAGGGCAAGGAGTATTTCTACACGCGGCGTGGTCAGCTGAATTTTTCCTGCGCCAGTTGCCATGTGCAATATCCCGGCGAGCGTATTCGTGCTGAAGTTCTCGCGCCTGCTCTCGGTATTACAGCTGCGATGCCGATCTACCGCTCCGAATGGGGTGGGATGGGCACCACGACAAGACGGTTCATGACCTGCAACAGCCAGATCCGCGCGACGCCGCTACAGCCGCAGGACGAGTCCTACCGCGATGTCGAATATTTCCTCTCCTACTTGAGCAACGGGCTGCCCATTTCCGGGCCCGGTGCACGGCCCTGAGGACGCTTCCATGCGAAGAATAATGCAGCTGATCGTGATCGGGGCGGCGGTTTATACCGCAGGCAGCACGGCGTTGGCCGCCACCCTGGAGGAATTCACCAACGCGTTCGCCGCTGCAACAACCAGCGTAAACGAGGCAGCAGCCGTCAAGAACCAGTGGACCACGACCACGCAAGCCCTCGCCGATTCAAAGAAGGCTGCGGACGCGAAGAACTTTGACGAAGCCGTCTCTCTCGCCAAACAGGCCGAAGCGTTGGCCCGCGCATCGCTGTTTCAAGCCAGAGCCGAGTCGGGAGCCTGGAAGGACGCGGAAATCAAGTGACAGGAAATGCGAGTTCAACGTCAGCCGGCGTCAATCGTCGCACCCTCCTCCGTCTGGCCGGTGCCGCGAGCGCCCTTCCGTTTTTGTCGCGACGCGGCAGAGCTGCCACGCCTGACGACCGGCTCTACGATCTCACGCCTTTCGGAAACGCGCGCATCCTGCACATGACAGACACGCATGCGCAGTTGAAGCCAGTCTACTTCCGGGAGCCCAGCGTCAATATCGGTGTGGGCGAAATGCAAGGACGACCGCCCCACATCGTCGGCGACGCGTTCGTGAACCGCTTCGGATTGGCCGACGATCCGCGCATCGCCCATGCGTTCACCTATCTCGATTTCGAAGCAAGAGCGCGCCGCTACGGACGGCTGGGTGGGTTCGCGCATCTGAAGACCCTCATCGACAGGATGCGCAATGAAGCCGCAGGCGGGCAGGCGCTTCTGATCGACGGCGGAGATCTCTGGCAAGGAAGCGGTCTTTCGAATGCGCTGAAGGGCGCGGACATGGTCGAGGCCTCCAACCTCCTCGGCATCGAATATATGACGGGACATTGGGAATTCACCTACGGAGAAGAAGCGCTTCGCGCCAACCTCGAAAAGTTCAAGGGTGAGTTCCTGGCGCAGAATGTCTATCTCACGGAAGAAGCCGCATTCAACGACGCGCCTGCATTCGACCAGGCATCGCGCCGCGTCTTCAAGCCAGCCATTATCCGTGCATTCGGCGACCACCGCGTTGCAATCATCGGCCAGGCCTTTCCCTATGTGCCGATCGCCCATCCGAAACGCTTCGTGCCCGATTGGACGTTCGGTATCCGGGAAGTGGAAATGCAACAGCTTGTCGACGATCTCCGCGAGCGCGAAAAGGTCGATGCTGTCGTTCTGCTCTCGCACAACGGCATGGACGTCGATCTGAAGCTCGCGAGCCGTGTCACTGGCATCGACATCATCCTCGGCGGGCACACGCATGACGCGGTGCCGCAACCTGTCAGCATCGGCAATGCCAAGGGCGCGACGCTCGTCAGCAACGCGGGATCGAACGGCAAATTCCTCGCCGTGATTGATTTCGACATTGGGAAGGGACGCCTGAAAGCTATTCGCTATCGGCTGCTGCCGGTTTTTTCAGACCTGCTGAAGCCCGATGCCGAGATGGCCGCGCTGATCGAACGATTACATGCGCCGCAGCAAGCGGCCTCCAGCAAAATTCTCGGCCAGACGGAACAGCTCTTATACAGGCGCGGCAATTTCAACGGCACCATGGACCAGATGCTGTGCGACGCGCTGCGGACCCAGCTCGACGCTGACATTTCGCTGTCACCCGGATTCCGCTGGGGCACGAGCGTGCTGCGGGGCGACGCAATCACGATGGAAGACGTCCTCGCGCAAACCGCAACCACCTATTCCGAAGTGTATGTGCAACCGATGACCGGCGAGCAGATCAAGACCGTCATGGAGGATGTCTGCGACAACCTCTTCAACCCCGACCCCTACTATCAGCAGGGCGGCGACATGGTGCGTGTCGGCGGCATCAGCTACCGCTGCGCACCAGGCGCGGCGAGCAGCGGCAGGATCTCTGATTTGCGCACATCGCACGGCGACCCCCTGGATGCCGACCGGACGTATCGTGTGGCAGGGTGGGCGTCCGTCAACGAACAGCAGGGCAAGCCTGTCTGGGATATTGTAGGCGACTATCTTGGCGACCGGCCGCAACTGCGGCTGCCGCGTGATACCAGCGTTGTGGTCACGGGCGTCGAGGGAAACCCCGGCTATGGAGGACCAGCCTGATGTCCGTAGGCATCTGCCGAAGAGCCCTTCTTTTGGCGACGACGCTGGGCGTTGCTCCGTTCGCGCTCGCAACGGCCGCCGCCTCATCGGACTCATCGCCCTTCGCGGAGCATCACCTTGCTCTGCAACTTTCCGACGGCGATCCGCACAAGCAAGCGCTGGTGCTCAGCGTGGCCAACAATATGCTCAAGGTATATGGGCCAGACGCGATTGCCATCGAGGTCATCGCCTTCGGTCCCGGAATCGATCTTCTTCGCGCCGACAGCCCCAACAAAATATCTGTCGACAGCCTGATCGCGCAGGGGGTGACGTTCGATGTGTGCATGAACACGGTGGATACGATCACCCGCGAGACCGGGAAACAGCCTGCACTCAACGACCTGGCCATCCAGGTGCAGGCCGGTGTCGCGCGGATCCTCACTCTCTCAGAAAAAGGATACACGCTCGTCAGGCCGTGAAGCCGCGATGGAGGTTCGCGATGAGGACGATACAGCTTTGCGTGGCGCTTCTTTGCTCGGCGCCATTGTTCGCCACCGCACCGGCTTGGACAGCGGAAGGCAAGACTCACCACGTCGTATTCCAGATCGACGTGAATGATCCAGACATCATGAATCTTACGCTCAACAATGCGACGAACGTCATCGACTATTACCGCGACAAGCACGAAGAGGTCGAACTCGACGTGGTGGCATTCGGGCCCGGGCTAAACATGTACAGGACAGACAAGTCCAAGGTAAGCGACCGCATCAAGCATCTGACCGACTACAGCTACCCGTCCCGCGTCCAGTTTTCCGCCTGTAACAATACCAAGGCCAACATGGAGCGAACCGAAGGACATCCAATCGAGCTTCTCCCGGAAGCGACGCTCGTGCCCTCCGGCGTCGTTCATATCGTGGAGTTGCAGGAGAAGGGGTGGAGCTATGTTCGTCCGTAGATATGCCCGTCGTGCAAGCGGCGGATGGATCAGGCATGCAGCCGCCCTCACAGCAGCCGGGCTGATTGAATGTTGCGCGCCCGGCATGGCGGATGAGGCGCTCGTCACATACAGGTCGATCTCGCCCGACCTCGCCATCGAGATCGCGCACGCCGCCCTGCAGAAGTGCCGCGATGACGGCCTTCAGGTGGCAGTGGTCGTCCTGGACCGTTTCGGCCAGCCGCTGGTGCTCCTGCGGGATCGTTTCGCAGGACTTCCGGCGGCATCCACGGCGTCCGCGAAGGCTTACACATCACTGAGCTTCCGACTATCTACGGCTGACTTCGTCACAGCCATTCAGGGCAGACAACTCAATCCGGAACTGGGGCGAATGCCGAACATCGTCATGCTGGCGGGAGGCGTTCCCATTGAAGCGGGCGGCGGCCTCGTAGGTGCGATCGGCGTGTCGGGCGCACCGGGTGGGGACAAGGACGAGGCCTGTGCACGTGCAGGACTGGATGCTGTCCAGGACAGACTCGATTTCTGATTGACGGGCGTCATGACGGAGCACGGCGATGACCGAAATGGACAAGTCATTCACTGGATCGATCCCGGCCCTGTACGAAAAATATCTTGTACCGTTATTTTTCGCACCCTATGCAGCTGATCTCGCCTTGCGGGTCGCTGACCTCACACATGGCAGACTTCTGGAAGAAGCGGCCGGATCGGGCGCGGTCACGCGCGCGCTTGCCAGAACACTTCCGGATTCGGTTGAGATCGTCGCAACCGATCTCAACCAGCCGATGCTCGATCTGGCTAAGTCCACATTGCAGGGGCGAAGCATCGTCTGGCGACAGGCGGACGCCTGCGCCTTGCCCTTCGAGGACAATGCATTCGACGTGATCGTCTGCCAGTTCGGGGTGATGTTCTTTCCAGATAAGCTCAAAGCATTTCGAGAGTCGCGACGGGTTTTGAAACCGAGCGGCATGTTTCTCTTCAACGTCTGGGACGGGATCGGGGAGAACGACTTCGCATTTGTTGTCAATGAAACGATGGCGGATCTATTCCCCCAGGATCCGCCGCGCTTTTTCGCGCGTGTACCGCATGCCTATCATGACACCGGTGAGATCAAGGCGACCCTTGCTGCGGGTGGCTTCGATCGAGTGGAGGTGGAGGCCGTCGAGCGACGGAGCCGAGCGGCGTCGCCCCTGGATGCCGCGATCGGCTTGTGTCAGGGAACGCCCCTGCGCAACGAGATCGAGTCCCGCGATCCCGAGCGTCTGGAGGAAGCGACAGTGACGACAGCTGCTGCATTGTCTGCGCGCTTCGGGGCCGGCGCAATCGAGGGAAAAATGCGCGCCCTCGTCGTCACGGCCACACGCTGAGCCGGCGGCACACTCGCAGAAGGGGGTACTCATCATGGCACCATCATCCGCCAACGACCGCAAGCCGACGTGCCACGTGATAAAGGCCGGACTCGAATTCATCGGAAAACAGGCGCTTTCCTACACGCCCGGAATTTCAGCCGAGACCGTGGCCTCGAAAGGGATTCATTTGCAGCTCGTGACGATTCCGCCGGGCGGACGCGCAAAGGCACACAAGCATGAGGCTCACGAAACAGCACTCTATGTTCTGAGCGGCGAATCCGGCATGTGGTACGGCGAGACGCTGCAGGACCATCTGGTCGCCGGAGCCGGGGACTTTGTCTATATCCCGCCCGGCATGGCCCACCTGCCCTACAATCCGAGCGCTACGGAGGATTGCGTCGCGCTGATATCACGTACGGATCCGAATGAGCAGGAGAGTGTCGTCCTGCTGCCTGAACTCGACCGGATTCATCCTGCAAAGTCACCCTGACGCTGATGCCGTCGCCCAGTGTTTACAAAACGAAATGCTGGTGAGGTGGAACCGCGCTACGCGCGGCGCATTTTGACCGGACGGCCGCACGCTTCCCGAAGCGTGAGCTTTGGCTGTCCCGCATGTTCTGATTTCCGCGCGCCGGAGACATTTGTGCTGCGGACCTCCCACGCCGAATGCGCCCGGAGTGAAGGCCAGCTTGAATTGCGCTGAGCTCGGCGATCTACCTGAAAATGAACGTTGGCAATGACCAAGTGTTGCTACGCTTGATAAAGAATTAACTCGGCCCGCGCTCTTATTGCAGCGCACAAAGCAAACGTGCGGACAGGCTTAAGTTGGCTGATTTGCGGAGAGTATCTTGAGGACGTGGTCAGCGGAATTACAAGTGGAACAACGCGCGGCGGCTCGTGCTGCTTCCTCACAGTGCGCTTGCCGTGGCCACCGCATTCTGTTTGTCACTTCGGAAATGGCGGACTTCGTCAAGGTTGGCGGACTCGGCGATGTCTCGGCATCTCTGCCGCGTGCGCTGCGGAAAAGTCACGACGTCCGAGTGCTCATCCCCGGCTATCGCGAAGTCCTGTCGCATGCGCACGATCTCGAGTTCGTATCTCATCTGCCGGGCAAGGCCGACGTGCCGTCCTGCGATCTCGCCCGCTTCGATACAGCCGATGGCCTGCCTATCTACGTCGTGGTGCACGCCGGTCTCTTCGAGCGAAACGGAAGCCCCTACCTCAACCCGAATGGGCAGGATTGGGAGGACAACGACATTCGTTTCGCTCTTCTGGGTCTGGCCGCGGCGGAGATGGCGGTCGGCGCAGGCGATCCTGATTGGCGACCGCAGATCGTCCACGCCAACGACTGGCCCGCGGCATTGGCGCCGGCTTACCTGGCGTGGCGCGGCGCACGGGTGCCCACGGTGTTCACCGTTCACAACCTCGCCTATCAGGGTGTCTTTCAGCGAGAGACGATGGGCCGTCTCGGCATCCCCGACCAAGCATTTCAGATCAACGGCGTCGAGTTTTACGACAAGCTGTCGTTCATGAAGGCCGGTGTATTCTATGCCTCGCACGTCACCACCGTCAGCGAGAGCTATGCGCGGGAAATCACCTCGGCGGAATCCGGCTGCGGGCTGGATGGCCTGCTGCGGACGCGCGCCGCGGAGGGTCGGCTGAGCGGAATTCTGAACGGGATCGACGAGCAATGGGACCCGCGCTCAGAGCCGAGCCTTTTTCAGAATTTTGAGGCGGGAGACTGGGCAGGCAAACGGCGCAACAGCTCGGCGCTTCGCAAGCACTTCGGACTCGCTGTCTCGCGTGGGCCGCTTTTCGCCGTCGTGTCCCGACTGGTCGAGCAGAAGGGCATCGACCTCATCGTTGAAAGCGCGGAAGACATCGTCGCTGCCGGTGGCCAGATGGTCATCACCGGCACAGGTGAGCGCAAGCTCGAGAGCGACGTCCGTTCGCTCGTCGAGCGCCATCCGGGACAGGTTGCCGCGCATATAGGCTTTGATGAGAGCGAGGCGAAGAACGTCTACGCGGGAAGCGATTTCCTGCTCATGCCGTCACGGTTCGAGCCTTGCGGCCTGAGCCAGATGTATGCGCAGCGCTTCGGCTCGCTGCCGATTGCGCATCGTGTCGGCGGTCTGGCCGATTCCATTCAGGACGGCGTCAACGGGTTCCTTTTCCAGAAACCGTCGGCGTCGTCGTTTCGCGGGGCACTGGTGCGGGCTTTCGGCATCTTCGGCGCGAAGGCACGGCTGAACACGATGCGTCACTCAGCCATGCGGCGGGCGGCGGGCTGGCAGGATGCGTGTTCGGGCTACGAACTCGTCTACGCCCGCTCCATCGGTAACTCCTGAGGCTTCTTTCACTGCGCGGCTATTCCATTGCAATGGTATGATCGGGCGCAGATGAAGAGGGTGCCTTCTTCAGCAAGAGCAGCAAGGGCAGTGCGCCGAGCGACAGCATCATCATGAGCTTAAAGTCGTCGGCGTAGGAAATGATCGTCGCCTGCAGCGTCACCATTCCGTCGAGCGCCGAGCGGCCCGCGAGCGTCGCCGTGTCGAAGTGATGCGCGAGGGCAAGATTTTGCAGGATGCGATTGTAGGGCGTGATGTAGCTTGAGATCTCCGCATGGTTCACCTGCACATTCTCCGTCA
>JAQGKD010000107.1 GCA_028290285.1 Hyphomicrobiales bacterium
CGGTAGCTCGTCAGGCTCATAACCTGAAGGTCACAGGTTCAAATCCTGTCCCCGCAACCAAATCAAAAACAGCCCCAGTCGCGAAAGCGGCTGGGGCTGTTCGCGTTGGCGCCTCTTGTTCCTCCAGTAATCCGTAGCCTGCTGGATCCCGGCAAAGCGGCCATGGACGAGGTTTGCCGGACTGTACGATTTCGGTCAGAAACCAAAGCCCGCCTTGGCTGTTCATGTTGGCAAATATGCGGAGGGCATATGAGCTCGATCCGTTCTGCCGCTTTATCTTTTCCGGCTCTGCTATATTGCGCAGCACTTGCCATTGCGGCGCAGACGCCCCTGCCTGCACCGCCTCCAGCCAGTGCGCCGCCGGACGATGGGCAATGGACGATGCCGGCGAAGAATTTTGCCAGCACGCGCTATTCCGAACTGAATGAAATCAATGCCGGGAACGTCGCGACCCTCAAGGTGTCTTTCACCTTCTCGACCGGCGTGAACAAGGGGCATGAGGCCGCGCCGCTCGTCGTTGGCGACACCATGTACGTGCTGACGCCTTACCCCAACATCCTCTTCGCGCTCGACTTGTCGAAGCCGGGCGCACCGATGAAGTGGAAGTACGACCCGCGCCCCGAGGCGGCTGCCCAAGGCGTCGCCTGCTGCGACGTGGTCGCACGCGGGCCAGCCTATGCAGACGGGCGCATTTTCTTCAACACACTCGATGGCAATACCATCGCGCTCGACGCAAAGGACGGCCACGTCCTGTGGCAGACCAAGGTCGGCGACATCCGCATCGGCGAGACAGTCACGATGGCCGCCTTTGTGGCGAAGGGCAAAGTGCTCGTCGGCAATTCGGGCGGTGAATACGGCGTGCGCGGCTGGCTGACCGCCCTCGATGCCGCCACGGGCAAAGTGGCCTGGAAGGCCTTCGCGACCGGGCCGGACAAGGACGTTTTGATCGGCCCAGACTTCAAGCCTTTCTACGATAGCGACAAGGGGCAGGATCTCGGCGTGAAGAGCTGGCAGCCCGATGGCTGGCAGCAGGGTGGCGGCAATATGTGGGGCTGGATTTCCTACGATCCGGACCTCAACCTGGTTTTTCACGGCACCGGAAATCCGGGGCCCTGGAACTCCGAGATGCGCCCAGGCGACAACAAATGGACCGGTGGAATTTTCGCCCGCGATATCGATACGGGCGCAGCCAAATGGTTCTACCAATTCACGCCGCACGATCTTTTCGATTGGGACGCCATCAACGAGAACGTCCTTCTCGATCTCCAGTGGAAGGGCGTGCCGCGCAAGGTCATCGTGCGTCCGGAGCGTAACGGCTACGTCTATGTGATCGATCGCTCCAGCGGGGAGGTCTTGTCGGCCACACCCTATCATCCGCTCACCGTAACCGATGGCGTCGACCTGAAAACCGGGCGTCTGCATTTCATCGAGAGCAAGCTGCCGCAGCTAGACAAGGTGATGTACGACGTGTGCCCAACGGCGCCCGGCGCCAAGGACTGGAATCCATCCGCCTTCTCCAACAAGACAGGGCTGCTCTACATCCCGCACAACAATCTCTGCATGGACTGGCAGATGACGGAGGTGAACTACATCGCCGGGACGCCCTATGTCGGTGCGGAAGTTCGCATGAAGGCCGGCCCAGGCGGTCATCGCGGCGAAATGACGGCCTGGAATATCGTTGAGCAAAAGCCCCAATGGGTCATAAAGGAGGACTTGCCGCTGTGGAGCGGCGCGCTCGCCACCGCGGGCGATCTCGTCTTCTACGGCACGATGAACGGCTGGTTCAAAGCGGTCGATGCGCGCACGGGCGAATTGCTGTGGCAGTTCAAGACGGGCTCGGGAATCATCAGCCAGCCCGTGACCTACCGCGGCCCTGACGGACATCAATATGTCGCCGTGCTCTCAGGGATCGGCGGGTGGGCCGGCGCGCTCGTTTCAAACGATCTCGATCCACGCGATGCCACTGCCGCGAAGGGTTTCGTGAACGCAGTGCGCGAACTGAAGGAAGTCGTGGGGAAAGGCGGAATGCTCTATGTTTTCCAGCTCCCTTAAGCTTTTCTATGTGGCAGCGCTCGCGGTCTGGCCCGGGCTGTGCCAATCGGGTGAGCTGCGCGTCTGCATGGAGCCTCACAATCTGCCCTTCTCCAACACTGCCGGAGAAGGGTTCGAAAACCGGATCGCGCAGCTCGTTGCGGACGATCTCAAAGCGAGCCTCGTTTCCGTGTGGCTGGTCGAGCGGCGCGCCTTCATTCGCAACGGACTTGGCGCCAGAGCGTGCGACGTGGTCATGGGCATGCCGAAGGCGCTGTCGTCGGTGCGCACAACGCAACCTTACTACCGCTCGACGTTCATGCTGCTGACGCGTGAAGGCGACGCTCCAGTCAGCGATCTCTCGGACCCCGCGTTGGGGCGCATGAAAATCGGCGTGCAGATGAGCGGCGACGATGGGGGCGGAACGCCCCCTTCCTACATGCTCGCCAAGCTCGGCCTCGCCGATCGCCTTCGGGGTTACCCGATGTA
>JAQGKD010000114.1 GCA_028290285.1 Hyphomicrobiales bacterium
TGAGGGGTTTTTTCGCATCGACGAGGAGGCGCGCCGCCTGCTCGACGGCATCGGCGCTGGGTGCCGCGGGAAGGCCGGGCTTGTAACGCTCCACGTCTGGGAAGATCACGGGCGCGTCGAGCTTCGATTCCTGCAAGGCGACATCGAGACAGACATAGGTCGGCCCGCGCGGTTCGCTCGCCGAGATCTGGCAGGCGCGCAGCATGGCTTCGAGAGTGGCGCCCACCGAGCGCGGTTCGTCGTCCCATTTCGTGTAATGGCGGATAAGCGCGCCCTGATCCTTCGAGGTGTGAATCCAATCGATCCACGGACGGCGCTCTTCGGCATCGCCCGGTCCCGTCGCACCGAGAATGAAGATCGGCACGCGGCCGCACCAGGCGTTGAAGACGGCCATGGTGGCATGCATGAGCCCGACGTTGGAATGAAGCGCGACCGCCATCGGGCGCTCCGTCACCTTGCCATAGCCTTGAGCGATAGCAACGGCATGCTCTTCATGCAGGCAGACGATCATCTGGGGATCGCGATTGCCGAGGTAATTGACCATGCTGTCATGGAGGCCGCGATAGCTTGCGCCCGGCGTCAGCGCGATGTAGCGCAGATCGAGACGGCGCAGCATTTCCGCCATGGCGTCGGATGCCCAGCCCAGTTCGGCATTGCTCGCCGTGACGAGTGCGTCCTTCTCGGGGAAGGTCGCGGTGGCGAGCTTCGTCGTATCCTTCGGCGATGTCATTCCTTGGGCTCCCTGTCAAATGGCCGTCGAGCCTTCGCATGGCTCTTTTCTGATCAGCCTGTCGGGAGCGATCTTAGGGGAGAGTGAGACAGCGAAGCAAGGCGGCTCGCCGTCTCCTGGCCGCATTACGCCTTGGGCGCGACACGCTGGAAAGCCGGACGTGCCGTCACTCGCGTTACGTATTCATCGAAAAGCTTCTCGCCTTTGACACCAGGGGCGCCGAACATGATGGCCCAATTCAGCTCCGCCCCGACATACACATCCGCGGCGGAGAATTTTTCGCCTAGGATAAAGGGGCCATTCGACAGCGCTGTTTTCAGCGCGGCGATGACATCCTCGTAGCTTCCGTAAGCCGAGGATGATTTGGGCTCGACCTCAGGGCGCTTCATCATGCGGTCAAACAGGGCGGGCTCGAAACAGGAGCCCATGAAGAACAGCCAACGATAATAGGTTCCGCGCTCCGGATCTGTCGGCGCGGGGGCAAGACCCGCGTCGGGAAACTGATCCGCGAGATAGGCGATGATCGCCGGCGTTTCGGTGACGACGACGCCACGATGGACGATGGCCGGGAGCTTGCCCATCGGATTGATGGCCAGAAACTCCGGGGTCTTGTGCTCGCCCTTGGCGAAGTCGATCGGCACGATGCGATAGGGTGCGCCGACCTCCTCAAGCATCCAATGCGCCATCTGCGCCCGCGAGCGCGGGTTGTGATAAAAGACGATCTCGTCGGTCATGCTGGCCTCATGCGTTCAGTCCCGATGCCTTAACGCATCATAGGATATCGGCGCGCACGTGGCGAATGCCGTGGCCTCCAGGCATCTGCGCATGACGGATGCCTGAAGGTGGCTGCGCTTACTTAGATCCTGTCACAGCAGGCGGCGTGACATTGACCGTTGTTGTCTTGGCTCCGCCGCCGGGGAACCCGCCGAAAGCGTAAACCGCTATGGCGACGACGATGATCGCACCGACGATCACACCCAGAATTGCACTGCTTCCCGAACTATCGGCCATGGATAACCCTCCTCTTGTTTCGTACCGCAGGTCCAATGCGCAGCCTGCGACTTCGTTTCTCATTCGCGCGTTCCATGGTTAACGCGCACGAAAACGGGGGCCGCCCCGAAGGTCGGCCCCCGCTTCATCACGGATGATCTTCAGCGCTCGATGATCGTTTTCTTGACGACACGCCCACGATGACGAGAGTGGCTCCATCCCCGATGCAATCCGCGGTCGTGATGGACAATGACTTTCTTGACCACGCGCGGATGCGATTCGCGCACCGTGACCCGGGTTTCCGTTTGCGCCTGAGCGCAGGTGAGGGACGCCAGAAGTACTGCTGCTCCCGCAGCGGCGGCGACAAGTTTCATGTCGATGCTCCACATCTTGTTCGATCAAAAAGCCCCTGTGGGCCAGGGGTCAGTTCGTGCAGACCTTGGTGGTCTTCATCGCGGACTGCGCTTCTGTTTCCGTCTTGTAAACGGTGCCGTCACCACCAACCACGGTCATGGTCGAGGTCGCCGGCTTCTCGTGCGTGATCGTGCATTTCTTCGTCGAGGCATCCTGGACGATGTAATAGCTGGAAGAGCCCGGGCTGGTGGTCGTCACGGTAGACGACTGGGCGAAGGCGGGCGCCGAGACGGCGGCGATCAGCAGACCTCCAAAAGCAAATGCGGCTTTCATGTCAACCTCCAGATTGAATGCCCAACACGATCGCCGGACATGCGCTGACAATGGCTTGCTTGGCTGCTGGTTCCATACGGCCCAGATGGACATGAAGCTCCTCGCGGCGACGCCGGGGTCGCACGTCATGTGAAGGCATCTAAATCCCTGTATTTATTGCACAATTACCAGTCCAAATTTCGTCCTGATGCTTCCTTCTGTCGCCTGCTCAGACCTCGGTCATCCGGCTATCGTCCGCCCGTGTCGGAAACGATCCGTAAATTCCGGGAGGACCAGATGGCTGAACTTCGTGAAGCAGATAAACGCACGCTACTCGGCGAGAATTACAAGGAAACCGAGATGAGGTTTTCAGCGGAGGATGGCGTGCTGACCCCAGCCGAAGAGCTCCGCAATCTGAAGGCCAGCCAGGCCAAGAACAACGATGCTCGATTCAGCGCGGTCGGCGCCATTTTTCTGGGCGTCGTTCTCGCCCTCGCGAGTTTTTATCGCGCGAAGGAGACCATCGACCTCGCCGCCATCATCGGCGCTGGTATCCTGGTGCTCGGCGTTGCCTGGTATGTCTGGCTTATCCAGCGCAGTCGCAGCCTTGCCGACAAGGTCACGGACTTCGAGAGGAGCTTGCAAGCCTAGCGACACGGGTCACCGCCCCCTTCCGCCACAAAGGCAGCTACCGCGCGCCCCTGATCCGCATTAGCATCGGAGACCGGCCGAGAAGTGCCGGACGGAGGGGAGTCGCAAGTCATGATCCATTTCAGGAGAGTTTTGCAGTGCATCGCGCTCGCTGCCATCGCGGGCGCGAGCATCCCCGTGGCCCGGGCGGACGTGCTCGACGATTGGAGAAGCGTTTCGCTTCCAGCGCCCCCCGAACTCAAGCGCGCCAAGATCGACCCGGCCACGACGGCGCTCCTGCTGATGGATTTTACCACGCAGACCTGCACGCCCGAGCGGCGTCCGCGTTGCGCGGCTCAGGTACCGGGCCTCGCGAAATTGCTGGGCCAAGCACGCACTCACGGCATGTTCGTGGTCTATAGCGTGGCCACGGCGGGATCGGGCGCGAAGGATATTCTGGCGCCGCTGGCGGCACGCGAGGGTGAGCCCGTCCTGCCGCCCCTCGGACCCGACAAGTTCATCGGCAGCGATCTCGAAAAGACGCTGAAGGACAAGGGGATCCGCTCGCTGATCGTCACCGGCACGGCGGCGCATACATCCGTGCTCCATACCGGGGGCGAGGCGGCGCTGCGGGGCTTCAAGGTGATCGTGCCTGTCGACGGACTATCTTCGAACGATGCCTTCCCGGAGCTTTACACGGTCTGGCATCTCGTCAATGCCGCTCGCATCATGAACGAGGTCACGCTCACGCGTGTCGACATGATGGACTTCTGAGGCAGCCACGATCCCGGAACCTGGCGGTTCCGGGATCGCGGCTCGGGTTTAAAAGGACACCATGTCCGTGCGGGTGAGTTTCACCCGGTCGGCGAGGCTGGGCCCGTTGACGAGCTGCCAGGTGGTGAACTGCTCCGAGTAAACGGAGTCACCGGACATTCCATCGAGCGGCACGATGACGTCATATCCACGGAACGCGGCATCGCTCGCCGTGTAGAGAATCGCGCCATTGGCCACCGTCCCCACGGGGATGATGGTCTTGATGCCCTTTTCCTTCAGCACTTTGTCGAGATCGGGGCTGAGGAATTTATTGGCGCGGGCGGCGACGACCGGCTCCGAGCCGACAGGCGCCAGTTCAGTCAGGAAATCGGTGGTTACGGCCTGCGTGCCCGTCACGGTGTAGATCACCGTTACACCCTTGGTGCGCGCTTCCGCCAGCAGCTTCTTGACGGCGGGAATGGTTGCGACGCAACGCGGACGCTTCTGCTCGGTGCACGTTGGCTTCATGAAATCCATGACGAGCAGCGCCGTCGTCTTCACGTCGGGCGTGACCTTCTGGATAGCCGGCGGCGGGGGTGCTTTCACGCTGTCCCATTCGGCGATTATGTCATTGGCGCGGGCACTCAGGGGAAGGCTCATGCAGCCCAGCGCGAGAAATCCGGCGAGCGCGGGATTTATCCAGTTCACATGCATGCTCTGCTCCATCTGTCTGCCGTGAGGCGTCGTCTCTTCGGGTGTCACTTTGCCTGCAAGTCGGATTCGCTGCGCAACGTCATGACTGCCACGCGTCTCGTCCGGGAATAGGGCACGACGACCTCGAGGTGGCCGTTCCTTTCCAGCAAGGAGATATAGCGTGTCTCGGTGCCACGTGAAGGCAGGTCGAACAAAGTCCATTGCGACGTCGCCGGATTGTATTTGGCGATGGCGTCCGTGCTCCACAGGTTCGTCCAGACGTTGTGGGCACTATCGACCGCCACCTCATAGGGTTGCTGCGTTTCGGGGTTGGGCAGCGGCACGAGATCCATCTTCATGGTGTTGATGTCGACGCGCGCGAGATTGCCGCCGAAGGAATTGCCGATCCAGAGCGTATCGCCGTTCTTGTCGGCACCCAGCCGCCGCGGGCCCTGCGCCCAGGGGTAGGGCGTGTTGAAATCCGGCACGACATAGGACGCGTACAACCGGCGCTCGTCGGGCGTGAGGCGGTCCTTCTCAGCCTGGACGGGGGGCACCTGCAGTTCCGTCGTCTGACCTGTCTTGATGTCGCCCTTCTCGACGCGGTCGAACTTCATATCGACCCACCAGCCGTTGCCCAGCCGATCGGCGGCAACGCCGTAGACGGTGCCGATTCCCTGCGGCGTCTTGTAGGTGACGGACTTGAATTCCAGGAACTGCTCGGTCGCGGGATCGAAGCGCAGCGCACCGTCGGGCGAGGTCACCCAGATCATGCCCTGTGGATCGACGTCGAGCGTCCCGGCCGTGCCCGACATGGGCTTGGGCGGATTGTAGACGACGATATTCTCTGTCTTCGGATCGAGCTTGGCCAAGCCTGTCGGCTTGCCGCCCGGTGCTGCGGGGCGCGTGTTGAACCAGATGAAGCCCTTGGGATCGCGCGTCATGCCATGCGTCTGGCTGGCGAATCCATTGGGCTCATCGAGCTTGAACGCCTTGAACGCGCCAGTCTTCGCATCGATGCGGCCGATGGTGATGGTGCGGCTCGGCAGGCTGTGGGTAAACCAGACGTTGCCGTCGAGATCGGCGACCGCGTCATGCACGCCATAGCCGCCGAACATGCCCGAGGGCGTGCCAAGCGACCAATCCGCGCCATTGCTGGGGAAATATGTGCCGGGCAGATGCAGATCGGGATCCAGCGGCACGTCATATTCGCGGAAGACGACGCGCGCCGCCTCGCCGGTCGGGCGCGGGCGGAGGTTGAAGTTCATCGACGTCGGCTCGGGTCCGCGTGCGCGGGCCAGATAGCGCGCCAGTTCCTGCTGGTGCGACTCGATGCTGGCATTCGCCTTGTGATTGTCGCCCTGATAGGTGCCAAGCACATTGATGTGCTTCATCAGTTCGAGCACCGATGACCAGCCGGCCTCGTCGAATGTATGTTGCAGAGGGAAGGCCGGCGTGTGGCAGCCTGTGCAAGTCTTGCGGACCATCGTCTTCATGCGGGCGTCGTCCGCCGACACCTCGGGAAGAGCCGCCAGGAATTCATCGCCCGGCAATTGCCGCACGAAGTCGCGCGTCGGGTTGAGCCTGAAATCCTGCTGCTTCGCTGTGGTCAGGTCGACATCGCCCCGGCCCGCCGCATAGGCGATGGCCTGTGCCCAGAGGTGGTACTTGCCGTTGGCCAGCGGTGGAAAAACATAGCGCCCGGCCAGATCGGTGAAGACGGTCGTGGTGATCGGCAGCCCATCGGATTTCGCGGACACCGCAACACCCGCCATGGCCGCACCCGTTGCAGATGTGACGGCGCCCGTCAGGAGCGCGTCGGCCTGAGCGCTCGTCGCCGAAAGGGCCGTCGCAAGCGCCAGAGCGCCGAAATGGGTCAAACCTCGTGCATGTTTCATCGTCGTCCCCTCGCTGTTCCCTGAAATCGTGCGTCTGCGTTCGCTCAATTGTCGTCGCGCCGCTCTGCTGTCTTGGGAGCGGGCGCGTCCGGCGGGGGAACCGGGAGGGTCTTTAGATAAGCGACGATCGACTGGATCTGCGCGGCGTCGAAATGGTGCCGGAAGCCGGGCATCCGGCCGGTGCCCTGGCTGATGACCTGCGTCATCGCCTCGTCCAGACCGCCGAGGCTCTCCTTCGACAGGGCCGGCCCGTAGCGGCCGCTGGTGATGGTGGGCTTTGCGTGGCATACGCCGCAAGACTGGGCGTATAGCCGCTGCCCCGTCGCCTGCGTCGGTGTCAGGCCATGTTCAGGCCCAGACGATTGTGCGGATGCCCCCTGCGCGACCAAGGTCGCAGCCAGGACGACCCAGGCGCTTTGCATCATGTGCTCCTCCCCAGAATGCCCCCTGTAACCGGGAGCTCGTTCTATCGTGTGAGCCTATGACGCCTCTCGTCATCCGAAAAGGGGAAAAACTCGAGCTTCGCCCATGCGGTTTGCAGCCGGCGCGAATCCGTGGCTCACTCGCCACCATCAAGGCGGCGTCAGGACCGTCAGCGGAACCTAGGGGAACGACCATGCGGATAGGCACGGCGGAACGGGACAGCACCTTCACGACGCAGGGCATGGCGCTTCGGGAGGTGTTCCTGAAGGCAGGCATCGCCGGACCCATCGACATCGTCGAGGCCCGATTCGCCAGCACGGAAAATGCCCGCAAGCTCGAAGAGGGTGCGATCGACTTCGGCTTCATGGCGTCGAACTGGATCGGGCGGGCGCTGCGCGGCACGTCCCCGTTTTCGGAGCCTATCGACCTGCGGATGGTCTCGCCCATGAATGCGGGGCCGATGTATTTCGTCTCCCGCGCCGATTCCAGCATCGAGGCCATGAGCGACCTGCGCGGGAAGCGGGTATCCGTCGGGCCCGAACATAGCGGCACGCGGCAGCATGCGCATTCCATTCTCGGCGCACTGGGCATCGGCTTCGACGATTTCACGCCGCTGTTTCTCGAGTTTGCCGAAGGAGCTGAGGCGCTGGCGCGGGGCGACATCGATGCGCAATTGCAATGCCCCTACCCCAACAAGGTCATGAACGCGCTGGACGCGAGTACGGACCTTCGCGTGATCGGTCTGTCCGAAGCGGAACTCGCGGTCGTCATTGCCGCATCGCCGGTCTATCGGCGCAGCGTCATGCGCAAGGGCTCGCTGCGTGCGCTGAAAACGGATGCCCTGCAGCCCGGGGTCCTGAATGTGCTCGTGACGCATGCGCGCGTGGACGACGACCTCGTCGCGCAGGTGACGCGCGCCATCGTGGATCACGCGACGGAACTCGAGCAGCTCAACCCGCTCTTCACGGGCTTGCCCGATCTTTTCAAACCCCTGCGGGAGTGGGGCGAGCAAGCCCTCACCATCGAGGGCGTCGACCTCCATCCCGGCGCGCTGCGTGCGTATCAGGAGGCGGGTTTGCTGACGCAAGTATAAACAGGCCGAAGCCGCCACCGATGATGAAGACATCGGTGGCGAGCCTTTCAGCTTCGCTTGAAATAGTCGGTCACATCGAAATTCCAATTGCGTTGACCATCGTTGCCCATCGAGCGATCTCGGCTTTGAAGAGCTCGGCTGTATCAGCCCGCGAACGCGCGGTCACGATGAGGCCGAGAGACTTCATCTTGCTGAGCACATCAGGGTCCTTCATCACCTCGTTGATCTCCGCACTCATGCGATTGACGATGGCGTCCGGCGTACCGGGAGGTGCGAAAAACCCGGTCCATGAGCTGGCGAGAAATCCGGGATAGCCGATCTCCGCGAATGTCGGAACGTTCGGCAACGCGGGATCGCGCTGGCTGCTTGCCACGGCGAGCCCGACGAGCTCGCCGCTGACGACGGGGGGAATCGTGGCCGCCGTTGCCGTGCTGGCAAGGATATTGATGTCGCCCGACAACAGGCCCTGCATGGCGGGGCTCCCGCCCTGAAAGGGGATGTGCTTGACCTCGATCTTCGCCACGTTCCTGAAGAAATATTCCGCGGCGATATGCGAGCCGCTACCGATCCCCGGCGTGCCCATATAGGCCCGCCCTTCCTTCGCCGCGACGATGAGATCGGCAAAGTTCTTGATGCCCGACTTGGGATTCGCAACGAGCGACTCCGGTGCGGAGACCGGAATCGCAATGGGGATCAAAGACGACGCGCTGAAGTTCTTGTTCTTGTAAAGTGTCTCGTTGATGGCGAGGCCGGTGGTGGTCACGAGAAATGTGTAGCCATCGGGCGCCGATACGCTCACCTGCCGGGCAGCCGTCGCCCCGCCGGCACCCTCCATGTTCTGTACCGTAACCGTCTGCTTCAGGCGTTCGCCGAGCTTGTTGCCTATGATGCGGCCGACGCTGTCGGCAAAGCCGCCCACCGCGAAACCGACGATCAGCGATATGCGTTTATTGGGCCACGCTTCCTGCGCCTGCGCCGCGCAGGGAGCGAACCCCATCAGGGCCGCGAGCGCGACGATAATTGACCTGCCTTGCTTCTTTGCAGACATGACATCCCCTCCGTGTTTTCCTACCGTTATGCCCGGCTCTTCGGCCGTTACTCAGCGATGACGCTGTTGCGCAATACGCCGATCCCTGTGATTTCGATTTCCAGCATGTCGCCCGGCTTGATGTTGCGGGGCTTGTCGTCGGTTCCCAGCCAGACCACATCGCCGGGGGACAGGGCGTTGTACCTGGAGATTTCTGCGACGACGGCCGCCGCGTCGAACAGCATGTTGCCGGTCGCGAAATCGTGCACCGTTTCGCCGTTGATGCGGACCCGTGTGCGCATGTGCGCGGGATCGGCGCCCTGCACGATCCACGGGCCCATGGGCTTGAAAGTATCGCAGTTCTTGGCGCGGATGTTGGTCTGGTCCTTGGCCTGCCAGCCGCGCTCGCTCACGTCATTGCCAATGGTGTAGCCGAAGATGCAGTCGGCCGCTTGTTCGCGCGTGAGGTTGCGCCCCCTCTTGCCGATCACGGCGACGAGCTCTGCCTCGTATTGGAACTCATCGCCAGAATCTCTCGGCTTCACGATGGCGCCTTCGTGAGGCAGCAGCGCGTTGTTGGCCCGGTAGCCGACGCGCGGCGCTTCATAGAAGACCGGCTTGCGCCCGAAGGCTTCTGCCATCTTGACGACGTGGTCGTGATAATTCGACCCGATCGCGTAGAATACCGGTGGTACGACCGGGACGAGCAACTTTGCGTTCTCGAGAGGGATGCGCTCGTCCGTTACGTTCCACGCCTCGAAGGGAGATCCTTGCACGAGAGCGATCTCGTCGCCTTCGACCAGGCCGTAGCTCGGCCCCGTGCTTGTCTCTACGCGGCACCACTTCATGTTCGGCCTCGCGAGCTGGGTTATGTACGACGGATGAGGCGCTCGTCATGGACGCGCGTGTCCTGTCCAAGGACAGGATTGTCGATCGCTTCCTCGAGGCTGCGCGCGCCCTTCCATTCCGAGGATGGCCGCATGATCCCATCGCTGCCGATCTGGTCGAGGCCCCAATAGATTTCGAGCATGTGCCCGTCGGGGTCCTGGAACTCCACCGCGATCTGCACGCCGGCGCGACGGCGGCCGTGGAACTTGATTTTGACCCCGCTCTCCTCGAGATGTACCCGCGCACGAAAGACTTCATCGAGCGTGGATACTGCAAACGCCATATGATGGAGCTCGACGTTTTGTGAATTCTCCGGGAGCCCACCCACGAGTGCAACACCATGATGATCGGCATTGAAGCGCAGGAAGATCATCCCACCGGGAACCATCTCCTCGCCGTAAATGTCCGAGATCCTGAACCCGAGCACCTGAGTGTAGAATTTTGTCGAGCGCTCCAGATCATGGACGTTCAGAACGACATGGCCGATCTTTGCGATCGCAAAAGGCGGGTTGGTTGCCTGTGCCATTCCCCGAATTCGTTCGAACACCGTCTCATCGGTCATGCTGTTTCCCCCCTCGTGTCTTTGATTTTTTCAGTCTGAAAGATTGGTCCGCAATCGCCGCATCAGGTCGAGCAGAGTCCCGACCTCGGCGACCGAGAAGCCACGCAGGGCTTTTGCATCGACCTGAAGCGCCTGGCCCGACGCCTTCGTGCGAACCTTGTGTCCCATAGGTGTCAGAAAAACCCGAAATGCACGACCGTCTGTCTCCGAGCGTCTTCTCTCAACCCAGCCTGCGGCCTCGAGCCCATTGACGATCCCCACCATAGCCGCCGGCGTGACCTCGAGCTTCGATGCGAGATCGACCTGCGTACGACCGTCGATTTCCCATAGGGACCGTAAAACGAACCACATATTCAATGTGAGTTCCAACGGACGCAGGTTGTCTGCTACCGCGTGTGCGAAAGCATGGAAAGTTTCCCGCAGCGCCGTTCCGACATGCTGGTCCGCCGAAAACGTCGGTACATGGTCCGTGCCGAGATAGGAATGCCACACGGCATGATCAGGCGATCGCGATGCGGATCGCCGGTTCACAGGGTCCTTGGCGCGCTTGGCCATCCAGATGCTCCATCGCGGGAAGGCGTATCATTGATTAACCCGTTAATTAACGCAAGCGGCTCGTGTTGCCCCGCGCCCGGATGCCGTTTAACAACCAGGTGAGAGGGAGACGCAACATGAAGCTCCGCCAGCTCAGGACAGTTATGGCCGTCGCCCATTACGGGAGCATGAGCGCAGCTGCACAGGCGAGCAGCCTTTCCCAGCCCGCCGTCACGCGGGTCATCACCCTGCTGGAAAAGGAACTCGGAACGCGCCTCTTCCAGAGGGCTCACACCGGCACGAAAACGACGGTGGAGGGCGCCATACTCGTCCGGGCCGGGACCGCGGCCTTCCGCCAGCTCTGCGAGATCGATAATCGCGGGGCCGATCAAGATGCCGATGCGCCCGCGTGTTTTGCAAGCGCCTTTGCACGTCAGGTCTCGGATCATGAAATCGCGGCTCTGATCGGCATTGGACTCGCGGGGTCGCCGCGGCGTGCTGCGGAAATGCTGGGGGTGACGCAGACGGCGGTTGCAAGGTCTCTTGCGACGCTTGCCGCCCGGCTCGGGCGTTCGTTTTTCGAGGATGACCAGCCGAAAAAGCTGAGCGCATGGGCAGCTGACGCAGCCATGAAGGCCCGGCGCGCACGCGGAGAGATCGCCGCAGCCGAAGAGTTTTTGCGCTATGGAAACGGCCGCCGCCAGGAGCCGGTCCGGCTGCGGATCGGCGCTCTGCCCGCCTCTCGCGTGCATCTCGTGCCCGAGGCGGCGCGACTGTTCGCATTGGGATATGCGACATGCGAAGTGTCCATCGTGGATGCCAGCTACGAGGCGCTTCTCTCCAAACTGTACGCAGGGGAGATCGACCTCATCGTCGGCAGCATTCGGCCCAACAACATGCCGCCATGGGTCGATGTGGAGACCTTGTTCGAAGATTATCTCGTCGTCGTCGGTCACCCGGAGCATCCGTTGCAAGACCTGCCGGAGGTGGACTGGTGGGATCTTCGTTCCGCGCGGTGGGTGCTGCCGGGAAAATCCACCCCTATCAGGACGGAATTCGACAGGCTCGTGACCGCGAGCGCCATCCCGGCACCCGCCCAGATCGTCGAAGTCGATTCCTTCATCGCGGCGCGCTCCTTCCTTCTGGCCGGTGACTGGCTCGGCATCTTCTCGGCAAGCCAGATCATCCCGGAAGAGCGCGCCCGTCTTCTGCGGCGCCTCCCGATGTCGGACCTCGGCTATGCGCGAGAGGTAGGCGCCATGACCCGCCGGGACGAAGTCGCCTCGCCGGGGCTGGTCAGCTTTCTCCACAAGCTGAGAGGCGTCGCGTTGGAGGTGTCTTCCGCCATCTCCCTCCCCAGGTGCCCGAATGAGCCGAGACCATAACTGATGTGCGGCGACGCGAACTGAATTGTGTATCAGCTCGGCTTGATCCCTAATCGGCCAGAGTTGTGCCGTGAGGAGACAAGCGTAGATGAGCGGGCCAGACGGAAAGAGCGGAACAGATCCCGGCGCAGCGGCGTGGGGCAGCGATGTCGTCGCTGATGTCCTGCGTTCACTGGGCTACCCGCATGCGGTGCTCGTGCCCGGCGCGAGCTTCAGGGGCCTGCACGACAGCATCGTGAACCATCTGGGCAATCGCGATCCCCATATCATCACCTGCCTGCACGAAAACCATGCGGTGTCGATCGCCGACGGCTATTCGCGCGTCACCGAAACGCCGCTTCTCGTCATCCTGCATTCGAATGTCGGCCTCATGAACGGCTCCATGGCGATCTATAACGCCTGGTGCGACCGCCGACCCATGCTGATCCTGGGTGCCACAGGCCCAGTCGACGCCTACCATCGCCGTCCCTGGATAGACTGGGTCCATACGTCGAAGGATCAGGGCGCTCTCGTGCGGCCCTTCGTGAAATGGGACGACCAGCCAGCCTCCGCCGAGGCCATGGTGGAATCCCTTCTACGCGCGGACCAGATCACCCGTTCGGCGCCGCACGGCCCCGTCTACGTCTGCCTTGACGCGCATGTTCAGGAGGCCGCCCTCAACCGCTACGTCGCCGTGCCGTCACCCGATCGCTTCCGGGCGGCGAGCCCGCCCGCCGTGCCCATGGACACGCTGGCTGCCATCGATCAGGCACTGCGGCAGGCGGAGCATCCGCTCATTCTCGCCGGCCGCATGTCGCGCAGTCCTGCCGACTGGCAGAAGCGCATCGATCTGGCGGAACGCTACGGCGCCACCGTGCTGAGTTCCATGAACAACGCACCGGCCTTTCCCGTCGAACACGTCCTGCATGTGCTGCCCCCGTCCGGCGACAAGGCGACCGAAGCCGAGAGCCGTCTACTGGCGGCAAGCGATCTGATCGTCTCGTTGGACTGGCTCGACCTCGCAGGCTTCCTGCGGGCCCGCACCGGGGACGCCCAGAGCCAGCGGCCCCATGCGGCGCGGATCGTCCATTGCTCGCTCGATGGATTGCTCGCCAACGGATGGAGCATGGACCATCAGGCGCTGGCCGCGATCGACCTCCCGGTCCTCGCCCACCCCGATACGCTCGTCGCCCAACTGCTGGACGGGCCTTTCGAGCAGCCCGCCGCTCGTGTGCCCGACGTTGATAGCGCGCCGCACTGGACCGCGCAGGTGCGGACCGAAGCTCCGGACGCTCCGTTCGACCTCACGCAATTGGCTTTCGCGATGGCTGATTGGAGCGACACGCGCGATGTGACCTATGCACGCCTGCCGATCGGCTGGCCTCAGCGGGCATGCCGCTTCGCTGATCCCCTCGATTTTCTGGGCAAGGACGGCGGCGGAGCCGTCGGCACCGGCCCCGCGCATACGGTCGGCGCGGCGCTGGCGCTGAAAGGCAGCGGGCGGATCGTCGTCGGGGTCATTGGCGACGGCGACTTCTCCATGGGCATGAACGCGCTTTGGACGGCGGCAAACCAGGAGCTTCCGATGATGCTCGTGATCGCCAACAACGGCTCTTATTACAATGACGAAGTCCATCAGGAACGTGTCGCGATCCAGCGGCATCGTCCCGTCGAGAACAAGGGGATCGGGCAGCGCCTGGAGTCTCCTTCCATCGAATTGTCGCAGATCGCCGCCGCGCAAGGATTCCAGACTCAGGCTCCCGTCACCAATGTGACGCAGCTGAACGAAGCGCTTCTGGCAGGCACGAAGGTCGTGGAAGCCGGCGGTTGCTACTTCATCGACGCCAGGATCAAGCCCGGTTACGCAAAAGACTGAGCGCGGCCGCGAGCCCGCGCTCACGAGAGACCAGAATGTGAAAGCTCACTCATGAAGAAGTGACAAAAGGGACGGAAACCATGCAGCCGATCATGCGTACGGTCGCCACGGCTTCAATTGCAGCACTCATCCTGTTGCAAGGAAGCGGTGTGCAGGCCCAGACAGCAGAACCCTGGCCCTCGCGTCGCGTGGCCCTCGTCGTCGGCTATGCGGCCGGCGGCTTCGCAGACGGCGTGGCGCGTATCATCGC
This sequence comes from Hyphomicrobiales bacterium, assembly GCA_028290285.1. Lineage (GTDB taxonomy): Bacteria > Pseudomonadota > Alphaproteobacteria > Rhizobiales > Beijerinckiaceae > Terripilifer. Next base: position 14,378 of record JAQGKD010000114.1, read on the forward strand.
GCGCAAGCTGTCGGAGCGCTGGAAGCAGCCCGTGGTCGTGCAGAACATGGCGGGCGCGGGCGGCAATCTCGCGGCGCGATCGGTGTCGATAGCCGCGCCCGACGGTTACACCCTGCTCGGCACGACGACATCGCTGGCCATCAACGAGACGCTCTACCGCAACAAGGGCTTCACCAGCGCGGGGCTGGCCGCCATTGCCATTCCCGTGGAGGCGCCGGAACTTCTCGCTTCCAATCCGAAGTCGGGGATCCACAACTACGCCGACATGCTCAAGGTTGCCAGGGAAGGCAAGCTCTACATGGGCACGTCGGGTATCGGCAGCGGCTCGCATATTTCGGCTGAATATTTCTTCAAGGTTCTCGCCAAGGTCGATGTCAAGCATATCCCCTTTCCCGGCGGAAACCCTGCCATGCTGGCGCTGATGACGGGTGACATCAACATCATGGCAAGCACGGCAACAGCTATTCCCTCGATTCTCAACGGCGAACTGACCGGCATCGCGGTGGGCAGCGCTCAACGCAGCCCGATGCTGCCAAATGTGCCGACCCATGAGGAGAACGGCTTCCCTGGCTTCAGGGCGAGTTCCTGGGCGGGGTTCTTTGCCCCCTCGGGAACACCCGACGCGATTCTCGACACGATCAACGCGGACGTCAACGACGCGCTCACAGATCCCGAAGTACAGCGTCAGTTCCATACGATGGGATTGCAGACGACCACGCGTGACCGCGCGGAAGTGGTGCGTTTCTTCAACGCGGAGATCGATCGCTGGGGCAAGATGGTAAGTGCAATCGGTCTTACCGAGTAACACGCGAGAGATCACGATTGCACTTAGGCACGTTCACCACTTCACAAGTGAGAGCTTCATGAAACTCAGTGAGACAATTCACCGCCTGATCGTCAACGCGTGGGACGACGGTTGCGTCTGCCTGCTCGGAACCACAGGCGAGGACGGCCCGAACATCAGCCCGAAAGGCAGCATGATGATCTTCGACGAAGATCACCTCGCTTATTGGGAACGCTCAAAGAAAAGCGCACTGAGCAACCTTCAGCACGATAACCGCGTCATCGTGGTCTACAGCAACATGCAGGCCCAGCGCGACGGCGTTCTCGAGTCCGGCATCCTCCGGTTTTACGGGACGGCCGAGATGCACGAGGCGGGCCCGATGCGGGACGCAATCTTCGCACGGCTCAACGAACGTGAATCGACCCATGTCGGAGCCGACACCGGAATCGGCGTGCTCATCAAGATCGAGCGGGCTCAGGACGTGCGCGGCAAGCCGCTCGCCTGAGGCCCCAAGACCGCGCGGGGCAACGCGCGGTCTGGACAAGCTCACCGGGCGTGAGGAATGCCTTGGGGACGGCCTCAGCGACGCGCAGGAAAAGCAGGTCCAAAGCAATCTGAAGTGGCCCGCTCGCTTGGGCGCACCGTGCGGCCCTGGCCTCGATCCCAGCTGGAGCGGACGCCTTGCATCAATACCCGGCCAGATAGAGAACGTAGCAGAAGACGGCGCCGCCGAGCAGGAAGATGAAGGGGTGGATCTTCGCGCGCCAAGCCATGATCGCGGCCACCGCGAGGATGACGACAACCGACGTCATGTGCTCGGAGAGAGCGCGCGCCAGCGTGAGGACGCCCGCCAGGAGCAGGCCGGCGCCGACCGGCGCGAGTCCGGTTTCAAGCGCGGTATGCCATTTCTTGCCGCGATGAACGTTCCACACCGTGCCAACCATGAAGACGAGCGTGGAAGAAGGAACGTAAAGAGCAAGCGTCGCGACAATCGCGCCCGCAAATCCCGCAATCTTCCAGCCGATCAGCGTGCCGAGAAGCGAGCCGGGCCCCGGCGTGACGCGCGAGACTGCGAACAGATCGAGGAATTCGCGCAGCGTGACCCAATGTTGCACGTCCACCGCCTGGTGCTGAAGCGGTGCATACATCGAAGCCGCTCCACCGAACGCGGCAAGCGAGATGGGCGCGAGTACCAGCACGAGTCTCAGCAAAACTTCGGTCATCTCAGCCTCTCCGCTCGCTGGCCCGGAACGCAAGACCCACGCTCACCGGCGCGACGACGCAGATGACGGCTAACAGCGGAAAACGAAATATGCCGACCGCGACGAAGGTGGCTGCCATGACGAGCGCAGGAACAACACCTCGCGCGCTCAATCGCGCAGACGTCACGGACGTCCGCAGCAGCATGCCGACGGCAGCTGCTGCCGTGCCGAGCATCGCCTGCTGGAAGCCGGGCAGTCTCATCAGGGTCTGGTAGGTCATCGCAGCGATGATGATGGCGCAGAAGGGGCCCGTCATCATGGCTGTCAATGCGGTGACGGCGCCCGCGACGCCGCGCAATCTTTGACCGACATAGACCGCCGAATTGGTTGCGTTAGCGCCCGGCATGATCTGGGCCAACGCGATGCCGGACAAGAAGTCCTCATGGCTCATCCATTTTCGAACCTCGACGACCTCACGTTGAATCCAGCCGGAAACCGCTCCGCCGAAACTGAAAAGACCAATTTCGAAGAACACGCGATAGATGGACTTCAAAGGCACGCGCGACGTTTGTTCCATGTGTCTCCCGTTTCTGTTTTGTCGCCTTACATAGATCGCTTGCAGTCGCCCCTATCGGCGGAGCGAATTATGTCGCTGCTGCTATCGGCACGCCGCTGGATTCTCTTCTCCTGTTGCTGACCGGAAGGGACGTGGACTGTAAAAACATCGGAGTACCCTTTACAAGCGTTCGATTTGCGCGCTCTTCGCCGGCGTGATCATCTTCGAACCAATGCGTATTTTCAATCCATAGGTAGATTTTCGCGGTGGCCGCCCATCGTTCTCCGGAAGACGCATGGCACTCGCCTGAGTGGGTTTATCAACTTTCCAGTTGACATGTTCGCGCCGCCCCCGTGGGATGAAAGCCAAGAATAGAGGGATGGGAAGAATGCGTCGCAGCTGACGCTTCCCTCCGAAGCGGGAGGATGATGTCATGCTAAACGTCGCGATTGTCGGCCTTGGCTGGTGGGGCCAGACGCTCACGCGAGTGATGGCCGGCAGCACGAGAATTCGTCCTGTACTCGGTATCGACCCTGACGACAACGCTCGCGCCGCCGCCAACTCTCTGGGCTTGCGCACCGCCGCACGTTTCGAGGATGCGCTCACGTCAGACGATGTCGATGCCATTCTTCTCTGCACTCCGCACAAGCAGCATGCGAGCCAGATCGTTGCGGCCGCCGCGGCAGGCAAGCATGTGTTTTGCGAAAAGCCGCTCTGCACGGACCCCACAGAAGCCGAAGAGGCTTTCACGGCCGTAGCGAAAGCCGGGCTTGTTCTTGGCATCGGTCATGAGCGGCGTTTCGAACCGGCGATCATCGAAATGCGTCAACGCGCCAAGGCCGGAGAATTTGGCACTTTGCTGGCAATCGAGGGAAATTTCAGTCAGGACAAATTCCTGAAACTGCCTGCCGACAATTGGCGCCTGTCGCCGGTGCATGCGCCGGTGGGCCCTTTATCGGCAACTGGCATTCATCTCGTGGATCTATCGATCTCGCTGTTCGGCATGCCGACCGAGACATGGGCGCGGCTTGCTACGCGAGCCACCCAATTCGGCAATGGCGACACGCTCTCCGTGACGCTCGGCTTCGAGAGCGGCAAAACGGCGTCCATCACCGCTATTCTCACCACGCCCTTCATGGGCCGCTTCGCCCTGTTCGGGTCCCAAGGCTGGATGGAAATTCGCGACCGCACACATCCCGAACAGCCGACAGGATGGGACATCACGACCACGCTGCGCGACAAGGAACCGGTCACTCGCTTCGACCCGCCGCATCTGGCAGTGCGCGACAATCTGGAGGCCTTCGCTACAGCTGCGAGCGGTGGCGCGGCCTATCCAGTAACGATCGAGGAAATGCGGGCAAATGTGCGGGCTTTCGCCGCTATCTCCCGATCGGCTTTGTCAGGTCGAATAGAGAAGGTCTGAGGAGAGGCGCTTGATTTCGTCGGCGACCTGTTCATCATCATTTGTGCCGCCGAACATTGCAGCCCAATGGCTGAAGGGAGAAAGACTTGGCTCGACTGCCCTATGCCGAACCCGATACCGACGCACGCAAGGACGTCGCCGCACGTGTCGTCGCCGAGCGTGGCTCGCTGTTGCATCTCTACAGCATGCTCCTGCACAGCGCACCGGTTGCGGAGGGCTGGCTCACCTATCTCACCGCGATCCGGCAGAAAGCGAAACTGCCGGGCGATCTTCGCGAAATGGTCATCATGCGTGTCGCCCATCTCAACGGCGCGAGCTATGAGGCCGACCAGCACAGGCCCATCGCTTTGAAGGAAGGCATGAGCGAACCCCAGCTCGACTCGCTGCAGCATTGGGAGACAGCCAGCTGCTTCTCACCCATGCAGCGCGCCGTACTCGCCTATACGGATACGATGACGCGCGATGTGCAGGTGCCCGACAATGTCTTCGAGAACGTCGCGAACCTGTTTTCACCGGAAATGATGGTTGAACTTACAGCGACAGTCGCGGCCTACAATATGGTCTCGCGCTTCCTGGAAGCTCTCCAGATCCACTCGCACGACAAGGACTGACAGCGCAGCTTGGTCATCGAGGTAAGTGGGAGTTCACTGACGAGGGTGAGGACGGTCCTCACAAACCTACTGAATGCTTCGAAGGAAAGTATCACGCCTCAGCCGGGCGAACCTTTCGCGGTATCACAGCCCTGCCTTTGCACGGCCATCGACGTCCGCATGGACTTACCTTCAGATAATAACATGTCCGGGTCGAGCATCGGGAATGTAAACAGCGACGTCGGCCCGTTGGCGGGACCACAAGATCGCCAGTGTCAGCAGGAAGAGGAGGAAAACCTCTCGCACGCTCGCCGGACGATTGCAGGCGGCCTGAATGCTTTCAATGACCGGACCAGCCTGGAGAGTACGCAACTTGGGCCATCGCCTGGGCATGGGAACTCCGGTGCGAGTTGGTTAACGCTTCGTTAATCCACCATAGGCCGTGGTGCCCCGAAACGGGAAGGCCGATTCCGATTCGTGGTTAACAGCAGGGGTCCCACAAGCATCTACGTTTCGGCATCCCCAGGACGGACCGGCGCGACCGGGTCATCTGGAGGCGCTCACGACAGACGGCATCTAAATTGTAAATTGTTGACAACTTTCGAAATTGAAGCGTACGCTCCACCTAACGGGTCGCTGAACCCGCTCGAAGGGGAGAAAACATGAGCTTCCTCGAACTGAGCGGGCTCTCCAAGCGCTTTGGGCCACTGACGGTCGTTGATGACGTCAGCCTGTCTGTCGAGCGAGGCCATGTCGTGTGTTTGCTGGGGCCCTCGGGCTGCGGCAAGACAACGACGCTTCGGCTGATAGCCGGTTTCACCACACCGGACGCTGGAGACATACGCATCGACGGCAAGGTCATTTCATCGAAGCGCGCGAGCGTGCCGCCCGAGCTTCGGCAAATGTCCATGATCTTTCAGAGCTACGCGCTGTGGCCGCACATGACGGTCCGCGAAAACGTCGCCTACGGCCTTCAATTGCGCAAACTGCCGAAAGAAAAGGTTGTTTCTCTCGTCAACAATATCCTGAATACGACCCAGCTTTCGGTTCTGGCGGAACGCTACCCCGGCGAACTTTCAGGCGGCCAGCAGCAGCGGGTCTCCCTCGCGCGCGCGCTTGTAGTTGAGCCGCAGACTCTTCTCCTCGACGAGCCGCTCTCGAACCTCGACAGCAATCTGCGCGAGGAGATGCGGTTCGAGATCCGGCGGCTTCACGACGCCTATCGTTATACGACCATCTACGTCACCCACGACCAATCCGAGGCCATGACCACCGCTGACGTGATCGTCATCATGAACAAGGGACGCATCGAGCAGATCGGGTCCCCCGAGGACATCTACGAGCGCCCCGCTTCCGAATTCGTTGCACGCTTCATGGGTGGAGCGAACATCCTCACGGGTCACGCGCTCGACGGCCACACTGTGGATTGCGGCGGTCTCAAGCTCCGATGCGCCAACACAAGCAGTGCGGCAGGGAGCGCCATCGCGGTCTCAATTCGCCAGCACACGATCGCCGTGACGACGCAGCGTCCAGTGGACGAAATGAACTGGGCCGCGGGCACCGTCGTGCGAAGCGTCTACCTCGGCGCGCACCGCGATTACCTGATCGAGCTTGCATCCGGTGAGCGGATCCGCGCGGTCACGTCGACGAGCAACCCCGTTGAAAATGGCCAGGCCGTCTGGGCGCATCTGCCACCCGAATTCTGCAGAGTCCTCACCCGTTAGGAGAGCTGTCATGGATCGCCGCGCATTTCTCGCTACCCTGCTCCTGTCTACGACGCTCGCAGCAATGCCTGCCTTTTCCGCGCCGGTTGTGACCTACGAGGTGACGCCGGAGCTGATCGCTGCTGCCAAGGCGGAAGGCACGGTGGTGTTCTATTCCTCGCTCGACGTCGCGGTTGCCGAGAAGCTGGCAGCGGCGTTCGAGCAGAAATATCCGGGCATCAAGACCAAGGTGGAGCGCGCCGGGTCCGAACGCGTCTTCCAGCGCGTCGGTCAGGAATACGGCAGCAACATTCACAACGTCGATGTCGCCGAGACATCGGACGCCGTGCATTTCGTGGTGTTCAAGCGCAACGGCTGGATCGCGCAATTCCAGCCTGCGGAAGTTGCGAAACTGTGGCCGGAAACGGCACGAGACGCGGATGGCTATTACGCAGCCTTCCGGGCGCATCTCTCCGTGATCGGATACAACACCAAGCAGGTCAAGGCGGAAGACGCACCGAAAAGCTTCGCCGATCTCCTCCTTCCCAAATGGAAGGGCCGGATGGTCAAGGCGCATCCCGGTTACAGCGGCACGATCATGACCGCCACCCACGTCCTGAGCCAGACGCTGGGATGGCCTTATTTCGAGAAACTCGGGCAGCAGCGCGTCATGCAGGTGCAATCGTCGACCGAGCCGCCCAAGAAACTCGCGCAAGGCGAGCGCTCCGTCGAGGCCGACGGCAACGAATATAATATGTTCATGCTCAAGGAATCGGGCGTTCCGGTCGAAGTCGTTTACGCGACCGAGGGCACGCCGATCACGATCGGAAATGCGGCTATCTTCAAGGATGCGCCTCATCCCAATGCCGCGAAGCTGTTTTACGCCTTCATGTTCAGCAAGGACGCGCAGCAACTGACGAGCGATGTCGGCGGTTTGCGCTCGTTCCACCCGGGCGTTGTCGAAAAGCCCGACCGGACGCCCTTGTCGAAGATCAAGCTGCTCTATTCAGACCCGCAGAAGCTCGACGGCGAAATCGAAACCATCAAGAAGAAATACGAAGAATATTTCGGCACCTGACCGGCTGACGTCCTGATGCAGGCGCGAATGCGGGGGAAGGCTCCCCGCATTCATTTCATATGAGGGGCGACACGATCATGAGCGCGGCATCAGATTTTCGTATTCCTGCCCGCCGGGCTTCTTCGATCGATTGGTCGAAGCCGGTCTTCATGGCACTGGTCGCTTTGCTCGCCGCGCTCGTTTTGCTGCCGCTCTCGTGGCTCGTCTATTTCGCCGTCACCGATCAGGCGGGGAAGCTGACATTCGCGAACTTTGTGGCGATGGTGACGGATCCCACGCTGCGGCGTCCGTTCCTTCTCGCCATCGGCATGTCCCTCAGCGTTGGCGCGCTCTCTTGCATCATTGCGACGCCGCTGGCCTGGTTTGTGGCGCGAACCGATATGCCGGGGCGATCCTTCGTGCGGGTCTTCGTGACCGCGTCCTTCGTCACGCCGCCCTTCCTGGGCGCCATCGCGTGGGAGATTCTGGCGGCGCCCAACAGCGGCATTCTCAACGTTCTCTACCGGTCGCTCTTCGGCCTCGAGCCCTACGACCACATCGTCGATATCTACACGATGCCGGGCCTCGTCTTCGCCATCTCCTGCTACACGTTTCCCTATGTTTTCACGCTGGTCAGCAATGCGCTTGATCGTGTGCCGAGCGACCTCGAGGAGGCGTCGGCCATCCAGGGCGCGAGCCTGCGCACCACCCTGCGGCGGATCACGATCCCTCTCGTACTCCCGGCCATGCTGGCGGGGTCGCTGATCGCGATCCTGCAGGCACTGACGATGTTCGGCTCTCCGGCTATCCTAGCTTTGCCGGCCGGCTTCCACGTGATTACGACAAAGATCTGGAGCCTGTTCCAGTATCCGGCAAAACCGAACCTCGCGGCGGCGATCTCGATGCCGCTGCTGATGTTCACGATCCTGCTGCTCTGGACGCAGCGCTCCATTCTGGGGCGCCGGGGCTATACGACGCTGGGCGCCAAGAGCGGTGTGCCGCGCCTGACCGAGCTTGGACACTGGCGCTGGGCTGCATGGGCGTTCACGGCTCTCATTCTGCTGCTGACCGTCGTTCTGCCTTATCTCGCGCTGATCCAGACTGCTTTGACACGCACCGTCGCCGAGCCGCTGAGCTGGGACAGTTTCACCCTGCACCACATCCGCTTTGTATTCTTCGAGTTCTCGGCGACGTCGCTGGCGATGCGCAATACCTTCCTGCTCGGCCTGATGACGGCGACAATCGGGACCGGCCTGGCCCTGGTGATCTCCTATGTCGCTTCGCGCAATGTCGTGAAAGGGGGATGGATGCTGGGTTATCTGGCGACCATTCCGGTCGCTATTCCCGGTATCGTGCTCGGCGTCGGGCTGTTTCTCGCCTATTCGAATTCGGTGCTGCCGCTGTATGGAACAATCTGGATCCTGCTGATCGCGTTCCTGACGATCGAAATGCCCGCCGCCTACCAGCAATTGTCATCGGCGTTCCGAAGCGTCCACGTCGAACTGGAAGAAGCGAGCCGTATCCTTGGTGCGACGCGCATGGAGACGCTGCGCACGATCACGGCCCCCATCCTGCGCTCGAACGTCATTGCCACCTGGTGCTTCGTCTTTATCGGGACGATCCGCGAATTGTCCGCGATGATCCTCCTGACGACGGCGGACACCAAGCTGGTGTCGGTGATCATCTACGATCTGAACGAAAGCGGCGATCTCGGCGCAATTTCCGTACTGGGGCTCATGCTGCTGGCCATTTCATTCGCGATCATCACGGTCGCCAACCGGCTGCCTCTGTTCGGGGGGCCGAAGCTGACAAGCCTGCGAGGCTGAGCGCGGTTCAGCCGTCTTGCGCCGGATAGTGACCGACGGGGCCGAACAGCGCCTCTCGGCTTGTCAGAACGTGTCTCTCGAGTTCCGACGAAGCGCCGGCAACGTCATGGGCTGCGAGGCGCGCGAGAATGGCCTTGTGCTCGTCATTGGAGATTTGCATGCGGCCGGGCAGATCAAGGGTGCGTCGCCGGAACAGATGCATCTCGCGATGCAGCGCCATGCATTCGGAGTTGAGACGCTCGTTGCCGCTGAACCGGACGATCTCCTCGTGGAAGCGCAGGTTGTTGGGATAAAACAGGTTGAGATCGTTGGATTCGACGGCGCGCTGCATGATGTCGACGTATTGCTGTAATTCAGCGATCTGCTGCGCCGTGATGATGGGCGCGAGTATCCGCCCCGCCAGGGCGTAGAGGACCGCGCGAATTTCATAGAGTTCGGCGGCCTCCCGGCTCTCCAGTTGGCGGATAAAGACCCCGCGATTGACGATGACCGTGACGAGCCCGCTCTGCTCTAGGCCACGGCACGCCTCCCTGATCGGTCCACGGCTGACACCCAGCCGCGCCGCGAGGGCGTTTTCGTTCAGCCTGTCACCCGCCGACAGCTCACCATGCTCCACCATGCGTTCCAGTTCGCGGCGGATCAGGGTCGTCATCGACTCAGTGCGGCGTTTGTGGAGCGCGGCCCCAGCATCATTCATGGTCATGATGGCACTGCATAGCGTCGCTTGCGGTCTAATTCCAAGCGGAAAAAATGCTCACTCCTTATTATTGTTGACAATCAGCAAAAAGCAATCGACTTCTCAGTTGGAAAAAACGGGGAGTTGATCATGGCAGCCGGGACGGACCTCACGAAACATGTCGCGGATTTCATCTGCCGCACGGAGCCCTCGGACCTGCCGTCCTCGGTCGTCGAACTCGGCAAGAAATCGATTCTGGACGGAATCGGTCTGGCCCTGTCAGGCAGCATCGCTGCGAGCGGTGAGCTGGTGCGGCGGCACCTCGCAGACCTCGGCCTCAAGGAAGGGGCCGCGACCGTCATCGGCAGCCCTTTCAAGGTGGTGCCCCGCTTCGCAGCGTTCGCCAACGGCGTCGGCATCCATGCCGACGATTACGACGACACGCAACTCGCCGTCGCCAAGGACCGCGTCTATGGCCTGCTGACCCACCCGACCGCGCCCGCCCTGCCCGCAGCACTGGCCATGGGTGAGGCGATGAATGCGGATGGCCGCAGCGTCATGCTCGCCTATCATCTGGGCGTCGAGGTCGAATGCAAGATCGCGGAGGCGATCAACCCGCGCCATTACCAGACCGGATTTCACGCGACCGCGACCTGCGGGACCTTCGCGGCGGCGGCGGCCAGTGCCCGGCTGATGGGGCTCGACCGTAACGCCACCGCCAGAGCCCTTTCCATCGCAGGTAGCCAGTCGGCCGGCCTGCGCGAAAATTTCGGCACGATGACCAAGCCCTTCCATGCCGGGCGTTCGTCGGAGAGCGGTGTCGCCGCTGCGCAGTTCGCGGGTTACGGCTGGACAGCCGCCGACACGATCCTGGAAGCACCGCGCGGGTTCTTCATGGCTGCGGGTGGCGGCTACGATGTCACCGCCATAGAAGGCAAGCTTGGTGCGCCCTGGACCTTTGCGGAGCCCGGCATTTCGATCAAGCCGCATCCGTCAGGCTCGCTGACGCATCCGGGCATGACGGAGATGCTTCGCCTCATCGGGCAACACTCGATCCGCGCCGCCGATGTCGTCCGAGTTCGTGTCGGCACGAACCACAACATGCCAAACGCGCTCATCCACCATCGCCCAAAGAACGAATTGCAGGCAAAGTTCTCGATGGAGTTCTGCATGGCCATCCTGCTTCTCGATGGCAAAGCAGGTCTTCCAGAATTTACGGACGAGGTCGTGGAGCGCGCGGACGTTCGCGCGATGATCGAGAAGATCGATTTCGTCGTGGACGATGAGGCCGAAAAGGCCGGCTATGACAAGATGACCACGATCATCGACATCGATCTCGCCGACGGCCGGCGCATTTCCGGACGCGCCGATTTCGGCAAGGGAAGCCCCAGCAATCCCATGAGCTTCGAGGAGGTCGCCGCGAAGTTCCACGAATGCGCCGACTACGCGAAATTCGACCGGTCCAAGGCTGACGCCGTAGTCGCCATGGTGGCGGATTTCGAACGGCTCAAGTCGATCGATACGCTCATGGCGCTGCTGCGCCCTTGATTGAATTGGGTCCGGGTTACATCCACAACTGGAAAGATATCATGTCGCCTTTCACAATCGGTGTCCTCAACGGCGATGACATCGGGCACGAGATCGTGCCCGCAGCCGTGCGCGTGGCGCAGGCGGCCGCCGCGCTGCACGGCGTGTCCATCGACTGGCGGCCCTTGCCTATCGGGCGCAGCGCGCTCGACAGCCACGGGTCGACAATGCCCGAGGGAACGCTGGAGACATTGGGCGCGCTCGACGGGTTTGTGCTCGGACCCATCGGCCATCAGGCCTATCCAAAGGGCCCAGGCGCGATCAATCCCCATCCAATCCTGCGCAAGCATTTCGACCTGTTCGCCAATGTCCGGCCGACCCGCTCCTATCCGGGCATCGGCTGTATCTATGACGACATCGACCTCGTGATCGTGCGTGAGAACAATGAGGGATTCCAGCCCGACCGCAACGTCGTCGCAGGGTCCGGAGAATTCCGGCCCAACGACGACCTGACGATTTCCGTTCGCGTCATCTCGCGCAAGGGCAGCCGGAAAGTCGCCAAGGCGGCGCTCGATATTGCCCGCAGCCGGCGCAAGAAATTGACGCTGGTACACAAGAACACGGTGTTCAAGCTCGGCTGCGGCATGTTCGTCGAGGAATGCTACAAGGCCGCCGCCGATTATCCCGATGTCACGGTCGACGAAGTGATCGTCGACACGTTCGCCATGCGTCTTGTGCGTGACCCGCAGACCTTCGATACGGTCGTCACCACGAACATGTTCGGCGACATCCTGACCGACGAAGCGGCAGGCCTCGTCGGCGGACTGGGAATGGCGCCTGGCCTGTGCATCGGTGAGGGAAACATCGCGATGGCGCAGGCGACCCACGGATCCGCCCCCGACATCGCCGGCAAGGGCATCGCCAATCCCTATGCGATGATTTACTCGACCGCGATGCTGCTCGATTTCCTGGGCCGCAGCCGGAATGTGCCGGCATCGGTGGCCGCGGCGAGATCCATTGAGCGCGCGCTCTGCGTCGCGCTGGCAGACCCGGCGACCCGCACGCGCGATATTCGCGGGACGGCGGGCACGCAGGGCATGACGGATGCCATCGTGCGCGCGCTGGATCGAACCAGCTGAGCGCGCGCAGAATGGGGCCTCAGGGGGCAGCCTCAACGTAGGGCGTCGGCTCGCTCCCTGAGAAGAAGGGATAAAACGCGTCAAAGACCAGATCGGGTCGGTGCTCCGCGGGATAATGTCCAGTGGGAATCGACCAGCCACGCAGGTCGTTCGCCCACGGCGCCCAGGCATCCATGACCTTGAAGTGCCGCCCGCAGTGGCTATTCGAACCCCACATCACCAGCACGGGGCACCTGATCTTCTTCTGCCCCAGGTCCGCCGTGTCCATCTCGAGGTCGAGCGTGACCGTCGCGCGGTAATCCTCGCATACCGAATGGATCTGCTCGGGCGTCGTGCAGCGCGCATATTCGGCCAAAGCTTCCGGTGTGAAGATCTCGAGGCCCACGCCCTTCTTGTTGAGCTTGTAGCGGATGTAATAATCCAGATCGCCGCAGATCAGGCGTTCAGGAAACGGCTCCTTCTGGGCCATGAAGAACCAGTGATAGGATTCGAGACCCCAGCCAAGCGTGATCTTCGTCAGCACTTCGTGCGTCGGCACGATGTCGAGCGACGCAAATGCCGTCACGCGATCCGGCTGGTCGAGCGCCATGCGGAAGCCGACGCGCGCGCCGCGGTCATGTCCCGCGACGCCGAACTTTTGAAAGCCGAGCGCGTCCATGACATCGAACATGTCTTCGCCCATCGAGCGGAACGTGTAGGCCGAATGATCGCCCCCGCCGACAGGTTTTGAGCTGTCGCCATAGCCGCGAAGATCGGGCACGACGACGGTGAAGGACTGGGCGAGCGTCGGCGCCATCTTGTGCCAGCTCACCAACGTCAGGGGATTGCCATGGATGAGCAGCAGCGGCGGACCGTTGCCCGCGATCGCCACATTGATCTCGGCGCCGCGCGTCTTGATGCGACGCCGCTCGAAGCCCTTCATCAATTCGGGACCATGCGGAATCAGCGGCGGACGTTCATTGGCGCGATCGGCACCCGGGCGAAGATCCATCGGCGGTCCTCCAGATTGTTTTAGTCAGCCTGTCATTTGCTGCTGGGATAGCATATTGTCAACAATAAGCAATGAATGCTAGCGTCCCCGCATGGCCGAAACCCTCCAGAGAGGCGACGCGAATGGATGAAGAGACCGGGGAGCTTCCCCGCATCGCATTGCTGTTTGGCGATTGCACGGGCATTGGGCCTGAAATCGCCGCGCGGGTGCTGGCAGAACGCAACCTCAGCGACCGCGCGCGGCTCGTCGCGGTGGGCGATGCGCGCGTGCTGGAAAAGGGCATGCGCGATGCACAGGTTTCCTTCCCGTGGCGTCGCGTCGAACGCGTCTCCGACATCGATTGGTCCGACCCCACGGTTCCCCTGATCGATCTCGAAAACATCGATCCCGCCGAGGTCGGCTCCGGCGCGATTTCAGCGCATTCCGGCCGCATCACCGGCGAGACCTTGCGTCATGCGATCTGGATGGCCAAGCGCGGCGAGGTCGATGCCGTCACCTTCGCACCACTCAACAAAGCCGCGATGTATGCGGGCGGATTCAAGTTTCCCGACGAGCACAAGTTCTTCGCCAATGTGCTCGGCCACAATTCCTATTTCTCCGAGATGAACGTCCTCGACCCACACTGGATGTCGCGCGTCACCTCGCACGTGTCGCTGCGTGAAGCGCTCGACCTCATCGACGAACAGTCCATCACGGACGCCATCGAACTGGTCGACCGCATGATGAAGCGCGCGGGTATCGAGAAGCCGCGCATCGCAGTCGCTGCGCTCAACCCACATGCGGGAGAAAATGGGCTGTTCGGCCGGGATGAAATCGAATTGATCCGGCCCACGGTCGAGAAGGTGGCCGCGACCGGCATCGACTGCACGGGACCATTCCCGTCCGACACGGTCTACATTCGCGCCTTCGCCGGCGAGTTCGACAGCGTGGTCTCGATGTACCACGACCAGGGTCAGATCGCGACCAAGATGAAGGGCTTCAATCGCGGCGTGACGATCACGGCGGGCCTCGACGTGCTGTTCACGACGCCTGCCCACGGCACGGCCTTCGATATCGTGGGCAAGGGCGTCGCATCCACCGGCGCGCTCGAAAGCGCGCTCGCGCTAGCGGCGAAACTCGCCCCGAGAAATGGCATCCGCGCATGAGTTCTCCGATCTCCAACCGCCGTCACCGTGTCGGCGTCATCCCGGGCGACGGCATCGGCCAAGAAGTCATCCCTGTCGGGATGGCCGTCGCGGAGGCAGCCGGACGAACGTTCGGCTTCACCATGGACTGGACCAGTTTCGACTGGAGCTGCGAACGTTTCGCAAAGACGGGACGAATGATGCCCGAAGACGGCATCGAGCAGGTCAAGGCCTTCGACGCGCTTTACCTTGGCGCGGTCGGCTTCCCCGGCGTTCCCGATCACATCTCGCTCTGGGGCCTGCTCATCCCGCTGCGGCGCGAGCTCAAGCAATATGTCAACGTTCGCCCTGTCCGGCTGCTGAAGGGCATCGCGTCGCCCCTGGTGGGGCGTGGCCAGAAGGACATTGATTTCATCGTCGTGCGCGAGAACAACGAGGGTGAATATTCCGAGATCGGCGGCCGCATCTTCCGTGGCACGGATGATGAAATGGCCATGCAGGAGTCGATCTTCACCAAGCGCGGTGTAGACCGCGTGCTCGACTATGCGTTCAGGCTGGCCCAAACGCGGCCACGCAAGCACGTGACGTCGGCGACGAAATCAAACGGCATCGTCCACACCATGCCGTTCTGGGACGAGCGCTTCGAGGCTGCGAAAGCACGCTACCCGGATGTTGGAGCCGCGCAGTTTCACATCGACATCCTGACCGCGCATTTCGTGCTCCACCCTGACTGGTTCGATGTCGTCGTTGGCTCGAACCTGTTCGGCGATATCCTCTCCGATCTCGGCCCCGCCATCGCCGGCTCGATCGGCATCGCACCTTCGGCGAATCTGAACCCGGAGCGTCAATATCCCTCCATGTTCGAACCCGTCCACGGCTCCGCGCCTGACATCGCCGGCAAGGGTATCGCCAATCCCATCGCCGCCATTTGGTCCGTCGCCATGATGCTGGAGCATCTCGGCGAAACAGCCGCCGCGCTGGCTATCGAGCAGGCGATGGAGGACGTTCTCGTCGATCCGGACTCGCGCACCGCCGACCTTGGGGGGCCTGCCGACACACGCCGATGTGCCGATGCCGTGCTGGCTGCGCTGAACCGCCTCTCTACGTGAGGTCGAATTTCTGACGGCGCAGGTAGGCGCCGAAGGCGGTCCGCAGTGGCACGGCGTATTGGCGCGCCTTGTCCTCTGACCAGCCATAGGCTTCGGCGTTCCCCCAGACGTCAGGATCGCGTTGACGGCGCGCGGGCTGAAGGGCCTCGCGCCTGCAGTCGTAGGCCTCGATGTCCTGCCTTGCGTGTCCGTCCGCAAAGCGATCGGTGTGAACATTGACCGACAGTGGCAATCGCGGGGTGATATGACCGTTCTCGCTTGGCCAGCCCAGGCAAAAGCCGGCATAAGGCGCAACCTTTTCGGGCAACTCTAGCCATTCCGAAATGAGTTCGGCGTGGTTGCGGATCTCGCTGACCGGACAGCCGCCAAGCCCTGCCATATCCACGCTCGCCTGGAACCAGGCCAGAGCAATCGCCGCATCACCGACGGCATTGAAAAGCAGGTCGCAATGATCGTTGGGGAAAGGCTTTCCGCGCCACTCCGCAATCTGCGGAAGCCGTCGCCCGTTCAAACAGAAAATGACCATGGCCGGAGCTGTCAGCACCCATGGATATTGCGGCATGAGCGCCCCGATTCGCCGACGCAGGTCGGGATCCTGGATGATCACGATATCGCGCTGCTGAAGGTCGCTTTTAGAGGGCGCCGACATCGCGCATGCGCAAAGGACTCTCAACAACTCCGGGTCAACAGCACGATCGAGAAAGTCCCGGTGGACACGATGCCCGGCCAGACAGGAAAGTCTGTCGGCCGCTTCGTCCGACAGAGGGATTTCGAAATCCTCTCCGAAACGCTCGACCAGGGCCTGCTGCATGTCTCGGATCGAATTCGGCTTCATCGTGATCTCGTATCTGAAAGCGCTGCTCGGCTTGCCTAAAGGCCCGCAGCCTTCCGAAGGGCTGCATTGATTCTATCCTGCCACCCCGGACCGTCCTCCTGAAAGCGTTCCAGGACGTCGCTGTCGATACGAAGAGAAACAAGTTCCTTGCTGCCAGGCACATGCGTCTTCGTCTGTGCCGGGATCTGCTCCGCAGGCGGTGTGGTGGCCGCCTTGAATGCGGCCTCCGCCGCCGATCGCGAGTCCATCGGTCGATGTCTTGTCGGGGTCTTGGTCACAACATAGCTCCATGGATGGACTTAAACCGCGCTGATCCTACCAAAATACGTGTCGGCGATGATATCGGTAAGAAGATTATCCGTTCGACAGAATACCGTTTCCTCATCATGGGTGGCCGGCATGAGCTTCCGTATGTAGGATGACATGTATGTTCCATTGGAGCCGTTCGGAAAATGACTGCCGAGCAGGCGTGCGCCCCACCAGTTGAGGGCATTCATTTCGACCTGCGGGATCTCCAGAACCTGCACGCGCATCGAACGGCGCGGCTGCGCCTCATGGCAATCTTTCTTCTCTCGCTGTCGCTTCATGCCGCTGGGCTCCTCCTACCCGAAACGCGCAGCGCGCCTGACGTCGCGATTGAAGAAGCGATTCCCGTCGAGATCATTGTCGAACAACCCGCCCCTCCCGCCCCGCAGCCGGAAGAGCCCGTCCAGGCCGAGCAGGCGCAACAGGTCCTCGACGAGAAACCGGTCAGCGACTTCGTTCGCTCCACAGAGCAGGACCGCGAAAGCGGAAAGGATGCGCTCCCCCCGCCGGAGCAGCAAAGCAGCGAGATCCAGCCCGCCCCCGAGCGCTTGGAGCCCCTGGCGAACTCGGAACCGATCCTGGCTCAGGCTCTGCCGCCGAAGATGCAGCAATATGCGTTGATGGCGCCATTGCCCGACTTCGACTTCAAGGCGCCCGCAAAACGAACGCAAGACACCAGAGGCAGCGCCGATCCAGGGTACCTCTCGACGCTCTATGGGCGGATCATGAAGGAGATGCGTGTGCCGAAAACGCCGCCCTCGTCGCGCCGCATCCACGGACGCGTCGTCTTCGGCGTCCTGAGCAGCGGCAGGATCATCCAGGAGGCCATCGCGATCCGCAGCGGCGTGCCCGAGCTCGACGCTATGGCACTCGCGGCGGTCAGGAAGGGTGAGCCCTACGCACGACCTCCAAACGGCGGACCGGTCTATATCGTCTTCGACTACGGAGCGCGCTGAACAATGCCGAGCGTGGCCTTCGCCTTGAGCGGTCACCACAGCGTCCTTCTCGCCTGAGAACGTTACGACCGCAGCCGAGGGCCTCAACACGAGTTGGACACGATGAGCTTGGACGACGGGAGCCGCGAAAAGCGCACCCGTAACTTGCTCCGCTTTCAAGCGAGCAAGGGTTCGGCATCAGGAGGAAGAGGCGCAGGTATGTCGCGCCGGCAGTTTCGCATATCTGCTTGTTCCGGTATCGTGCCCGTACAAGGTGGCGATGGAGCCGTGGCGCGAGTTCGCCGGGGGCGCTCGCTCCGGCGCTCAAGAAAAGGAGAGGATCATGAACTCCTCGGTCGCGCGTGCTCAATTGTTTTGCGATCGGTTTGATCTCAAGATCCCCGTGCTGCTGGCGCCCATGGCGGGGGCTTGCCCCCCAACTCTCTCGGTGGCCGTTGCAAACGCTGGCGGGCTGGGAGCATGCGGGGCGCTGCTGATGCAGCCGACTGAAATCATTGCTTGGGCGGACGAGTTTCGGGCTGGGAGCGCAGGAACGTTTCAAGTCAATCTCTGGGTTCCAGACCCGCCGCCGTATCGCGATGCGGTGCACGAGGCCGCGTTACGAGCATTTCTACGGGGATGGGGCCCCGAGGTGCCGCCCGCCGCCGGCGATGTCGCTCCGCCTGACTTTGCCGCCCAGTGCGACGCATTGCTGGCGACAGGAGCGCCAATCCTATCGTCTGTCATGGGCCTGTTCCCACCTCACATCGTCACCCGCATGAAGCAGAAGGGTGTTGCCTGGTTCGCGAATGTCTCGACTGTGGCCGAAGCGCGCGCGGCTGAGGAAGCCGGGGCTGACGTGGTCGTGGCTCAAGGTATGGAAGCGGGAGGACACCGCGGGGCTTTCGACGCAGCTTTTGCCGACCGGCAAATGATTGGACTGTTCTCGCTCGTGCCGGCAATCGTCGATGCCGTCAGAATTCCGGTTGTGGCAACCGGCGGGATTGCGGACGCGCGCGGTGTGGCGGCGGCACTCATGCTTGGAGCGAGCGCGGCGCAGGTGGGAACCGGCTTTCTTCGCTGTCCTGAGGCCAAGACCCATCCTGCATGGGCAGATGCGCTTGCCAGGACGGCGCCGGAGCAAACGATGGTCAGCCGCGTGTTCAGTGGGCGTCCTGGGCGCAGTATCGCGACCGAATACGTGCGAGCCGCGTCAGGACCGGAAGCGCCTGTCCCCGCGCCTTACCCGGTACAACGAGGTCTCACGGCTGCGATGCGAACTGAGGCTGGCCAGATGGGCGACGTTCAACGGATGCAGGCATGGGCTGGACAATCCTGCCAGCTGGCGAGAGCAGAGCCAGCGGGCCCGTTAGCACAGGCTCTATGGGAGGGTGCCCAAGCTATGCTCGGCTAGGCTAACAAGAAAAACCGGTCGCGAGTGCGATCGCGAGAAGAAGACGGCCGACCTATCTTCCTCTGCGACTGTTCGATGATTTCAGGATTGCTCTTCCTGACCTCCAGACCGGGCATGCGCGGCAGCCTTCGGTGTGTTTCACCGCCGTGACCGACGTCACCCTGAGCTCGGACATGTTCCGAGGAAAGGGGGCGTCAACGGACACCCGCGTGGGTCCGTGTCAGACGCATCGTCGTGAGTGCGTCCCCCGTGGCCGCATAGGATGTCGTGTTGTCGAAGATACACCAGGTCTCTACACCCGCCTGCGCGTTTCGGACCAACTGTTGCGCAATGCTTTCGAGCCTTTCCTCGCCATAGGGCGAATAGTAAATTTGCGGCGAGCCATGCAGGCGGTAATAAGCCATGCGTGTCCAGCCGCCGGGGACATCGGCTCCTTCGGCTCGCGGAGGATCGGCTGCAACGCGCGCGATACGGAGAGAACTGAAAAGGTCGTCCACGTCGTTCCCGAACCACGACGCATGGCGAGGCTCGCACGCGATCGGACCAGCCACCCGTTCGCGGATCGCAGTCAGGAAACTGGCGCTCTCAGCTTCCATGAATGTCTGTTTGGGCGGGAACTGAAGCAGGAGAGGCCCGAGCTTCGTACCGAGGCCGCCTATTTCCGACAGGAAGGTATCGAGTTCAGATGTGACCGCGAGCTGTCCGCTATGCGTGATGGTTTTGGGGACCTTCACCGAAAAGCGAAATAACTCTGTGACCGAGGCGGCCCAGCGCTCGTAAGTGGACCTGCGATGGTGCCGGTAAAACGACGAGTTTATCTCGGTCGCCTGAAACGTTGAGCCATAGCGCTCGAGATGGGTCCCTGTCTGGGGAAAACCGTCCTGGTGGATCTTCGGGATGCTCCAGCCGGCGGTGCCGATGAAAATCGGCCCTGCGCCGCCCGTGGCCGAGCGTCCGTCCTGAGTAGCCAAGCTAGCGAACCTGTTCGACGTGAAGGGTGCCGGCAGGTAGCGGCTTCAGCAACTCGGCCTCAGGCCGCGTCAGTTCCAGCCACGACATCCAGTCCCTACGGTCGAGGACCACGACCTGCCGATCGTGAAAGGGGGCAACGTCCGGGCCCGGGGAGGTGGTCAGAATCGTGAACGACGCCGGCACCCCGTCGGCAGCCGGCCGCCAGAGTCCCGCGAAGCAGAACCAATCCTCGCCAACTTTGGTAAAACGCCACTTGGACTTGGGCGACCTGGCACCGGTGAACTCGAAGAAGTGCGAGGCGGGGACAAGGCATCGCCCCTTTGAGAAGCGGCGGTCTTCCGATCGGAAATTGATCACCGGCGGAGCCTTCGGCCGCCCAGGAGCGAGCCCCCACCTGAGTTGCACGAGTTCAACGCCCCCTTCGGCCCAGCGTATGACAGGAGCCATCTCGGTGGGCCAAATGTCGCTCCGGGGCTCAAGGTTGGGCGCCGCTTGCTGGCCTCCGAACGGCACCTTGATTTGACTGAACGCCTCCAGATAAGCGCTGTAGGGAACATCGTTTCCATAGTCATTGCACATTGGCTCGGGCACCGCATTCCGTTACGTCTGGATCTCTGAACATCAAGGGCTGCTGCTTGTTCCCAAACGACACTTGCGCACTGGGCTTGGGCCGCAACCGGCGAAGGGCGCGAAGCCCTGCCTTCGCGGGAAACCAAAGGCCACCCCAAGTTGTTCGCCTGTGGGTGCTCCTCCCTAAACGAACTTCGCGACAGACGACTCGGCGCATGAATGGGTGATCTCGATGGCTGATAGCGAGCGGTACGGTAGCGCCCTCACCAGGGCAGAGCGCTACCGGCTCCTGATTGAGACGGTCAGCGACTACGCCATCTACATGCTCGACCCCGACGGCATCGTGGCAAGCTGGAATCCAGGGGCGGAGCGCTTCAAGGGCTACACCGAAGAAGAAATCATCGGGCAGCACTTCTCGCGCTTCTACACCGACGAGGACCGGGCGGCCGGGCTGCCGCAAAGGGCCCTTGCAACCGCCCAAACGGAAGGCCGCTTCGAGCACGAAGGCTGGCGTATCCGAAAAGACGGGGCGCGGATGTGGGCGCACGTCATCATCGACCCGATCCGTTCTCCCGATGGCAAGCTCATCGGATTCGCCAAGATCACGCGTGACATAACAACCCGCCGCGATGCGCAGCTGGCGCTGAGGGCGAGCGAGGAGCGCTTCCGTCTCCTTGTCCAGAGCGTCCACGACTACGCGATCTACATGCTCGACCCACAGGGATATGTGGCGAGCTGGAATCGCGGCGCACAGCGCCTGAAAGGCTATACCGAGCAGGAGATCATCAGCCGGCACTTTTCCCGCTTCTACACCGAGCAGGATCGGTCGACAGGGCTGCCTCAGCGCGCGTTGAAGATTGCCGTGGAGGAGGGCAAGTTCGAGCAGGTGGGCTGGCGCGTACGCAAAAACGGTTCACTGATGTGGGCGCATGTTGTCATCCAGCCGATCCACGACGATGACGGCATGCTCGTTGGCTATGCCAAGGTGACGCGCGATCTTTCGGAACGCAAGGCGACGGACGACGCTCTGCGCCGGAGCGAGGAGCGCTTCCGGCTGCTGGTGCAGGGCGTCCGGGACTACGCCATCTACATGCTCGACCCGCAGGGACGAATCACGAACTGGAACACCGGGGCTCAGCGATTCAAGGGCTACACGGAAGGGGAGATCGTCGGAGAGCACTTCTCGCGGTTCTATACCGAAGAGGATCGCGCGGTGGAACTGCCCACGAAAGCCCTGATGATCGCCGCCGAAGAAGGGCGCTTCGAGCAGGAGGGATGGCGGGTCCGCAAGGACGGCAGCCGCTTCTGGGCCAACGTCGTCATCGATGCCATCCGCGGCGACGACAACGAGCTCATTGGCTTCGCCAAGGTCACGCGCGACATCACAGAGAAGCGCAAGGCGGAAGAGATTCTCGAACAAACGCGGGCGCGTTTCATTCAGTCGCAGAAGATGGAAGCGGTCGGACAACTTACCGGCGGCATCGCGCATGACTTCAATAACCTGCTCGCCGTCGTGCTGGGCAACCTCGACATGGCGCGCAAACGCCTGCCGCCCGACCCGAAGCTCCGCCAGCTCATAGAGAACTCGATCCAGGCAGCGGATCGAGGTGCCACATTGACGAAACGTATGCTCGCCTTCGCCAGGCGCCAGCAGCTCACGGCAACAACAATCGACGTGCTGGACCTGGTCCGGGACATGTCGGACCTGATGCAGCGCTCGATCGGCTCCGGCATCCAGATCACCACGCAGTTCCCGCTGCGGCTGGCGCCGGCGCATGCAGACGCCAATCAGTTGGAGCTGGCCCTGCTCAACCTGGTCGTGAACGCCCGCGACGCCATGCCGGACGGTGGCACTATCACGATATCGGCGAGGACGAAGACAATCAGCGAGGCGACGCAGAGCGGCCTCGCTCCGGGCGACTACGTGTGCCTTTCGGTGACCGACACGGGCGAGGGCATGGACGAGCAGACCCTTCGTCAGGCGGTCGAGCCGTTCTTCACCACGAAGGGCGTCGGCAAGGGCACCGGGCTTGGCCTGTCGATGGTCCATGGATTTGCCGAGCAGTCGGGAGGCAGGTTGACGCTCAAGAGCAGGAAGGGTCGCGGCACGAGAGCGCAAGTCTGGTTGCCGGTGGGGATCGCAAACGAGGTGCCGCAGCAGGCGGAAGACCTCGAAGCGAGCAGCGGTCTGGCTGGCAAGCCGCTGTGCGTGCTCGTGGTTGACGACGATCCCCTCGTTCTCATGAACACCACCGCGATGCTGGAGGACCTCGGCCATCGGGTCCTTGAGGCGACGTCGGGCGAGCAGGCGCTGCGCGTCCTGAGGCGCTCGCCTGACGTCGATCTGCTCATCACCGACCAGCTCATGCCGGGGATGACGGGCACGCAACTGGTCGAGGCGGTAAGGCCAGCTCACCCCGACCTGCCGATAATTCTCGCCACGGGCTACGCGGAGATGTCGCCAGATGCAGCGCCGGGCGTGCCCCGCCTCGACAAGCCATTTCTTCAGAAGGGTCTGGCACGCGTCATATCGGCCTCGATGCAAGTCAAGGAAGGCCGGGTGCTATGTCAGCCGAAACATTGTTGAGCGGCCCGCGAAAATCGGGACGACATGTGAAAGTGCTTCATCGCGAAGTCCGCTGGGCAGCGCACGATTTCGTTCAGGAAGAAAACAAGTCCTGAACCAGCCGGCGCAGCCAGCGGTGGCCTGAATCCGCATCCATACGCGGGTGCCAGAGGAGCGATACCGTCATTTCCGGCATTGGAAATGGCAGCGCGAAACTATGCATTCCATCTTTCAGCACCCCGGTGTGCCGATCGGGAACGGTAGCGATCAGGTCGCTGGCGCGGGCTAATGCAAGTGCTGTCGCAAAGCCGCCAACGATGGTCGTGATCTCTCGTTTTAGACTTAGTATTGCTAATGCCTCGTCCGGCGGACCACTATCGCCTTCGCCGCGCGAGACCAAGATGTGGTTTCCGGAACAGTATCTTTGCGGGGTCATCTCTCCAGTGCTCAACGGATGTCCTTGACGCACCACGCCAACGAAGCGATCACGGAACAACGCTGTTGCCCGGACCTCCGAGGCCGTATTCCAGCGACGCATCAAAGATCATCTACAACGATGAGCGCCCGCATAGGGCTGCTTCGGAAATCCTACCGAAGCTTTGGAGCCTACTCGACAATCAGGGATGGTCAGGCGATTGGAGAAAGGACCGGCGTTGGGAGTGCCCGGAACGCGGGCTGAGCCAGAACATAACCCTGAATAAGATAAACTCCGAGGTCCCGCAGGGCCTCCAGCTCGCCCGTTGTCTCGACACCCTCACAGATAACAGCGATGGACAGATCTTCCATCATTCGCGCTATATGTTTCAGCACCGTGCGTTTCACTGGGTCCGTGTCTATGTTGCGGACCAGGGCCATGTCGATCTTCACGAGGTCCGGCTGAAACTGCGCGAGAAGGTTAATGCCCGCATATCCCGCGCCAAAGTCGTCAATGGCCGTTTTAAAGCCGATTTCCCGGTATGTGCGCAGGATATCGAGCACATGTGCGGTATCGAGCTTTTCCTCTTCGGTAAATTCAAAGATGATCCGGTCGAGGGGGAAGCCGGTCCGCCTCGCTGCCGCGAGGGTCAGCCTTATGCACGCCCTGGGCTCATAGACGGCGTTGGGCATGAAGTTGATTGAGAGCATCGCGTTCGTCGCGGGGAGGCCTAATTCTGTTGCAGTTTCGAGTGCCTTGACGCGGCACTGCTGATCGAACGCGTATCGATTTGCATCATTGAGGGTGGAGAGCACGGAATAGGCGCTCTCACCGTTTGGTCCCCGAACGAGCGCTTCGTGTGCGAACGTTGCACCCGTGCTAATGTTTACAATCGGCTGGAACGCCATCTCGAAGGGCTGCATGAAAGCATCCCCGTTCCGGCACCCTTCACACTTCGTGGTCATCCGAATCCTCCTAATATTCTCAACGTTATACGGCGACGTTAAAAAACTGTGAGCCTGTCGCGAACGGCGCTTGCCCAGGTGGGGCGGTGGCCTATCCGGCAGCCATTTTCATGGCATCCCTTCCGGGTAAAGCTCTGAAAGGTGATCCGCTCTCGCGTCGCGACGCTACCGGGGGTCCCCGGGGGCTCGAACGCAAGCGAACGTGTCGATGCGCGGCCAGCCGCGCGCGCTCCCGGTCAGCCGAACGGGGACTGCTGGTTTGAATTTCGAAACACCGCCAGATCGCCTGCTGTGACGGGTTCTGCCGACCGCAAATACTCGCGAACTGTCGATGGCGGCATCGGCTTCGCGAACAGATACCCTTGGCCGTGAGTGCAACCCATGCCGAGCAGGGTGGCCAGCTGTTCCGACGTTTCAATTCCCTCAGCTACAATGGCCAAGCCTAGATTTGACCCAAGCCCGATGATAGCAGACGCAATAGCGTGTGAATGCCTGTCGGTGCACAAGTCACGTACAAACGTCTGGTCTAATTTAAGCGTGCTCACCGGGAATTTCTTGAGGTGAGTCAATGAGGCATAGCCAGTGCCAAAGTCATCCAATGCAAGCTCCACTCCTCTCCGCCTTAACAACTCCAACTGACAAAGGAGGTCGCTCTCGGAGCGAGAAAGAAGAACGGACTCGGTGATCTCAACCTGCAAACAACTTCCAGCCAGCCCTTTTTCATCTAGGCGTCTGATGAGCTCATCGGCGATGCCCCCGTATGCAAAATCCGCCTCTGAGAGGTTTATGGCTACATGTCCGAAGGGCAGCTTCTCAGCAGTCCATTGCGCGATTTGCTCGATGACGGCGGTTACCATCACTTTTGAAACATCGAGGGCGATGTCGGGGTAATCCAACGCTGCTGCAAAGTTCTTTGCAGGCTCCACGCGCTTTGGAAGGCGGCACCGTGCAAGGGCTTCAAAGCCGTGAATTCGCCCGTTGCTTAAGCAAACCATCGGCTGGTAATGGGGCAGTAGCCGCCCTTCTGAAATCGCGCTGCGGATCATCCTGCGTGTCGATAGCCGCGTCTGTAGACTGGCTCGCATAACCCCTGTGAAGGTCTCTACCCGATTCCGTCCCGCCTCCTTTGCCGCAAATAGTGCGAGATCAGCTGCTTTCATGATCTCAGTCGGGTCACTGCCGTGCTCTGGTGCGTGCGCGAGGCCGATGCTCGCTCGGGGCAACAGGGGCAGTCCCCTGTATGAAAATTGGGGCTGCATCGCATCCAGCAGTGACTTCATGTTTTCAAGGGCCTCTCGAGGCCTGACCCCCCTCAGGAGAACGGAGAATTCATCTCCGCCACAACGGGCGACAAAAACCGTTTTAGATGTGAAAGAGCCAAGTCTACGTCCTGCTTCACGTAGAAGTTCGTCCCCCACTTCGTGCCCCGCAGAATCATTCACCTCTTTGAACATGTCGAGGTCCAAGAGAGCGAGGCTGAACGGCTCACCCGAACACTTCATTGCAGCAATCGCGGACTGAAGTTCTTTCTTGAAGTGCAAACGGTTCGGCAAGTCGGTGACGTCGTCCCTGTGGGCTGCCACCCAAAGGCGCTGGCCTGCCTCTTCTTCCGCAGTTATTTCCTTAAAAGTTCCAAATTGAAGAAGTCTTCCTTCCCGCGCGACCGAAGCTGCCTCAGACTTTACCCATATAATCCGACCGTCCGGATGCAGAACACGAAATTTGGCGGGTACCCCGATGGCGACCGCTCGCATTGCGAGTTGCCGGTCTTCCACCAGGATGCGCTCGCCAAAGTCCGCAAGACTACAACTCTCAAGCGCCAAGGTATGCCCGCTATTCTCAGAGAGTGTCAGCGACTGAGCCGCTGGATCGTACTCCCAGGCAACCATCGCCCCCGCAAATAATGCAAACCTCAAGCTCTCTTCGCTCAGGCGCAATTTTTCTTCCGCCGTCCGCTTTTCGCTGACGTCGCGGTACGCGACTGTGAGACCATGTTCAGTCGGCAAGGCGTGCGCCTCGATCCACATCTGAAAGGGCTCGTAAAATGCTGTAAGCGAAGAGCGCGATCCAGCCGCAGCGGCGCTCTTGTACGCCGTTCCGAAGTCCGTGGACTCAAGCCCAGGGAACGTCTCCCAGACGTTTCGTCCTACCAAGTCTGTGCCGGGCGAGAGCAAGTCCTTCGCGCGTCCGTTCAGAAACAGGAAGCGCCACTGTTTGTCCAGAATGAAGACGCTGTCGCTTGTTAAGTTGAAAGCCGCCAGCAAATGATCGGGAAGGCTTGGCGGGTGACTTGGTGCCGATGCGGAGGTCATGCTGAAATCCAGAACTAATCGCCGCGCTCGCTAAAGCTTCACTGGCGCGTTCTAGCGCAGCTAGCTGCGCCCTGCACCGATTCGCCAAGCTCTTGCCGAAGGCACCCTACTACTGCATCCACCAACATTTTCCGACGCTCATGGTCGGGGATGGTACTCAAATATGTGGCTAAAAGTCCGGCTGTTGCGACGCAGACCTCGCTGACTCTGACGTCCCGATTGTCGAAGTATCTTGCTATTACCGAGTTCAGTTCGAGTGCGAGCGGCGTGTGCATTTCAATCTCCAGCATCGGTCAGATCACTGATCGGTGCAGAAAGTTAGCAAACAATTAACGCGGCTTCGCCTCTGTCCGAATTAGGCCAATCTGCTGTGTATTTCAAGGTGTGGCCTTTACCATCATAGTCCGTCTGGACTATTCTGAACGCTGGTCGCTTTCGTGCACTCCGCTCATCCCCGCCGATTGCTCCGGGGAATGTTACGGCGAGCTACATGCGTTCAAGTCAGCAGACATCTGTCGAGCTCCAGTCGATATAATTAACTAATTCAAGGTTTGCTCCGGACAACGGCATTGCCGCGCGATCTCCAAAAGTCTTCCAAGGATTCTCCGATGCTGCTGAACCGTTGCTTCGACGAACAGGGCCGACTATCGGCCCTCAGGCGCTACCAGGTTTTGGATACGGCGGTTGAACCACAGTTCGAAACGGTGATTACTCTCGTCAAGCAGATCTTTTCCGTCCCCATGTGCGCAGTTTCCCTAATTGACAGCGACCGTCAGTGGTTCAAGGCAAAGCGCGGACTGGAGTTGACCGAGACGGCGCGGGACATCGCGTTCTGCGATTACACCATCAGAAGTGAAGCTCCGCTGCTTGTGGATGACGCACTATGCGACGTACGGTTTGCCAATAATCCGCTCGTGAGCGGTCCGCCGTTCATCAGGAGTTACGCTGGAGTTCCTTTAACTTCGCCAGAAGGCTACAATATTGGGAGCTTATGCGTTATCGACACTGCTCCACGCCACCTCGGGTCCGCAGAAACGGACGTCCTGGTGAATTTTGGAAAACTCATCGTTGAACTGCTTGAGCTTCGTGAGATCGCTTCTGTAGATGGACTTACAAACGCTCTCACGCGCGGAGCATGGCTCAAGCTTGCTGCAGCAGAGTTGAGCCGTTCCTATCGTTACAATCGTAGCGCATCTATTGTGATGTTGGACGTGGACCATTTCAAAGCGATCAACGATCGGTACGGGCACGCGGCAGGAGACGAGGTGTTGCAGTTGCTGTCGTCCCACTGCATGGAGCAGCTCCGCCTCGGCGACGCTTTTGGACGCATCGGAGGAGAGGAGTTTGCAATCCTACTCTTGGAAAGCGATCTGAGGGAGGCGATGGCCTCTGCTGAACGCCTGCGGCAATGCATTTCACGCATCAGATGGAGCCATGTTGAACAGTCCGGCTGTATCACTGCCAGCTTCGGCGTTGCCAGTTCCGATAACATGCTCCGATCTGTAACATCAATGCTCACCTGTGCGGACCAGGCGCTGTATGCGGCCAAGAGAAATGGGAGGAACAGATGCGAGGCTTACTGTGCACCCGCAAAGTTCGCCTCATAGCAGCCGCTGATTCACTTTGAACCAGGAGCGTGGTCCCCTATCTCACCGGAGGTGAAGGCCGACGTGGAAATGACACTCTCTTGTCGCTCGCTGACGATACGACTTCGCCAGCTCGATTGGACAATCTATCGCACGACGACAACCGGCGTTCCGAGATTCACATGCAACGAGAGATCGACAATGTCCTTGTTGCTCATGCGGATGCAGCCGTATGAAACAAAGCGCCCGATGCTTTCTGGTGCATTAGTCCCGTGGATTGCATACTCGCCGCCCGACAGCGTCAGCGCAGCCGCCCCAAGCGGATTGCTGGGGGACCCGGCAGGAACGACATCAGGCAATCCCGGGTGGTCGCGCTTGACGGCCAGCGGCGGGGCCCAGTCTGGCCGGATGAATTTGCCGTCGATTGACGAAACTCCCGCCCATTGACGCCCGGCGCGGCCAACACCGACACGGTACCTTAGAGCGTGCCCGGGGCTGATGACTAGATAGAGTCGCCGCTCCCCGGTGCGCACAACGATGGTGCCGGGGGCCACGCGGCTGTCGAACGACACAGTGTCGGCAGCTTGCGCGGAAACGAAGCCCGGAAAGATCATGCAAGACAGCCCAAGGGTGGCAGCGATACGCGCGAGGCTGCCGCGACATCTGAAGGGGGCCAAAGTTGCGCCGCTCACCATGTGTATTGAATTCGCCCCGTGCCGCCATACGCGCGCACGCCGCGTGACAGTTGCGTGTCGAAAGATGCTGTAACTGCGAGCCCCTTTGCCACTCTGATTTCCGGCCCTGCCGAGAGTAGCAGAGCATTGTGCGCCCCTGGCGCTCCGGCGACTGAAAAAGCGGACCCTGAAAGCGCCTGGAAGGAAGCGACGGCCTGTGCACTCGGTGAGAAATCGTGCATCCACGCAGCGCGGGCTCGAAGGCGCAACGTCATTTCATTGAGGGCGGCCACAGTCTGGTCGATTCGGAGCCCGAGCTGGCTGCGCGTCGACGTGGTGGTCCGCGCGTCGTAGTCGAGCGCGAAAATAGAGGGCCCGTTGACGCCCTGTTCTCTGTAGGATGGGATCGCGAACGTTTGCACCCCCAACGATGCGTAGGGCGTGAGCCATTCGAGACGGTAGCCAGCTTCCACCTGGCCGGCGAAGTTGTTCGCGCTGAAAGCGGCCGTGAGCCGTTCGTTTCCGGCAATCGTCACGTTCCGGGTCGTGGACACATCGTGCCACGCGTAAGCGACGGCGGATGTCAAATAGGCAGAACCAAAGTCCGTCCGGCTGTAGAGCGCAGCATGGAACATCTCACTGCGCCCACCGCCAAGTCCGTCGGCAACGCCAAAGCGGGTGGCCCCGCCGCCCACCGCAAAGCCGAGCTTGGTATCAGGCGTGACACGTGTCTCGGCGCCAGCCGCGAAGCCCAAGGTGCGGGTGGTGAGATCGTGGCTTCCCTGGCCTGCATCGCCGGCGATGTTACTCTGCCCGCCGTAACCCGCGCCCCACATACGCCAGCGGCGCTGCTCAGGAGCGACCCGCGGCGCTATCCGGTCCATAGTTCCAAATGGCGAACCTGCTGCCGGGCCAAACAGCGACGGCCCATAGCCAAGCGCCCTGACCGTGTTGCTGCCGAGGCCCTCGCGCCTGTCCGGAACGACAGCAGCCGGCGCGACCGCGACATCGTCTTCGTAGGCTGCGTCAAACAAGCGAGACATGAAGGCGTTCGTCGCCTCAATGCCGGTCGGCGCTACGGCCGCGCCTGCTTCACCTGCCAGTTGTGCGGTGGCAGCAGCAAACTCCGCCGGCGACAGAGCGTCAGGAACGACCTGGAAGGCCAGAGGCAAAATCCCACCACTCGCCACATATTTGTCGATCGCAGCACTTACAGCGCGGTCGTTTCCCGTCGCGGTTGAGGACAGTGCCGAACCGTAAGTGGCCGCAGCCAGGGCGCAGACAGAGATCCGATTGGTGTCTAAAGTCACGGCCCCATTGCGAGCGAGCGCGGCGCCGCAATCGATGCTGGCGCCCGTGACGAGCGTTATGCTGGTCAAAGCCAGGATCTGACCCGCGAAAGTCGTTGCTGCACCGAGCGTCGCGGAACTTCCGACGCGGAAGTAAACGTTGGCGCCTTGCGCACCATTGATCAACTGCACAGCCGAATTGGTTGCAGTTGTCAGGGCGCTCCCGACGTTGAAGATAAAGACGGCGTTCGGGTTGCCTTTAGCATCGAGGGTAAGCGTTCCGGTCAGCTGACTGGCGGAGTTGAAGCTGTAAACCCCTGGCGTCAGCGTGCGCCCGCCAAGGTCGAGGCCAGTCAGGTCGGCGGTCGCAGGTCGGCCAGCCAAGACGCCATACGCGGTGGCGAGATCGTTTTGCGCCCGCAGCGCCACCTCGTTGTTCTGATAGACGGCAAACGGCGGAGTTATAGTTGCGGGCGGAAACCCGGTAACGGCGCTCCCCGGGCTCAGTCCGACGTTGCCGCCGATCACGCTCGGTCCCGTGTTTGTAATTGTAGAGCCGGCAAGAACAGCAAAGCTATCGAGGCTTTGAGCCTGCGCGGAAAGGCTCGTCAGCATTAGAGCCGAGATCCGCATCAGCACCGCCGCCGCGCGTATGGGTGCCCGCATAGAGAAGCCTTTCCAAGCCAGAGCAATATGACGTTCGATCCGCTCCGTGGTCCTCCGGTCGCGAATCAACGGGGAATTATCCTTTCGTACCAGAAAGATGCACCTAAGATGTTACGAAGGCGCTCATTTGTTTAGATAAAATATACAGGACCGGGCGCCCCGCCAGCCGGCGTGCCTGTCGCCGGTTAGCGGATCCTTATTGTCCCGCCGCGCACGACCGCGGCCTGCTTAAGGGGCTGCGAACAGCGCATCGTTTCGATTGCGCCAGGCCTCGTCCGACAGCCAGCGGTAATCCTGGTCCGGCATCAGCGGGAGCGTCTTTACTCTTGCATCGGTCATGGGAAGGAAGAAGCTCACGCGCTCCTGGGATACCTTGAGCGACTTGATTGGGACGACGATGCTGTCCTTGCCAGGCGTGAAGAACCCGCCCGAGGCAACGATGGCGTAGTCCCTCCTGTCCTTGGTGCCGAACACGAGGTTCCTGACCTCGCCGATGATCTTGTCGTCGGAGCTGCGCACCTCAGCGCCGATGATTTCATCCGCGCGCAGGCCGGGCGCGAGGTCTTCGATGCTGACGAGCGGCTTAGCGCCTTTCTGGTCCCTCTCGCCTTTCGCGCCACCCCGAGCCGCTTGCGGCTGCCTGGCGTCCATCTGCGCTTCCGCCTCGTCCTCGTCATTGCCGCCGAGCGTCTCCATTGGCGGTCCGGAAACGAGTTCGCGGATCGTCGCCACGAGCCGCTCGCATTCGTCCTGACGACCATACGACCAAAGGGTGAATGCTGCGTCGCGCAGACTGCGAAGGTCCCGCACTGTCTGTCGGTTCGCCGCACCATGGAATTCCGGACGCTTGCGGATCGCCTCCTCCAGCTTGGCGTCCGAGATCTGGCATTCGGCGAATGCCTGGCTCCCCGTGAGGACCAGCAGCGCCAGAGGCAGCAATCTTTTGATAGGTTTCATGTGATTCCGATCGTAAGCGCAGCTTGAAGGACGAATTGTCCCTCGTAACAAGGTTGATCTTGCAAGCGTGGTGCATCGATTCGTTGCAGTTTTCAACCGCTCGCTCCGTCGTATGAGTTTTCTGCGTCGGATGTGTCCTCAGACACGCAGGTTCAAAGCTGCGCCGTACATTAAGAGAGCCTGAACGTGTAAAACATGGTTTGGCCGCCACCGCATCTCAATGCCGTTCAAAGCGGAGCGGCGACGGCGGGGCAAACTTGGGCCATTTGTTGCGTATCTTCGAACGGAGATCGAGCGCAAGGCAGGCCCCGCCAACGCGCCAATGCGGGCCCCCTCGCGCCCGGCATGTGCTTCCAGCACCAACTGGCAACGCAGCCATGCAGGCCAAGCCTACGGTTGTCGTCTCTTTCGCAGCCCTGGCTCCGCTGCGGTTTGGGCGCAACGACAAAGATCGGAGTTGCTTACTTAATCAGGCTGTGGGAGCCGACGTTCAGGGATCGTCTCTTCCGCGACGATGTTACTATCTGGCGCAAGAATGTACCGCGCCGCGCGCCGCTGTGAAATCCATGTGCGACTAAGGAGATGCTCACCTTGCTTTCGCTCCTCGAGATAGCGGCGGTATTGCTGACACTCTCCGCGCTGTTCGGATGGCTTAACCACAAGCTGCTGCAACTGCCTCACTCGATCGGCCTCCTGGTCATCAGCGTGGCATCGTCTTTCGTGCTCATCGGCGTCGATTTGCTGTTCCCGCACCAGCACCTGTACGACGTGCTCACCCAGACCCTTAAGCAGATCGACTTCGCCGCGTTGGTGATGAACGGCATGTTGGCGTTCCTCCTCTTTGCTGGAGCGCTTCAGGTCGACTACGGACGCTTGCGAGCCAGATGGTTTCCCGTCCTTGTTCTCGCGGGCGTGGGCACCGTTCTGTCCACCGGATTGGTTGGAGTCGGCCTTTATGCGTTTGCCGCGATGATCGGCCAGCACATACCCCTGATCTGGGCGCTTGTTTTTGGCGCGATCATCAGCCCCACCGACCCCGTCGCCGTCATCAGCACACTCAAAAACGTTCGGGTTCCGCCGAACCTCGAAGCGGAGATGCAGGGCGAGTCGTTGTTTAATGACGGTGTCGGTGTCGTTCTTTTCACCCTCATGGTGCTCTTCGCGAGAGGGGGGAGCCCCGAGGAAACGAGCGCTTCCGCGATTTCAAAACTTCTGATCGCCGAGGCGGGGGGAGGCCTTCTGCTCGGGCTCGTCACCGGCTACGTGGCATACTGGGCGATGCGCCTGATCGACGATTATGCAATCGAGGTGTTGATCTCGCTCGCACTGGTGACCGCGACCTATGCGCTCGCACAAAGACTGCACCTTAGTGGACCGCTCTCCATGGTCTCGGCCGGACTTCTGATCGGGGAGCGTGGCCCCGGAGACGCCATGAGTGAACGCACACAGACCTACGTGTTCGGACTTTGGACGCTCATTGATGAAGTCCTCAACTCGGTACTGTTCCTCCTGATCGGGCTGGAGGTGCTTGTCGTGCAGGCCTCCACAGCAACCGTGGCACTTGCGGCCGCTGCGCCCGTCATCGTGCTCGTATCGAGAATATTGTCGATCTCGGTGCCGCTGCTGCTCGTGCCCTGGAGCAGAACCATGTCAGCAAGCCGCCTGCCGTTCTTGACGTGGGCCGGCATTCGCGGCGGCATTTCGGTTGCGCTAGCTCTCTCGATACCCGAGACGGAATCGAAAGGTCTAATCCTGACGGCCACCTACGCGGTTGTCCTGTTCAGCGTCATCGTACAAGGCTCGACGCTGAAGTGGGTCGCCGAGCGCACATTGCCGCAAGGGGGCGACCTGTCGGATGAGACTGGGGCCTGACGATGCGACAATGTGTGGAGGGGACATGTGCAGCACCGCTGATCACTTCTTTCGGTGAAGCCTAGGTCATCCATGCAACCCAGACGTATCATTTTCCGCGGGGCGGAATCTGAATAAACTGCGCAATTTGATCTGCGTTCAGCGGTGCTGATACGTATTTGAAATCCACCGCGCTCGCCATTATGCCGGCCAGGTCGGAGACTTTGTCCGGGTTGATACCCGCCTTCGTGACGAATTCATCCATCGTACGCTTCGCGACCGGAACCGGCACTGAAGCCCAGTCCGCATAAGCCTTGACGCCTTCCTGTGTCGAATACATCCAGTCGATCGTCTCGCGATATGCGTCCATGTAGCGCTTCACGACGTCCGGCTTGCTGCGCAGCAGATCGGAATGTGCGATGATGACGCGTGAGGTCTGGCCGGCAAGCACAGGCACGTCCGATGCGCGCCAGAGCGTGCGAATCTTGCCTTGCTCCAGTGCTTCGACTCCGAATGGCGCACCGGACCAACCGACGTCGATTTGTCCGCTCATCACCTGCGTGAAGGTCGCGGGCCCTGTTCCAGTGGCTGTGGGCTTGAAGGAGACGCCGAGGTATTTTTGCATTTGCAGAACGACATTATGAGCCGACGATCCGTTCGTCGAGTAGGACACGGTCTTGCCGGCGGCGTCTTTGGGCTCCCGTATTGGGGCATCGGCCCGCACGTACCAGAACAGGTTTGCGTCGCCCGTGAAGCTCGCGCCAATGACACGGATGGGCGCGCCCTTCGCGTAGGCGCCCACCGCGCCGAGTAGTCCGGTGGCGACGCCGATATCGGCGCTGCCCGAGATTACCGTCTGCTGAGTCTCACCGCTGCCGGCAGTGTAGAAGATATCGAGATCGATCCCGTGCTTTCTGAAGATGCCTGCCAGCTGCCCTGCTTCGGACACGCCGGACTCCCCGAGCCCCTTGCCGCCAATGGCTACCTTCAACTTGTCGAGGGGCTGCGCGGATGCACTCGCCACGGACATGCTGAACGTCCCCGCTAACGCGAGCATGATGGATGCACGAAACAACTGCTTCATTGAAAACCTCTTCGACCGGATCGATGTCGCCGCTCGCATCATGCGGGCTCGAATCGATACCCTGCATCCGTCTTCGACAGGTAACCCACGCCGGGCGCGTTCACGTGCGCGCCAGCAACGGCGAGATGCTCCGTGGCGATCAAGTCGAGCATGCGGAGGCGCGATGCTCTTGCGAGATCGGCATCCAGATCGTATTTCACCGCGCTCTGGGGATAAGGGATCTGGATTGCCGAGAAGTGCACGAGGTCCCCCCACGCGATGAGGTCTTCGCGTCCTGTCTCGATGCGCCAGCACGTATGGCCCGGCGAATGCCCGGGTGCTAAAATCGGCGAACAACCCATGAGTTCCTGCCCGTCGCGCATCAGCCGGACGCGGTCGAGGTAAGGCTTCATGTTTATTTTGTTGCGTGCCCGGGTCCGCTTGAGCGCGTCGGATTCTTCGGCGGCCCCATCGCGCATCCAAAAATCGAACTCGACTTCGTGGACGACGATCTCCGCATTCGGGAAGATCGCCCGATGATTGTCATCGACCAGGCCATTGGCGTGATCGGGATGAAGATGCGTGAGCAGAATGTGAGTGATGGCGCTCGGCTCGAAACCGGCACTCCTAAGATTTTCCGGCAAGCGGCCCAACGTCGGCTGCATCGTATTGCCGGCGCCGGCATCTATCAGGATGGTCGCGCCATCACGTTGAAAGAGGAAATTATTGACGGGAATAAGAATCGAACCATCGTCCGTGGCACCGGCGATTTCACTCGCCTCCTCTCGGGCCATGCCGAGAACGAAGTCGACAGAACTCTTGAGAACACCATCGTCGATACACGTGATATCGACATCGCCTACCCGGAAGATTTTAGCCACACGCTGCTCCTGTCGGATACCGGATTCAAAATCCATCGCGCGCCATCTTGATCATGCACCCGCCGGAAATCAGGACTGCCACCGCCAGTACTGCGAAGGCCCCGGTGAAGCCGCCGGTAGCCTGGACGATGTAACCGATCATCGCGGGAGAAAGAGCGCCAACGAGCTGGGTGACGAAGGCACGCACGCCCTGCGTCTTGCCCATGTCGGTTGCGCTCACGACGCTGTGCATCAACATCTCGGCACAGGCGATGCCAACCTGCTGCGCACAAAGCGCACAGATCATGAGAATAACGCTCACCGTCGGACTCGGAGCCAGCGCTGCTCCCATGAGAAACAGGCCTGCCAGGACCCAGCCGATGCCAGCGAAGGGAGCGCGGCGGAATATCTTGTCCGAGGCAAAGCCTACGAGCAGGATTGTCGCCACCGCGAACCCGAAGATCACGAAAGTCAGATATCCCGACGTACTGAACGAGAAGTTACGCACCGTGCGAAGATAGGTCGGAAGCCAGATCGACCAGCCCCAGAAGAAGATGGCATTCGACGCGATCGCAATCGTCGTTAGCCAGAAGCGGTGATTCGTCCAGATGCCGCCGCCCGCGACGAGAGCTTTGCCGGGCGCATCCTCGTTCTTTTCCAACGACCCCTGAACGACGAGTTCGGCTTCGGCTGCGTTTGCCGATGCATGCCCCTTTGGCCGATCTTTCACCAGAAACCAGATCATCGGCAGCGGGAGGATCAAGGCGAGAAAGCCCATGGCATAGAACTGCCAGCGCCAGCCGACTAGTACGATGAGCCCCGTAACGATGAGCCCGACAAGCATGGGGCCGATCATGGTTCCGATCCACCAGAACGATGTCGCGCGACCGCGCTCCTTCAGGGCAAACCAGTTTGCGACCAGGGCGAGCGTGAGTGGATAGAGGGCCGCTTCGCCCGCCCCTAATACAATGCGCGACATGAGCAGTTGATCGTAGGACTGCGCGGCTCCAGACCAGAAGCAGGTACAAGCCCAGATCAGGAGACTGAGGGCGCAAGTCTTGCGCGCTCCGTATCTATGAACCACCCATCCCCAGACCGGTGCGCAGATGCCGTACGCCAGGAAGAGTCCGCTCGATAGCCATCCGAGTTTCGCCTGCTGACCCGCAAGTCCGAGCTCCTGCAGGAAGCCCTGATCGTTCATCACGATCGCCATGTTGCTCTTGTCGAACATGGAGACGATCCAGACGACGAGGAGCGTGGGGGCGATATGTGTCCAGCGAACTCTCGTCGGCTGAATACTCTGCCCGACCGCAGCCGTGGCGGTGATGCTCATGTGACGTCTCCCCCAGTCCATCTTGTTCTTTTTTCCGCAGGAGACAACCGGCAGGTCAGAACCGGCCATCGCATCGCGCATCGGACATTCGTCGCAAACTCCATTCTGCCTGTCAACGCGGACTATTGCGCCGGCATCGGCTGCAACGATCAGCCCTCTGTGCAAATGCAAGTCTGTCCGGTATCGTCCCCCATCAAAGCGGTTTGGCAAACGCCGGTCCTAAAAAACAATATGGGGGGATGCTCATGGCGCGGGATGTCTTCGACTATGTGATCGTTGGAGCGGGATCTGCTGGTTGCGTCCTGGCCAATCGCCTGTCTGAGGACAAGGAGGTTTCCGTTCTGCTCCTCGAGGCTGGTACACGCGACATCAACCGCCTGATCTCGATTCCGTTGGGAATGGGCAAGTTGCATCAACACCAGATGCACGATTGGGGATATCACACGGAGCCAGAGCCAAATCTCGACCAACGCAGCCTGGAGGCGATGCGCGGGAAAGTGCTGGGCGGCTGTTCGTCCGTCAATGTGATGGCATATACGAGGGGAAACTGCGGCGATTACGATCGCTGGGCACGGGAGGGTGCGGATGGCTGGTCCTATGACGATGTACTCCCATATTTTCGTCGCGGCGAAACCTGGGAGGGCGGGGAAAACCCTTGGCGGGGTGGCTCCGGGCCGATAGGGACACAGAGCGCGCGCACGAAAGATCCGATCTTTGCCGCGTGGGCTCAGGCAGGATCCGCCGCAGGCTATCCCCTCGTGGACGACTACAACGGGGAAACACAGGAAGGTTTTGGACGAGGCCAATACACGATCCGCAATGGCCGGCGTTCCTCTTCGTCACGCGCGTATCTCAGGCCCGCATGGCGACGCCCCAATCTCAAAGTCGAGACGCATGCTCATGCGCAGAAAATTCTTCTCGAAGGCCGTCGCGCCGTCGGAATCGAGTTCGAGCAACGCGGCCGTTTGCGGTCCGTCCGCGCGGCACGTGAGGTTCTCGTTGCCAGCGGCACATTCAATTCCCCGCAACTCCTCATGTTGTCCGGAATAGGACCTGCCGACCACCTCAAGGAAATGGGCATTCGGCCCATCGCCGATCTTCCCGTCGGCGATAATCTTCAGGACCACCTCGGTGTCTGGATCAGCTGGTCCAGACAGCGTCCCGGCGCGTTTCACCGCGAGATGCGGTTCGATCGTATGGCCGCCAGCATGCTGAGAGCATATTTATTCGGGACGGGACCTGCGACTGTTGTGCCTGGCGGACTTCATGCGTTCATCAAAACGAGGCCGGACCTCGATGTTCCCGACATTGAGTTCATGTTCCACACCGTGCCACCGCAGACACGGCTTTGGTTCCCCGGCATTTCGGCTCCCTACAGCGACGCATATGCGATCCGGCCGACCTTGCTGCATCCAAAGAGCCGCGGTCGCGTGCGCCTGCGTTCGGCACAGCCAGGTGATCCCGTGCGCATCTCCTTCGACTTCTTCAAAGCACCCGAGGACCTGCCCGCTCTGCGGGAGGGATTCAAGCGCGCTCGCGAAGTGGGGGCACAGGCAGCGCTCGACGAGTATCGTGCGGGGGAGCTGTCGCCGGGTGCGCGCGTTCAGACTGATGAGGAGATCGATGCATTCATTCGCCGGACCGCACTGACCGCGCATCATCCCGCTGGTACCTGCAAGATGGGCTCGGATGACAGCGCCGTGTGCGATCCGCAACTACGGGTGCGAGGGATAGAGGGATTACGCGTCTGCGACGCATCAGTGATGCCAGACCTTGTGTCTGCGCACATCAACGCTTGCGTCCTGATGGTTGGCGAGAAAGGGGCCGACCTTGTTCGAAGTCGTTCGCCCCTCCGGACGACAACCGCCCCTGACCTGGCGTAGCGCGTCACGTCGCAATGACAATCTGCACGGCATTCCACTGACGCGAAATGCGTGGGCGTGCCGGCTTTTCTGCCGATGAGATCGCTGCCTGACAGGAGATTGGGCTTTGAAACAACAAGAACACAGCACCGAGTACGACCTTACGGTCAGGCGGCGCGGGAGCCGCGGCCCCCTGATCGTTTTCCTGCATGGAGAGGATGGAACGGCCAGGTCTGGTCCGTTCCTCGAAGCCCTCGGCGAACACGCGCGCGTCATTGAAGTGGTCTTGCCCGGATACGATGGGACTCCGATCCCGGCCTGGCTCGACGACATGCAGGACCTGGCATTCTTCCTGACCGAGTGGATGAAAAGGGAAGCCGCGTCGAACATTCATCTTGTCGGACATTCGCTCGGCGGCTGGCTCGCAGCCGAGATGGCAATGCTGAATTCCACGAGACTTGCGAGCCTTACGCTGATCGCGCCAGGCGGCCTCCGACAGGAAGGAACCAAGCTGTTCGACGTCTTCCTTGCGGCGTCCACGGAGGTCGCGAGGGCCTCGGTTCGCGACGCTGACCTCGCAGCACAACTGGTTCTTGATGCATCGGCAGAAGATCGCGCGGATCTCCTCCTGCAGAACAGATTCATGACGGCACGTCTTGCATGGCAACCGAGGTTCTACAGTCCTCGCCTTGCGAAGTGGCTGCATCTGGTCGCGCTGCCGACGCAGATCATCTGGGGCGCAGAAGACCGGATTTTCCCAGTCGGGCTTATGGCGGCCTTCGAGTCCCGGCTTACGCACAGCACAACGCATGTTCTGACATCCTGCGGGCACCTTCCGCATACCGAACGCACGCAAGACGTGGCTGAACTTGTCCGGCTATTCACGCGGGGATTTCCTTCATGAAGTTCTTCTTCTTTCACCTCATGCCTTATGCCGATCTCGATCTCGAGTTCGACAAATCCTATCCAGCGACGTGGGTCGTTCTTCCCAACAGCTATTACGACCCCCAAAGAGGGCACAAGCTTTACAACAGGTATCTGGACGAACTCGAATACGCCGACGAACTCGGGTTCGATGGCATTTGCGTCAACGAGCACCATCAGACCGCCTATGGCATGATGCCGGCTCCGTCTGTTCTTGCAGGTGCTCTGTCGCGGCGTACGAAAAACGCGAAGATCGCGGTGCTCGGCCGCGCCTTGCCCCTGCTCAACAACCCTCTGGTGGTGGCGGAAGAGTTCGCGATCCTCGACAATATTACCGGCGGACGCCTTGTTGCCGGCTTTGTCCGCGGCATCGGATCCGAATACCACAGCACCGGGATGAACCCGACGGAAAGTCACGACCGCTTCCACGAGGCGCACGACCTCATCCTGCGCGCATGGACGGAGGTCGGCCCCTTCAGTCACGAAGGCAAGTACTACAACCTGAATTATGTAAACCTCTGGCCCCGCCCCTTTCAGAAGCCGCACCCGCCGATCTGGATCCCATCCCAAGGCTCGCGCGAGACCATCGAATGGGCGGCAGCGAAGGAGCGCCGCTACACCTACCTGCAGACGTTCAGCCCCGTCAGTGCTCTTTACAAGTTCATGGCAATGTACAGGGAAGCCGCGCGCCGATCGGGCTACGAGCCGTCGCCCGATCAACTGGGCTGGTCAGTCAACACCTATGTCGCCGACAGCGACGAACAGGCGCTGCGCGAGTCCCGGCCGCATATCGAGGCCTTCGTCAACAAGTTCCTCCGCAAGCCGATGGATATGCTCCTCCCTCCCGGCTACCTTTCACTTTCCTCGATGAAGGGGGTCATGCAGGCCAAGCAGAGCCTGACCGGCATGCGCAGCGTTGAAGATCTCATCAAGAACGGGCAGTTCATCTGTGGCAGCCCGGAGACCGTCCGCGCGCAACTCGAAGAACACCAGGATAAGGCCGGCTTCACGTATTTGCTGCCAAACCTGCAATTCGGAACTCTGCCAGCCGACCTCACGCGCCGCAACATGGAACGTTTCGCGGCCGACGTCATGCCGCATCTACGCAACCGCGCACCGCCGGCGGGCCTATGACCCGACGCATGATAGAACGCAAAGCGGAGTTTACCCTGCGCGCTTGTAGGGTCCGAGTTCCGCAAGCGCCGCGTCGACGTAGGACAGATCGACGATCTGCGCCGCTTTGATGCTGCTGCCGACAAGACCCAGTCCCTGCACGAAAGCGAGGTCTTTTTCCAGACTGGCAAGATTTGGCCTGCCGTCGGGATCGCAGGCGCTGGGCACCATTGTCTTGAGCAGGTCGATGTCCTTCACGCGCGAGTACTTGGCGATGATCGCCATGACCTCGTCGCCTTTCGGACCAGCGAAATGGCCGTCATATTGCGCGTCGTTCATGTCTCGCGCGCCGCGTATGAATGCAATCATGAATCGCACGCCGACATCGCGCCGCTTGGCAATAAACTCCGAACCGAACGTGACAACGGCCGCCTGTTGGTCAGGGTAGAAGGTGTCGACGGTCGTAAAACGTCTCGCAATGCCGCGCTTTTCGGCGAGCGAAACCGTGGGTTCAGAAACTATGGCGACGTCGATCGCCTTGTTCTGAAGCCCGGCGAACTGATCTCCAGTGCTGAGATACACGCGCTCGCAATCCGTGAACGCGAGACCGCCGCGCTTCATGGCTTCGTTCAGGATCGATTGCTCGCCGGCACTTCCGATCGCGGGTATAGCCACCTTGAGCCCCTTGAGGTCCTTGAAATCCGCAAAGCGCCCCGTGTCCATGAGGTCCTGACGCACGAGAATGGATTCAAAACCATATTTTAGTGCATTTCGCGCCTTGTCTGCCACGATCCTGACGGGAATGCCTCGCTCCGCAGCATTGTACAGGCCTGCGGAAACAGCCCCGCCGCTGACGTCGAGCTGCCCGGTGCCCAGCGACGCGATCATCTTCGCACCCGATGGAAAATCCGCGATGTCCACATCAAGGCCGACATCGCGGAAGTAACCCTTCGCGTCGGCGATGAAGAAAGGTGCATCGCTGATGGTGTTCACGATGCCCAACGTGACGCGATCGGCTCCTTTGCCCTGAGCAAGCGCGAGACGCGAGGAACCAATTGAAGCCAAACTAGACGCGACGAATGTCCGTCTGCTGATCCGGGCCATGCTGATCCTCCCAAAATCTTGTTCGATATCGGCTTCTTCCGAGCCGTGTCAGGATCAGACGCGATGCCGGATGCGGTGTCAACGGCGATAGAGGATCACACAAAACGTGCGGAGCAAGCGCGCACGGCTTGCTCGGCACCCTGCCGAAATGGCATGGCCGCTATCCGGATGCGTGACGGTCCCAAGCCAGAGTCCATCAGTGCGAGCTGGCGACGTGCACCGTGCCGCCTTCTACCGTTTGGCGCGCCGTGAAGCTAAACTTGCGGCGAACCCGCAGGATGGGCTTCTCAAACAGATGCCACGAAGCCATGGCGAAGGCCGTGACCAGTATTATGGAAGCCATGAAATGCGTCATTGGAGTGAACCGCCCAGGAAATATCTGGACAAGCGATTGCTGCAGGGGAAACCCATAAAGGTAGATCCCGTAAGAATAATCTCCGCCGGAGTAGAGAGGAATGGCGGGGATGTCCGACGCCCCGATGGCCACAGTTAGATAAACGAGCGCCGGAAGGGCGATGTCATCGCCCAGGGTGTCTGGGAATAGGTAAACCGCTGTAATGGTAAGGGCTGCCACCGCAGCACAAGTTGAGTTCATTGGTATTCGATGCCGGAGCACGTAGGCGAGCGAACCGGTAACAAAATAGATGTACAGCAGGGATCGTTCGGGCCACGTGAAATGATGGATGGCTGATTTGAACGCTGCGGCCTGAAAGATTGCGAATCCCGAGGCGTCCAGGGGGTTGAAGCCCGTGTACCTGAGCCAAAAGACTGTGATCATGAACGTGCTTGCAACGCAAATGAACAACGGCGTCCGCTTGATCGAACCGCTTACGATAAGCGTCGATATGATCGCATAACAGCCAAGTTCGAACGGAACCGTCCATAAAGATCCGTTGACCGTTTGTGGAAAGGGCGTCGCTTCGAAGACGCCAGGCAATACATAGTGGATTATGCCGAAGACATTAGCGAAGTAGGCGCGAAACTCATAAGCGGTAAAGTATTCATGTAGCGATGCGCTGGTAAGAAGGGGTCCCAAAATCATTGCCGAGATCATGATGTCCATCGCGAGCGCAGGCAGAATTCGCATGCCCCTGTTCAACAAGAAGTCGCGGAGCTTCAAACGCATTGCACTTCCGGTGATCAGGAAGCCGCTGAGTGCGAAAAACATTGGCACGAGCGCTGAGTGGAACGCTCGGCCGACGCCTGATTGGAAAATACCGTCGTTTCCCAGCACTATGAGAGCTGAATGCGTGCCCAAAATCGAAAGCGAAAGTGCGATACGAAGAAAATCAAACCCCGACGCAATGCCTCCGCGTTCATCTAGAACGCTGCCAATAGTTCTCATGCCACCTCCATGCTTTATGCCAAAGGGCTTCTATATTACGTCGAATTTCTTGTCACTTAACGATTTTGAAATCGGATTAATCCGCCTAGAAAGCTCAGGTGCAGCAGTTGGGCGCCGCTACCGCCGCACCCGCGCCCGCTCTTGTCGGCGCGTTCTGCGTTAGGCTCGGCGGCGTCAGCTTCGTCATGGTGACGCTTGCCCTCTCGCAGCTCCTTTAGTCAGGCGCGATCCAATGGCGTCCACTGACCGGCGATTCCGATGGAATTGACGGATTGCTGCGGCCCAGCCTCTACGGCCTCGATTTCTGCTTTTCTGCAGCATGGTCGTGCTCGGAGGCAAGGGGACCCTTGTCGGTCCTCTCGTCGGTGCGTGCATCTTCCTGCTGATGAGAACGAGGCCGTTGACAAGACGCTGGTCACGGCTGCAAAGCGCATGAAGGCATGGTGGACACAGTATCCCCTTGGCGCTGTCGCCCTCATCACCCACTTCTGGCGTGTCCTCATGAAATGCTCACCCATCTGGTTGAGCCAGCTTCAAACCCAAGGCTGAGTACTGCTGTGCTGGTGGGCATGCTAAGACGTAGGATGAACAGCGCTTCAAAGGGTTGCCCATGCGATTCATGTTTCCCCTCGGCCTTATAGCCGCGATTTGCCTGCACGCTCCCGCAAACGCGGCAAGCTTCGATTGCGCGAAGGCAAAGATGCCAATCGAGAAGAAGATTTGCTCGGATGCCGCGCTCGGGCGTGCGGACGAGGAGCTCTCCCGCGTTTACCAGAAGCGATCGCACGATTTTCCAATCCCGGAGTTCGTGAAGGATTCGGAGCGTGTCTGGCTTCGGTCGCTTCCGAGCTGCCTGCCCGACGTGAAAGCGTGCCTTGCAACCGTCCGCG
This sequence comes from Hyphomicrobiales bacterium, assembly GCA_028290285.1. GTDB lineage: Bacteria > Pseudomonadota > Alphaproteobacteria > Rhizobiales > Beijerinckiaceae > Terripilifer. The sequence goes on from JAQGKD010000114.1 coordinate 58,892, forward strand.
AACGCATCGACCAGCTGAACTCGTGGGCTGATCCCAAGGTATATACGAGTTACGGCAAGGCATTTGACCATGAAGGTATCACGCTCGTGCTGGTTACCCGCAACGGAGCGCCATGGCTGGACTGGTATGGTAGCTGGATGCCCGACGCGTATCGCTCCCGTCCGTTCCCGGATGGCTTCATCGCCCAGGAGAGTGGTGCCCTGACGAAGACTGGCGCCAAGTACACACTCACCGATCACAAGGATGCATCGATCCTGATCTCGGACGAGAAGATCACGTTCGAGGGAGACGGGATGTCACTCACCGCCCGTCAGGGACCAATTGCCGGCGATTTTTTAAGGGTTCGATAGCGCGGAGCGGACTGTGCCGAGCGACCTCTTTTGCCCCACTGCGAACGCTCTGACCTGTGGCATGCGCACCAATAACGGCAACAGGCCGACGTCAGACCTTCACTGCGGCGCCCGTTCCGTCGAGCTGATCGGATTTCCACCAGTCGCTCGGTTGGATTCAGCACTCCCCTTGCGCCAGCCTACGCGAAGGCCGAAATACGATCCGGAACGCAGATCGGCTGAGTGGTCCCACTCAGTTCTGCCCCGACTGTGAGCATTCGCGACGGATGTCCCGCTCTGATCCCATCGGCGGCCCCCGACGCAGCTACGTCCAAGGTGCACGAGTGAACCTGCAGGGGCAGCGCGCCGTTCTCCTCGCAAGGGAGGCAAGCATGACCTTTTCGGACCGCCATCGCGACAAGAACGGCCAAATCAGCCGGAAGCACAGCAACACGCTCGTGCGCACGCTGCGCACTATATACGGCCCATTCTTCGCGCCGGGCTTCGCGGCGGCCGACGAGCTCAAGGACGTGCACGAAAGGCTCGACAAGCCCTCGCTCCATCTCCATCGCGACCACGACGGCAGCGCACCTGTACCAGGAGATCGCGCAGCACGCGTGATCCTGGAGCGCCGCCGGTGAACCCTATGCACGAGACCGACGTCGCGCTGCTCGGGGACTCGATCTTCGACAGCCGTCCCTACCTGCACGGACAGCCGGATATGGCGGATCGCCTGGTGAAGGTGCTCGGGTGCCGGGCCACGCTGCTGGCCGTCTCGGGAAGCCGCCTGGCAGACGTGCCCCGCCAGCTCGCGCGCCTGCCAGGGCGCACGACGCACATCGTGGTCAGCGCCGGGGGCAACGACCTCCTCGACCTGGGGCGGCGGCTGAGGGGCGGTACCGGCAACATGCTCGCACGGCTCGGGGAGGCGGCGGGCCTGTTGAAGGAGTTCAATGGCCAATACGGCGAGATGTGCCGGGCGATCGCCGCACGCGGGCTGCCTGCCGCACTCTGCACGATCTATGAACCACCCGTCGACGATCCGGTGCTGCGGCAGCTTGGCTCCGCGGCCCTGCACATGGTCAACACGGCCATCCTGTCTGAGGCCCGAAGCTGCGGTCTGGAGGTGATCGACCTGCGGGCGATCTGCCGGGAGCCGGCAGACTTCTTCGATCCGATCCATCCCTCGGCGCATGGCGCCGATAAGATCGCCGCAGTCCTGGCGCAGTGGGTTCGGAAAGCCTCTCGTCGTTGAACGCGGAGGATCAAGCACTTCGCCTTTGCCTCGGTGCCGATCTGCCCTTTGACTCATAGGCAGACTGCGCTATCTGCCTTGGCTTGAGCTGACCCTTCAGCCCAACGGGACGACCACGCCTGACGAGCAGGTCACGGAATGCCTTGTCAGTTAGTTCCTGAAATTCGCGCATGCCCTCGCGGGCGAAGATCGCAGGCTGATCGGCGCCTCACCAAAAGTTGGCTCGCCGGGAAGGTGCTAGCTGTCGAGAATGCTTCGAACCTTCATGGAGAGTTCTTCGACATTGAATGGCTTCCCGATCAGATTTACGCCCGGGTCCAAGCGGCCATTGTGAACGATAGCATTTCTTGAATAGCCCGTCGTGTAGAGAACTTTTAAAGTGGGCCAGCGGCGACCGGCTTCCCCGGCAAGCTCTCTGCCGTTCATCGCCCCTGTGAGCACGACATCTGTGAAAAGCAAATCAGGCTGTCCGCTTTGCGAGAGCATCTCAAGGGCTATCGAAGCGTCGGCGGCGACCCACACGTCGTATCCTAGTTCCTTCAGCACGCCAGAGCTGAACTCCCTTAGGTCCGGATCATCCTCGACAAGCAGGATCTTCTCATTCCCGCCACGCACCTCAGAGGATTCGCGTTCTGAACGCTCGAACACCGCGCCACGCTCATCCAACAGACGCGGCAGATAAATCTTGATGCTCGTTCCAATCCCGACTTCGCTGTAGACGCTGATGTGTCCGCCGGTTTGCCGCACAAAGCCATAGACTTGGCTCAGGCCGAGCCCGGTTCCTTTTCCGACGGCCTTCGTGGTGAAGAAGGGCTCGAACACGCGGTTGAGCGTTTGCGCATCCATTCCGATTCCCGTGTCTGAGATTGCAATGAGCACGTATTGCCCCGGCTCAACCGGCTCGGCGACGGAGTTGACGTAACTTTCGTCGAGATAGGCGTTAGAAGTCTCGATCGTCAGCCTGCCGCCATCGGGCATCGCATCGCGCGCGTTGACAGCGAGATTGACGAGTGCGTTTTCCAGTTCGCCCGGATCGGTTAGGGTGCGCCACAGACCTGCCCCGCGAACCGTCTCGATCGAGACCTTCTCGCCAAGGGTTCGCTGTAGCAGATCCGCTAAGTTGGTGATGAGGTTGCCCGCGTCTATGGGCCTTGGATCCAGCGGCTGCCTTCGGGAGAATGCGAGAAGACGAGCAGTGAGAGTCGCGGCGCGCTCCGCCCCATGCGTCGCCATTTTAGTGGCGCGTTGGATGCGGTCTGTCGTGGGGCTTTGGGGAAGCACCGATGTGTGTTTCTTGATCGTATCGAGGCCGCCGATGATGATCGTAAGAAGATTGTTGAAGTCGTGCGCTACACCGCCCGTCAACTGGCCGATGGCTTCCATCTTCTGTGCCTGGCGCAGCGCCTCTTCCGCCTGCACGCGCCTTTCGAGCTCGTCAGCTACTCGGGCTTCGAGATCCGCATTCAGCTGCCTCACTTGCGACGCCGAGAGCTCGGCGAGCCTGCGCGCCGTAAGCAACTCCTCTTCGTATCTCCGCCGGTCGACCGCACTAAACACCGTGATACGGATAAACCGCACCTCGCCAGCGTCGCTTCGACGCTCGACCGCATTGACGAGCACGGGAAACGTCGAGCCGTCTTTTCGCACGAGTTCGAGCGCGACCTCGTTGAAGAACCCCTGAATTCTTAATAGCGGAGCGAAATGCGTTTCATAGTAGATCTTTCCGGCAATGTTCAGGAAATCGTGAAAGTGCCGGTCCTTCATCTCATCTGGTGAATAGTGCAACCAGGACGCCACGGTTTGGTTTGCGCGTCCGATGCGGCCCGAGGGTTTAGCCGACAAGTATCCGCAGGGCGCATATTCGAACAAGTCGTCAACGTCATCTTCGCTTTGCGTATTCTGTGCTGGATCGGACAACGCTAGACTCGCAAATAACCTTTGATGGCCTTGGTCGTTTCATCGGGTGCGCTTAGATTTGGGCAATGACCCGTCGCATTCAAGATGACAAATGTGCTGTTCGGCAGCTGCGCATGAACGTAGCGGCCAACCGAAACAGGCGCGATAACGTCCTCTGAACATTGCAAGATCAAAGCTTTCGTCTGCAGGCCTTTCAGGTCCGACCGATTATCCGAGAGAAAAGTCACTCGCGCAAACTTCTTCGCAATCTCGGGATCAGTTCGACAGAAGCTGTTCGTCAATTCTTCTCCAAGCTCAGGCCGGTCCGAGTTGCCCATGATCGCGGGAGCCATCGCTTGCGACCATCCCATGTGATTGGCGTCAAGAAAGGCGAGGAGCTCAGATATTTGGGATTCCTTGAAGCCGCCAACATACCCTTCATCGTCGATATAGCGCGGCGAGGGTCCCACGAGGATGATATCACTGAACAGGTCAGGGGCTTTTCGCGCAGCAAGGACCCCGATCATTGCGCTCACGGAGTGACCCACGAAAACCGCGTCGATCAGCTTCAGCTCCTGACATATTTCGATCAGGTCGTCTGCGTAGCCGTCGAGCGTGGAGTGCCGGGCGTCGTCATACGCGGACAAGTCAGATCCACCCGCACCGATGTGGTCGAACAGAACAACCTGGAAGTCGCTTTCGAATTCAGGAGAAACAAAGCGCCACATGGTTTTGTCGCAGCCGAATCCATGCGCGAAGACCATCGCGCGCTGTCCGCCGCCTCGCACTTCCACATTGTTCCGAAGCAACACTGCCACAGGCACACCTCTCAGCGATCCAAAATTCTATCGCGCACCCCTCGGGGTCGTGCAAGCGTTGCGGTTTAGAGAGCCTGTTCAGTTCGAGCTGCGAAAATAACGCTGACTTGCTGGCGACGAGGTCTGCGGGTGCATGCTAAGGGCGAGGCTTCCCAGGTTCAAGGTGACACCCGTCGGTTGAGCGGAGTTGCTTGGTCCAAGAATGCCTTACGAGTGTTCGCAGGTCGGGCACCAGGTCCGGTCAGCGCCCCTTGAAATGCGGCTTCCGCTTTTCGCGGGCAGCTGCATGTCCTTCTTTCTTGTCCTCTGTCGCCTCGAGAGCAAAGAACCGATACATATCCAAGTGCGCTGCAAGATCGGCGCTGGGCATTTCCAACCCGAGATTGAGCGATTCTTTTACGAGCCGAGTGGTAAGCGGCGGCTGACTAGCTATTTGCTGGGCAATTTCCATTGCCTGTCCCATTAGCTCATCATGAGGCACTAGCCATTGCGCCAATCCGACCCTCAAGGCTTCCTCCGCCTTCAGGGGGAAGCCCAGCGCCAGCCGCATAGCCGTCCCCTTTCCGACCCAGCGTGCGAGCCGGACGGACCCGCCATGCGCCGGCACAATGCCGAGTCGCGACTGCGGCAGGCGCCATTCGGCGCGATCCGAAGCGACGATCAAGTCACAGCAATACGTAAGGATGCATCCGATTCCGACAGCGTAACCATTCACGGCGGCGACAATCGGCTTCGGAAACGCAGCCAGTGCGGTCACCGGATGGTTTTTGCGCTTCGGCAAATTACGAATGAAATCACTTGTAGAATTCACGACGTGCGTGTCCGTCCGCTTCATGTCCGCTCCAGCAGAAAAGGCTCCGCCCGCCTCGTCGCCTGTAAGAATGACACACCAGACATCTTCGTCGTCTTCCAAATTTTTCAAGTGATCGACAAGTCCGGACGTGAAGTCGTCCGCCCAGGCGTTTCTGGCCTCTGGCCGGCTAAGAGTTATCGTTGCAACATGACCGTCTTTTTGGCAGAGCACTGGCATGATTGGACTCCGAGGAAGCGGTTGCTCGTAAACGACGTCTGATATCTTTTGTTGATCGGCCTCGCGGCGAAGTTTCTGCAGGAGATCTGTTTGCGGAAGAATCGCGAGAAAACTTCAGCTACACGCACGCGATGACTAACGGATTAGCGCACGAATCCTTTGCACGGTTCACCCTACGGGAGCGCAAGTGCGCCGTCGGCGCTGCCACGTGACGCTGTAAGGTGTCACGCAGCTTCGCCGCCAACGCTCATTCAATAATTCGAACTTTTCGCCTGGCAGACTTCACGCTCTTGACGTGCGCTATGCGCACGAGTAGGTCAACACGCGGGTAGCTTATATTCACTGGCAAGTCATACAAGAGAAAAGCATCTCCATGGACGATCATCGCTGGTTTGTAACCTCTCTTGACCGGGGACTTTCGGTGATACGAACCTTCGGTCCAGGAGCTCGGAGTATGAAGCTGAGCCAAGTGGCGACCGCAGCGAACATCTCACGCGCCGCAGCGCGTCGATTCCTGAAGACGCTGGAGGTACTGGGCTACGTTGGGCTTCTGGACGACCGATATTATCTTCGCGCCAAGGTGCTGGAACTCGGGTTTGCTTACTTGTCGTCGATGGACTTCCAAGAGTTGGCTAATCCCTACCTTTCGGAGGTGGCTCGTCAGTGCGAAGGGTCCTCCTGCGTCGGGGTGATGGACGGCGGGGAGATCGTCTTTGTCGCGCGCGCGATGACTGAGCAGCGGATCCGATTGGTTGGAAGCATTGGCTTGCGGCACCCCGCTTATGCGGTGTCGTTGGGGCGGGCGATCCTCGCAAATCTTCCGGACGAAGAAATCTCCAACTACATGGCGAAAGTAAAATTCGACCCGCTCACGGATTTTACGATCACGAACTCTGAACAGCTTCGGTCAGTGCTGGAAAGCGAGCGACGCCGCGGATGGTATGGTTGCAAGGACGAGACGAAAGTAGGCGTGACTGCAATTGCGGTTCCTATCTTCGATGCTAAAGGGAAGGTAAAGGCTGCCGTCAATCTCAACGTCAGCCCGAGGATCGTCGATCCAGTGCATGTCGCGGAGAAATACCTGCCTATACTCAACGAAACGGCGAAGCAGCTTAGCAAAGCACTGGACATGGATCTGGTCCCGGTCAGCGTCTGAACCAGAGCGCATGCCATGGAATTTTTCAGGGTAAGCGAACTGGAGGCGCCGGCGGCAACAGGGATCCGTGCCTCTGCGTTCTCCAGCTTTGTTTCGCCTATCAGATGGTCCTTACTTCGGATCAGACGTGGCTTTGCCGCCGATCAGGGTGCCTCGCTTGAATGCTTCGAACGTCGGCTTGTAGCCTTTCTCGTCAAGGAACTGACGCAGGCCAGTATTATAGGAATCTTCCTTATCGTTCGCGCGAATCGCCTTGCCCTTTTCCGCCAGGTAGTCGTATGCCTGCCCGAAATCCATCGTGCGGACGTGTCGCATCGCCTGCTTGGTTGCCCGAAGCACTTCGGGACTTTTCTTCATCAGCTTTTCAGCCAAATCTTCTATCGCTTTCTCCAGTCGGTCCTTCGGAACCGCGAAGTTGATCATTCCAATACGGGCAGCCTCATGTCCGTCGAAGGCTTCACCAAGGCAAGCATAATACAGCGCGTGCCGAGGCAGGACCGAGTCGGACACGACCTTCGCAACCAACGCCCCGGGCAAGATTCCCCAATTCACTTCTGACAAAGAGAATGTTGCATCTTCCGCCGCTATCGCGAAGTCGCACGCGAGCAGCTGCATGAACGCTCCGCCCACGCAGTAACCCTCGACCATCGCGATGGTGGGCTTCCGGAAGTTGTAGATACGCTCCCAGCGCCAGCGATTAGCAGCTTCAGCCGCCTTTTTTTTCTCGGCCGGATTTGTATCCAACTCACGGAAGAATTTTTTCAGATCCTGGCCGGCGCTAAAGTTGCCGCCGGCGCCGCGAATGATCACGACGGCTGCCTCCGGATCCGTTTCGAGACGAGCCAATGCGTCGTCCATATCGTAGTGCAGCGCCGGGCTCATTGCATTGCGTTTCTCAGGTCTGTTCAAAATGACCCAAGCGAGCCCGTCTCTGATCTCAACCTTTACGTTTTCATACTTATATTCGGCCATCGCTGAACTCCCTCTTGGGTTATCTTCATTTCCAAACGCACTCAGCCACCAACTACAAATTGATCACTGCCCGACGTTAGCCAATGCAAGTGACCATTCCCCAAGCCATGCGACACTGCTAATTTCCGGTCAGCTCCTTAACGTACCGCGCCAGAAAAGCGGCTATGGAGGGGTCCGTATCGCGCAGCTGATAAACCACTTGCTCAGCCTGCTCGCCGCCGAGGATAATGGGCGTGGCGCCGACACGCCGAGTGTAGTCAGCTGTGAATTCAGGATCAGAATGCAACGAGATGAAAGCTCGGCGCATTTCTGCAACTGCTTCGTCCGAAGCATTCGGTGGCATTAGGACGACCCTGTAGAGATTATCCATAATTGAACTTATCAGGCGAAGTGCATCCCATTTCTCACCCGAGGGCATCTGGTTCGCACCATTTTTCCTCCTGTAGAGATCCAGGAACGTCGGCAGGTTTGGGAGCGCTTCGCTACGCGCGAAACGACCGGCCGGATTTTCCACGTCGTACTGAAATACGGGTAACACTATGCCTTCCTTGACCATGGTCGGCTCTATCGAACTGGTGTACCCCGCAAGGGACGTGCTTGCTGCCTGCACTTCCCCCTTCATCACTGCCAACTCTACTTCCTTGAGACCTGGATAGCCGGTGACCATCCTGTATTTAAGGCCAAGCAGGTCAAACGCGAGTGCCGAACGCAGCGTCGTATGAGTGTTGGGGGCAAGCGCACCTACGATAAACGGCTCTGATCCGAGCAGGTCAGATGGTTGCTTGAGCCCAGGTTTTACATCCCGACGTATGTAGACGACCGCAGGCTGCTTGAAGCCCGCGATCATGCGGAACTTGTGGTAGGGGACACGAAGCCCGGGATCTGCCAGGATCTGTGTCATCGGGTTCCAAGTGAAGAAAGAGACCTGCGTGGAATCGTTCGGAACAATCTCTCCCATATAATTCGTAGCTATCAATCCGCCGCCGCCGCCCATGTTGACGGTGAGGACAGTTGGATTTCCTGGAATGTGCTTGCCCAAATACTGCGCGATTACCCGCGCTTCGATGTCGGAAGGTCCGCCCGCCGGGAAGTTCACGAGTATTTTGATAGTCTTACCGGAGAAGTACTCCGCCGGAGCTGCGGAGATGGAGAGTGTCAAAGCAAATGCGGCGCCAGCAATTCTCGCGAGCAAGCTCTTCATCGGATACCCCTTTAGCGTTGTATTATTTTCGCCACGGTGTCATGCGACTTAAAGGCGGTTCGTGATTATCAGTAGGGCATCGTGACCCAAGTCCCGCCTCGATCTTTGTCTTGGATTGCTTGGTTGTGCGTGCCGCCTACTTCCACACAGCACGTATGTCTACCGCACGAACACCTTTTCCCTCTTCTCGAACGATCAGCGGATTGATTTCCAGATCCGAGAGCGACGCGCGATGTTTCAAAAAGAAATGTGAGGCGGCGCAGACGGCGTCACGCAGCGCGAGTACATCTGGCTGAGCCTTTCCGCGGAAGGAGCCGAACAATGCTCGTCCCCGCAGCTGGCCGATCATTGAAAGCACGTCTGAGTCGGTGATAGGCAGCAAACGTATTGCCACATCTCCGATCGCTTCCACCAGTGTGCCGCCCAAACCAAAGACAACGTACGGGCCGTAGTCGGGATCGTCACGGAAGCCGACAAGAACCTCAAGCCCGTCAATCATCTCCTGGATCAAAAAACCGGATACAACTGCGGTCGGCTCAATCGTAGCTAGCCGTTGTGCCATATCGTGCGCTGCCAAACGGACAGCGTCCCGATCCGGCAATCTAAGAGCCACGCCACCAACTTCCGTCTTGTGGCTTGCGTGCGGGGATATGATTTTAAGTGCGACCGGGAAGCCAATCTCGGCAGCCAGTTCGGAGGCTTGCTCAGGCGTGTTGCCGTGGGCAGATCGCGGGATTTCTACACCAATTTCCCTTAGCCGCTGCAGCAGCACTTCCTCGGCAAGTGGATCGGCGCCGGCTGGCAGCGGGTCGGGTTCGCCCCGGCGGACCGCCTCTCCATAGAATGCAAGTGAGTTCAACGCGCGACACACTTCCGGCAGGCCTTGCAGAAACGGAATTCCTGCTTCGGCTTGAAAGGTTCGCCCAATTTCATTGACGTTCTGGGAAAGTCGTCCGAAGGCGATCAGTGTCTTGTCGGTCGAGTCGGACAAACTTCGAAGCGCGCTTGCGTCAACGCTGTCAACGTCTCCCTCAGGCAGCTGCGCTTGCAACGCAAGAATGTCGATTCCAGGATCCGACACGATGTTCTTACAGATGTCGGCAAATCGTTGTGGCATGGTTGCCGGCCCTGCCCCCGTGTCGAGAGGGTTGTCCGGTGACAAGCCGACATCGAGCTGTGTGGCCAGCAAGGCCGAAGTCTCCGGTGAAAATTGCGGCATTACAATGCCGTTCTCATCAGCGTAATCGAGGAAAAGGCCCTTGCCGCCGCCAGAATAGCACGCCATTGCGACGCGACGCCCCCGTGGTAAACGACCAGCGCTGAAGGCCAGCGTTTGTTCGATCATGTCATCCAGCGAATGGCATCGAATGATGCCATATCGCCGGCAAGTCGCGTCGAAGACAACGTCGTCGCCCGCCAAGGCGCCTGTGTGAGTATGGGCTTGTTCCGCCCCTCGCTGGCTTCTCCCGATTTTGACAATGAGGATGGGCTTGCCGGCCGCAAGGGCTTTTGATGCCGCCGCCATGAACGCGGCGGGGCGCCGGATACCTTCGACCATGCACGCGATCACGCGCGTTGATTCATCCTCCACCATGAAGTTGATATAGTCCGCAAGATCAAGGTCGAGTTCGTTTCCGCTGGATGCGGCGTAGCTGAATCCCAGGCCCCGCACCGCGCCTTGGCGAAGCCAATACATAAAGGTACCACCGCTCTGGAAGATGACTCCGACCGGTCCAGCGGGAAGACCGCGGACTCGTGCCGAAGGGTAGAACAGGTTCCCTTCTCTTATCGCCAGCGTACCCATGCAATTAGGCCCGCAGATGCGAAGGTCATATGTCGCGCTGAGCGATCGAAGACGTTCGGCTCGCTTCGCGCCCTCAGCGTCGCCGCCCTCGCCGAACTGAGACGCGAAGATGATTGCTCCCTTCAGCCCGTGAGCAACCCCAGCTTCAAGCGTCTCTGGAATTAATTCCGCCCGGATGATGGTGATCGCGAGGTCCACTTGCTCGGGTAGGGAAGCGAAGTCCGGATAACAACGTCGGCCCCAAAGTTCTTCACGCCGTGGATTGATCAAGTAGAGCCGCGTGGTCGATCCGCTCTGTGCAAGGTTGTCAAAGACCCGCTGCGACCAGCCGCCCCCACCTTGTTCAGAGGCGCCCACGAGAACCACTGAGGAAGGGCGAAACACCGGGGCGCACTTACGAAACTGCAGATCTGCTCGACCAAGCATCCCCAGATCCCTCCCTTGCGCTGCACGTTCGGCGCAGCTGCCTGGCAAAATTATTGTGCGCCTTGCGCACAGATACGTCGCCTTGAGAACAGGGTACGGCCGCTCTCTAGGGTTGGCAAGTGGAGATGTGGCGCCGAACACCGATCCATGAGTGACCTGCTGTTGCGGAGAAATTTGGCCGGTAATTATTTGCAACCTCGGCCTCGTCGATCCGCAGTTTCTCAAGCAGCGAAGCGACGACCGCCGCCGTTGGGGCCGGCGAAGAGTACATTTGCGGTTGAGTGTGATTGGGAGGACCTCCGCCCGATCACGTGGACGCCATCAGCAAGCCATTGATCGATGTGACGACCGCCGCGTCGGCTCCGCGCCACATCCACACGCTGTCCCACCGATATCAACGCGAGTATGTACAGGGCTCGCAACGGTAGCCAAACGGACTCTAGCGTTCCATGTTGCGAGCGCGCATGGCTCGCTCGCGAATCTCCCTCAGCGTCGCGTTCACCGTCAATGCCTCAGGGCTCAAGTGGCAATGCAGAATTGTTGGACGACCGCTTGCAAGAGCTCGCAGGAAGGCTGCTTCGAACTCTCCTGCAGTTTCTACCGTCTCGCCGATCCCGCCGTAGGCTTCAGCGAGGCGAGAGAAATCAAGGCGTGTAAGAGCAGTCGCGAACTCTCGGCCGGGAAACCGTTGTTCCTGATGCATTCTGATCGAACCCAGCATGCGATTGTCGATCACGACTACAATGATGGGGATGTCGTACTGAACCGCAGTTGCGAACTCCTGGCCGGTCATCTGAAAGCAGCCGTCACCTGCGAATGCCACAACCGTTCGCTCGGGATACCGGAGCTTAGCCGCAATTGCGGCGGGAACGCCGTATCCCATGCTCCCGCTGACTGGAGCGAGTTGGGTGCCAAAGCCAGAATACCGATAGAACCGTTGCGGCCAAGTGGCGTAGTTTCCCGCGCCATTGGTCAGTATCGCGTCCGGAGGCAGCGCCTCACGCAGGAAGCGCATGATCTCGCCCATCTGGAGACGACCCGGCGAACGTGGAACAGCCCCTGACCAAGCGACATAAGATTGACGCGCCTGCTCGACACGCCGTTTCCGCCTCGGAGCATCAGGCAAAATTCCGTCGATCGAGGCAGCGAAGGCATGTGGCGAGCATGCGATGGCCAGATCCGCTTGGTAAACACGCCCCAGTTCGGCTCCATCAGGGTGCACGTGAATGACCCTGCGGTTTCCCGGCGCATCGGCTAAAAGCGTGTAATCGAGACTTGGGACGTCGTTCAGGCGCCCGCCGACGAGGAGCACGAGATCGGATTCGTTCGCAAGCTTGATAAGATCAGGGTTGGGGCGGTGCCCGAATTCCCCAACGTAGTTGAGAGTACGCGCATCGTACAGCATCTGCCGCCGAAAGCTGCAGGTCACCGGAATGCTCCATGCCTCCATGAACCGCTGAATAGCTTTGCTCGCTTCAGGGGACCACCTGGACCCGCCTAGTATCGCAAGCGGACGTTCCGACTGCGCCATTAGGCGGCGAAGGCCATCCCGATCCGCGGGGCTGGGCCAGGGATCTGGAATGCTTGCGGCCACTGCGTCCGATATACTCACTTTCTCGTAAAGCATGTCCTCCGGGACGGCCAACACGACAGCACCGGGGCGGCCCTGCATCGATACATGAAAAGCGTGACGTACTGCCTCCGGGATTCGGGCAGGATCGCGAATCTCTGTGATACATTTCGCCATGCCGCCGAACAGGCCGTCGCAGTCGATTTCTTGTGAGGCTCCACGCCCGCGGAAGCCGCGATTGACTTGTCCAACGATGACGAGCAGGGGCGTTGAATCCTGCTCCGCAATGTGCACCGCATGCGCAACGTTGGTTGCTCCGGGCCCGCGCGAAACGCATACGACCGCCGTTCGTCCGGTGAGTTTCGCATCGGCCTCGGCCATCATCCCAGCGCCAGCCTCATGGCGGCAAACTATGGTGCGAATCGTTGTGTCTCGCAGTCCATCCAAAAGCGCTAAATAGCTTTCGCCGGGCACGCAGAAGACCGTCTCAACACCCTGAGCCTGGAGTTGATCGGCCAAGACCTGCCCGCCGGTCCGCTCGGTCATCGATTTGCGTCTTTCGCACTATGGTCAATGAACGCTGCAAGTTCCGCGGCCAGCCTGTCTGGGCTTTCAATCGCTGCCGAATGTCCGACGCCTGGCAGGATCGTGAACTCAGCGCAAGGGAGGAGGCATGCCAAATCCCGACACATGGCCGGCGCGGAAACCTTGTCCTCGCCGCCGCAGATAATTTGAACCGGGCAGGAGACGACGTCGACCAGCTTGAACAGATCTGTTCGGCACATCATTCCCCAAGCTTGAAGGTAGGCCGCCTCGGGGATCTGCATCATGAATGCCAAATGTGAACGTACCATCGCTGGCGTTGCCTCCGGCCCGAGCACCGCCGGGCCGCGACGGCGCGAGAACGCCACCATTCCCAGGTTGCTCAATTCCTCAACTCGGCTGTTCTGCACGTCGGCTCGACGTGCTTCGTCGAGATGAGCGAAGCCCCGTACCGGTTGAAGGAGCGTGAAACTCAACGCGCGGCCCCTCCAGCTCGACAGCATAGCGCAGATTACGATCGCGCCCAATGAATGCCCTACAAAATGCGCCCGCTCCACGAAGTTGCCGTCGAGGAATGCGTGGAGTTTATCCCCGTAATCATATTCGGTTGGACGATGCTGCGCGAAGGCTTCGGTCTCGCCGTAGCCCGGGAGATTCCAAACGAACAGCGTGTAGCGCTCGGACAAGGCTTTGGCCTGCGCCTCGAAGGCCCGCGCGTGACTGCCGATCCCATGAATGACCACGACAGCCTCGCCATCGCCCGCCTCGAGCCAGCTGTGGCGGAATCCGTCGATCGTGCGCATCTGTTCCAGCATTTTGACAACCCGCGAGCCTCCAACGATTCGAACAATCCTATTTCGCCAACGTCTTTTCCTGAACGTAGAGCTTCAAGAAATCGGTGATCTTCGGATCGACATCGGCCAGACCGGCGATGATGGTCTGGGCGCGTTCGCCGGGCAGGATGGACGGCTTCGCTCCGCCGATCAACGTGCTGTACGTCTCAAGGAACTCGGGGTCGCTGGCAAGGCTGGCAAAAGCAGCGCGCATGTCTGCAACAGCTTCATTGGGCACACCAGGAGGAAGGAATACTGCGCGGTACATGGAGTCCATGATGTTGCTGATCATCACGAGTGTATCCCATCGTGGCCCGCTGGGCATGGCGGTCTTGCCGTGCAACTGTTTGTAAACGTCGAGAAAGGTCGGCACCTCCGGCAGCGCTGCACTTCCCTGGAAGGACCCATCAGCCGCCTGCGTATCGAACTGGTAGAGCGGGAGGACAATCCCGGTCTTGACAAGAATCGGCTCGACGGTTCCACGGTAGCCCGGCAACGAATTGTTCGACAACTGTGCCTCGCCGCGTTGGATCGCCAATTCGACGTCGTTGTTGCCGCGGTAGCCGGCGATGGGTGTGTTTTTCACCCCGAGTATATCCAGCGACAAGAGCTGGCGCAGGTACCCGTGGCTGAGGGGGTTGAAGCCAGCCGCGTAGAACGATTTGGCTTTGACAATGTCGGCTGGTTTTTCGATTCCAGGCGGGACATCTTTGCGGATGTAGACGACAACGGGTTGCGGGAACGCCGCCACCATCTTGAACTCGTTGTACTTGACCCTGAGGGCTTCTGCGCCGAGTAGTTGCTGCACAGGATTCCAGGTGAAGAATGCTAATTGCGTTGGATCGTTCGGGGTGACCTGGCCCATGTAATTCGTAGCCGTTAGACCCCCGCCACCACCCATGTTCCTGACAATCAAGTTGGGGTGCCCCGGAATATGCTTCGCCAGATAACGGGCGACCAGTCTCCCCTCAATATCTGTCGATCCGCCGACTTCGTAGTTTATCAGAAATGTCACGGTCTTCCCATTGTAGAATTCCGCTGCTTGGAGCGGAGTTGCCGACAATGCGATCTGTAAACAACAAAGGGCCGTCGCTGCAGAGCGGTAGGTCATCTTGGCTCTCCTCAGGATTGATCCAATTACCTGCCGAACTCACGTATGACATTGCGCGCCAACGCCATCCGAAGCACCTCTTCAGATCCTTCAGTGATCATCATGCTTCGTTGATCGCGCCAGAATTTCTCGAGCGGCAGCTCCGGCGTAAGTCCAATACCACCATGAATCTGGATCGCCCGGTCGGCTGCCTGGAAGGACATCCGGTCACCCAGGATTTTGACCATCATGGCCTCGTTTCGCACATCCTCCTGCCGGTCGGCGCGCCAGGCAGTCTGGTACACGAGAGTCCTTAATTGCTGCAGATCCATGTAGCAGTCGACCAGCATCCACTGGATCGACTGTCGATCCGAAAGCGGCTTTCCGAATGTTACGCGCTGCTTTGCATAATCCACACTCATTTCCAGGCAGCGCTCGATCACGCCGATTGCACGGGCTCCGTGGCGAAGGCGACCTACATTTATCCAATCCTGTGCGAATTTGAATCCCTCCCCTTCCTCTCCAACCCGGTTGCGAGCCGGCACCCGAACGTCGTCGAAGGCAATTTCGCAGGGGTCGTCATCCATCATGGTGGGCTGCGTGCGGATGATTTTTACGCCGGGGCTGCTCATATCCACGAGGAAGGTAGTAAGCCCACGGGCGCCCTTGGACCGATCGGTCGACGCCATAAGCTGAATGAAATCGGCCTTAAGCGCATTGCTGATGAAACGCTTGTACCCATTAACAATGTAGTAGTCGCCATCACGCGTCGCGGTGGTTCTGATGCGAGACGGATCGCTTCCGGCGTCCGGCTCCGTCAATCCAAAGCAATACCGCTTTTCGCCTCGGATGACAGGATGCAAATATTCTTCCTTCTGCTCCGCGTTCAGCTGAAACAGAATTGGACTTACATCGGGCCCAAAGATCTGGGGCTTTCTGGTTGGAATAGCAATCGTGCGCCCCATGACTTCCCATAAGATGCACCGCGTGAGGAGTCCAAGACCCAAGCCGCCGTACTCCTCGGGCGTCGAGATATGCCAGTATCCCATTTCCTTCATTTGGGCCTCAAGCCGTCGACGAACGTCTGGCTTGAGATCGCTCCCGTCAAGCATGTCGCGTTCATAGGGAACAATCTGCTCGTCAACGAAACGGCGCATCTGCTGCTTTATTTGTTGAATTTCGTCCGGCAGATTGAAGTCCATTTTTCTGGCCCATTCTGAAAGTGACGCTTCTGTTAGATGAGCAAAACGCCGTTCCCGCAAGCTGCTTCGCGGCAGCTACTAGTCCCGCACCTCCCAAGAAGCCTATCTCACCTAGCTATCAAAGCTAGCTGACGGTGGGGCCCTGTCAATGCTCAAAGTGACACCAAGTGCAAAAACTTGAAACCGACGGCGAGCATGTTCGACGCGGTCTCCGATCACAGCACATAATGGCTAACGGAGCGCAGCAGCCCAGCCGGATATCAAGGAAAGGACAGGCCATCTACGTTTTCGGGGCAATGCACAAGCGCCTTTGGCATTCGTGAAATCCTCCGCAAGAAGGAGCGTTGTATCAGTCACCTTGCAGCCGAAGAACTCCACTTACATCGCGCCGAGCAGAGTTCCCCGAGACCACATGACCATCATTAGACCAGCTGCAAGTGTGAACATGCACGCTATGGATAGCGAAAGCAGCGTTCAAAACTCATGGCAATCCGAAAATGATGCGGCGCGGTATCGATCCTGACGCAAAGCAGCAGATCAACAGGACCGGCCTTCACCCGCAGGAGAGATCAAAGAAAATTACGCGATCTCGGCCAAAGGCGCGACTGTTGAAGGAAAAAGCCGGGGATCACCGGCGGGTCTCAGCGGATACACCCGATTGGCCTGGCCTTTGCCCGCCACGAGCGAGGGCGTCTCCGGCGCACAAAGGAGCACGCGAAAATTACCGCACCAAAACCGGCGATCGAAGCGAAGGCTCATCCGAGATTGACGTCGAGCCTTTCTAACGCATCGTTGACTGTTGCGGGATCCGACGTCACTTGGTTCGATGGACTTTCCACCGGCGCGAAGACGACACGCTTGAAGCGTTCCTGCTCGTCGAACGGAACCGTGGCGTCGATGCCCAGCTTGGCACGGATGCCATTGTTGCCGGCTCGAACGTATTCATGACCGCGCGCGCCTGGAACAATGATGAGATCCTTTGACGCCTCCATGCGCGTAGCGAGCGCATATTCCACGTCGAGGGGGTTACGAATATCGATGTCATCATCGACGACGACCACGTAATCGAGGTCCTTGAGTGCGCCAAAAGAGGCCATAATTGCATTACGCTGCAGTCCTTCGTGCTGGGTCATCTGCTTTCTCACCTGGACGATGGCGTGAAATCGGTGAAGACCGCCGGCAGTCATTTCTGCATCGATAACGATGGGAATCGCGGAGCGCAAGACCTTTAAGAGGCTCGCCTCAAGAACATATTTGCGCAGCATTATCGTTTCGCGGCCATAGCCGTTGATGGCAGGATAGATCGGGTTGCGGCGGTGCGTGACAGCAGAAATCTTCAGCACCGGCGCCGGCGCGGCAGCCGCCATGAAGCCAACGAACTCGCCGAAGGGCCCCTCCTGCGCTTCTTCCGTTGTAAGAATTTCGCCCTCGAGCATGAACTCGGCTTCGGCTGGCACGAGGAGGTCCTGCGATACGGCCTTTATGACCGGCAACGCGGCGCCCGCGAGGCCGCCGGCGACCGCCAGTTCATCCGCGCCCTCGGGCATTTGCGAACCCATCGTGGCAGCAGTGAAATGTAACGCCAGATCCGCTCCGAGCACCACTGCAACCGGAAGGTTCACCCCCCGCGCCCTGGCGCGCTCGTAGGCAAGACGCAGGTGCCGGCCGAAGTCCAGCTTGATGCCGAGTCGATCAGGCCCATGCAGTTGCAGTCTATGATAGGAGGCGTTGTACACACCTGTTTCCGGATCGCGAACGATCAAGATGCCGGCGGTAATGAAGCGTCCCCCGTCGGCCGGCGCATGACGGAGCGCGGGCAGAATTTGGCGAATGTCAAACTTGCGCAGCACGACTTCCTGCACGGGCGCGGAGGCTACGATGCGCGGGGGCACGGGGTTGTCGATCGCGCGCTCGACGAATGCGCGAATGCTGCGGAAGTCCGCACCAAAAGCGCCTTCGCAATTCTCCTGGCTGCTCAGAAGATTTCCTACGACGGCGCATTCGTGGCCGCGGACGTGGGGGAAGAGTAGCGCGGGGCCGCCATCCAGCGCCTTCATAATGGAGGCGATTTCGAGATCGGGGTCAGCCTCCCGCGTACATGTGTTGAGACGATTGCATTTCGCCAGACGTGCGAGCGCAGAGCGGAAGCGTGTGTCCAACACTGCGTTGGTCATTATGCCGGTGGGGCCGCTCACGATGCCATCGCCCCGGATTTGAACCGAGAAAGCTGCGAGCTACCGGAGTTTCTTCCAGACCTTATCGTCACGCACAACCTCCCGCTTGTGGCACTAACCATTAATTTTTATCTGCCTTTACGCAGGCGCCCTCAATCTCGGGAGCCAGGATACTGCACGTCGCTCGCTTCGGTTTTTTTACCGTTGGCTCAGATCCGCGCCGTGTTGCAACCGGCCGTCCCCGGGCGGCCTCGAACCGACTTTTGCGGCGTCATCGTTCGCCTCCTTGCCCAGTCTGCACGCAGAATATGGCTAAGGCTACCACCGGCAGCGCGAAATTCACAAGCCGCAAATATCGCGTCCTGCAGAAATGCAGCGCCGTCAACTTGCGCATCTCAGCGCTACGTAAGATCGATTGCTGGCGGCCCGCTGGAAAATGTTGCGGCTTAAGTTTGTGGGGGCATCCGTGGAATGAGCTCTTCGAACGATCGCGGCTCCACGGGGCGTCCCTACAGTTTTTTCGAAAAATCTCCATTGAGTATTCGGCAAGCGTGGAGGTGCGCATCGGCAATTTGCCCGCATGTCGTACCAGCGCCTCATCATCCAGCCTGCTGAGTCCAAAGTGAATTCAGCGGCTAAGAGGAGGCCAGTAGCATTGCGGACGGGTCAACCCGAGGTCGCGTGCCGCTAGGGCGCAAGAATAGCCGCTTGACATGCAGTAGCTAACAAAGGAAGCTTTCCTAGCAAGGTAGGTGGAGGGTGGCATGGGAAGCTTCGAGAGCAAACCAGTCGACACGAAGGAGTTCCGTCGGGCGCTGAGCCGATTCGCAACTGGCGTTGCCGTGGTTACGGGGGTCGGCGCAGAAGGGCACCCGTTCGGGATGACCGTGAGCTCCTTGAACTCGGTGTCCGTTGAACCGCCACTCCTGCTGTTCTCCATCGCTCGCACAGCTGTTTCATTGCCTAGATGGACAAATACGCGCGCCATCGGCATCAGTGTTTTGGAGCACTCTCAGCGGGATCTCTCTGACCGTTTCGCAAGGGCGCAATCTGACAAGTGGGCGGGCTGCGATTATTCACCCGGCGAAAATGGTGCCCCGCTGCTGAGTCAAGCCATTGCTCACTTCGAGTGTGCCCCGTATGCCCAGTACGAAGGCGGTGACCACCTGATTTTTCTAGTTCATGTTCGTCGCTTCGCTAATCTCGTAGAGGGCAGGCCGTTAATTTTCTTCCGCGGTGGCTACCACTCACTGGCACAAGATCTTGTCGCTTGACATCTGTGCCGCAAATCATGCGAAGGAAACGTGTCGATGATCAAGAACGGCGAGCAGCATACCGCGAGCATCAAGGACGGACGCGAGATTTATCTGGACGGCAGGCTCGTCGAAGACGCCACGACCCATCCGGCCTTTGCAGGTGCCGTCCGTTCGGTTGCGCGCATGTTCGACTTTCAGTCAGCTCCGGAAAACCGGGAGTTGATGACGTTCCAGACGGAATCTGGCACCACCGCAAATCGTATCTGGCAGTTGCCGACTAGCTATGAAGACCTGAAGACGAGGCGCCGGGGCCTTGAGGCATGGACGGAGTTGCATGCAGGCTTTCTGGGCCGCGCGCCTGATCATGTCGCGTCTTGCATATCGGGCATGTATATGGGGCTTGACGTGTTCGAGGCCTATGACAAGAGCCGTGCCAAAGCCCTGGCGGACTACTACCGCTACGCGCGAGACAGCGATCTCTACCTCACCTACGTGATCATCAATCCGCAGGCCGACCGCTCTAAGAGCGCGTCGCAGCAGCAGGAGCCATTCTTGTCGGCCGGCGTCGTCGATCGGGACGCAGAGGGCATTACAGTGCGGGGAGCGAAGATGCTCGCGACTGGAGGCATCATGGCGAACGAGGTCTTCGTGACCTGCATTCAGCCGCTGCAGCCCGGTGACGAGAAATATGCGATATCCTTTGCAATTCCGATGAATGCCAAAGGTTTGAAGATTCTGTCGCGCAAGTCCTACGAGGCGGCCGCCACTTCGGTCTTCGACAACCCAATGGCGAGCCGCTTCGATGAAAACGACGCTGTTCTGTATTTCGACGATGTTAAAGTTCCGTGGCACCGTGTCTTCATCGTTGATAACATCGACATGACCCAGAAGCAGTTCTCGGCTACGCCGGCGCACGTTTATCAGAACTATCAGGCACAGATTCGCCTCTCCGTGAAGCTGAAGTTTCTGCTTGGGGTCGCGCATCGAATTACAAAGGTGAACGGGACCACAGGTTTCCCGCAAGTTAAAGAAACGCTCGGCCAACTCGCCGCCGAAGCAGCGATGGTGGACGCCTTCGTCGTCGCGATGGAAGCGAAGGGTAGCCACTATGGTCGGTACTTCGTGCCGGACCGCCACACGCTTTACGCCGCACAGACGCTGGCGCAGCAGCTCTACAGCAAGGTCATCAACACGCTGCGCGACCTCGCGGGCGGCGGCATGATCATGCTTCCATCATCGGTGCATGACTTCGAGAACCCAGAGATTGCCCGGCTCATTGGCAAGACGCAGCAATCCCCGGCCAGCAGCGCAGAAGAGCGCGTAAAGTTTTTTAAGCTCGCCTGGGACGCCGTCGGATCGGAATTCGCCTCAAGGCATACGCAATACGAGATGTTCTATGCCGGCGCCAGCTTCGTCGTCAAAGGCCACTCATACCGCACATATGATTGGAGCAAGGCAGATGAACTCCTGGACCGAATGTTGTCCGGCTACCAGCTTGCTGATGAGCTGGGGAGTGGTGCTCGCGATGCTCAGGGTGAGAGGTAACACGGTGGGTTCTAAGGTTTGCGTATCTGATCCAAGGCTACTCTTTCGATGGTGCGGAATCGCTCGTGGTCCGATGAACGACCACAGATTTGATTTTTAGTACCATGTCCAGTTCGGCTGGTTCGGGTTGGAGAAAACGTTGACCCTGTAGCGGCCGCTTGCCCGAATGATGCTGATGTCGTAGGACCAGCGTCGAACCCGGAGTGATCACGGGCAATTGCAGGTCAACGGAGTGGAAAAAGTGAAGGCCGCAAGCAGGGAGCTGACCGTTACGAAGCGCGAGCTGCTTATCGGCGGATCGGACAGCCAGTTCCGACACTTAGTCCACGACCTGCTAGCTTTTTCTGCGCGCATTCAAGAAATCAGGAACGACCTTGCGGAAGTCATAGGGCTTACTGGTACTCAGTACACCGTGTTGATCTCGATTTCCCGCTCGGCTGGGTGCGACATTGGCATAAACCAAATCGCCGAGGAACTGCATCTCAGCGGGGCATTTATTACGATTGCCGTCAATGGTTTAGTGAAGAAGAAGCTTGTAACGAAAAAGGTCAACAGGGACGACCGAAGGCGCGTGCTGCTCACACTTACCGCCCGCGGCAAAACGCTTCTGTCCGACTTGGTTGGCGTGCAGCGGCCGGTTAACGACGCTCTTTTCGAGTGTTTAAGTGCAGATGATTTTCGCCACTTGCAAACGATTATGCCACGTCTCGTTGAGTCTTCCGAACGAGCAATTAAGCTCATCACTTTCATCAAGGGCGGTGGGAGTTTGGGGCAGTGAATTGAGGTCCACCCATCACTGTAGCCGAAGTCGGCGACGATACGAAACGGCTGAGGACCATTTGCACTGTTTCGATCAGAGTGTGTAAGTCCGGGCCGAACAACGGTTCGGTTTCGATGGAACGCGTTAGACCAGAATTTTCAATTTTGGTGGACTTAAATGCTCACGATCGCGCGGTACTTTACACGCGCAGCTCGGTTCGTGAACTGCCCCCACCAGACGGTCGGCCCAAATCGAGGCCCATTGGGCATGATCACAGCAACAAAAAAATAACTCGCAGGCCGCGCAGCTATACCGTGGCAGCTGCGCGCCTCCGCTGCTGACCCTAAGCACGCATCAAACACGCCCCGACCTGTCACCAAGAAAGCCGATGGACAGCCGATAGCGTTCAGCTAACATTCGTCGCAACCGGGGTGACACAACCCGGAAGATTGGGAGGAATGCGATGGACGCGACCCGACGCAAGCTCGTTCTATCGGGCGGGGCTGC
>JAQGKD010000065.1 GCA_028290285.1 Hyphomicrobiales bacterium
ATCCTCGTCAATAACGCGGGGTTCGCTGCCACCAAACCGGCGTGGGAGGTCTCGGAGGACGACTGGGATGCGATGGTCGACACGGGCTTCAAGGGCACATTCTTCTGCAGTCAGGCTATCGGCTCGATCATGCGCCAACAGGGCTACGGGAAGATCATCAACATAGGATCAACCTTCAGCAGAACAACTGTTCCAGGACGGGCGGTCTATGCCGCCGTCAAAGCCGGGATCGACCATCTGACCAAAGCTTTGGCCGCGGAATGGGCCGCCGACGGCATCAGGGTAAACTGCGTCGCGCCGACCGCTGTGAAGACGCCCTCGCGCCAGGATGTGCTGCAAGGACCCGTGCTCGAGAAGGTACTGACCCGCATTCCTCTGGGCCGACTCGCTACACCAGATGACCTGCTTGGTGCGGTAATTTACCTGTGCAGCGATGCGTCGGACTTCGTCACCGGACAGACCCTGTTTGTTGACGGCGGCTGGGTAGCGGCGAGCTAGTGGATTGCATCCAACGCTTGGTGCCCACGGGCTGTGGCGGCGATGATCTTGTCAGGGGCGGCGCTACAGACGAGGCGCCTGGGCTGCTGGTTATTATCGACGACAAAGCGGTTGATGGCTTCACTGCCTTAAGCTCGTCGGTCGCCGACGGTGAGCCGACCCCCGGCGAACGTGCGTGGTCTGGCTCTATGACCGCGAAAACGTGACGGGTGCTTACCCGTTTGATCTGGCAGCGCGACATGCGCGTCTAAGTCATTGAAAGGTCTGGTGCACCCGACAGGAGTCGAACCTGTGACCTCTGCCTTCGGAGGGCAGCGCTCTATCCAGCTGAGCTACGGGTGCGGAACGGGCCTCGGCCCGTTGGATGTCGATCTTCTAGCTGATCCGCGCGATCCTCGCAATCGTCTCGCGGGGCGGTCTCGGAGGAAGGCGGGATCAGGGAACCATGATGCGTCTGCGCGTCGTGCGCCGCTCGACGATGACCGCACGGCCAGACGCCGATGGCTGCGCCGGGGCGACGCGCTGGATGGTCGTGCGCCGCTGTGCGCGAAGAGCCACTGCGCGCACCTCTTCGACCGACAGACCGATCAGCGAGGCAGCCACTTCGATCTGGCTGGCCGGATCGTCGGTGAAGCATTGCGCGGCCTCGAGAGCCTCTTCGATCGTTGGGGGGTCGTGGCGCACGCGCCGGCCACCATATTTCGTCTTCCATGCTACGGGCATGTCAGTTTCTCGCTCAAAAAGAAAATCATGATCGACGCTTTGTAGACGACGGCGCAGGAATTTCCAACACCGTGCCATGGCCGCCCGGGAAATGCATCATATTACGCTTTCAAATGCGCAATCCATCAGGTTTATTGTCACGCTGAACCGCAGGACGGCTCAAGCGTTGACGTCGTGTCGCCGTTTCAAAAAGAGAGCACACATGAGCTGGCACGTCAGATACTTCAGCCCGGCTCTACATGCCGAACTGCAATCGCTCGAGTTTGAAACCGAGCGCGAGGCGCTCGCCGCGGCCTACGAACTTGCGCAGGGCGAAGAGCGAATTACCGCCATCGAGGGGCCGGATGGCGAAACCGTCGGGCCCGATGAGATTGAAGTCTGGTTCCGCGAGCGCGGTCTCGTTCTGCCGCCGGTGCGCCAGCTCTAGTTGCCAGGCAGCTCCGAGACGTCGTCGCTTCGGGCAGGGTGCGAGCCCGGGAGATCCTCGGCGCTCACGTCTGGCGCAGGATCTACCTTGCTGTCGGCTTCCATTTTGCGCCGGATCGCGTTGAGTTCCCCGGCGAAATCCGTGAGGCGTTTGGCACAGAACGCTCGCAGGCGTATCGCGCTTGCTGGATTTTCTCGCAAGGCCCGGTGGAAGAGCGGGCGGGGGATTCGCAGGATGCCGCTCGGCTCCGCGACGGTCGCCGTCGCTTTGCGCTCTGTTGCGACCACCAGCGCCATTTCACCGACCAGCGCGCCGGGAAGAACAGAAACCGGTTCGCGGCCGTCTCCCGGGTCCAGTGTGAGCCGGCCGCTCAGCACGACATAGCCCGCATCTGCCTGATCGCCACGGTGAAACAGGATCTCTCCTCGCCGCATAATTCGGGTTTCACCGGAAAATGCGATCAGTTCCAGCGCGCGGGGCTCGAGATTTGCGAGGAAGGGAATCTGCGTGAACTGGCGGGCGTCAGCTTGAATCGACATGAATCCCAGACTGTTTGAAGGATGAAGTTATCCTCAACGCGGGACCTGGCGAAAAGATGCGTTCGATCTTCGAGCAATCCCTAACCTTCGCCGTCAGATGTTCGCCCCCGCCCCGCCTTGTTCCGGTGGGTGGGGTTGAGGCGGACGAGCAGGCTGGGCGCGGGTTTGAAGACGATGGCCTGCCGCGCTGCGATCGGTACATCGACGCCCAGTTTCACGTTGCGGCCCTTGCGGGGCGCGCGGCCCAGCACCACAAATTTGCCGAATCCGGAAAGCAGCACTGGCTCCCCCTCGCGCAGCGTTGCGCTGATGAGCTCCAGAAACGATTCCACATGGATCGCACCATCGGACCGTGGCAGACCCGTGGCGCGGTGGACGGCCTCGGCGAGCTGCGCGCGCGTGACAGTGCTCGTTTCTGAAGGGACGCGTTCGGTTTCAGCAAATGCGGCGTTCGACTGGGGCATGTTCAGGTTCCAACTGGACTGGTGCTGGGCAGGTCCGGCTCGAAGACATAGCCCTCGGCCCTGACATTTCGGATGGCGCGCGCTTCGCCGACCTTGGCGAGCTTGCATCGCAACTTGCTCACCATGACGTCGACGGCACGGCTGTTTTCGACAAAACGGTGGTTCAGGACTGCGACGGAAATCGTGCCGCGGTCGACCACGGCGCCGCGCTTTTCAAGCAGGAGGCGAAGCAGGCGGAATTCGCTTCCCGTCAGGGCCACACGTCGCAGGTCGGCCGATTGGAGAGTGCGGGTCGTCACGTCGACCGTGGCGGCACCGCAAGAAAGAGGCAGTATCGTTTCTCGCATCGCGGCTTGTTTGCGCGAACGCAGCAGACGAACGGCACGCAGGTGAAGCTCCCGCAGGTCGATCGGCTTCACCATGAAGTCCTCGGCGCCCATCTCGAAGGACAGGACGCGGTCTCTACTGTCGGAGCGCGACGAGATGATGACGGCAGGTATGTCCCGGGCGGTCAGGTCGGACAGTAGATCCAGGCCGATTCCGTCGTTTAATCCAAGATCGACGATCGCCAAGTCAGGCTTGAACAGCTTGAGAAGGCGGCGGGCACCCGAGAGACTTCCGATCTCGTCGACGTGACACCCCTGCTGGGAAAAGTAGGACGAGAAGACCTGACGCAGTGAATGCGAGTCCTCGACCAGAAGAATGCGCATACCATTCATGTGGCTTTCGTTTCTAGAAAGGTTTCAGGGGCTGCCCGAAGCTGATTGATAGCGCGATAATTCTTTTCTGTTGAGGGGCTTGAGGGGTTGCTAGGGCAATACGTACGCAGACGCACAGCGGATCTCCCGCGCATCTCCCGCAAGAAAGCGATGGCCGCGCCCAATGCGTTTCGCAGTTCAGTGAGATCCTGCGTAAGATACGCCATCTCGCCCCGCCCGCTTTCGAGATCCGAGGCTGCTGTGGCCGCGCGCGAAAAGCCAAATTGCAGGAAGACACCTGCAAGCCGGTGCGCCAACCGGCTCAGGTCTTCAAAACGAAAGTCTTCGTTCTCGCGCGCCGCAGCCTGCTCTTCGATCCGGCGAAAAAGCGCTTTCGCCTCGTCAACGAAGACAAGGACTGAGCCATCGAAGGCGTCGTCGCCGAGTTGCGCAAGCAATGTCGCGAGCACGAGGTTCGTGTCGGTTGAGGCGGCGACATTGGTCGGCATGTTCAATGCGCCCTCTGCAAGGTGAATTCATCCATTGGCTGGCGACGAGCCACAGAGTTGAGAAGGGCGGCCAGCTCGTCGCCGAGCAGCGGCTTGACGAGGCAACCGTCCATCTGCGCCGCACGGCATGCGCGGCGATTGTTTGAATCGATCCGTGCGCTCAGGGCATAGATCGCCCCGGTGCCGAATGGCGCGGGCAGGGCCCGGATGCCGAGGGCGGCATCGATCCCTCCAACTCGATCCATCCGCAGGTCGAGAAGACAAAGATCGAAGGCCTTGGCTTGCGCGGCGTGGATGGCGTCGGCGCCATTCGTGACAGCGGTGACGTTATGACCCTGTCGACGCAGGAGGAGGGTCATCACGTGCAGGGTCGAGGGGGTATCGTCCGCGATCATGACGTCCAGTACGCGCGAAACGGAGCCCTGCCCCGACACGGTCTGCTTCTCACTCCCCGGCAGCGGTGCTGGCACGGAGACGAGCGGCAGGTGGAGCGAGAGGATGCGGTCATCCCCGCACAGGATTTCGAGGTTCATTGTTCCACCCATCAGCAGGACCAGGCTCCGGCCGGCCGCAAGGTGGAGGGAAAGCCCCGCCGCCGGGAGACCGCCGCTGCCTGCGCGCAACGGAAGCAGCAGCCGGGCCCGAATGGCGATCGTGCCGGCCCCGCCGGTCGGCACGGAGAGGGTGAGAAGCACCTGAGGCAGATCGAGGTGGTCCGGATCGAAATGCGGGGTTCGCCGCGACTGCCCCCGTCGCCGGGAAGCGGGGCGACGCGGGAGCCAGCCCAAAGGACGACCAGCGCCGCAACCATGGAAAGCGCGACGACCGGTGCGAGCACTTGATTGGCCCGCGCAGGCAGGATCCCAGCAAGTTGCAGCGAGTCGGCAATGCTGGTGCCCTCAAACACCCATGCGGCGCCGGTCAGCACGCAGCAACACAAGAGGATCAGCACGAGGCCGCGCAGCCGGATCATCACCCACCCTTGCTGGCGCGGTACCGAGCTTTCCCCGGAACATGTTAGAACCTTGCCGCAGCCATTATTCACAAATGGCATAAGCGAATGCTTAGCTCAAGCTAAAGCTTTAGGAATGATCGTTCTTTGTGGAGCCGTTCGAAATCTGAGAAATCCGCGCCGCACAGAACTTGAACTCGGGAATCTTGGCCTCCCGATCAAGCGCGGGATTGGTCAGGAGGTTTGCCGCAGCCTCGGCAAAGCAGAACGGAAGGAACACCATGCCGTCGGGCACGTCCCGGTCTTGGCGTATCTGAATCTCGACTGCCCCACGCCGCGTCTCCAGCCGCACGAAGCTGCCCGGAGTCGCGGCCTGCCGCGCCATTTCTGCCGGACCCATGAACGCCACCGCCTCCGGCTCCAGTGCGTCGAGAACGCGGGTCCGCCGTGTCATGGAACCGGTGTGCCAATGTTCCAGCACGCGCCCGGTGGAGAGGATGAGCGGGAACTCCGCATCCGGGATCTCATCGGGCGGCCGCATCTGTGCGGGCATTATTTTCGCGCGTCCGCTTTTCGTGGGAAACCCCGCGTCGAAGATGATGTCGTGGCCGGGTCGGTCAACGGCATCGACCGGGTAGGTCACGGCCCCTTCTCGCTCCAGTCGCGCCCAATCGATGTGGCGCAAGGACGGCATGACCTGCGCCATTTCCGCGAACACGTCGGCAGGCCCCGCGTAGCGCCAGTCCAGTCCCATGCGTCGCGCGATCTCCTGGATGATCCACCAGTCCTGCCGCGCCTCGCCGGGCGGCGGCACGACCGGCCGCGCCATCTGCACACGGCGATCGGTGCTGGTGAACGTCCCCGCCTTCTCCGCGAAGGCGGAGGCCGGCAGGATCACATCGGCATGAAAGGCAGTCTCGGTCAGGAACAGGTCCTGCACCACGAGATGATCGAGCGCGGCGAGGGACTCTCGCGCATGGTTGAGATCGGGGTCAGACATGGCCGGATTCTCCCCCTCGATATACATGCCCCGGATCACGCCCGCCTGGATCGCATGCATGATCTCCACGACGGTGAGGCCACGCCTCGAGTCGAGCGGCACGCCCCAGAATGTCTCGAACAGCGCCCGCACATCCGCCGCCTCGACTGGGCGGTAATCGGGATAAAGCATGGGCACGAGCCCGGCGTCGGATGCGCCCTGCACGTTGTTCTGCCCGCGTAGCGGATGCAGCCCCGTCCCGGGCCGGCCGATCTGGCCGGTGATCAGCGCGAGGGCGATGAGGCAGCGGGCGTTGTCGGTGCCATGGACATGCTGGCTGATGCCCATGCCCCAGAAAATCAGCGAGGCCCGCGACGTGGCATAGGCGCGCCCGATTTCCCGGATGACGCTTGCGTCGATGCCGCAGAGCGGAGACATCCGTTCAGGCGCGAAATCCCGCACATGCAGCGCCAGCGCCTCGAAGTTCTCGGTGTGCTGGGAGATATAGGCTTCGTGCGTCAGCCCTTCCTCGATGATCGTGTGGATCATCGCATTGAGCAACGCGACATCCGTGCCGGGCTTGAAGGCGAGATGATGCCACGCATGACGCGACAGGGCCTGCCGACGTGGGTCGATCACGACCAGCTTCGCGCCGCGCTCGCGCACTGCGTTCTTGATGAAGGTCGCGGCCACCGGATGATTGACGGTCGGATTGGCCCCAATGACGATGATCAATTCGGCCTCGCGTGCGGCCTCGAACGGCGCCGACACTGCCCCCGAATTCAGGCCCTCCATCAGGGCGGTGACCGACGAGGCATGACAAAGCCGCGTGCAATGATCGACATTGTTGGTGCCAAATCCGGTACGCACCAGCTTCTGGAACAGATAGGCTTCCTCGTTCGAGCCCTTCGCCGATCCAAATCCCGCGAGTGCCTGCGCCCCGTGTGTGTCGCGGATGGTCGAAAGTCCCGAGGCCGCCCGCTCCAGCGCCTCGTCCCAGCTCGCAACGCGGAAATGCGTCCAAGGATTGGCGGGATCGACGACGTCGTCCGCCCGCTTCGCGGCTCCGGGCAGTCGAACCAGCGGCTGCGTCAGTCGATGGGGATGCGCGATATAATCGAAGCCGAAGCGCCCTTTTACACAAAGGCGGTTGTGATTGGCGGGCCCGTCCCGCCCCTGCGCGTTGACGATGCGATCGTCCTTCACCTCATAGGTGACCTGACAGCCGACGCCGCAATAAGGGCAGAGCGAATCCACGGTGCGATCGGGCCAGACGCTGCGTACTTGCGCGTCGTCGAGATAAGCCGCGGGCATCAAGGCGCCTGTCGGACAGGCCTGTACGCATTCGCCGCAGCCGACGCAGGTCGAGAGGCCCATGGGATCGTCGAAATCGAACACGATCTTGGATGCGGCGTTTCGATAGGCCATGCCGATGACGTCGTTGACCTGAACCTCGCGGCACGCCCGGACGCAGAGTCCGCATTGAATGCAGGCGTCCAGATTGACCCGCATGGCCGGATGGCTCACATCGGCCGAAGGCTGCGACTGCGCATGTGGAAAGCGGCTCTCCGTCACGCCGATGGCCCGCGCCTGCTGCCAGAACGTCGAGTCGGGATCGTGCGCATGATCGCGGGGCGGCTGGTCGGCGACCAGCAACTCCATGACCAGCGCCCGTGCCTTCGTGGCCCGTTCGCTTCGGGCTGAAACCTGCATGCCGTCGCTGGGCTTGCGCCTGCACGAGGGCGCGAGAACGCGCTCGCCCGCGATTTCAACCATGCAGGCACGGCAATTGCCGTCGGGACGATAGTCGCGCGCATCGCGATGGCAGAGATAGGGAATGCCGGTTCCCAGCCGCTGCGCGACCTGCCAGATCGTCTCGCCGGCATCCGCCCTGACGCGCTCGCCGTCGAGCTCGAAGGTCACCTGCGTCATGCCCGTGCTCCCGCGAATTCTTCGGGGAAATATTTGATGAGGCAGAGAAGCGGGTTGGGAGCTGCCTGCCCGAGCCCGCAGATCGAGGCGTCGCGCATGACGCCGCTCAGATCGAGAAGCAGGTCGAGATCCCAGTTCTCTTCCTGCATCAGTTGCGAGGCTTTTTTCGTGCCGAGTCTGCAAGGCGTGCATTGCCCGCAGGATTCATCGGCGAAGAAATGCATCAGGTTGCGCGCGACATCCTTCAGGTCGTCCTCCTGCGACAGCACGACGATGGCTGCCGAGCCGATGAAACAGCCATGTTCTTCCAGCGTCCCGAAATCGAGCGGCTGGCCCGCGAGTCGCGCGGGAAGAATGCCGCCCGACGCGCCGCCGGGAAGATAGGCCCGTAGCTCATGTCCTTCTGACATGCCGCCGCAATATTCATCGAGGAGTTCGCGCAGCGTGATTCCGGCCGGCGCGCATTTCACGCCGGGCTCGCGCACGCGTCCCGACACCGAATAGCTGCGCAGTCCCGAGCGCCCGTTGCGGCCCTGCGTCCGCCACCAATCCGGACCTTTCTCCACGATGTCGCGAATCCAGAACAGCGTCTCGACATTGTTGGTCAGGGTAGGGCGTCCGAAAAGCCCGGCCTGATAGGGCAGCGGCGGCCGTTGACGCGGCAGGCCGCGCTTGCCTTCAATCGATTCTATGAGCGCGGATTCCTCGCCGCAGATATAGGCTCCCGCGCCTCGGCGCAGACGAATGCGCGGCCAGTTTGCGGGGAGCTTCGCCAGCTCGCGCGTCAGGGTCGCGCGCAGACCCGCATATTCGTCGCGAAGGTAGAAGTAGATCTCGCTGGCGCCCACGATCAGGGCGGCGATCAGCGCGCCTTCGAGACAGCGATGCGGATCGTTCTCGAGATAGAAGCGATCCTTGAACGTGCCGGGCTCGCCTTCGTCCGCATTGACGATCATCAGGCGTGGTCCCGGCATGTCCCGCACGGCGCGCCATTTGCGCGAGGCGGGGAATCCCGCGCCGCCGAGGCCCTTGAGCCCGGATATATCGACGCTGCCGAGAACATCCTCCACATCGGTCTCGCCTGCAAACAGCGCCTCGAAGAGCCGATAGCCTCCGGCGGCGCGATAGGCGTCGTAGTCGATCCGGCAGATCTCGAAGGCAGAGGTCTCGCCGCTGGCGACGATAGCGGCGACACGGCTTGCGGTCGCCTGCGTCACGACATGCTGGCCCACGACAACGGCGGGCGCGCAGTCGCATTGCCCGATGCAGGGCACCCGCAGGATACGCACGCGGTCGTCGCTCTGCGCGCTCAGGTGCGACAACAAAGCCTCGGCGCCCGCGAGCTGGCAGGCGATGCCCTCGCACAGCCGCACGGTGAGGTCAGGCACCGGCGCGTCACCCTCCAGCGTTACGTCGAAATGCGCATAGAAGGTCGCGACCTCGTAGACCTCCGTGAGGCTCAGGCGCAGTTCGGCGGCCAGTGCCGCGAGATGGGCCGCGGAGATCTGGCGGTATCGATCCTGGATCAGGTGCAGATATTCGACGAGGAGATCGCGGGTTCGCGGACGCGGGCCGAGCAGCGCCGCAATCTCGGCTTCGGCGACGGGATCGAGCTGGCGTCCCTTAGGCTGGAAGCGGCCGGGGCCGCCGCGTCCAGGGTGGGGAGGTCTCTTGGGATCGCTGTTCTGGTTCATGTGCTCGACTGCTTCGCAAGTCCGGCATCCTAGTCCGGGCCAGCCAGCGGTCAATCGAGCACGGCATGGCCCGTGTCGGTAGGCGCGCTTGTCCAGGGTCGGCGCATCAGCAGAAGGAGGGCGGCGGTCGGCAGGCAGACCCAGAGCATGAGCTTGAAATCGTCGATATAGGCAATGGCCATGGCCTGCCGCGTGATCTCCCGGTTGAGCGTGGCGAGGCCTCCGGCATAGCCGCTGTTCCACGCGAAGAAGGCGCCCTCGGCATGCAGCAGCCGATTGAAGGGCGTGACGGCCTCGCCGATCTGCGCATGCATGATCTGCGTGTTCTGCGCGAGCAGGAACGAGGTCACTGAAATGCCGATGGCGCTGCCGACATTGCGCACGAGACTGAACAGGGCCGTGCCATCCGTGCGCAATTCCGGCGGCAAGGTCGCAAAGGCGATCACCTGAAGCGGAATGAACACGAAGCCGAGCCCGAAACCTTGCAGCATGGTGACGCGGATCAGCGTGGAAGCCGCGACGTCGGGCGTCCACGCCGTCATCTCCCAGAGCGATGTCGCCAGAGCTGCAAGCCCCAGCAGCATCAGCAGGCGCGGATCGACCTTGTTGCTCAATCGACCCGCGATCAGCATGGCGATCATGGTGCCGACGCCGCGCGGCGCCATCAGCAGCCCGGCCTGCCGGACGGGATAGCCTGCGAGCGTCTGCAAATAGGGCGCGAGCAGTGCGGAGCTCGCCAGCAGCACCATCCCGATGGCGAACATCACCAGGAAGCCTGCCGAGAAGTTCACGTCGCGAAAAATGCGCGGTGGAATGAATGGCTTTTCCGCGAGCCTCACATGCACGAGGAAAAGATAGAGGCCCAGCATGCAGAGAACGGTCTCGGTCAGGATCTCGGCGGATGAAAACCAGTCGAGGTGTTCGCCGCGGTCGAGCATCAGTTGAAGCGCGCCGATGCCCAGGCTCAGCGCTGCGAAGCCCGTCCAGTCGAAGGTCAGTTTCGAATCGCGCTCGGTGTCGTCAAGAAACAGCACGATGCCTGCGATCGAGAGAAGACCGAAAGGCAGGTTGATGAAAAATACCCAGCGCCAGTCGTAGACATCGGTCAGGTAACCGCCGAGCGTCGGCCCCAGAATGGGCCCCACCATCACGCCCATGCCCCACATGGCCATGGCCGAGCCGCGCTGCTCGATGGGGTAGAGGTCGAGCATGATCGCTTGCGACAGGGGAACGAGCGCCGCACCGAACATCCCCTGGGCGAGACGGAAGAGCACCATTTGCGTGAGGTTTTGCGCGACGCCGCAAAGCATGGAGGCAACCGTGAATCCGGCGAGGCAGACGAGAATGAAATTCTTGCGGCCGAAGCGTGCGGAGATCCATCCGACCGGCGCCGTCATGATCGCGGCGGCCACGATATACGACGTCAGCACCCAGGTTACCTGGTCGCTCGTCGTCGACAATGAGCCCTGCATGTAGGGCAGGGCGACATTGGCGATGGTCGAGTCGAGCGCCTGCATCAGCGTCGCCACCATCGCGCAGACGGTCAGGACCGCGCGGTGATTGGGACCGGCCAGCGGCGGCGCGTCAGCTGCGATGGTTGCCATCGGCCTGACCCTGTGTGCTCGGGGCCGGAGGCTGCGGCTTCCAGAGGTCCGAGAGCTGACGCTGGTGGCCTGTATCGATATCGACGTTGACGCTCATGCCCGCGCGCAGCACGGGCCCGCCGGGTTGCCGGTCGATGGAAATGCGCACGGGCACGCGCTGCACGACCTTCACCCAGTTTCCGCTCGCGTTCTGTGCGGGCAGGATCGAGAATTCGCCACCGGTCGCAGGATTGATCGTGCCGACATGGCCTTGCCACGCGAGGCCCGGGTAGGCGTCCACCGTCACCGCGACGGAATCGCCGACCTTCGTGTAGGTCAGGTCCGTTTCCTTGATATTGGCATCTACCCAGACGTCTTCGTCGGACACGAGGCCGATCGCGCCGACGGTGGTAAGGGATGCTGTCTGAGACACCAGAAAGGTGCCGGGCTGCAGGGAATCGACGGCGGTCACCGTGCCCGTGAAGGGCGCCCGGACGACGGTGTGATCCAGCTGGCGCTGCACCTCGTCGAGCTGGGCCTGCGCCTGCATGAATTGCGGATGCTCCTCGACGGGCAAGTCCAGACGCCCGCCCAGCCGGACGAGGGCGACGCGCGCCTGTTGCTCGAGCGATTCGAGGCCTTTCTGCGCGGCCGTTAGCGAAAAGCGGGTCAGATCGAAGCTCGCCCGCGTCGTATCATTGTTGCGCACGAGCACAGAGGAGCGGTCGAAATTGCTCTGGGCGAGCGCGACCTGGGCTTTCTGGCCCTCGATATCGCTCTGCAGGCGCTGGTAATCCTGCACGGCGGCGCCCAGCGTCAGCTTCACCTGCGCGAGCTGTGCCCGAGCCATGTCGACGGAGATGCGGAACTGGTCGGGGCGCAGGCGGAACAGAATGTCGCCGCGCTTCACATGCTGGCCCTGTGTCACGTCGACGTCCGACACGATGCCGGAGACATCCGTCGAAACCATCAACTTGGCGGCGCGCACATAGGCATTGTCGGTCGAGACATAGCGTCCGCCATGCAGCCAGAACGCCCCCGACCCGACTGCAACGGCGAGGATGCCACCGCCCATCAGGATGAGGCGCTTGCGATTGCGCTTTGCGGGCGCGGACGTATCGGTGGCCGCCGACGCCGGGACATCGGACGCGGCCGACGCGGCACTCCGTGCGATCGGCGCAACGCGGCCATCGTCCGGATCAGGCTGGCGCGCAGATGATAGAACGGACATGTCAGATGGCCTTCGAAAGTCTGTTTTCGTCGATATTGTCCGACCTCACGCGAAGCGGGGTTGTCAGCTGTGGGGGCACGCTACCAAATCCTCAAGTCGCCTTATGGACAATCTCACGGCTAGGTTGCAGCCAAGCAGTTAACGTTGGCTCAAGAGCCGCCCTGTAGAAAAGTTGGGGCCTGTCGGAGATTTTCGGCCGAGCCCAAGGTCGGCGAAGCTTTTTCGAGAATGTCATGACCGCCACGAACGCCTGTCCCGCCCTCCGCCTGAGCGGGGTCTCCAAATTCTTCGGCAAGGCGGCGGTCGACAATCTCGACCTCCAACTGCCGAGCGGCGAATTTTACGCGCTTCTGGGTCCCAACGGGGCGGGCAAGACGACGACTTTGCGCATGGTGGCGGGCCTCCTGCCACCCGACGCCGGAAAGATCGAGATCTTCGGCATAGATGCCTGGAGTCAGCCCGTCGCAGCCAAGAGCATCACCGCCTGGCTGCCCGATGAGCCCATGCTCTACGACAAGCTCGATCCGCTCGAATATCTGGAATTCGTCGCAGGTCTCTGGAGCGTCGAGCCCGCGGTAGCCAGGACGCGCGCCACCGATCTGCTGGACGTGCTCGATCTCTGGAAACATCGCCACGAACGCTGCGAAAGCTTTTCGCGTGGCATGAAGCAGAAGGTCGCGCTGGCCGGTGCGCTCATTCATGAACCGCGGCTGCTGATGCTGGACGAACCACTGACCGGGCTCGACGCAGGCATGGCGCGGCTGGTGAAGGACCTGCTGGTCGCCCGCGTTCAGGCCGGCGCGTCGATTGTGCTGACGACGCATATCCTGGAGGTTGCCGAGCGGCTGGCCGACCGGATCGGGATCATCCATCACGGCAAGCTGATTGCCGAAGGGACGCTCGAGGAGTTGCGCGCGCGCACGGGCGTGGCTGGCTCTTCCAGCCTCGAAGACGTATTCCTGGATCTCACGCGCGCGGCGGAGCACAGCTGATGCGTCTCAAGCCCGGATCTTTCGCCTGGCTCGTCGCACATGATCTGCGCCTGAGCTGGCGACGGTTTCGCGGCATGTTCGGCGCCCTTCGTCCGCAGACGGTCGCAGCATTGGTCGTGCTCGGAATCGTCACGATTCATTTGCTTGCGTGGCCGATCACGGCATGGTTCGCCGAAGCCGGGCCGCAGGATCGATGGCGCGAGCCCGCGCTCGCATCCGCACTCGTCTTCATCTTCAGCTGGCTCGTTTCGCAATCCCTCACCAGCGCGACGCGGGTCCTGTTCACGCGCGGCGATCTGGACCTCCTGATTGCGTCCCCGCTGCCGGCCCGACGGCTGCTGGCTGCGCGCGCATTGGCCATCGCGGTCGAAAGTCTCGCGGGCGTCGGCATGTTCATTTTACCGTTCGCCAATGTCATGGCGCTGCGTGGCCTCTCGCCGGGGTTGGCGCTCTATCCCGTTCTGATCTCCGCGTCGCTGCTGGCCTCCGCGCTCGGCCTCTCGCTGGCGGTCCTGCTCTTCGTCGTCGTCGGCCCGCGCCGGACGCGGCTGGTGTCGCAGATTCTCGCGACCGTGCTCGGCGCAGGCTTCGTGCTCGCCCTTCAGGCAGCCAATGTCCTGCCCCCGCAGACGCGCACGAGCCTGCTCGCCGGTATCCAGCGCGGAGAGGCGGGCACGCTCTACGATCGCAAGGGCCCGCTCTTCCTGCCGGTTCGCGCCGCGCTTGGTCACAGTGCCGATCTCGCGATCTGGATCGCTCTCAGCCTCGCGGTTTTTGCGCTCGTCGCAGTGCTGCTGGGCGACACCTTCGTCCGCAGCGCCCTGCGCTCGGCGGGAGCGGCTGCCAGCGCGGGCCCTCGCGTCAGGGCGAGCCGCGGCGGCGATGCCGTCTTCCGCGCCGGCGTGGGAGCCGCCCTGCGCCGCAAGGAATGGCGGCTCATCTGTCGCGATCCCTATCTCGTCTCGCAGATCTTTCTTCAGGTCATCTACACTCTGCCGATCAGCATCGTGCTCTGGCGGAGCCAGGGCCCCGGCGGCTCCGTGGCCTTCTCGGTGGCGCCCGCCATTGTCGTGATTTCGGCGCAGGTGGCGGCCTCCCTCGCCTGGCTCACCATTTCCAGCGAGGATGCGCCCGATTTTCTAAGCACGGCGCCGGTCACGCGCAGCCAGATCGAACGGCGCAAGCTTGAGGCCGTCGGCCTCCCGCTCGCCCTGTTTCTCGCGGGCCCTCTTCTGGGCCTCGCCTGGGTGTCGCTTGAAATCGCGGCCTGGACCTTCGTGTTCGTGTGTGGCGCGGCCCTGTCGACGAGCCTGCTCAATCTCTGGCACCCGATGCCGGGTCGGCGCGGCGATC
This sequence comes from Hyphomicrobiales bacterium, assembly GCA_028290285.1. Classification (GTDB taxonomy): domain Bacteria; phylum Pseudomonadota; class Alphaproteobacteria; order Rhizobiales; family Beijerinckiaceae; genus Terripilifer. The sequence goes on from JAQGKD010000065.1 coordinate 14,575, forward strand.
TCTTGCGCCGTCATTCGCAATCGAAATTCATCGCGCTGATGGAGCACCTCCTCTCGCTGCTCTGGGCGTTGGCCATGGTCATGGCCGTGCTCGAGTCGTGGCTGGCGCTGATCCCGATCGGTCTCGCAGGGGCGGTACTGTGGTTCAACCGGCCTCGCCCGCTTCAGTCGGGCGGCGTCCCGTTGGCTGCCAGAACGTCGCCTGCGAGATAGAGCGAGCCCGTGATCAGGATGCGAGGCGCGACAGGCCAGTCGCGCGCGGCGAGAAAGTCGAGCGCCTGTTCGACGCTCTCGCACGCAGCCGCCGGCAGCCCGGCAGTCTGAGCCAGCAGGGCCACCTCCTGGGCGGAGCGTCCGCCATGCTCGCCATGGATGGGCACGGCGAGGACCTCCTGCGCGAGACCGGCGAAGCAGCGCAGGAACGCAGCGGTGTCCTTTGTCGAGAGCGAGCCGCAGATGAGCACGAGAGGGCGCGCCCGGCGCTCCTCGAAATCGCCCATGGCCTCCGCGAGCACGCGGCCTCCCGCCTCGTTATGCGCGCCGTCCAGCCAGAATTCGGCCCCACCGGGTGCGCGGGCAACCAACGCGCCGCGCGTCAGATGCTGGAGCCGCGCGGGCCAGTCGGCATGCAGCACACCCTGTTCGTAGTGGCTGTTCGTTAATGTCGGAACGACACGCCGGAGCGTCGCGATGGCCAGCCCCGCATTGTCGATCTGATGGCGCCCCGCAAGGCGCGGCAACGGCAGGTCGAGCAGACCCTGCGCATCCTCGAAGACGAAGCGCCCGTTTTCCGCGCGCAGGAAGAAGTCGCGCTCCGCCACGCAGAGGGTCACGCCCGTCCGCCGCGCCTCGCGCTCGATGGGGCGCATCGCATCGTCGTCCTGGCGCGCGACGATGGCCGGAGCGCCTGCCTTGATGATACCTGCCTTAACGGCGGCAATCTCCGCGATCGTGCTGCCGAGGTAATCGGGATGGTCCATCGACACCGGCGTAATGACGGCGGCGGCGGGATGGTCGATCACGTTGGTCGCATCGAAGCGACCGCCGAGCCCGACTTCGAGCAGCAGGAAATCGGCGGGAATCTCGCTGAACAGCAGCAGGGCCGCAGCGGTGGTGATCTCGAAGACGGTGATGGGCGCGCCCGCGTTGATCGCCTCGCAGCGCTCGAAGGCGTCGATCAGCCGGGCTTCATCGACGAGCCGCCCCCCGCCCGGCGCAGCCAGCCGGATGCGCTCGTGAAAGTGCACGAGATGCGGAGACGTGTAGACATGCACGCCGCGCCCGCCGGCTTCCAGCATCGCCCGCAGGAAGGCGACGGTCGAGCCCTTGCCGTTGGTGCCCGCGACATGGATGGCGGGCGGCAGCCGCCGTTCGGGATGCCCGAGTTTTGCGAGCAGGTCTAACATCCGCCCGAGCGACAGGTCGATCTTGCGCGGATGCAGCGCGAGAAATCGCGCCAGCATGTCGTCGGAAGAGGTGGGCTGCACGGGCGCTCCCGCCTCAGGCCGCCGCGATTTCAGACGCGACCTGCGCCGGCGCATGCGTGAGGATCGAACAGAGGCGCGCCAAGGTCGCCCGCATCTCGGTGCGCGGCACGACCATGTCGACCATGCCATGGCTCTTCAGATATTCCGCGCGCTGGAATCCCTCCGGCAGGCGTTCGCGGATGGTCTGCTCGATCACGCGCGCACCGGCAAAGCCGATCACCGCGCCCGGCTCCGCGATGTGCACGTCGCCCAGCATCGCATAGGACGCCGTCACGCCGCCCGTCGTCGGGTTTGTCAGCACGACGATGTAAGGCAGTTTCGCGGCCCGCAGACGCCGAACGGCGACGGTGGTGCGCGGCATCTGCATGAGCGAGAACATGCCCTCCTGCATGCGCGCGCCGCCGGAGGCGGTGAAGATGATGAACGGCGTGCGGCGCGCAATCGCGGCCTCCATGCCGGTGATGATCGCCTCGCCCGCGGCCATGCCCAGCGAACCGCCCATGAAGTCGAAGTCCTGCACGGCGACGACGGCTTTCACGCCTTCGATGGCGCCGGTCGCGAGCTTAACGGCATCGGGATTGCCGGTCTTGGTGCGATATTCCTTGAGCCGGTCCGTGTAGCGCTTCACGTCGCGGAATTTCAACGGATCGAGCGGCACCTCGGGTGTCGCGATCTCCTCGTAGGCTGCCTCGTCGAACAGGCTTTCGAGCCGCGCCTTTACGGGGATGCGCATGTGATAGCCCGAACCCGGCACCACGAAGAGATTGGCCTCGAGGTCCTTGTGGAAAACGAGCTGCCCGCTGTCGGGGCATTTGATCCACAGGTTCTCGGGCGTCTCGCGCCTCAGGAACGAGCGGATTTTCGGCGGGACGACGTTGGAAATCCAGTTCATCTGTGCCTCGATCGTCTTTATTCGGCTGCCATCTTGCGAGCGCTGCGCACGCCGCTGGCGAGTTCCGACACAAGTTTCGTGACGGCGGGAATGGTCTCGGGCGTCGCAGCGGCGTCGGCGTCGAGCGTATTTTTCAGGGCATCGACGAGCGCGGTGCCGACGACGACGCCATCGGCATGGGCGGCGATCTCGGCGGCGCTCTGCGCGTTCTTCACGCCGAAGCCCACCGCGATGGGAAGGTCGGTATGTGCCTTGATGCGCTTCACGGCGTCCGAAACGCGCGAGTAATCGGGTGTCGCCGCGCCCGTAATGCCGGTGATCGACACGTAATAGACAAATCCAGACGTGTTGGTGAGCACCTTGGGCAGGCGCGCGGCGTCTGTCGTGGGCGTTGCCAGACGAATGAAGCTGAGACCCGCCTCGAGTGCGGGCAGGCACAACTCGTCGTCCTCCTCCGGCGGCAGGTCGACGACGATCAGTCCATCGACACCCGACGCCTTGGCCTCGATCACGAAGGACGGGACGCCGTGCACGTAGATCGGGTTGAAATAGCCCATAAGCACGATCGGCGTCTGGTCGTCGCTCTCGCGGAAGGCGCGTACCAGGGCGAGTGTCTTGTTCAACGTCATGCCGGCGGCGAGCGCGCGCAGGCCGGCGGCCTGGATCGAGGGGCCGTCAGCCATCGGATCGGTGAAGGGCATGCCGATCTCGATCACGTCGGCACCGGCCATCGGCAGCGCCTTCAGAAGCTCCAGAGAGGTCTGCGGGTCGGGGTCGCCGCACATCAGGAAGGTGACGAGCGCGGCCCGTCCCTCGGCGCGGCAGGCCGCAAAGCGTGTGTCGAGACGGGTGGTCATCACATTCCCCCCAGGTGGTCGGCGACCGTGAAGATGTCCTTGTCGCCGCGGCCGCAGAGGTTCATCACCATGAGATGATCCTTGGGCTTGGTGGGTGCGAGCTTTGCGACCTGCGCCAGCGCATGCGCGGGTTCGAGCGCCGGGATGATTCCCTCGAGCTTGCAGCAGAGCTGGAACGCCTCTAGCGCCTCCTTGTCGGTCGCTGACAGATAGGTCACGCGGCCGATGTCGCGCAGCCAGGCATGTTCGGGGCCGATGCCGGGATAATCGAGGCCCGCCGAAATCGAATGGCCCTCGTTGATCTGCCCGTCGTCATCCATCAGCAGATAGGTGCGATTGCCATGCAGCACGCCGGGGCGACCGCCCGCCAGCGAGGCCGCATGGCCGTTGGCCTGTTCGAGGCCGTGGCCGGCAGCTTCCACGCCGAAGATCTCGACGCTCTTGTCGTCGAGGAAGGGGTGGAAAAGGCCGATGGCGTTGGAGCCGCCGCCTATGCAGGCGATCAGCGAATCCGGCAGGCGTCCTTCTGCCTCTTCCATCTGCCAGCGCACTTCATTGCCGATGACGGACTGGAAATCACGCACCATGGCGGGGTAGGGGTGCGGACCGGCTGCCGTGCCGATGCAGTAGAAGGTGTCGGCAACGTTGGTGACCCAGTCGCGCAAGGCCTCGTTCATCGCATCCTTGAGCGTGCGTGACCCCGATTGCACGGGCACGATCTCGGCACCCAGCATCTCCATGCGGAAGACATTGGGCCGCTGCCGTTCGACATCGACCGCGCCCATGTACACGACGCATTCGAGCCCGTATTTGGCGCATGCCGTCGCGGTGGCGACGCCATGCTGGCCCGCGCCCGTCTCGGCGATGATCCGCTTCTTGCCCATGCGGCGGGCGAGCAGGATCTGGCCGAGCACATTGTTGATCTTGTGTGCGCCGGTATGGTTCAGCTCGTCGCGCTTGAAATAGATCTTGGCGCCGCCGAGATGCTCGGTCATGCGCTCGGCGTAATACAACGGGCTTGGACGCCCGACATAATGTTTCGCCAGATGGTCCAGCTCGGCCTGGAACGAGGGGTCTGCCTTGGCGACCCCGTAGGCCTCTTCGAGCTGCAGGATCAGGGGCATCAGCGTTTCCGCGACGAAGCGGCCGCCGAAATTGCCGAAATGGCCGCGCTCGTCGGGACCCGTGCGATAGGAATTCGGAAGATCGATGCTCAACGGATGTAACTCCCAGGATGCCGCTGTCTTAAACGGTCCGGGCTCCCGAACCAAGCGTCTCGACGCCGGGAGCGCCATGGCGCAATGCCGCAATGAAGGCGGCGATTTTCTTGACGTCCTTCCGGCCGGGTGCGCTCTCGACACCCGAAGAGACGTCGACAGCCGCGGCGCCGGTCTGCCGCGCCGCTTCCGCTCCATTATCCGCGTGGAGACCGCCCGACAGCATGAAAGGCGCGGGCAGGGCCAGGTCGTGCAGGAGCTGCCAGTCGAAGGCGAGGCCATTGCCGCCGGGAAGATCGGCCCCCGCTGGCGGCTTGGCGTCGAACAGCAGGCGGTCGGCGGTAGCGGCGTAGGCGGCGACATCCGCAAGATCGGCTGCGCTTGAGACGCCGATAGCCTTGATGACGGGAAGCCCAAACTGAGCGCGAATTTGCGCGACCCGCGCGGGGGATTCGTGCCCGTGCAACTGGATCATGTCGGGCTGCACGCGCTGGACGATCGCGGCCAGGGTGTCATCGTCGGCATCGACGGTCAGGGCGACCTTCACGGCACGGTTGCCCGTGAGTTCGGCGAGTGCCATCGCCGTGTCGAGCGACAAGTGGCGCGGGCTTTTAGGGAAAAAGACGAAGCCCACGAGATCGGTGCCGCTCGCCAACGCTGCCCGAAGGGCGGGCGGCGTGGACAAGCCACAGATCTTGACCGCGGGTCCGCGCTTCCGGTGGCCGCTCGCAAGCGCCGCGCGCAACGGTGGCGAGAAGGCGAGGCCGTCCAGAAAGGTGCAGCGATCAACGGGCGCATGGGAGGACATGGCGACTTGCTCGCACGAATTTGGCCGTCCTGTCCAGCCGTGCAGGACGCTGAACGTAAACCCGTCCCGCTCAGGCCGCGTCGCGGCCGCGCTCGATGGCGGGCAGGCGCGGCGAGAGCTGTGCACGCAGGCCGTCTGCCTCAGCGCGCAGGCGCTCGATATCCGACCGGGCATGGCGCGCCGCCCGGCGGTAACGTCCCTGGGCGAACCAGGTCACGACTCCGCCGGCCAGAACGCCCAGCATGCCTGTGAGAAACAGCACGAGAAACAATGGAGCGACAATCTCGAAGCCCGGCGTATCGCTGGACAAGGGATCGAGCACCACGGTCACCATGTGCCGGTTCATGATCGCGAAGATGAGCAGCAGCAGGCCGACGGGGGCGAGAATGAGCCATTTCAGAAAAGTTTTCATCATGCTCCCGTTCGGCGTCGTCTGGGTTCGGAGAAGCCGGTCAGCCCGGCAACCCCTCGTTCAGACGCTCGCGCATTTCCTTGCCGGTCTTGAAGAACGGCACGACCTTCTCATCGACCTCAACGTGCGCACCCGTGCGCGGGTTGCGGCCAAGGCGCGCGTCGCGGCGCTTGACGGAAAAGGCTCCGAAACCACGCAATTCTACGCGGTCTCCGCGTGAGAGAGCGTGGGTGATTTCGTCGAGGATCGCATTGACGATATTCTCGACGTCGCGGAGGTAGAGATGCGGATTGCGCTCCGCGATACGTTGAACGAGTTCGGATTTGATCACTGGCTTCGCCCCGAAATAGAAGTGCCCCGTAAGGTCCAGATAATGTCGGACCGAGGGTCTGACAGAAAAAACTCAATCGACTGGCGCAGCTTGCCAAACTGAAACGAGACCGTCAAGGACTCGGGCGTCCCCCATTGCCCCCAGACGGCGCAGCGGGGCAGCCAGTTCGGATAGGCCGAACTGGTCCAGGGCCGCGGCCGATACGCCAAGCAGGCCGAGACGTTCGAGGCTGCGCTGCTTCTTCCAGTCGCGCACGGGCAGGCCCTTGTCGACCTTGCGTTCCGTTTCGAGCCAGGCGATGGCTTCGCGTTCGCCACCGAGCGCATCGACGAGCTTCAGCCCAAGGCCCTGCCGTCCGGTGAAGACGCGCCCATCGCTCACGACGCTCACCTCGTTATCGGCGAGATGCCGCCGCTCTTTCACCAGGTCCTTGAACCATATGAAGGAATCCGAGACGAGCGAGGCCAGCGCGGCGCGCGCCTCGGGACTCGTCGTCTCGAAGCCGTTGGGCGAGGCCTTCAGGGGAGCTGACTTCACCTCCTCCATTTTCACGCCGACGGTCTCCATCAGCTTGGCAAAATTCGGAAACTGGAAGAGCACTCCGATGGAGCCGACCAGCGAATTGCCCTCGGCGAAGATCCGATCCGTGCCCAGCGCCGCGATGTAGCCGCCCGAGGCCGCCATCGTGCCGACAACCGCGACGACGGGCTTCTTCTCGGCGACGTCCCGCAGCGCCTTGTAGAGACGCTCCGCGCCGGTCGTCGTGCCGCCGGGGCTTTCAATCGTGAGCAGGAGGGCCGCAACGCTTTTTGATTCGCCGACATCGTGGATGAGCTTCAGCGTGTCGCGGTCGCCCGTGATGACGCCTTCGATGGAGATGCGGGCGATATGCTCGCGCCCCTTGGCGTCCGGGCCGCTCATGTAGACGCCGACGCCGATCACGATCAGCGCGAGCAGGGACAAAAGCGCCACGCGCCAGAAGGTGAGCTTGCGGCGCAGGCGCCTGCGATCGATCATCTGATCGGCATTGGGGTAGGCCTGAGCCATGACAAATCTCGCTACATCGTTCGATTGCGCGCGACCCTAGTCGGGCCATTCCGCTCATGCAAGGCGCGAGGGCGACGCAGGCACCGCTCCCCGCCGCGCATGGAAAAGGCCCGCGCATCGCTGCGCGGGCCTTCTGTTTCAGCAACTCACTGAAGGAGCAGCTTACTTCTTGTCGCTCTCGCGGGCCTTGAGGGCCGCGCCGAGGATGTCGCCGAGCGAAGCACCGGAGTCGGCAGAGCCGTACTGAGCGATGGCTTCCTTCTCTTCGGCCATTTCGAGCGCCTTGATCGACACCGCGACCTTGCGGGCGCGACGGTCGAACTGGGTGATGCGCGCATCGAACTTCTCGCCGACGGCGAAACGCTCGGGGCGCTGGTCGGCGCGGTCACGGGCCAATTCGTTGCGCTTGATGAAGGCCACGAGATCGGAACCGGCAATCTTCACGTCGAGACCGCCTTCCTTCACGTCGATGACTTCGCAAGTAACCACGAGGCCCTTCTTGAGGTCGCCGCCTTCTTCACCAGCCGCACCGGCGGGCTTCGACGAGGTGAACGGATCGCTGCCGAGCTGCTTGATGCCCAGCGAGATACGCTCCTTCTCGATGTCCACGTCGAGAACCTTCGCCTGGACGATATCGCCCTTCTTGAATTCCTCGATGACCTGCTCTCCCGGACGGTTCCAGTCGAGATCGGAGAGATGGACCATTCCGTCCACATCGCCGTCGAGACCGATGAACAGACCGAATTCAGTCTTGTTCTTGACCTCGCCCTCGACCGTCGTGCCGACCGGATACTTCTCGGCAAAGACTTCCCACGGATTTGCGAGCGTCTGCTTGAGGCCGAGCGAGATGCGGCGCTTGACGGGGTCGACTTCGAGAACCTGAACGTCGACTTCCTGGCTCGTCGAAACGATCTTGCCGGGATGCACGTTCTTCTTGGTCCAGGACATTTCCGACACGTGGATCAGGCCTTCGATGCCCGGCTCCAGCTCAACGAACGCACCGTAGTCGGTGATGTTCGTGACGCGGCCATGGAAGCGTGCCTCGACCGGATACTTGGCCTCGATGCCCTGCCACGGATCGTCCAGAAGCTGCTTCATGCCCAGCGAGATGCGATGCGTGTCGTGATTGATCTTGATGATCTTCACGCGCACCGTCTGGCCGATGTTGAGCACTTCGGTCGGATGGTTGACGCGGCGCCATGCGATGTCGGTGACATGCAGGAGGCCGTCGATGCCGCCGAGGTCCACGAACGCACCGTAATCGGTGATGTTCTTGACCATGCCCTCGATGACCTGACCCTCTTCGAGGTTGGCCACGATCTCATGACGCTGTTCTGCGCGGCTCTCTTCGAGAACCGTGCGGCGCGACACGACGATATTGCCGCGGCGGCGATCCATTTTCAGGATCTGGAACGGCTGCGGCACGCCCATCAGCGGAGTGACGTCGCGGATCGGGCGGATGTCCACCTGGCTGCGCGGCAGGAAGGCCACGGCGCCGTCGAGATCGACGGTGAAGCCACCCTTGACCTGGTTGAAGATGACGCCTTCGACCTTTTCATTGGCCTCGAACGCCTTCTCGAGCTTGACCCAGCTCTCTTCGCGGCGAGCCTTGTCGCGCGAGATCACGGCTTCGCCGAGCGCATTTTCGACACGCTCGAGATAGACTTCAACGACGTCGCCCACCTTCGGAGCGGCTTCGCGGCCGGGGCCCGTGAATTCACGGAGCGCAACGCGACCTTCGGTCTTCAGACCGATGTCGATGACGGCGACGTCCTTTTCGATGGCGACAACCGTCCCTTTGACGACCGTACCTTCGAAAGCTTCGTTCTCGCCATAGCTCTCATCGAGAAGAGCAGCAAAATCATCGCGCGTGGGATTGTAGGTCGAACCACCGCGTTCGGTAGAATTGAAAGACATACGGTCTCCTGAGATGCCCAGTCGGGCTCGCCGGCGGGTTGGTGTTTCAGATCGCTCATCTGCCCCGGTGTCGATCGACGTTGCGACCGAAACGACGCCTTTCGGCGTGCCGGCGTGGCCGGAGTGGACGAGCGTGTTCATGGAATTTTTCGAGCCAGGAAAACTCCTGGCCAGAAACGTTGCGCGTTTTAACAGGCTCGCGCCTCAGCGGCAAGAGCCCAGGCGCAGTACGAAAAACGCAAGCTTCAGCCCCGCTGTCGCGCTCGATCCGCGACGATCCCGAGTGCAGCCTGAAAGGCTGCCTCGGCATCGAGAAGGCTTGTATCCAGCGTCACGGCATCCTCGGCGGCCCGCAGCGGCGCCGTGGAGCGTTCCGAGTCGCGGGCGTCGCGCTTGCGGATGTCGTCAAGCACGGCGGCGTAATCGACCCGCTCGCCCCGGCTTCTCAGTTCGAGAGCGCGGCGCTGCGCCCGCGTCTCCGGGTTCGCCGTGACGAAGATCTTCACATGGGCGTCGGGGCAGATGACGGTTCCAATGTCGCGTCCGTCGAGCACTGCGCCCTCGGGGCGAGCGGCGAAGCGGCGCTGCGCCTCCACCAGCGCCTCGCGCACCTCAGGAATTGCGGCAACGACGGAGGCCGCCTCGCCCATTTCGCGAGCCCGCAGGCGGCTCTCGTCGAAATCGATCAGCGCCAGTCCGCGCGCCGCGGCGACCGCCTTCTCGACATCGTCGAGCCGGTAACCCTTGTCGATCAGCGCCGACGCCGTGGCGCGGTAGAGCATCCCGGTGTCGAGGTGCGGCACGCCAAATGTCTTCGCCAGCCTGCGCGCCAATGTGCCCTTCCCCGAGGCTGCGGGGCCGTCGATGGCAATGATCATGGCTCAGCCCGCATCGCCGGTGACGAAAGAGGCACCGAGGCGTTCGAGCGCCGGGCGGAAGGTCGGGAAGCTCGTGGCGATCATGCCGGCATCGTCGATGGTCACCGGCGCATCCGAGGCCAGCCCCATCACGAGGAAGCTCATGGCGATGCGATGATCGAGATGAGTGGCGACCGTGCCGCCGCCCGCGACGCGGCCCGCGCCAGTCACGATGAGGTCGTCCCCCTCGATCGAATGGCCGACGCCATTTGCCGCAAGCCCGGCGGCCACGGCCGCGAGCCGGTCGGATTCCTTCACCCGTAGCTCGGAGAGGCCGCGCATCCGCGTTTCACCCTTGGCAAAACCAGCCGCGACGGCCAGCACTGGATATTCGTCGATCATCGATGGCGCCCGCTCGGCGGGCACATGGACCCCATGTAACGCCGAATGGCGCACGCGCAGATCGGCGACATCCTCGCCGCCTTCGATGCGCGGGTTCAGGATCTCGATATCGGCGCCCATTTCCAGGAGCGTCGTGAGAAGGCCGACCCGCAGCGGGTTCATCATCATGGCCTCGATAGTTACATCGGACCCCGGCACGATGAGCGCCGCGACCAGCGGGAATGCGGCCGACGAAGGGTCGGCGGGCACGATCACGGCGCGCGGCGTCAAGGTGGGGCGCCCTTCGAGCGTGATCTTGCGGCCATGCGCGCCTTCCGGCACGCTGGTGATATTAGCCCCGAAATAGGCGAGCATCTTTTCTGTATGGTCGCGCGAGGCCTCGCTCTCGATCACCGTCGTGCGGCCCGGCGAGTTCAGTCCGGCTAGCAGAATGGCCGATTTCAGCTGCGCGGAGGCGACCGGCGAGCGATATTCGATGGGAGCGGGCTCGGCCGTCCCCTTGATGACGATCGGACAGCGGCCACCGGACATTTCGCTCACCACCTCGACGCCCATCAGCACGAGCGGGTCGAGAATGCGGCGCATGGGCCTCTTGCGTAGCGAGGCGTCGCCATCGAAGGTCGCGGTCAGGCCGTGGCCGCCGACAACGCCCATCATCAGGCGCGTGCCGGTCCCGGCATTGCCGAAGTCGAGCACGTCGCTGGGCTGGAGGAGGGAGCCCAATCCTGCGCCCTCCACGCGCCAGCGGCCCTCGCCGAGCCGCTCGACCTTGGCGCCGAGCGCGCGGCAGGCGCTCGCGGTGCGCAGCACGTCCTCACCTTCGAGAAGCCCCTCGATGGAGGTCTCCCCGACGCAAAGCAGCCCGAGAATCAGGGCTCGGTGCGAAATCGACTTGTCGCCGGGCGGCTTCAACCGGCCGTTGAGCGGGCCTGACCGGTGGGCGGTCATGGGAGAGGCGGGCCCGTGGGACCCGGAAGACTCGTTTTGGGAGGCCACTATTTTTCCTCGGGGTTGCCAGGATTTTCGTTGCGCTGGTAGCACGCCCTGCGGTCCAATGTCATTACGCAGGTCGCTCGTGGCAATTGCCATTTGACAGTCGCCTCTGTCACGACTAACCGGAGCGCCCGATACACCCCGAGAGAAACGCCCGGTTCGACGGCGCTGACTCAGGGGGTCAACTTCGTTTCCAGGGGCTTTCAGAACGTGGCGAAACCCGAACTCGGCAACAAGCGCCAGTGCCAATCCTGCGGCGCGAAATTTTTCGACCTCAACAAGGATCCGATCGTCTGCCCGAAATGCGGCACGGTCTTCCAGGTCGCGGCTGTTACGCGCGGATCGTCGCGTGCGGCCCCGATCGACGACGAGGCTGAGCAGGAAGTGGCCGGTGCCGAACTGGTGCCGCTCGAAGAGGCGGACGCCGGCGATGAAAAGGCGGCCGTGGTCACAGACGACGACATCGAAATCGAAGACGATGCCGGTGACGAAACCTTCCTCGAAGAAGAGGAAGGCGATCCGGAGGATGTCGCGGGTCTGATCGACAGTGATCTCACGGACGACGAAGAAACCTGAGTTTCAGGCCCCCGCCCGGCATTTTCGCGCCGGACGGGACGCTTGCGGGAGAGACCCCGGTGGCGGCACGCAAAAACTTTTGCGTGCCGCACGAATTCCACCGGAATGGGGTTGTGGACGGGCGGCCTGCGGGTTATACAGCCGCCCTCCGCAGACGTCGGCAACGACGGCGACACCGGACCGCGATCCTCCCCAAAGGGACCGCACCGGAGATGGGTGGAAACACCTGGCGGTCGCAGGCTGAAAAGCCTGCAAAAAGTGGGGCCATAGCTCAGTTGGGAGAGCGCTTCAATGGCATTGAAGAGGTCGTCGGTTCGATTCCGTCTGGCTCCACCAATCTCTTAGAAATACCTTTAATTACAAGAAAGCGCTTGCTTTCAGGGGCTTTGTGCGGCTGTCTTGGTCCACACGACTGGTACACAGGCCACCAAACACAATGCCGCTACCGAACTGCCTCCAACGCCGTGGGAGCACGTACTGGCTCAGGCGGCGAGTTCCCGACACACTCCGCAGCCAAATAGGCAAGACCGAGATAAAGCGTTCTCTCAAGACCGCTGACTTGGCGGAGGCGAAGCGCCGGCTGGTGCTCGAACTCGTAAAAGTACAGGCGGAATTTGATGAAGCTCAACGGCGGCTCCAGCCGGCGAGCTTGGCGGACCTTGTCGAAGACATCTCCGAGCAGGAAGCATGGTCGCTGGCAGCGCAATGGTTTGTCGCTGCCGAAAAAAAGCAGCAGATCCTAGGCGCACAGAGTGTCGATGAGGAACGACTGGTCGACTTCGATCATCTCAAGGATTTTGAGGATACGAGCACGCTCGCCTTTGTCCATAGCGAGACCAAGCGGTTCTTGGCAGAGCGGAACCTCCAGTATCCACCGAGCAGCTCAGCGTTCAGGCGAGTAGAGCGCCTGCTACACGAAGCGCTCGTCGAGAGCGAAAAAAGGCAAATTGTTCGCTTTCTTCCGTCCGCCCCGCTGCTCCCGAACCCGAGGTTTCAAGGCCTTACCGAACGTTCTGTGGTCGAGGTGGCTAAGATCGTAACGCTGAAGGATCTCATCGCGCGCTTCCGTTCCGACCGAGGCAAGAGGCCGAAGTCTCCGAAAACGAAGCTGAAACAGCTTTCGCAGGATCGGCTTTTTCTGGAGCTGCTCGGCGCTGATACTCCAGTGGACCAGATCGGCCGCGAGCAGGCACGGCGCGTCCAGCAAGTCATCGCTCGCCTGCCACCGAACTGGACCAAGAGGTTTGCGCAGCTACCGATCACTGAGGTGGAGCGAATGCCGATCGATCAGCTGGGCGCACCCATGGCCACGGCTACTGCAAACAGTTATCTCACCGCGTTTGGCGCACTTATGGAATTCGCGGTTAATGAGCATCTGGTAACCCGCAGCACGGCGAACGGATTGCGTCTCGCGCCCGCTGCATCACGGGTGAAACCACGACTGCCTTTCACAGCCGATGAGCTAACCCGGATCTTCTCCGCGCCTCTATATACGGGCTGCGTTGATGACATGCGCCGTTACAGATCTTCGGGCGTCAATAGGCCTCGTCGATCGAGGTTCTGGATCCCGTTAATCGCCCTTTTCAGCGGGATGCGCCTAAACGAAATTTGTCAGCTCTGCGAAGACGACATCACCGTAGAGGACGGCGTTGCCATCATTCTCATTCGCAGCACGGATGATGGCAGCAAGCGGGTAAAAA
>JAQGKD010000072.1 GCA_028290285.1 Hyphomicrobiales bacterium
GTCGAGACCGACGACGCCGCCGGGGAGGCGCACCTTCTCTACACCTACGAGAGTGGCCCCTCGTTCCGCGAGACCATCGCGTTCAACGCTCCCCTGCCCGCGCCGGGTTCGCCCCTGAGGCCCGGCCTCGACGCGGCCCTCGAGGCCTTGGCGCTGGTGGCGGGCGTCAGCTACTACAAGGCGTTCCTGCCGCCCCGCATCTCGTTCGAGGGCCTGTCGCCGGACGCGGACCAGCGGCTCTTCTTCCAGAATCTCTACGTCGACGGCCTGGGAGAGTTCGGCGTCCGCAACGGCGTCCGGATCGACGGCCGGGTCGATTTCGACGTCGCGGGCGGTTCCTCGCGCCGCCCCGCGCCCACGGGCGCTCCGCAGCGCCGCCGTTCCGCCGTGCTCATCGGCGGCGGCAAGGATTCCCTGGTCTCGACCGAGGCGCTGAAATCGGCCGGCGAGGCGCTGGTGCTCTTCGCCGTCAACCCGAAGCGGCCGATCCTCGAATGCGCCGCCGCCTCCGGCCTGCCCTTCATCCGCGTCGAGCGCCATCTCGACCCGAAACTGTTCGAGCTCAACGAGGCCGGCGCTCTCAACGGCCACGTGCCGATCACCGCCATCGTCAGTTTCATCGCCATCGCCAGCGCCTTCGTGCATGGCTTCGATGCCGTCATCCTGTCGAACGAGCGTTCCGCCAACCAGGGCAACCTCGTGCGCGACGGGCGCGAGATCAACCACCAGTTCAGCAAGACCGCGGGCGTCGAGCAGGGCATCGCCGATTACGTCGCGCGGCACATCCATCCACGGCTGGCCTATTTCTCGCTGCTGCGGCCGCTGTCCGAAGCCCATATCGCCCAGCTGATGGCCCGGACCGAGACCTACGACGGGGCTTTCACGAGCTGCAATCGCGCCTTCCAGCTGCGCCCCAAGGCCCCGCCTGCGCGCTGGTGCCGGGATTGCCCGAAATGCCGCTTCACCTTTCTGATCCTCGCGACCGCCATGGAGCGCAAACGGCTGGAGACGATCTTCGGCGGCAACATGCTTGAAGACGAAAGCCAGCGCGAAGGTTTCGAGGAACTCATGGGCCTCTCGGGCCACAAGCCCTGGGAATGCGTCGGCGAGATCGCCGAATCCGGCGCCGCCCTGCTCCTGCTGTCCGAGCGCCCCGAATGGCGCGAAGCCCCCATCGTCCGGGCGCTCGCACCCCGCGTCGCGCCGCTCATGCCCAACCCGCATGACGTCTGGACGGAATTGCTGACGCCCTCCCCGGACCATCACCTGCCCGCCCGCTACGAGGACATGCTCAATGCCTATCTCGCCGGCCGCTGAAAGCGCCGCGATCTGGGGCTTCGGCCGCGAGGGTCGCGCCGCCTACGATCATCTCAGGGCGCGCCGTCCCGATCTCGCACTGACGATCCTCGACGACGCGGCGCTCGCCGATGCGCCCTTGGGCGCAGCCGTACTCACCGGCGCGGAGGCGATGGACGCACTGCGGGCAGGCACTTTCGATCTCGTCGTAAAATCCCCCGGCATCAGCCTCTATCGCGACGAGATCGCGCAGGCGCGCGCGGGCGGCACGCATTTTACCTCCGTCACCAATCTCTGGTTCGACGAATACCCGGATGCACGCACCATCGTGGTCACGGGCACCAAGGGCAAGAGCACGACGTCGCGGCTCATCCATCACCTGCTGACGCGCGGCGGCCTCGACGTACACCTTCTCGGCAACGTCGGAGTGCCCGCGCTGGGCGAGACACCGGGCCGCGACTGGACGGTGCTCGAACTCTCGTCCTACCAGCTGGCTGATTTCGAACACGCGCCCGACATCGCTGTACTTACAAACCTATATCCGGAACACGCGCCGTGGCACGGCGGGGTCGAGCCCTATTATCGCGACAAGCTGCGCGCGATTCGCGACGAGACCAAGACGCTCGCCGTGCCCAACAGGGCTGACCCGCAATTGCGCGAACGCCTCGGCACCCGCACACACACGAACTGGTACAACGAGGCCAATGGCTTCCACGTCAAGGACGATCACCTGTACTTCGGGGACAAGCAGGTCGAGATCACAAACTTCCCCCTGCGGGGCGCGCATAATCTTGCCAATCTCGCCGCAGCCTGCACGGTGGCCGATCTCGCGGGATTGCACGACCTGCGCCAGCGCGTCGATCTCAGAGGCTTCGAGCAATTGCATCACCGGCTCGAGGAATTCCACGCTGGCCGGATCACCTGCGTGGACGATTCCATCTCCACCGTGCCGCAGGCGACGCTCGCCGCACTCGCGGCCTATCCCGGACGCGACGTCGTGCTGCTGCTCGGCGGCTCGGATCGCGGACAGGATTACGCGGAACTCGTGGACGTTCTGGAAACAAGCCGAGTCTCCACGCTCATCCTGCTCCCCGTCACGGGCGAGCGCATTTTCGAGATCCTGAAAACACGCAAAGCGCCCTTCGAAATCGTGCATGCATCCACGCTGGCCAAGGCAGTCGAAGTGGCCATGCAGCGCGTGCCGGAAAATGGACTCGTCATGCTGTCCCCGGCGGCACCAAGCTTCGAGGAATTCCGCAATTTCGAGGAGCGCGGCCGCCGCTTCAAGGAACTCTGCGCGAGCTTCGCCCGCTGATCACGCCTTCACGCGCGCGGCCTTGCGGGCGGCCTCCTGTCCGGCGAGATAGGCGCCCCCTGCGGTCATGGCGCCGCCGAAGTCGTCACCGCCTCCCCCTGTCGCCTCGCCCGCGAAAAAGATGCGCTCGGCCACAGGCGTCGCGAGTTTCGCACGCGCATTCGCATGGCCGGGCAAGGCATGCGAATAGCAGCCCATCGCGTAAGGGTCTTCGCTCCACGCCGCGAGCCGTCCGCCCCGGAAGGCCTCGAGTGGGTCGCGTCCAACGAGTTTTCCGAACTGCTCCAGCGCAAGAGCAACCGCGCCCGCCTCGCCCAGCCGCACGACTTCGCGCGCATGGTCGCCACCAAAAATGACCACGACAACATTACGGTCGAACGGCCAGCACTCGAAGTCGAAGGTCGCACGCGGCCCGATCAGCTCCCAAAGATCCGTGCCCGGCGAAACATCAAAGCGGTCACCATCGAACCGCAGCGCGATCTTCGTCAGCGCGCCCATCCCGAGTCCTTCGAGCCCGCCGAGCGTATCGTCGGGCAAAGGCGGCGTGAAGCGGATCTTCTGCGCGCGCAGCACGCCGACGGACACGGTGATGATGACACTGCGCGTGCGTAACGTGCCGCGATCCGTCTCGATAGCGACGCCCGCCCCGCTCCAGTCGATCGCGCGAACCGGCGTCGAGAGCCGCACGGGAATGTCGCGCGCGAAACGCTCTACCAGCGCGCCATAGCCATCGGGCAGCAGCAGGTCGAGACCCGACCAGAGGCGCGCATAATCGAGCGAGGAGACACGCTCGGCCTCTTCGCCGAGCGACATGCGCGACATGCCCTGCACCGCGCGAAACACGTCGTCCCCATCCGTACTGACGTGTTCGGTCAAGGGCACGTCGGGAACGGGCGCGACATCCGTGTCGAATCGCTCGGTGAGGACAGCGTAGCCGCGACGGCTGCTGCGCTGCGTGCGCGCGCCGTTTTCGAACAGCCGGAAGTCGCTCGGCACTTTGTCGCTATCGACAGTTGCAAAGCCTAGATCGCGCGCGATGGCAGCCCAGGGATTCTTCTCGGCCCAGTGGATGTAGACCGCGCCAGCGTCGAATTTCTCGCCGAGGCTCGTGTCGGTGAACACACGCCCGCCGACGCGATCACGCGCTTCGATCAGCACGAAACTCTTGCCGAGTGCCTGCAACTCGCGCGCGGCCGCGAGGCCGGCAGCGCCAGCGCCGATGATCGCGACATCGGCGTCGAAAACAGCGCCGGCCTGCGCGAAACCCACCGCGGGGGGCAGGATCGGCAGGGAAGCCGCAGCCTGTAGCAAGCGGCGCCGTGAGAGGTCGGGCATGGTTCTTCCTTCGACGGGCTTTTGCACGATCTCTCCAAAGCGGTCACAGATCTCGGTGCCGCCCTCGCGAGCGAAGCGAAGCAACCCAGTACGGGCCTGCGACTTCCTGGATGGCCGGGTCGCTACTCTGCTCATGGAGGTGCTGAGCGCCGCCTTCGCAGCGCAGCATGTGACGCTTTCGCGCGGCTGGGCAAGAGCGGGCGGATCACTCCGGCGTGACGTCGGGCTCCACGTCGCGCACTTTCTTGGGCGTTTGCTTCGGACCAAGCCGCTTGCGTGTCTGGACCGTGTGACGCGGGCCCTCGACGAGCCGCGTGACGGCGCCCCAGAGGGTGCGGACATCCTGATGCGTCAGCTGCATGCGATGGAACATATTGCGCAGGTTACGCTGCATCAGCGGCTTCTTGCCGATAGGCCGGAAAAACCCGCGCGCCTCGAGCTGGTCTTCCAGATAGTCGAAGAAGGCGATCAGCATTCCGCGGTCCGCCGGCTGGGGCGCGCGTTCGAGATTGGCGAAAGGCAGGGCGTCGCCCTGCGAGGCCCGGAAATACTCGTAGCCGGTCAACAGTACGGCCTGCGCAAGATTGAGCGAGGCATAGGCGGGGTTCACCGGGAAGGTGAGGATCGCATCGGCAAGCGCGACTTCGTCGTTGTCGAGCCCCGTCCGCTCGGGACCGAACAAAATGCCGTGTTTCTCGCCCGCCGAAATACCCGCCGCCGTCTCGGGCATGGCGATGGCGGGCGGCAGGACGCGCTTTCCCTGCCCGCGTTTACGCGCGGTCGTCGCCCAGACGAAGCCGAGATCGGCCACCGCGTCCTCCAGCGTCTCGTAAACCTTGGCGCTTTCCAGCAGATAGACGGCCCCGGCAGCCGCCGCATAGGCAGTTTCCCGGCGCTCGTCGGTGCGCGGCCAGCCTTCGCGCGGGCTCACGAGACGCAGGTCGTCGAGGCCGAAATTGGCCATGGCACGCGCACACATGCCGATATTTACCGCCAGCTGCGGCCGCACGAGGATGATGGCAGGCCCACCCGAAACCATGGGGCGCGTCTTGTCCGTTCCAGCGCCGGTCATCTTCTGTTCTCGCTCATAGCCAGCCTTGTGCCAGCAGGCCGGCCGTCAGCGCAAGCCCTAGAAACCAGCGGC
The DNA here is from genome assembly GCA_028290285.1 of Hyphomicrobiales bacterium. Classification (GTDB taxonomy): domain Bacteria; phylum Pseudomonadota; class Alphaproteobacteria; order Rhizobiales; family Beijerinckiaceae; genus Terripilifer. Next base: position 5,091 of record JAQGKD010000072.1, read on the forward strand.
ATAGATCGCGTAGCAGAGAAATCCGCCGCCGAGCAGGAAGAAGAAGGGGTGAAGGCGCGGCCGCCACATCATCAAAGCCGCCACGCTGACGATAATGAGGATCGGCACCACCCCTTCCGCCGCCACCCGGGCGAGGATCACGACGCCCGAAAACAGCAGGCCCGAGCCAATGGGAGCGAGGCCGTTTTCAAGCGCCGTATGCCACCTCTTGCCACGGTGCCTGTGCCAGACGTGGCCGAAACCGAAGACCAGGGCGGAGGACGGCAGATAGAGTGCGAGGCTGGCGACCAGCGCGCCGCCGAGGCCGGCAATCTTCCAGCCGATCAGCGTGCCCAGCATCGAACCGGGCCCCGGCGTGACGCGTGCAATGGCGAACAGATCGAGGAATTCGCGGGCGGTAAGCCAATGCTCGACATCGACCGTCTGGTGCTGCAGCGGCGCATAGATCGACGTCGCACCTCCGAGCGCGGCAAGCGACAAGGGCGCAAGGATGATGATGAGCTTGAGAAGCAGGTCGCCATTCATGACTCCGCCTCCGCACGCGGCCGCGTGGCGAACCACGCCAGCGCGACGCTCACCGGCGCCATGACGCCGACAACCGGGATAAGCGGCAGACGGAACACCCCGACGGCGATGAACGTCGCGACCATGACGATCAGCGGCACGACACCTTTGGTGGTGGCTTTCGCTGAAGAAATGCCCGTGCGCAACAGCATGCCGATGGCGGCTGCCGCCACTCCGACCATTGTCGCCTGAAATCCAGGCAGGCCGAGCAGATACTGATAGGTCACGGCAGCCAGCAGCACGGCGCAAAAGGGACCCGTCAGCATGGCCACGAGAGCCGTCGAGGCGCCGGCGAGCCCGCGCAGCCTTTGTCCCACATAAATCGCCGAATTGGTGGAGTTGACCCCCGGCATGATCTGGGTGAGCGCGACCCCCGACAGGAACTCCTCGTTGCTCATCCATTTGCGGACGTCGACCACCTCCCGATGGATCCAGGCCACCAGCCCGCCGCCGAAGCTGAACATGCCGATCTCGAAGAAGACCCGGTAAATCGAAAGAAGGGGCACTCGCTTCGTCTGGTCGCCCATCGGCATGATCCTCTTTTCTTGTTGTGGCGACACTATCATGCAGCGCCCGGGCCAGGTCACGGTCTTCATGGGCGCATCCTGCCCGAAAGGTGCGCTTTGCCGTCCAGCAGGGCAATGCTATAGGGGCCAGCGAACCCGCCCGAAGGCCCGCTTCTCAGCACACATGAGGTCAGTCCGATGAACAAGATCAAGGTCGCCAACCCAGTCGTTGAAATGGACGGCGACGAGATGACCCGGATCATCTGGCACTTCATCAAGGAGAAGCTGATCCACCCCTATCTCGACCTCGACCTGAAATATTACGACCTCTCGGTCGAGAACCGCGACGCCACCCGCGACCAGGTTACGATCGATTCCGCCGAGGCGACCAAGAAATACGGCGTCGCCGTCAAGTGCGCGACGATCACGCCCGACGAGCAGCGCGTCGAGGAGTTCAAGCTGAAGGAAATGTGGAAGTCGCCCAACGGCACGATCCGCAACATCCTCGGCGGCACGATCTTCCGCGAGCCGATCATTTGCAAGAACGTGCCCCGCCTCGTTCCCGGCTGGACCCAGCCGATCGTCGTCGGCCGCCATGCTTACGGCGACCAGTATCGCGCGACCGACTTCAAGGTGCCCGGCAAGGGCCGCCTGACCATGAAGTTCGAGGGTGACGACGGCACGATCATCGAGCGCGAAGTCTTCAAGTTCCCGAGCCCCGGCGTTGCGCTGGCCATGTACAACCTCGACGATTCGATCCGCGATTTCGCACGTGCGTCGCTGAACTACGGCCTGCTCCGCAAGTGGCCGGTCTATCTCTCGACCAAGAACACGATCCTCAAGGCCTACGACGGCCGCTTCAAGGACCTGTTCCAGGAAGTCTTCGAGGCCGAGTTCAAGTCCAAGTTCTCGACGCTCGGGATCACCTACGAGCATCGCCTGATCGACGACATGGTCGCCTCGGCGCTCAAGTGGTCGGGCGGCTATGTCTGGGCCTGCAAGAACTACGACGGCGACGTGCAGTCGGACACGGTTGCGCAGGGCTTCGGCTCGCTCGGCCTGATGACCTCCGTCCTGATGACGCCCGACGGCCAGACCGTTGAAGCTGAAGCAGCCCACGGCACCGTCACGCGCCATTACCGCGAGCACCAGAAAGGCAAGGAGACCTCGACGAACTCGATTGCGTCCATCTTCGCCTGGACCCGCGGCCTCGCCCATCGCGCCAAGCTCGACGGGAACGAAGACCTGCGCAAGTTCTCGCTGACCCTCGAAAAGGTCTGCGTGGATACGGTGGAAGCCGGCTTCATGACCAAGGATCTCGCCCTGCTGGTCGGTGCCGAACAGAAGTGGCTCTCCACGACGGGCTTCCTCGACAAGATCGACGAAAACCTCCGCAAGGCGATGTCATAACGCAGCCGACCCCCTTAGGGGCGGGTTACGAAGCACGCAGCGGCCGGGCATGTCCCGGCCGCTTTTAATGATTTTCCTGTATAATTTTTTGCATCATCACGCATCCGTGATCTCGTTGGCATAGCGGTTAAGCTGCCGGAAACGCAAATTTGCAGGCGCTACCCGCGAAAAAGTCCCGTTTAACAGGGCTTCGCGCGAATTAGTGTCGCGCGTGTAACCGCTGCCGTGATAAAGGAAACAAAAACAGGGTGTCATTGTGCGGTCGCACAAGCCCCGCTATAAGGGCCTCGAAAATGATCGGGGAGTCTTCTGGCATGACGACGGCAGGCATGATCGACGACGGGTACCGACCGTCGGAAGACGAACCGTTCATGAGTGATCGTCAGCGCGACTATTTCCGTCGCAAGCTGATGGGATGGAAGGAAGAGATCCTCCGGGAAAGCCGCGAGACCCTCGCCACTCTCCAGAACGAGAACGAAAACCATCCCGATATCGCCGACAGAGCGTCCTCGGAGACCGATCGCGCCATCGAGCTTCGTGCACGCGATCGCCAGCGCAAGCTGATCTCCAAGATCGATTCCGCGATCGCCCGGATCGACGAAGGTACCTACGGTTATTGCGAGGAGACCGGCGAGCCGATTGCGCTCAAGCGCCTCGACGCCCGCCCCATCGCCACACTGTCCGTTGAAGCCCAGGAGCGCCATGAGCGCCGTGAGCGCGTCTATCGCGACGATTGATCAGGGCCGCAGCTGACAACAAATCAGATGAAAAAAACGCGGCCGTCATGGCCGCGTTTTTCTGTTTGGAGGCTCAGGTCTTGCCGGCGTCCGAAGGGGGGCGCCCCAGGAGCTTGGCCATTTCCTCTTCCAGCGAATCGATGTCCACGGAAGGGCGCTGCGGCGGCGGTGCACTCGGCTCCGTGGGAGGAGCAGCAGGCCCAGGCGGTGCAGGCTGCGGCGGCATGGGTGGACGCGGCGGCGGAGGAGACGCGGCCGGACCACGCGATGGCGGCGGCGGCGGCCTGAGACCTGGCGTTGCAGGCGCCGGACGCGGGGGCAAAGTTGGAATCGGACGCGGCGGTGGCAGCGGCCTCATCGGAGGCTGGGGAGCCGGCGGCTCCGCGGGCGGTGTCACGGCAAAGGGCGGACGCGGCGGCGGCATGGGAAGCGGCGGCGCAGCGGACGCAACATCCGCCGAAGGTCCGCGCGAGGGCGGAGGCAGACTGCCGAACCCGGACTCTGGTGCCTCACGTGGCGGCTGGCGGAGGGCTTCGCGTTCGGGTTCGCGTTCCGGCTCGCGGGCCCCCTCATAGGTCGGCATGCGCGGCGCAGTCCGCTCGGTCGTGCCGCCGTTGTTCGGTGTGCCTGGAGAAGCCGCGGCGACGCCCGGCTCACGCCGCGTTTCGCCATTCGACATTGGCAGCCCGCGCACGATGGCCTGTTCGATCAGAAGGTCGTTGGGGCCTCCGATCATGATCAGATGCTCGACATTGTCGCGCCGGACCAGGACCAGCTGGCGCTGGCGATCAAGGTCGAACGCATCGACGATCCCGAGGCGCGGCTGACGCGAGCGATTCCCGGGTGCGGAACGCAGGCCCCTGCCCGCGACCATCCGGTAGGCAAGGAAGGCGAGCAGCGCGAGGACCAGAAGGCCGACGACGAAGGCCAGAGCACCCGCCATCTTGCTGTCGCCGAAGAGAGTGCTGAAGAATGTCATGAACGGCCTCGATCTCCTTCACACATACGCCCGGGCACCATCGACCATCGTCGGTCGGGGCGCCCGAAAATTCAATTTACACGCGTTAACCGTTGCAGAGGAGACAAGGTTAAAATTTGGTTAACGAAAAAGGTGGACTGCCGCCGGGAGCGGCGCCCTTATCCACAATCTGCCGCGAAACTAGCAGATTGCCGTCACGAGGGAAGCTAAACGGTTCACTGAGTGTGGCTCAGATACGTCGGCGGCGCACAGGATGCTCTCCCACCCCAGACAGCGGTGCAAGACCTGGCCCCCGAGCCCCCCCGTGACGTTGCAATGGCGGGCCGTCCGCCCCATCCTGCGAGCGAATCGCCAGGCCTTGCCTTTAGCGCCTGCCCGCCAGATCAGGACGTGATCATGAGTCAGATACCGACGTCCGCCGCGCTCGACCGGACGGAACGTACGGGAAGCCCGGGGCTCGTTCTCCTTCTCGCCGCCGTCCTCGTGGGCGCAGCGGCCTCTTTCTCGTTCCTACCCCCGGATCAGGCCGGGCGCCTGACCATTGGCCTGCTGGCTTTCCTCGCCATCGTCGGCGTCGTCGGCCTGTTCGCCTATGCCGTCGGCTTTCTGCAATTCGCAGGTGAATCCGCGCGCAACGACGTCACCAAGCTGATTGCAGACACCGGCCCCGAAGGCCTGCTGGTGACTGAAGCCGATGCGCGCGTGGTCTATGCGAACGAGACCTACATGGCCCTTTCGGGCGCCCACGATCCGGCGGACCTCCGGACGGTGGAGCGCCTCTTCGCAGGCACGCCCGATGTTTCGGAAGCCGTCTACCGGCTCGCCCAGGCCGCGCGCGAAAACAAGCGCGGCGCCGAGGAGCTTCGCCTGTCGCCCCCCCTTTCGGGAGAGGCCGCTGTCGGCTGGTATCGCATCCGCGTGCGCCCGCTCGAGCGCTTCGGGCACAAGCGCGCGACGCTGTGGACCGTCGCCGATGTGACACGCGAGCGCGAACGGCACGAAAACGTCTTCCAGGAACTCCAGCACGCGATCGACTTCCTCGACCATGCCCCGGCCGGCTTCTTTTCCGCCGACGGCACGGGGGCGGTCTCCTATCTCAACGCGACCCTGGCCGGCTGGCTCGATTACGATCTGGCGCAGGTCGGGTCGGGCGGCCTGCGGCTCTCGGACATGGTGGCCGGCGACGGCGCAGCCCTCCTTTCGGCGATTTCGGGTGGCGCAGGCGAAGTGCGCACCGAACAGTTCGACGTCGATCTCAAGCGCCGCAACGGCCAGAGCCTGCCCGTTCGCCTGCTGCATCGCGTGGCTTTCGCGCATGATCGCACGCCGGGCCCCTCGCGCACGCTCGTCATCAACCGGGCACCCGGCGAGGAGCCGGCGGAAGATCTGCGCGCCGCCGAAGTTCGCTTCGCGCGCTTCTTCAACCAGACCCCTATGGCCATCGCAGCCGTCGACGACAAGGGGCGCATCGTGCGCGCCAATGCGGCCTTCGCGAAACTCTGCCCGGAAGCGCTGAAGGGCTCCGGCGAGAGCCGCAACGTCTATGGCGGTCTGGCTGAGCGCGATCACGAGCAACTGCGCAATGCGCTCCAGTCCGCCATCGCGGGCAAGAGCGAGATCGTCCCGGTCGATGCGGCGCTGGCCGGGGACAAGCCGCGCTCGGCGCGTTTCTTCGTCTCGGCGGCGGAAGACGGCGGCGACGGTACGCGAGCCAACATCTATGCGCTGGACACGACCGAGCAGCGCACCCTTCAGGAGAGCTTCGCCCAGTCCCAGAAGATGCAGGCCATCGGGCAACTGGCCGGCGGCGTCGCGCACGACTTCAACAACGTGCTGACCGCCATCATCGGCTATTCCGACCTGCTGCTGGCAAACCACAGGCCGACCGACCCGTCCTTCCAGGACATCATGCAGATCAAGCAGAACGCCAATCGCGCGGCCGGCCTTGTGCGCCAGCTGCTCGCTTTCTCGCGCCGCCAGACGCTTCGCCCGCAAGTGCTGCAACTCGGAGACGTCCTCGCCGACCTGCAAATGCTTCTGCGCCGCCTCGTCGGCGAGAAGATCGAGCTGGATCTCAAGCACGGTCGGGATCTCTGGCTGGTCAAGGCGGACATCAACCAGTTCGAACAGGTGATCGTGAACCTCGTCGTCAATGCGCGCGACGCCATGCCGGACGGCGGCAAAATCCACGTCCGCACGAAGAACGTGACCGCCGCCGAATGCGATGCCTACGATGAAACTTCGCTGGTCGCGGCCGACTTCGTGGTGATCGAAGTCGAGGACACGGGCACGGGCATTCCCGACGACGTGAAGGACAAGATCTTCGAGCCCTTCTTCACAACCAAAGAAGTCGGCAAGGGCACGGGCCTCGGCCTCTCCATGGTTTACGGCATCGTGAAGCAGACGGGCGGCTGGGTGTTCTGCGATTCGGAGTCGGGCCGCGGCACGACATTCCGCATTTTCCTGCCCCGCCACATCGCCCTGCCCGAAGAACAGATCAAGAAGGAGGTCGTCAAGGCGCCCGCAGCCGACCTCACCGGACATGGCACCATTCTGCTCGTCGAGGACGAAGAGGCCGTCCGCGCCTTCGGCGCCCGCGCTCTCGCCTCACGCGGCTACACGGTGCTCGAAGCCGCGTCCGGCGTCGAGGCCCTGCAGGTGGTGGAAGACGCACAGGGGAAGATCGACCTCATCGTCTCCGATGTCGTCATGCCCGAGATGGACGGCCCGACCATGTTCGGCGAACTGCGCAAGCGCGGCATCAAGGCCAAGGTCATCTTCGTGTCGGGTTATGCGGAAGATGCCTTCGCCAAGAACCTGCCCGAAGGCGAGGAATTCGGCTTTCTGCCCAAGCCCTTCACGCTGAAGCAGCTGGTCGAGGCGGTAAAGGGCGCGGTGGGCTGAGGTCCGCCGCTTCAGACTTTCCCTTCTCAACCCGGCGATCACGATGCGTGAAATTCTGACAGGAGAACAAAAAGGGATAAGGCGATCTCGTCGGCCAGCCACGTTTTGGGCACCCTGGCAGCGCCCGGTGTGGCGAAGAGGGTGCATTCTCCTGCCATGCACTGGAACGCGATGCCGGTGATTGCGCCTAGGTCAGCGATTTTCTGTAGCTTAGCCATTGCTCCGCAGGCTAGTGACCGATGACGACATTGCGGGCGCGCCGCGTATCTTTTTAAAAAAGGTTCTGGTCTGTGAGTCGCAGCAGGCTGGTTAAGGGGGGCTCGGATTAGATGCTGTCGCGTTTTGGATCGGGGACCACGCCACAATTATTCATACAGCCGTTGGCTCCAGTCGATCGTCCGAGGCCTTTTTTTCATCGGATCCCGTAATGTACGACGCAACGATTCATCTGGGTACAATCGCTCGGCAGTTTCAAAAGGCAGACTTTGTCGACGACCCCGATCTCCTGGACGATGCCTATAGATTGAGGTTCATAGAACGTGCGGTCTCGATCGGCCAAGTGGGCTTTAAAGCGCTAACGCTGACCAAAAGTCTTTTACGCGGGAAAACCGTATATCAGCTATCCGATCTAGCTGAGTTGCTGGTCCTTCGCCACCTTACTAGTAACATCCGTAGGGTGACCGGGGTTCGACAGGACAACAGGCCTTTCATAGTTGATTGCATACGGTCCCTCATGAGGGAGGGCACGCCATTTCGTGTTTATAAGTATGATATTAAGGAATTCTATGAATCAGTGGTCATCTCGGATATAATTTCGCATCTTCATGATGATGTTGCCTTTTCTGGGCAGGCGGTCCGGACACTAGCATCATTTTTCGAACAGCTGGAAAATAATGGCGTCTCTGGACTTCCACGCGGGCTGGCACTAAGCGCCACTCTGGCAGAATACTTGATGCGTTCATTCGATTATAAATTGAGCCGTTATAAATGCGTCCAGTATTTTTCGCGGTTTGTAGACGACATTATCATCGTCACGAACTTTGAAACCCCCGCTAATAAAATTCATGAAGCTGCATCAAATGCCTTGCCTTCGGGGTTGAGTTTCAACAGTAAGTCCAAATCGATGGTCTACAAGCCATTCGAAAAAAAGAACACCTCAGTAGATGAGGGCGATTTCGAGTTTCTGGGCTATCGCTTCGCGGTCTCACAAGCACATCGACTTGATCAGAGTATTGCGCGAACGGTCCGGGTAGATATGGCCGCGAGTAAGGTGCGGAGGATCAAAACGCGCCTAATTCATGCGGTGCTCCAATACCGGCGAGATAATAATTTTACCGATCTCTTATCCCGTTGTAGGCTTTTAACGGGTAATTTCAGAATGATAGACCGCAAAGCGGGTTCTTATCGATTGTCTGGAATTTACTTTAGCTACCCGTTGATCGACATTGATGGATCCGAATCGATGAAAGAGCTAGATGAGTTTATCCGTAAGCTCGTATCCAGCCCTCATTCAAGGAACGCACTGCGACCCAATCTAAGTCGATCGCAACAAATAGAGCTTATGAGACTAACATTTCGCTCCGGGTTCAAGAATAAACGTTTTTATCATTTCCGGCCGAAACGCTTGGCCGAACTGAGAGCATGTTGGGCCTATGCGTAAGAGAATCATCTCGAAAGCGAACATACACAAATCGGATTATCTGCGAGCGCTAGTTAGCGATACGCTTCCAGGCGATATACCCATCATCGTGTCGAACGACGGCTTCTATAAGAACCTTAAGAGAGATACACTGGGTGACCCTCATCGACAGGAATTTATTGAAAAGGTGATGTCGCCTCTACGGCCCTACACGGCCCCGTATAGGTTTAATGTTTTGCGCGGGGGAGCTGGAACGAGGCGATTGAGCCTTACTCATCCGTCTGCGCAATACGCAGTGGCGCGCTTCTATGAAACTTTCTCAAATTTGATTTGCTACTATTGCCGTAAATCGCCTGCATCAATTAGGTCGCCCGAGAAGGTCGGCAGCCTTTTTTTCGTCCGAGGCCCAGCGAGTGAGAAGAATAAACTGAAAGGGGCTGGAATCGATACAACTGACATCGAGACATCAGTATCTAACCCAGCTTCCTTTTTTTCCTATCGAGGCTATGATCGAGCATATAAATTCTTTAGTTCGACTGATTACATGCGATTGGAAAAGCGATACACTGTGATGCATTTTGCTGATGTTGCAAAGTGCTTTAGCAGCATTTACACTCATACGCTATTCTGGGCAGTCGCAGACGTTCAAACGGCGAAAGACAATACCAAAAGCAATAGCTTCAGTAATCAATTTGATCGATTGATGCAGTCGATGAACTTTAACGAGACGAATGGCATCTGCGTTGGTGCTGAAGTCAGCCGTGTGTTCGCTGAACTGATCTTAAGTGAAGTCGATCTAAGGATCGTCGAGAAAATGGGGAACCACAATCTTCAGCACCGCGTGCACTATGAATTTAAACGCTACGTCGACGACTACTATCTGTTTGCGGAAAATGAACACGCAGGAAGCCGCCTCCTTGCGGCGGTCAGCTTGGCACTCTCGGAGTTTAACTTACACTTAAACGAACAAAAGACGGTTGAGGTGAAGCGACCATTTATCACAAAAAAAACCAGATTGGTTAGGTCGTCGAATGATAGCCTAAGCGAATTTTTTGAACGTTTTATTGGTTTCGCGCAGCACCCCGACGGATCCTTTTCGTTTCCAAAACGCATACGGCGGTCGGCGCCTTTGCTACGATCTCTCCTTGATTCAATAAAGTCGACTTGCTTTGACCTTGATTCTGGTTACGAAGGCGCTTCAAATTATGTGATAGGAGCGCTATCCAGTCGCGTCACTGCTTTAGTCGAAGATTTCCAAAAGGGTGTCACAATCAAAGAGGCTTCTACTGAGGAGTACGTTGCTGCGATAATGCTGTTGCTAGAGGCGATCTATTTCTTCTACAATGTCAACCCGACAGTTGCGTCCTCGTTGAGGGTCGCGCAGGCTGCGATACAATCGGCTAACTTTATTAAAAAAGAAATTCCTCATCGATCCGCATATCTTGGCGAGCAAATCGTCCGATGGACCTTCCAGTTTATAAAAAGTCTAAGCGGAACGACAGCTCATAGCGATGCTGACTGCGTTCCGCTCGAAGCGCTTAACATACTTTTGGTTTTAGGAGAGGTGGGACGTGAAGACGCGTTAGCCAAAAAAGCAATATCAGATTTTTGCGGAAGTGTTAAAAATCTTCAATATTTCGAGATCGTTTCATTTCTCTTTTGCATGAGGGACGACCCGGAGTTCGCTACTTTGCGCAACGACTTGGTCCTGCGATCACGCAGCCTAATTAGCTCCGGTTTGGGAGTGCGTGTTGATGCCCAAGCTGCCCATCTTGCACTCGATCTCCTAGCGTGCCCGTACATAGACGTAAAAGTACGAGGGGAGCTGTTTGCTGAACTGCGAGCAGGTGTGCAACTTGGTAAAATATCCAAGGTTGCGTCAGAGGAAGCCGCGAAAGCTTTCGAGGCAGATCCATGGTTTGTTAACTGGCGAGAGGCCGATCTCCTCCGGATGATTCGCAAGAAAGAATTGAGCGAAGTTTACTAAGCGGTATATGCTGGCAATGGAACCTGATTCTCGGCTTCAGGTCTGCGCAAGTAGACTTCATACTGCCCATTCGACGTCGAAGTTCAAATTTGGCGCCGCCGCGCGAGTGATGCAGAGCACGAGAGTGTACACACCAAATGCGGAGAGTCTGGTTCCAACCTGTCCATAATTTAGTGTGCCTGGCGGCCCTTCGCGTGCTTTTCAAAAACAAAGCAGTGATAACCACCGGCAGGTGCAGCGCGCATCTGCCGGCTCAAACGGGCCTGTGGAATGGTTGGTCTGCAGAATCATCCATAGCGATGGCTGGATAATTCGATCGCGCTGGGAGCATGTGCATCGGTTGTGTGATTTCGACTGAGTCTGACGAACGCCAGGGTCAATCAGATTTTTGATATTCGCTGCTTAATTCTTCTAGGCGAGCCTCCAGATTTGCGGTGATCGGTCTTTCTCCACTTAGAACGCGGCCAAGGTACGGACCGGTAACTTTCAGCCGCTTCGCCAATTTGTTCCGACCTCCGAGCCGTTCTCGCATCGCAACAAGCCTTCTTGGCCCAAGCTCGGCTTCAGACTTCATCGCGTCTGAGCTCAGCCTAAGCTCCACGACAGCTTGAACGAGATTTAGGAGCGATTCTGCTGAAATAGTCGTCCCGGCTCGTAAGCTCGCCAGGGTGTGATGCGAGACCCCGGCGCCCTCGCAGAGCGCCCTGTCGCTGATCCGGAACTCGGCCTGCATCTTTGAGACAAAGGCTGAGAGCTTGGGTGCCGAGCTCGAATCCAATGGATGCGCGCTCGGTCCCGCGTCCGCTCCGATGAACTCGTGTTCCTCGATATTGTCGGATTCCTTGCCGATGGGCTGCAGGGCGATGGCCTGAACGTGACGACGCTTTAGCGGACCTCGCTGTTCATATTCACCACCCCAAAACTTTGTCTCCTGATGAAGGTGGTACCGGATCAGACTGCGACCGTGCGACTTCAACCAGGAGGCTGGAACAGGCAAATCCTGCAAACGGTCAAAGGCGTGGTCCTTCGCTTCCATAGCTCGCGTGAAATACGGAGCCGCGGGCCGTGGCTCACGTCGATACCAAAGCTCGTTTGCGAGCGCTGCTGGATCGTCCTTCGCCATTTCCAATCGTGATTTGGCCTGGAGTGACAAAAGGAACCCAAACGGAAATATCCGCTCTCCCTCAATGTGTCGCCCGTTGTAGCCATTGAACCAAGCCAGCAGCTCGGGTGTCGTCGCCGCATAGGGGCTCGCTGCGGCGACATCAAACGCTTGCATTGCCATAAAGGACGTCTGATCGGGCGTCTCGCTCTCGGCCGCTCTGATAATTTCCTTCCACAGATCCTCCTGCCACAAGGGTAGGCCAATCCGCTGGATGCGGTCGCGGCGCTCATGGGCTGGTTCATCGTAGGGTGGGAGCAAGTGCCCAAGGCCATGGCCCGAAGCTTTTCGGATCATTGGTGCTCCATCCTTCCGGTTGAAAAGGACGTACCGCTTAGCCGAGATCGCCAGGCACAAGGGGGGATCTAGGACATCGATGTCACGATCCCGACCAATCGGGAAGTTTACCTTTTCAAGCTGCAGAATGGGCCGGGTCTCCCCATAGGGGTTCAGGTCCTTGAACCATGCGTGGACTTGGAGGGCACGAGCCTCGAACTCATCTTGGGGCAAGCCGTTGATGTTGGCGATCGCCATGCTGTCGGTGTCGCAGAAGGCCCAATCAAGGCCTTGGGCGATGACCTGACGCTCCGCGAGTGCCAACATTAGGCGAGCGGCGCCGGTGATCAGCGTTCCGAGGAGTGGATGGAAGTATGCTCCCGGCTTTTCGAATTTCTTCGATTTGAACTTGATCGGTCGCGGCTGCGCGCCATAGGCGACCATGGGCTTTGCCGCGTCGTAATCTTCAACATTCAATTCGACGAAAATTCCGTAGCTGGTCGAATTTGCGAGGATCTTGATTCCAAGCTGGTCACTTTCGAGCGCCGCTTTTTCCTGTTCGGGGGCGGTTTTCGCTTTCTTCCTCACCGCGCTCCGGTGAATAATCAGGGTTCTGTAGAAATCGTCAGACGCGGGGTTGATCGTTTCCCCGGCGATTTGAATGGTTCGTAGACCCTCTTGCTGCTCCAATGGCTCGAAGCGGATGGTGCGAACCACTTCTGGAGCACGGCCCGTGAGAATCTTCGAAACCAAGACATCGGCCAGGGTGAACCAGAGTGGATCGTCCCCGGTCAGATAGTTGAGCCCGATTGTCGACGGTTCCTCCCGCGTGTAATTTGCCCGAACTGGAAAAATGTCTTCTTTGGGAGAGACTTGAACGAGCACGGCGAGGTCCGACCAGGCCGACTTTTCGCGCAGGCGTTCGATCAACTCTTCCGGCGACCTGTCGAGCATTGCGCGGACTTGATCACTGTCATCGCGGTAGCTGACACCTCGCGCGCAAACGAACTTCCACAACCCCATCAGCGTGCAGACTGTGGGGTACATGGATAAAAAATCGCAATGGATCACGGGAACGATCTGTCGCCTGATGTGAACTTCAGCGCGTCCGCCATAATAGGCGCTCAGAATATTTCCGACGATTTCGGGCGGGAAATCTGGTTGCAGCTTGCGCCATGGCCGTATGTTCATGGCCTTCAGATAGGCCTTACCGAGGCTCGCTTCGCTATAGAGATCATAGAGACCAGTTTCGTCCAGTCCGAATGTTTCGAAGCGTTTCGCGAGCGAATCGAAACATTCCCATGTCGTCTGGACGTCGCGCAGGCCGTACCGGATGTAGTCTTCTGTAAGCGGCCCTCCATGTTCCTCAGACGGCGCTTTTTCGGTAGGTACCTTCAAAAGTTCGGAGAGGCTTGCGAGCGAGTGTGAGCCGCTCGTGATCGCTGCTGCGAGTGTCTTGACGTCGACGAAATATCCGCGGTCGACGTCCGCCCTCTCCTCGCTCTCGTGAGGGGCATCGGCAGCAATACCGTCGGATTTGCCTTTTTTCTCGGGTCGGACGCCAGTGAAGCGGATCATCGCAGCGCGTTGCGAGAGGTGTTTTACCGCAACCGCTGGGTTCCCATCTTTGTCAGAGAGAGTGAGGCTGAACCCGCCGCGCATGCTGCGTCGTGCGCTGGCGTGTCGAATGGCGCTACGCGGCAAATCAAATGGCAGGTTGAAGCCGACGATCTGCGCCCCGACAGCATAGCCCGACGCATAGAAGACCTCGTCGACGAATTCGGCCCGCGTCAGGAGGCGAATGCGCTCGGCGTCGGGGCCGGATTCCTCACTCGCTATGCTGCGCCGGAGGAGGTCCAGTTCGGGCTCTGACAGGGTTGCGGGTTCGTAGAAAGCGCCTCGTTCCCAAAGCTGCCCTTTGTGGCGCAACTGATATCCACCGAAGCGCAACCGCTGATCCGGTGTGGTGCGGGTCTCACAATCAAAAATCAAAACCCAATCACTCGGGGGAAGCCGACGACTTTCGCCCTCGAATTGGCTGCGCTGGGAAGCCTTTGTCCCGTCCACTCTAGCTCGCTTTTGCGAGGAATCCGGTTCTCGCGCGACATAGGCGCGCAAAGAAATGACAAGGTGGTCGATCGGAACTGATGGGTTCGTCTCAAGCTCGCGATCGACCGACCCGATCGCGTCATTCTCCGATTTCGTGAGCCAACGTAGCCAAGGTGGCACCCAAGCACTTATGCAGAGCACCCATGAATGCGAGCAGCTGCGTCAAGCTATAGTCTGATTCGCAGAGCTTACGTTGTCCCCGACGGGCGGCAGCGATCAGCGCGTTCCCAACCCGTCGGAGGAAGTCGGCCAGGCACTCGACGATGTCGGTCAAGCCCAACAAAAATCGGCCGAGCCGTTCTAAAGGATTAGAATCGTCCGGCCCCTCCGTCGCGTGCTCCTCCAGCTGCCGCCTCGTCAATTCCCGGTGCATACTCACCGGAATCGCGATGAGCGCGTCTCCATATTTCTTCCGCGAGATGTGGTGCCCCTCTCTGCCGTCGCAGTCCCAGTTCTCAAAGCCCCAAAGGGAATCGAGTTTCTGACCTTTTTGCTGGGCCCGCCGTTGCGCACGCTGGCGGCACATGAATCGGTCATGGTCATCCATGGGGCGCCTCACTGCTGCGCCGTCTGGCGGTAAATATCGACGAACGAGAGGTCGCCAACGCTATCGAGTTTGCGAAGGACGTTGGGGCGCGTCTCGAAGGGCCAGAGTTTCCCGACCGTGTCCCTCAGCCCAAACCCGACGAATGGCTTCAGGTGCGAGGCATCGTTCGCTTCCAGAAACCTGTTCACGGCCACCCAATGACGGCCGATATCGCTGGCTGCATCATGGGTGACGGTGACATCACGCAGCTTCCCCCGACTTGCCATGACCAGGGTAACGGGGCGGTCGTCGACGATGATCCAACGGCGTCCTTCACGGCGGGAGATCGTGTTCTGCTTCTGGTAGCGGCGAACCCGCTCCGCCGAGACCCGCACCTCCTTGGCGGCCTGCTTCTGGGTAGCCCCCTTCTTTATCAGCTTCAGCGCCCTCTCGAGCGGATCGTCCTTGTCGAAGGGGGCGCGGACCTCTGAGCGCGTGTCGCCAGCTTTCGCGTGTCCGCGTGCCTGGGACCGGCTCTTTCCTACTGCAAGCCCGCGGGCAATTCGGGCTTGATATTCTTTCGTGTAGTCTCGTGTCCGTGTCTGGTTCGTCGCCATGCTTCGCTCCCGTGTTTGAGGGAGCGCGACAATCAGGCGCGCGAATCCTGGAAAATGGCTTTTGGCGTGGGGCTCTTATGGCGGGCGGGATCGACAGTGAGCAGACTTGGGAGAGCCAGGCGGACATTACGAGCTGTTTGCGGGAGACCGGCGTGACTCGCGACCAGATTAACCGTTGGCGTATTGGAGGGCTTTTGCGGCCATATGTCAGAAGCCGAACGCCTATCGCGGAAGCACGGTGTTATATCCGGTCGGCACTTGCGCCCAAATCCGCAGGGTTCAGGAGCTCTTCAAAGTAAAGAAGCGGGTGCGTGCAGTCGCACTCAATCTTTGGCGCGAAGGTTTGTGGGTTCGTGAAGACCTTTGGCGTCCTAGGCTTCGTATGCACGCTCTAGTCGCAGACCGCGCCCTAGCGATCCTTCATCGTGCGAATTCCCGACAAAATCGCGATTGGCAGGAAGAAACATTCTCGGACAAAGCCCCCAAAGTTCCCATCAAGAGCATTATTTTGTCCCGCGTTATAGGACGTCTAGAGCACTATGAACTCGCGACCTTCTATGGGGTCATCCTTGACGTCGCGTCGAATGAGTTCAATTACTTTGCAAGTCCTAAAGGCCACGAAGAAGTGTCATACGATGAAACCGTGATGGTCAAAGCACTCGATTTCAAAGCGTCAGAAAACCAAAAGATTTTAGGCGAAGGCCTGAATTTAATCGAGGTACTGCCTCCCGCCCTGCGAAATATCCAGACCGCTCTATCGACGAGTTCTTTCAGCGAGGCTTCGCAGGCAGCTGCTGCCGATATCGCAAGCGCTCGGGCCGATGCTGTAAATGGATTTCAAATTGCCCTTTCAATGTATGAAGGCCTCAGGTGGGTATACGGTGACGGGGCATTTGGGCTGCGCTTCATCAATTGGATTGCTCAGAGAGCGCCCGATGCCGTGGTCGATGGAATGACGCTGGCGATGCTGCGTCTGCGGGCGGTCCCGGATGCGATACTTTCGTCACAACAAATCGCGGCACTCGCTTTGCAGGCACGTGAAATGGAGATCTTGTCAAAGCGGATTGAGGGGATATGGCGTAACAATCCTCATTTCAAAGAGGTCTTCACACCCAAGCGAATTCGCGATGCTTTTGCAGATGAATTCAGCATGAAACGTTGGATTGAAGCCGTAAATGCCGCTAGAATCCATTCTCAGAAATAGATGCGCTTTGGAGATGTTTGTGCCGGCTCCTATGAAAGCGAAAGCGTCAACAGCGACCTTGAAGCTTCAGGCCGCTGAAGTTGCGTCGAGCTCCGATGCTCACGCTGAAACTGATGACCACGCGTGGGGCAAACGCTCGGAAATTTGGGAAAGGCGATACCAGCATGGACCAAAAAATGGGTCCATGCGCGAACGCTCCCGCGACCCCTTGATCCTCAATGGCCACGAAGCCTCCCTTCGCGTTGAAGGCGGGACACTTCTGGTTCGGAACGGCTTTACGCACTACCCGCAGAAGCAGGAAACCCACCGGGTGTTCCGGGGTCAGGCGGACCGCCCGGAGCGAATTATCCTCCTCGACTGCTCCGGTTCGTTATCGTTCGACGTCCTCTCATGGCTTTCGGAGCAGGATATCTCGCTCGTAAGGGTCGACTGGCGTGGAGAGGTTCTGTGCATAGCCTCGAAGTCGGGCTATGCCGCGAACCCTTATCGGGTCCAATGGCAGCGGGACACGCGAGCAGACGAACACGCCCGGATGGAGTTCTCAATTTCGCAAATTACAAAGAAAATAGAAAATTCAATCCTGACCCTAGAAAAATCGGTCCAAAAGTCAGCGACATGGAATAAAGCCATGGAGGTCGCATATTCGACCCTGACGAAATTGGACGAACGTCAACCAAAGAACATTATTGAATTGCGGGTCGCCGAGGCGAATGCCGCAGCCGCCTATTTCCGGGCCTGGAAAGGTATGCCAATCCGTTGGCGCGGCACCAGCAAAAGGCCAATTCCGGAAAATTGGAAAGTAATCGGGCAGAGGACGTCGATATTTCAAAGGGCTGGAAATCGAAACGCGTCTCACCCCGTGAACGCGATGTTGAATTACGCCTACACCGTCCTGCAGAGCGGAATTCGGATCAAGGCTATTTCCGAGGGATATGATCCGACAATTGGGATTATGCACGAGGGGGCAAACGGCTCCGCGGCCTTTGTTTTTGATTTTAGTCGAGCCAGAACGCGCGCTTATGGACCGCAAGGTTCTGGGCTTTGTCAAAGGACATGTTTTTGATCCTGCAGATTTCACGCTTAGATCGGATGGCGTTTGTCGATTAAATCCTCAATTGGCCCGTTACGTGGCGGCGCTTTCTACGTAGGCTTCACAAGTCGTCAGACATGGCTGAGGCGCTCTTGCTACGCCGAGATATCGCAAACTTTGCAGAAGGCCGCGGCGGTCGTAGGGTGGCGGTGAAGACGCCATTTTGGGGAGACCGAACAAAATGAAGATTGATAATGCGGCGTAGTGACAGAATACGCGGTCGCCAGGCGAGCCGTGGCCCTGCTCCGAGCTATTTGCTAAACTTTCTCCGGAATTTCGCCTCATCGGCGCGGCTGATGCATGCTTCCATCGCTAGCTTCCGATCCGACGAGGATCTTATTCGGGAAGCAATCCGTCAGTACGCGATCGGGCTCACCTCATGCCTTGAGACTTACTACCGAGACCTTTACGTCGCGCTGTTGGAAACTGACGCGCAGTTCCTGCAGCGGCTCTTTTCAGGCGATAAGTGGGGAGCCCGGTTGGTTAGAATTCGTGCGACCGAGCCCGGAGATATCTCGGACGCCGAGCTGGCCGGTGAGCTGATAAAATTTCAAAATCTGTTCGGGATTGACCAGGCGCTTTCCGAAATCCTTCAGCCGAAGGGCTACATTGAGGCGCTAAGCAGCAGCGAGTTTATGTGTATGATTCCGTCCAAGCGTTCTGACATTGCCTCTATAAAGCTTTGGCCAGACTGGCAGATCCAATTCTCCAGCATTTTTGATCACCGTCATGAATTCGTTCACGACGCCAACAAGGTTTGCGGTGTGACGCCCGCCCAAATGGCGGGCATCGAGGCGACAGCGCTCCTCGTCCCGCAGCTCACGACGTTTCTTGTAGCGCAGGAACTCGGCGCGAGGGGGGCACTTCTTGCGATGAATGGGGCCTTGCCTACGGTTCTCATCGTTGAGGATCTGATCTCCAATGATTGGGAGATTGTTCGGGAGAGTACCTGACACAAGGAAATAGACGGTGTTTACGGCCTTATAAACTGTCTGTCGACGAGTTGCAGAGTCTCGGCTAGACCCTTGCGCCGCCGCGTCCGCACCAGCAAGATCGGAGACTTCACTGCAAACGACGAATTGAATCGAGCAGATCGCACGATAACGAATTTTATCTCACGACAGCCACGAATCGACGATTTCTCGAACCTGGCGAGCCACCTGCTCTATTTGATCGTCGTTCGCCAGGGCACGAAGTTGATCATTTAAGGCAGCGGGGATCCGGTCTCTCAGTCCTTCGATATGCGCCATCGAGGCTTCGTAGCTTGGCGCCTGGGGTCCGCGTGGAACCCGTCTAATGGGGTCGAGCACGCCCAGCGCTATCGCGAGGTCCCGTGCGGCACCGCCGAACGCACCAAGTGGTACGAGGGCTTTCCCCTCTTTGAGAGTGAATATCGCTTCCTCAATTATACCGGGCATTGCGCCCTCATAACGGTCGTCCGGATTAGCGATAATGCCCATCTTGCCGCCGATGGCGACGCGCGCATCCGCTATCCGCGCGGCAGCGCGTCGCGCTGCGGAATGGCCATGGACAGGGTCGACGGACGGTAGTGCCGCGAGCCAAGAATCGTACTCGCCACTATCGCCTATTTCCATACGGGCAAATCGCTCTCCTACAAGGAGCCCGTCTCCGCTCCACCTCGCCGGCAGCAGGTCGTCTCCGATGTGAAGAAGCGTTTTCGCCGTCCCCCTCCTCTCTTTAAGAGCCGCCTTGAGCTCGGCAAAGGACGTGCGTCTTAAAACTGGTTCTGGGAGAAGGTGTGTGAACGGCACGTGATCTTCCCCCGCATAGGCACCGGCAAGATGCCGGAAGACTTTGAATGTGTAACCGGTTGGGCGAAGATCCCCGGCGTAGAGGATCTGGCCGCCGGCGCGTACCAACTCCATGCAAATGGACATCAACGCGCGGTCGATCTCGCGGGCAGGGAATCCTAGCTTCGCTCGGTCTGGCGCTGCGCTGATCGACAAGGCGACCATACGTCCTTCGAGCGGTTTCATCCGAGTTCACTCAAGGTTACGAGTTTTGCACCTGGCGCGACCAAGTTCAGGCACTTTCGAAGCAGATCGCTTTCGATGCGGGCAAGAGGCGGGTCCGGATAGACGATAGTGAATGCTATCGCCGCCCGATCAATGATGTCGAAAAGCTCCGGGGGGCGAGGAAGAACGAGCGCGTCTAAAATCCCGGCTCGATCGAGGAGGCGCTGCGCTTGGGCTTCAAAGAGATCACAACGTAGGCCTTCGGAGAGAGTCTCTACAAGAAGAGGCTCGATCCATTCCTCTAGAGGCCGATCAAGCGATAAACGTACCTTGGGCAGGTTTGCGCCGTAGGGATAAGTTCGACTAATGCGGCCCCGGCCAACATCAGCGAGTACAATCGGCCGACGCGCACGCTTGGCCGAAGTCAACTCATAAACACACCAAGGCCTCGAATCGTAAACGTCCGATACGATCGCGAGCAGGGTGCCGCGACCGATCGTCTCGTCGAACTTTGCTTTGAAATCGTCGCCTGGCGAGAGCTCCATCGCGTCGTAGAATGTCTCCAAGGGAACATCGTGTCCAGAATTGTTGACGTAGTCGACGATGGCTCGTGCCGTCGAGTCACCATCCGATTTTGCGTGGCTCACGAACAGGGGTTCGTCTCTACCGATCGAGCCGAGCGCACTTCGTAAATGCTGCCGAAGCGTGAACACGAGATGCAGCAAGAGCCGAGTGTCGCGCGACGACGGTGTCGTAAGTGCGGTTTGCCAGATATCGCGCCGTGCGTACTGGATATGCCCCTCAATATCCGTCTGCAGGGGCGGATCGCGCGTCGGGCTGCCGAAGGGAATGTAGACATCCGCGTTCCCCCGCGCCGCCATGTCTGCCTGCAGGTTGGCAACGTAACGTCCCCAGAGGGCAGCCTCCTCGTGCATAAAATCGTCGTGCAACAACACCACAGCATTGTGGGTCGCCGCGGAAAGATCAACGTCCAAGGGCGGGCCGGACACGGACCAGGATTCGCTTCTGAATCTGACAGGGATCCGGTAAGCGACTCCGTCGCGCTCCATTCCTATCCCGTCGAAGTGCGTCGAAATCAATTGAGACGAGTGCGCTCGCAGCTTTGACTCGGTCGCCCAGAGCACATGGATCCGGAGATAGTCGATCATTCAGCACGCCCGTCTTAAACCAGTATCCAAAAAAACTGGGCCTAGGTCTTCAACCATAGTGAAAGCTCGGTAGCAGTGTTGCTCTTCCTATTCCAAACCATGTACACTGAACTAGAGTGTCCTTGCAGTGGCCCATATACAATGCGGTCATAGACACCGAGATATTCTTGCTCAGCCCATTTAGTTTCAGTCGCCTTGTCCGGACCTGGCAGGATGACCGTGTGCGCCGCGTTCTTGAACCCGTCCGAAAGACCGAGCTCCCACGGCACCCACCGGCTATCCTTGCTGTTCGGCGTGGTTAGCATGATGAACCTGTGGCAACTGCGAATGCGACTGCGCAGCAAATCGGCCGTCTCGGGCGAGGTGTAAGGCGGCAAACTTTCGTCTTTTTTATCGACGTAGACGACGGCGCCATGATCTTCGAGGATACGAATGACGCCCGGCAGCAAATCAGAATCCTTTGAGGAATGCGAAAGGAATGTTGAGCCTGATGGTGAGCGCTGCTCGGCCTTGCGCAGGACCGAAGCCTGCTCGTTAAGCGTTCCGCCCGCCAAGCGAATTCGGTCCCGAGTGAGGTACTCAACCATTTCGCTGCATCCTCGGTCGCGAGTTAACGAGCAAACGTTTCGATTTCGCGTTCGCACTCTCGATAGCGATGGCAAGCGCCTCCGGTGCGCTCAGGATCCGATCCCACAAAAGCCATTCGGCATAACCGCTGTCTATGTTGTCTTGGAGCCTGAGAGGCTTGGACGTCCCGCCATTCGGATAAATTTGCAAAGTCGGCAGAAGCACCGCTACTAAACCCATCTGCTGGTTTAACGACGCCATGATCTCCCAGTCGACATATTTTCGTTTCGGAGTTTCCAGACCGCATAGGACGATCGTGCACGAACTGCCATCCAGATGGTGTTCCCTGATTCGGCGCATGATGTAGTCCACCTCGGCGCTGTCGATGCGCGGCGTTCGAGAGAATTGTCAGTTAATGCCTGGTACGTCTCATGAAATGCCGTCGAGAAGCTAT
Organism: Hyphomicrobiales bacterium; assembly: GCA_028290285.1. GTDB lineage: Bacteria > Pseudomonadota > Alphaproteobacteria > Rhizobiales > Beijerinckiaceae > Terripilifer. The sequence goes on from JAQGKD010000072.1 coordinate 26,967, forward strand.
CGTAGTAATGCTGGTCTCCCCTATGATGATAGCTCACGAAGACCTTGCGGCGTACCGGAGGTCTGGCGGGTGGAATTGAAAGTCCGAAACTCATCCGCGATCACCGGCCACTGCGACATAATGTGTTTAGTTACGGCCGTAATCCCCAGAAAACAATTTCTTCAAGCCGGTCCTATTGGAACTCACGATGACCCGCGCACAAACCAGTTTATTCGGCATGCCTACGCTCGGCTTGGCGGGGGCCGCCATTAATCTCATCCTGCGCGACCACAACATCAGTGGGGCACTTTACGGTCGGAGAAGCCGAGCACGTCCGATAACCGCCTTTCACGACATGGCTTTTGAGAAGGCACGACCGGACCGAATTTTGATGCAGGTCATTAGAAATTGGAACACAGCCTCGCTCACGGTTTTTTCCGAAATGAACCCAGCAGTCCGCAGGGGTGCCCAAACCGCGGCTAACCGCTGCGATAGAATTATCCCCAGGAGAACAAAAAAAGAACTTGCGAGCGAGAACAAAGCCGGTACATTCAACTCACACCTGATCTGCACCGTTTTCTTGCGTCCCTCCCGCCCGTCATGTCAGAAGGAAACCACACCGTGAGCCAATCGAATCTCCGCCTTGTGGAAGGAACGTCCGTGGACAAGACCAAGGCGCTAGACGCCGCCCTGTCGCAAATCGAACGCGCCTTCGGCAAGGGTTCGATTATGCGCCTCGGCAAGAACCAGAAAGCCGTCGAGATCGAGACCGTTTCCACGGGCTCTCTCGGCCTCGACATTGCGCTGGGCGTCGGTGGCCTGCCGCGCGGGCGTGTGATCGAGATCTACGGCCCCGAATCGTCGGGCAAGACGACCCTGACCCTCCACGTCATCGCCGAAGCCCAGAAGAAGGGCGGCGTATGCGCCTTCGTGGATGCGGAACATGCGCTCGATCCCGTCTATGCCCGCAAGCTCGGCGTGAACCTCGAAGATCTCCTGATCTCGCAGCCCGACACCGGCGAGCAGGCGCTCGAAATCACCGACACCCTCGTGCGCTCGGGCGCGGTGGATGTCCTCATCATCGATTCGGTGGCGGCCCTCACGCCGCGCGCCGAAATCGAGGGAGAGATGGGCGATGTCCAGCCGGGACTGCAGGCGCGCCTGATGAGCCAGGCCCTGCGCAAGCTCACGGCGTCGATCTCGCGTTCCAACACCATGGTCATCTTCATCAATCAGATCCGCATGAAGATCGGCGTGATGTACGGCTCTCCCGAGACGACGACCGGTGGCAACGCGCTCAAGTTCTACGCCTCCGTCCGCCTCGACATCCGCCGCATCGGCGCCATCAAGGACCGTGACGAAGTCACCGGCAACCAGACGCGCGTCAAGGTCGTCAAGAACAAGGTCGCACCGCCCTTCAAGCAGGTCGAATTCGACATCATGTACGGCGAAGGCATCTCCAAGGTCGGCGAGCTCGTCGATCTCGGGGTCAAGGCTGGCGTGGTCGAGAAGTCCGGCGCCTGGTTCTCCTATGACAGCCAGCGCCTCGGCCAGGGCCGCGAAAACGCCAAGGCCTACCTGAAGGCCAATCCGGAAGCGGCGGCCCAGATCGAACAGGCCATTCGCGAGAATTCAGGCCTGATCGCAGACAAGATCCTGGACGCCAGCAGCGATGCGCCGGAGACCGAGGAAGGTTGATCCGCAGGGTTTGATCCCTTCCGGCTCCGGCGGGAAGGTTCCACTGCCCCCGGAAAGACTTGGGTCCACCATGATCCGGTCTTGAACATTTCGTAATGCGAGATAGGACGAATCCGAGGGGTCGGCATCAGTTGCCGCTCTCGCCGATCCCGAAGCCGCAATGTGGAAGGTCCCCCCCACGCGGCCGGGTTCGTCCGACTTCGTTCCGGGGCGCTCGCACCGGCCTCGAGCCCCCCACGGATTCTCTCCGGCCATGCCGTCTCCGCCACTCGACAGTCTTGTACGCTGCGGCTAGAACGGGCGCGGCTCGTGAGAGCTGGATTTTTGCACGCCCCGTCTCTCGGGTTGTCGCGCAATAGTCCATCATGGATCGACAGGCTGGAACGCTGAAGACCCCTTCGCGGTCCGGCTTTGCGGGCCCCGGCAGGTCGGGGTGTGCGACGGGAAACGAGTTCCAGCAATGAGCGGCGTCAACGAAATCCGGTCGGCCTTCCTCGACTTCTTTGCCGGCAACGGCCATGAGGTCGTCGCCTCATCCCCGCTCGTTCCGCGCAACGACCCGACGTTGATGTTCACCAACGCGGGCATGGTGCAATTCAAAAACGTTTTCACAGGCGTCGAAAAGCGCCCCTACAGCCGCGCGACCTCGGCGCAGAAATGCGTGCGCGCAGGCGGCAAGCACAACGACCTCGACAATGTCGGCTACACCGCCCGCCATCACACCTTCTTCGAAATGCTCGGAAACTTCTCTTTCGGCGACTATTTCAAGGAAGAAGCGATTGAACTCGCCTGGCGCTTGATTACCAAGGAATTCGGCCTCGACCGCAACCGCCTGCTGGTCACCGTCTATCACACCGACGATCAGGCCTTCGACCTCTGGAAGAAGATCGCAGGCTTTCCCGACGAGCGGATAATCCGCATCCCGACCTCGGATAATTTCTGGGCCATGGGCGACACGGGTCCCTGCGGTCCCTGCTCCGAGATCTTCTACGATCAGGGCGAGAGTGTCGCCGGTGGCCCGCCCGGGAGCCCGGACGAGGATGGCGATCGGTTCCTGGAATTCTGGAATCTCGTTTTCATGCAATACGAGCAGGTTGCGCCTGGCGATCGCGTCGCCTTGCCGAAGCCCTCGATCGATACCGGCATGGGCCTCGAGCGCATGGCCGCAATCATGCAGGGCGTCACCTCGAACTACGACATCGACCTGATGCAGGCGCTGATTCGGGCCTCTGTCGATGCGATTGGTGTCCCCGCCGAAGGTGGCCACAAGGTCAGCCATCGCGTCATCGCGGATCACCTGCGCGCCTCGTCCTTCCTCGTGGCGGATGGAGTTAACCCTTCGAACGAGGGTCGTGGCTACGTCCTGCGCCGCATCATGCGCCGCGCCATGCGCCATGCCCAGCTCCTCGGCGCCAAAGAGCCGGTCATGTGGCGTCTTGTCCCCGCGCTGGTGCGCGAGATGGGCGCGGCCTATCCCGAACTCGTGCCTGCAGAAAGCCTCATCGTCGAGACGCTGCGCACCGAGGAAACGCGGTTCCGGACCACTCTCGTGCGCGGCCTCGCCATCCTGGACGAAGAGACCCGCGACCTCGGCCAGGGCGAACGCCTGTCAGGCGAGGTCGCCTTCAAGCTCTACGACACCTACGGCTTCCCGCTCGACCTGACGCAAGACGCATTGCGCGCCCGCCAGATCGACGTGGATACCGCCGGATTCCAGAGCTCGATGGAGCGCCAGCGCGCGGAAGCCCGCAAGGCCTGGTCCGGTTCAGGCGAGGCCGCGACGGAAACCGTCTGGTTCGGCATCCGCGACCGCGTCGGCGCAACCGAGTTCCTGGGCTATGGAACCGAAGCCGCCGTGGGCATCGTCGCCGCTGTCCTGCGGGACGGGCATGAAGTCCCGAAACTCGCCAAAGGCGAAACGGGCCTCATCGTCCTCAATCAGACGCCATTCTATGGCGAATCCGGCGGCCAGGTCGGCGATACCGGCGCCATGAGCGCGCCTGGCCTTCGGCTGAAGATCACCAACACGCAAAAGAAGCTCGGCGATCTCTTCGTCCACGAAGCCCAGGTCGAGGAAGGCGAGATCACGCCCGGCCTTGCGCTCGAACTCACCGTGGATCACGCCCGTCGTGGAGCCATCCGCGCCAACCATTCAGCGACGCATCTTCTGCACGAGGCGCTGCGCCAGGTGCTGGGGGAGCACGTCGCGCAAAAGGGCTCGCTCGTATCGGGCGAGCGGCTGCGCTTCGATTTTACCCATATGAAGCCGATCAGCGACGCGGAGCTGGCCGAAATTGAAGATCTCGCCAACAGCATCGTCCTGCGCAACGAGCCGGTCATCACCCGCGTCATGGGTATCGACGACGCCCGTGAGTCGGGCGCACGCGCCCTGTTCGGCGAGAAATACGGCGATGAAGTGCGCGTGGTCTCGATGGGCACGGTCGACGGCGCCAACGGCCCCCGCCCCTATTCGGTCGAACTCTGCGGCGGCACCCATGTCGCCCGCACCGGCGACATCGGCCTTGTTACGATCATCGGCGAGGGTGCTGTTGCATCCGGCATTCGTCGCGTCGAAGCCAAGACGGCCGATGCAGCGCGTCACTATCTGAACGCCGAGGCGCGCCGCCTGCGTGAGGTCGCAACGCTCCTCAAATCGCCCGCCGATAGCGCGCCCGAGCGACTGGAAGCCCTGATTGAGGACCGCCGCCGTCTCGACCGTGAATTGTCCGATGCACGCCGCAAGCTCGCCATGGGCGGGGGCGGCTCGAATGCGCCCGACGACGTGCGCGACATCGGCGGCATCAAGCTCTTTGCCCGAGCGATCTCCGGCGTCGAGATGAAGGACTTGAAGTCGCTGGCCGACGAGGCCAAGCAATCGATCGGCTCGGGCATCGTCGCCATCGTAGGCGTCTCGGCGGACGGCAAGGCCGGTGTTGTGGTGGGCGTGACTGCCGATCTCACCTCCCGCTTCAACGCTGTCGATTTCGTCCGTGTCGCTTCCGAAAGACTCGGCGGAAAAGGCGGAGGCGGACGCCCGGACATGGCGCAGGCGGGCGGCCCGGATGGCGACAAGGCAGAAGAAGCACTCGCTGGCATCGCAGAAAGCCTCGCGGCCCGCGTCGCAGCCGAATAAGCGACCGAGTTGAACGACGTGTAGTGCGGGACGGGATACGGATCCCCTCTTTTCCGCCTGCCCAACGAGTGCCGGGTTCGCCCCGCTCTGCGACAAGCTTCCTCAAAGCTTTGAATTGTCGAGCTTCCAGCGGAACGACGAGGCTGCTCAGCCGTTGAGTCTTCGGTTGATTTACCGCGCCTGGCTCAACTCATAGGCGAACGTCAGGGAGGGTCGCTGAACGTGGCCCCGATCTGATGGACGCGGATAAGTTGAAGGTGCCTGCTCAGCTCAACTTACGCCTTAAGGAGCCCTCATGAACTTCGGCAATCTTCTTCACTGGGCGCTCGTATTCCTCGTCGTCGCGCTCGTCGCTGCGCTGTTCGGCTTCGGCGGCCTCGCAGGCACCGCCATGGAAGGCGCGCGCATCCTGTTCTGGGTCGCCTTGATTCTGCTGCTGGTCTCGCTGATCTTCGGCTACTCCCGGCGTGGCCGTTAGAACGCCAGAGCGGGCTTGACGCAAAGCAAGGACGAGGTCGCCCGAACCGGCGAGTGTGGCGCGGCAGGAGTACAACATATGTTCCGGAACATTCTCGTCGCCATCGACCTAGCTGAAATGAACGTCGCCAAGCCCGCCATCGATCAAGCCGTGGCCCTGGCGGAGCAATCGGGGGGCAAATTGCGCCTCGTAAACGTGCAGACGCTCCTGCCCGCAACCTTCATGGATTATGTCCCGGCCGACTTCGACCAGGAGATGAAGGACAATGCCGAGGCGAGCCTGCGGAAGCTCGCAGAGGAAATCGCTTTACCAAAGGAACGCGTGTCGCAGGTCGTCCGGGTCGGGGGCGTCTACCCGGAAATCCTGGCCGAGGCCGACGACTGCGGCGCGGACCTGATCGTGGTCGGCTCTCACCGCCCGGCCATGTCGACCTACCTGCTGGGCTCAAACGCCAAGACCGTGGTCCGCCACGCCAAATGCTCGGTTCTGGTCGTCCGCCAGTAAGAAGGGCGGCACGCATACAGTTTACGCATGGCGTTCCGCCTTTAACGGGGCCAACCCCTGGACTTCTTGCGAATCGACGGTTTCCCTTAATATTGCAAAGGGTTAGAAACCTTCTTTCCAGGAGTCGCGACCTTGGTCGTGACCGCGCAAGCTTGAGCCGTTAGAAGACGGTTGGATTTCAGCAAGGCGCATTGATCGAGGACGTCGCGTATGAGCACAAGTCACGCATCACTTCTGAAGGACTTGGTTCCGGAATTCGTTGAGGAACGGGTGCGCCAGCATCCTAAGAAGAGCTTCGACATCGACGAAGCCAGCCGCGCCTTGGCGGCGATGGTCGCCGAGACTGGCGAAAAGGTTAGCTTTTCGGCCAGCGATATCAGCAAGATCGCAACACTGCTCGAGGGCCACCCCTTCCTCGTGCGCCTATCCGGCGCCCGCCCGAGCTGGAAGCCCGGCCTCGACCGGGCACAGATCAATGGGAAATCCTGAGCCGCGGCGAGTCGAAACCGGCGTCGGCCCATGTTAGCGTGTGTGCATGCGCCGCCTGATCCTCCTCCGCCATTCCAAGGCCGCCGCCCAAGCCGGTGGCGGCGATTTCGAGCGTCCGCTCACGCACAGGGGCCGGAAGGACGCTTCACGAGCCGGGCGCGCTTTGAAGGAAGCGGGCCTGCTGCCCGACACCTCGGTCGTCTCGAACGCAAAGCGGACGCGTGAGACCCTCGAGCGCGTCCTGGAGGAATTTGGCGAGAAGACCCCTGTTCACGTTGAGTCCCGGCTTTACAACGCCGACGTCGGGGCTCTGATCTCAGCCCTGCACAAGACGCCTGCGAGCGTTCGCACCCTCCTCGTGGTCGGCCACAATCCGGGAATCGCCGAGCTCGCGGAGACTCTGGCCGGCACCGGCGACCGCTACGCCCGCGCGCGCCTCCAGTCCTCCTTTCCCACTAGTGCGTTCGCTGTGCTCGATTTCGACGTGGACAGCTGGACTGAGGTGGACATCGGAACCGGGCGGCTCGATCGTTTCGTCGTGCCCGAAGATCTCACCGCGAAAGACTGACCGCCAAGCTTGCCCTTTGACCCGAACGCACGATGTCTGCGAGTGACGACAGCGGGTTACGAGCGACGGACGGGACATTGATCGCAGAAACCATCCTGCTACTCCTAAGCTTGGCCGGCGCCGACCTCGCGGACGCGCGAGGGGGCATGGAGCGCCTCATGGCCTCGGCCGGGCTTGCCGATCCACTTTTCCAGCCCGGACTGCGCGAGGTCTCGAACTGGCGCGCCGAGACGCTGCAGCATCTCGATCTCGACACGAGCGCGCTGACGCGCGTGTTGCGCGAGCCCGAGCGCCTGCCTCGCTGCGTCCGGCTCAACAACTACTGGTGCATCAAGAGCGCGGGCTGGAAAGGCGAGATCGCCAGCGACGCGGAAGGCCACGTCGCTTTCTCGTCGGCGACAGAAGGCGCAGCTGTCGCCGCACTTCTGCTCCGCCGCTATTACACCGATTACGGTCGCCACACCGCGCTCGCGATCGTCTCGCGCTGGGCGCCGGCGCAATGCGGGCCAGCGATTGCGCTCCGTAGCTCCAAGGGCACGACCAAAGCAGCGGACGGACTCGCGACGCGCGGTCTTCGCAACACCCTGCGCGCCCGCTTTCTGGCCGGACGCACCGGTCGGAGCAAGGTCGCCGGAGGAAAGGCGCGTGTGCATACGGTCATCGCAGCCGCCCCCATGCCCATGTTGCGCGCACCCGCCATTGTCATAGGCTTCGGCGAAAAGCCAGCGAACTCCGCCCCGACGCGGCTCGCAAGCCTGACCCTCAGCATAACCCTTCCGCCACAGGTGCGTAGCGGCGGCTCTTGCCCCGCCGAATCGCAGCGCATCCGCAATTATGCAACCCGCGCGAGCGCCGGGCTCGGCTCGCCCGAGACAGATCTCGCCCTGTTCGACGCCGCAGGCGCGCCCACCGCCAATCTTGCGCGGGTGATGCGGAACATGGCGGCGGTCGAGATCGGCCCGATGACGGCGGACGCCGCTCTCGTCGAGGCTGGGATCGCCCGCGCCGTGGCACTTTGGACGCCCGCGCCGGCACCACCGAGCGAGTGAAGGGACGGGCCGGGTGGGAAAATGCGCAACGCATGCTTAGATTGAGGTGCGACTTCTCGCCTTCCCGCCGGACAAAAAGTGCCTCTCCTTTCAGATCTCGCTCTCGACGCCCGCATCGCCGCCCGCTCGCTGGCCGATTATGTCGGCGGCACCGGCCTGCGGCTTGGCGTGACCGGCCTGTCGCGTGCCGGCAAGACGGTATTCATCACGGCACTCGTCGAGGCCCTGATCCAGGCGGGTCGAACGCCGTCGGCCGGGCGGCGCAATCCCCTCCCCGTGTTTCGCGTCCACGCGGAGGGTCGGCTTGCCCGCGCCTTTCTCGAACCGCAACCCGACGACGCCGTGCCGCGCTTTGCCTATGAGGATCATCTTGCAGCCCTGACGGGCGGCAACGATGGCCCGGAGGCGCGCCACTGGCCCGAGTCGACGCGTCGCATCTCGGAACTGCGCCTCACGCTGGAGTTCGAGCGAAAGTCTGGCTGGCGCTCGGGGTCGAGTTCGCTGACGGTGGACATTGTCGATTATCCCGGCGAATGGCTGCTCGATCTGCCGCTGCTCGCGAAATCCTATGCGCAATGGTCGCAGGAGACGCTGGAGGCCAGCGCCACCGCTGCCCGAGCGCCCATCGCCGCGGCGTGGCGCGGTTTCCTGAAAACGATTGATCCCGCAGGCCCGGCGTCCGAGGAGACCGCGCGCAAGGCCGCCGATCTTTTCACGGCATATCTGCGCGCCTCCCGGGCGGAGAAATACGCACTGTCTACGCTGCCGCCTGGCCGCTTTCTGATGCCGGGCGACCTCGAAGGCTCGCCGGCACTGACCTTCGCGCCCCTGCCCGTGGAGGGGACTGCCCCCTCAGGCTCGCTCGCCGCAATGATGGAGCGGCGCTACGAGGCCTACAAGACGCATGTTGTCCGCCCCTTCTTCCGCGATCATTTCGCCCGGCTCGACCGGCAGATCGTCCTCGTCGACGCGCTCTCGGCGCTGAATTCCGGCCCCGCCGCCGTCCGCGATCTCGAAACGGCCATGACGGATGTGCTCATGGCCTTTCGCGCCGGTCGCTCGTCGCTGTTTGCGACACTCTTCCGTCCGCGCGTCGACCGTATCCTCTTCGCCGCCACCAAGGCCGATCACCTGCACCACACGAGCCACGACAGGCTGGAGGCCATTTTGCGGCACCTCACCGCGCGAGCCATTGCCCGGGCCGAAGGCGTTGGCGCGGCCGTCGATGTGATCGCGCTCGCTGCCGTTCGCGCAACCCGCGAAGCAGCCGTAAAGCAGGGGCGGGAAACACTCGATGCGATCGTCGGCACGCCGCTGGCGGGTGAGACGGTCGGCGGCGAGCTCTTCGATGGCACGCAGGAGGTCGCGATCTTCCCCGGTAACCTGCCCGCCGATCCCCGCGCTGTCTTTCGGGGCGATGCCCTGGCAGTACCGGAGGGCGAGGCTGACTACAGGTTCGTGCGCTTCCGCCCGCCCGTGCCCCAGAGCGACGCTGCGGGCTGGCTGCCGCTCCCCCATATCCGGCTCGACCGTGCCCTGGAATTCCTGCTTGGAGACCGGCTGAAATGACCTTGAGGACCTGCCCGCATGTCTGACCGCCCTTCGCGGCCGCGCGCCTTTCGACTTGACGAGACCGACCTCGGCGCACATGCGCCCGATCGGGACCGGATCATCGTGCAGAGCCAGCCCGACGTGTTTGCCGCGCCTGTCGTCGATGACGGCCTTCCGACAGACGCGGAAGAAATCGTCGAGATTTCGCAGAAGCGCGGCATCGTCGCGCGCAGCGTGATGAGCTGGGGCGGCCTGTTCTGGTCGGCCGCGACCGGCCTCGTCTCTCTCGCGCTGGGCCTGTGGTTCGACCGGTTGCTGAGCGACCTGTTTGCCCGCGCTCCGGCGCTGGGCTGGATCGGGATCGCTCTGTTGGGTCTGCTGGTTATGGCACTTCTGGTGCTGGCCGGGCGCGAAGTGGCGGGCGTGCTGCGGCAGAAGCGCATCGGCAAGATGCACATCGCGCTCGCGCAAGCCCGGGCCAGCGACGACAGGGACAACGCGCGCCGCCTCGTGCTCGATCTGACCGGCCTCTACGTGGCCCGGGCCGAAACCGCCCGCGCCCGCGCCCATGTCGCCGATCTCACTCGCGAAATCGTCGATGGGCGCGACCTGATCGATATTGCCGAGCGCAATCTGGTTCACCCCCTCGATCAGGAGGTCCAGCGAGAGATCGCCCGCGCGGCCAAGCGCGTTTCGGTCGTGACCGCGATCAGCCCGCGCGCGATTGTCGATCTGCTCTTCGTGGCTGCCCAGGCCTTCCGGCTGGTGCGCCGCATCTCGGAGATCTACGGCGGACGCCCGGGCCTCGTCGGCTTCATGCGCCTTTTGCGGTCGGTGGGGGCGCATCTGGCGATCACGGGGGGGATGGCGGCGGGAGACAGCCTCGTGCAGCAGATCCTCGGCCACGGCATTGCCGCGCGTCTTTCGGCGCGGCTGGGCGAAGGCGTCCTGAACGGACTCCTCACCGCCCGCGTCGGCCTCTCGGCCATGGCGGTCTGCCGCCCCATGCCCTTCGCCGCCGAGCCCGCGCCCGGCGTGAAGGATGTCGCGCCTTTCCTGTTCGGCGACAAGGAGCAGAAGGCTTAGGAGACCCCGAGCTTCTTCTGCAGGCTGGACGACGAGGTCGTGTATTGGAAGAGCAGTTTCTTATCGGGGAAGATGTAGCGGTGCGCGCGCTGTGCCGCGAGAGCCACCTCGTGGAAGCCTGACAGGATCAGCTTGAGCTTGCCCGGATAAGTGTTGATGTCGCCCACGGCGAAGATGCCCGGCATGTTGGTCTCGAACTTTTCCGTGTCCACGGGGATCAAGTTCTCGTTCAAGTTGAGCCCCCACTCGGCAATTGGCCCGAGCTTCATGGTCAGGCCGAAGAACGGAAGCATGGTATCGCAAGCAAGTTCAAAGGATTCGCCGTTTTCACCGCGCACGATGGCATCACTGAGCTGACCACCCTCGCCCTTCAACCCGGTGACCTGGCCGAGCACGAAGTCCATCTTCTTCTCGCGCACGAGTTCGCGCATCGCATTAACTGAATGCGGCGCGGCCCGGAATGCATCGCGGCGATGCATCAGGATTACGCGGTCGGCAACCCCGTGCAGGTTCAGCGCCCAGTCGAGCGCGGAATCGCCGCCGCCGACGATCAGGACGCGCTTGCCGCGAAACTGCTCCATCTTGCGCACGGCATAGAAGACCGACCTATTCTCATAGGCGTCGATCCCGGCAATCGGCGGCTTCTTGGGCTGGAAGGATCCGCCCCCCGCCGCGATCAGCACGACCTTTGTCTCGAAGACGTCGCCGCCGTCCGTCGTCACCCGGAATTCCGGGGCCGCCGACGTGCCAATGGGCTCAACCGAGGCCACCATTTCGTTGAAGTGGAATGTCGGCGAGAAGGGCTCGATCTGCTTCATCAGGTTGTCGACGAGGCCCTGCCCCGTGATCGTCGGGAAGCCCGGAATGTCGTAGATCGGCTTTTCCGGATACAGCTCCGAGCACTGGCCGCCCACCTTGGGCAAGATGTCGATGACATGCGCCCGGATGTCGAGCAGCCCCAGCTCGAACACGGCGAAGAGGCCGACGGGGCCGGCGCCGATGATGACCGCGTCCGTTTTGACGATCTCACTCATTTCATATCCTTGGCGCCGAGGGGCCGCGCTTTCCCCGCCTGAAAATCCCTGAGCCTCGAAGTGCCTCATCGCGTGCGACGAGACAAGTGGCCGAGCGCAAGCGCGGGCGCGACCAAATGTCTGGCGCAACCTAATTCAACAGGCGGAAAATGGAAGCGGAATAATTACACGGCGGTTTGATGTAATTAACCCTGCCGTTCCGGTGTGCTCACGACGAGGCCGTCCACCGCCGTCGTCACGCGAATTTGGCAGGACAGTCGCGAGGTCGGACGCACGTCGAAGGCAAAATCGAGCATGTCTTCTTCCATGGGCTGGGCCGCAGGGATCTTATCGGCCCAGGCTGCGTCCACGTAGACATGGCACGTCGCGCAGGCGCAGGCGCCACCGCATTCGGCCTCAATGCCCGGCACGCTATTCTTCAGCGCCGTCTCCATGACGGTCGAGCCCTCGTCGCCCGCGACCGTGCGGGACTGTCCGGTTGAATCGATGAACGTGATCTGGACCATGAAGAAGCTTCTCGTGCGCTGGCGCGTCTCGCTGACGTGGCACGGCGCCGAGGCAACCGGCCCGCGCCGCCTCGTTACCTTATCGGAGCGCCTTTGGCGAGGTCGGCCGTCAGCCCAGCAGATGGGCGATGCTGGCGCGGGCGATTGCGGTCTCCTCCTGCAGGATCTGCAGGGCGGTCGCGCGAGCCGAGTCTCCAGCTGAGGAGAAAAGAACGGCCTCATATGCCTCCGACGCGGCAGCCACGGCGAAGGCGCCCACCGCCCTCGACGAACCGGTGAGGGTATGGGCAAGATCGCGCTGCCAGCGCAACTCCCCGCCACTCTTGGTTGCACTGAGTCGGTCGATCACATGCGCTGCCTGGCGGTCGTAGAGTTCGAGAAGCTCGACCTCCAGCTTCTTATCCCCAAGTGATTGGCGGGCGAGATAGACCAGGTCGATTGCTTTGCCGCGTCCGACAGGCCCCGCGAACGCCTCGCATTCGGCGGCTTCGGGGGGTGAAATGACGCGTGCCGCTTGGCTCGACATTACATGCTCCATGTATCTGGGAGCCTGAATTCAGCCGGTCTCCCGCATTGCGAGAGTATGCGGGCCGAAGCCTGGCGAAATCCGTATCGCTTCAATGATGCGGCAACCAACTTTGCTCGCTATGGTTAAGGCACCGTTAACGACGTTTTTGAATTGGCCACGGCCTAGGTTTCTTCCTCAACTCGTTTTCTATAGATTGACGATTGGTTAACGCACGACCTTCCACCCGAGGCCGATAGACGGGGTGGAGGACGCGCGAGAGGCCACCGGCGGACCGCCGGTGATGCGGTGAGTTGGAAGAGGCAGGACTATGGCCACACAAACCAAGGCTCAGGACCCGACAGCGGCGGCGCTCTCGGCCATCGAAGAGGCGCTCAATCTAACCCACGCGCCCGAGCCGGAAGAGATGGAAGTCGAAGCGGAGGCTGAGACGCCCGTGCCGATGCAGCAGGCCGAGCGTCCTGCTCCGAAGCTTCCAGAAATCAACGAGCGCGAACTGGTGACGCGCCCGCATCAGCGCTTGCCGCAGGACAATCGTACGTCGGAAAATCGCGCGGAAGCGCCTGAAGCGCGCATGGCGCCGGTCGCAACTGCGGCGCCTGCCGCGCCTGCCAACGATGACCGCCGCTCCGTCGGGCAGATCCTGCAGGCGCTTCAGATTCGTCCGAGCCCGATGCCCATCGTTCTCGCCGGCGTCGCGTCAGTGCTCTGGCTGGCTCTCATCGGGGTTTATGGATCGAGCCTGCCCTCGCCCGGCCGCGCCGAGCTTGTCGTACTCGTTCTCGCCGCCCTCGGCCCCGTCCTCTTCTTCTTCGTGACGGCCACGCTGATGCGCCGTTCGCAGGAAATGCGCCTGACCGCCCGCGCCATGACGGAAGTGGCCATGCGGCTTGCCGAGCCTGAGGCCGTGGCGACCGAGCAGGTCGTGACCCTGTCGCAGGCCATCCGCCGTGAAGTCGCGTCCATGGGCGACGGCATAGAGCGCGCGCTCGCACGCGCCAGCGAACTTGAAACGGTCGTGCGCTCCGAAGTGTCGAACCTCGAGCGTTCCTACACCGACAACGAGCGCCGCATCCGCTCTCTGATCGATGAATTGTCGTCGGAGCGCGAGGCCATTGTCATCAACGCAGACCGCGTGCGCCAGGCGATTTCCGGTGCTCACGAGGCCCTGTCGCGCGACCTCGAAGTTGCAAGCACGCAGATTGCCGACCGCGTCGGCGATGCGGGCAGCCGTGTCAGCGAATTGCTGGGATCGAAGGGTGAAGAGATCAGCCTGACGCTGACGCGCACGGGCGACGATCTGGTCGAGCGCATTTCCGCGCACGGCGGCGACATTGTCGGCCGTCTTGCCGAAACGGGCGAGGATGTCACGTCCAAGCTCACCACCGCGACCGGGCTTGTCACCAGCGCGCTGGGCGAACGGGTCGAGGAACTCGACCATCGACTCAAGATGACCGGCGAATCGCTCGTCTCCGATCTCGCGACACGCGGCAACGAAGTCGCCATGCGGATTGACGATACCGGTATCCGGATCGCCGAGACCATTTCGTCACGCGGCGAAGACCTCGCGGCCCGGCTCGCGGCGACCGGCGAGAAGATCGACAACACGATCACCGTCTACGGCAGCCAGCTCGACGAGAAACTCGGCATGACCGGCGACCGCATCTCCAGCCTCATCTCGGAGCGCGCGAACACCGTCTACGATCTCTTCCACACGTCCGGCCACGAACTCGCCTCGCAGCTCGAAAACCACCATGTCCAGCTGCGCGATCACCTCGAGCGCGAAGCAACCGACCTCACGAACCGCTTCACCAACTCGGCCGAAGACGCCATCGCAGCCATCGGCACGCACGGCGACCGCGTCACGGAGCATCTGGCGGAGCGCCTCAACGCCTTTGAGACCACGGTCCTTTCGCAGGGCAGCCGCGTCACCGACACGCTTGCCGAACGCCTCGCCGACTTCGAGGCGAGCGTCATCGACAATGGCGACCGCATCAGCGGCGAACTGGCCGAGCGTCTGGTCGCCTTCGAGACGACCATCGTCACCCACGGCGAAATCCTCACGGGCCAGATCGCCAACCATTCGGATCGCTTCACCAACGACGTCGCCGACCGCCTCAACTCCGTCGAGGCCGCCTTTACCACGCATGGCGCTGCCTTCCACGACCGGCTCACGGAGCGCACGACAGAAGCAGCGGATCTGCTCGAATCGCGCGTCCGGGAATTTGACGAACGCGCCGCTTCCAAGGCGCAGGAAATCGCCCAGTCGCTCGACGGTCTCATCTCCAAGATCGACAACGGCCTGGACGCCCGCGCCAAGGCGCTCAACGAGACGCTGGCCCATCGTGCGCTCGAAGTTGCCCAGGTCCTGGGCGACGGTGGCCGCCAGGTGACCCGCGCACTCGACGCCAAGGCTGCCGAGATCGACGAAATCCTGCTCAACCGCTCGACCGCCCTCACCGAGACGCTCTCGGCCAAGGCGCAGGAAATCAACGAAACCCTCGGCGGCCGCGCAACCGAAATCGCCGACACTCTGGACAACCGCATCACCAGCTTCGAGGATCGCGTGGTCGGCCGTCTCGACGCCGTTTCCAGCGAACTCGACAGCCGCGGCCGCGCCGTGGCCGACACGCTGGGCGCCAAGGTCGCCGAGATCGACGACACGCTTGCCGCCCGCCTGGGCGACATCAACACCACGCTCGAGCGTCACGGCCTCGAACTGTCGACGTCGCTCGATGAGCGGCTGGAGCAGCTCACGACCCGCCTGCGCGAACGCGGCCAGGACCTGCACGAGACGATCGCCTCGCGTTCGCTCGAACTGCAGCACCTCTTCGAGACACAGGGCCCGATGCTCATCGAGCTCTTCTCGTCGCGCGGCAGCGAAGTGGTCAACGAACTCGCCAGCGTCGGCGAAGTCGTCACCCATGCCATCGAGAACCGTGGCTCGGCCATCGTCCAGCATCTCGGCCAGAAGCAGATCGAGCTCACGGCCGCGATCGACCAGTCCTCGGTCGGCCTGCGCAACGCGATTGAATACTCGGCCCAGACCTCGGTCGACTCGCTTGTCACCACGAAGAATGCCCTGCGCGCCGAGATCCTCGCGGTTCTCGAACAACTCGGCCAGACCAGCGACATCCTGCAACAGGTCGTCGGCCACGCCGGGGAAAACCTCACGCGGGTCGAGTCTGCCCTCACCGAACGCGTCAAGGACTTCGATACGGCCCTCACCTCGGTGTCCAGCCAGGTACTTGCCCTCGAAGGGACTGCGACAAACACGCTGGGAAGCGCCGAGGCCATTGCCAGTCGCCTCGAAGCCTCAAACACAGGCCTTGCGGCAATCACCACACAGGTGGTCCGCACGCAGAGCGACCTCAACAACGCCCTCGACACGCGTCGTCAATCGCTCGAAAGCGTCCTGGCAGCCGTGTCCACGAGGACCGAAGACTTCGACAACGTCATGCACTCCTTCTCGGGCCTCATTGAGGAGTCCTTCGTCCGCGCCGAGACCCGCGCCCGCGAGATCGGCACCTACCTGTCGGACTCGACAGAGTCGGTCGTCGGCATGATCGGTCAACAATACGAAGAGGTCCGTGCGAGCAGCGGCAAGGAACGCGAGCGCACAGCAGCCGCCCTTCGCGCAGCCTACGAGCAGGCCAATACGGAGATGAACCAGATCTTCGGATCGGCTCTCGAGCGGTTCAAGGCCTCTGCGATCGAGATGCGCGGCGTCTCCACCGAGATCCAGCGTGAACTTGAAGCAACCCGCGAAGAACTGCGCCGCGGCGCGGTCGAACTGCCCCGCGAGACGGCGGAGCAAGCCTCGGCCATGCGCCGTGTCGTTGCCGAGCAGATCAAGGCTCTGAACGAACTCACCGACATCGTCGCACGTTCGGGCCGCGCCTATGACGTCGCCGAACCTGCGGCCGTCACGCGCCGTCCGGAACCGGCCCGCATCGCAGAACCGATGCGCGCCCCGGAGCCGCGCCAGGAGAGCTTCCGTCAGGCAGAACCCGCGCGGGTCGCAGAGCCCTATAGGGCCGAAGCGTTCCGCGCCGAAGAGCCGGCGCCCGTGCGCCGGCCCGCTCAGCCGGCCCCACGTCCGGCTACTCCGCCCGCCGAACGCGGCACGGGCTGGCTTTCGGACCTGCTCGCCCGCGCGTCTCGCGACGAAACCCCGGAAGCGCCCCGCAACGGTGCTGCCCGCCCTGCCCGCTCCGAGCCTCTCGATACAATCTCGCTCGACATCGCACGCATGATCGATCACGACGCCTCGGTCGATCTGTGGGACCGGTACAACCGCGGTGAACGGAATGCCTTCTCCCGCCGCCTCTACACGGCCCAGGGACAGCAGACCTTCGACGAAATCCGCCGCCGCTACCGCAGCGACGCGGAATTCCGCAACACCGTCGATCGCTACACGACCGAGTTCGAGCGACTGCTCGGCGAAGTCAGCCGGGAAGATCGTGACGGCATGCTGACGAGGACCTACCTGACCTCGGAAACCGGCAAGGTCTACACAATGCTCGCCCACGCAGCCGGCCGTTTCGACTGATCGAGCGGCATCACTGCGCAGACAAAACAAAGGCGCGGCTTCGGCCGCGCCTTTTGCGTTCGGTCAGGTTCTTGATAAGAGGCGCCCAGGCCTGTTGCCGTCTTTGCAAGCCGTGGGCGAAGCAATCCAGCAGGGTCTCGCGCCCCCGGGATTGCCGGCGTCGCTACGGCTCCTCGCTTTGATGCGCGAACGGACAGCCGGCCTGTTCTTCGGGAAGAAAGGTGAAGCCGGATCTCAGATCCGCGTGCCAGCCCAGGCGACGATCTGGCGCAGGACGTTGTTCGACGCGGCATCGAGCGCGACCGTGGCCGCGCCGCCATCGGCGGCCGATCCGGGGATCTGGGCGGTGAAGATCTGCGCCGCGGCGATACGGCCCGCAGGTGTCAGCACCTTGACGGAAAGCTCCACCACGGCCTGGCCGGTAGGGATGTCCATTTCGAAGCGGCGAACCTCCCAGTTCAGGCTGTAGTCCGCCGTAAGGCCATCGCCGGGGCGACCCACGGACTTCAGCAGCCTCGCATTCTCGAAGGTCTGGATGAGCCGTGTCTGAAGGAGCTTAGGCAGGCGATCTGCCCATTGCGCGCCAGCGAGGACTGCCACCGCGGACGGCGCGCTGCGCACCACGATCCGGTCCCCGTCGATCGGCGCCGGCGCAGTCGGCTCGTTGACGACGAGCACGCCCCGTAGCGAGCGCGCCTTGAGGCCGGATGACGGAGCCGAAATATCGAAGGTCGCGAGCGGAGCGCTGCCACATCCCGAGAGCAGCGCGGCTAGCATCAATGCGCCAAAGCCCGTAGCAAACCGGCGACCGTGGGTCACCCGGCTTTTCATCTGACGAACAGGCTCATCGAACACGCTAATACTCCGGGAGAGTCTGATTCTCGTACGTACGACTGCATCAGAACAGCAGCATGGCAGCCGACGCAAGCTCGGCATGGAGGCTGCACCAGAGCTTTCAAAAGGCTGCGCTTTTTGGGCCACGTCAGCGACCGCTATATTCCGGAACGGAAGGCTTCGAGCCGAAGATCAACTGCTGAGGGTTCTTGCCCAGCGAGCGCACCGTTCGGTTGATCTCGTCGAGCGTCTTGCGGCCATCGACCGCCAGCGTCTCATACTGCTTCAGGCCGGGGCCGGTGAAGCGATTGATGCCAGCGGTGATCTCCTTGGTGCGGAGGTCCAGATTGTCGGCGAGCTTGCGGATGGCCTTCGCAGCCTCCCCCACATCCGAGAACATACCCTCGGATCCCGGACCGCCCAGGAAGCCCTGCACCGACGCGAGGACGCCATCGATCTTGTCGGCGGACGCGTTCAGCTTAGCTGTAAGCTGCGTCGCGTTCTGCATGATCTGATCGGCATTTCCGCGATTTTTGTCGAGGACCGAGGCAAAGCGATCAAGCGAATCCACGGAGTTGGCGACCTTTTTGGGATCGACTGCCTTGGCAATCTCGCTGGCGCTCGTCAGGATACCGTCGAGCTTGCCGGTCTGCAGGCCGAGATCGCGCGCCACCTTGGAGGCATCCGCGAGCAGTGCGTTGATGTTCTCCGTGTTCTTGGCCAGCGACGAAGAGAAGTCGTTCACGTTTCCGACAATACTGCGAACCTTGTCCGGATCGACAGCCGTGACCAGCTTGTCCACATTGCCGGCCAGACCGTCGAGGCGGGTCGCGAGCGGCTTGATGGTGCGGCCGAGGTCGGCCATGCCGGACATGAAATCCTTGATGCCGCCAGAGTCTTCAGCAAGCGCCTGGGTGAAGACCTGAACATTCTGCACGGTCTTCGTGATCGCGTCAGTATTGGTGGTCAGCAGCGCATCCGCCTTGTTCAGCAGACCATCGACCTTCGAGGACAGGTTTTGCACGGTCTCGACGAGATTCTGGAAGTCGGATCGCTCCGCACGGATCTGCGCCATATCCTTGCCGTCGGCCTTCAACCGTGGCGCATCGGCGGAGCCGCCGGTGAGCGCGATCGAGCCGACGCCCGTGAGGCCCTGATATTCGAGGCGCGCCCGCGTGTCGGTCTTGACCGGGGTGCGGCGATCAACGTCGATGATGGCGTAGACTTCGCCGGGATCGGGAGCGAAATCGATATTGGTGACTTCACCGACCTTGAGGCCGTTGAACAGAACCTGAGAGCCGCGCGTCAGGCCGGAAACCGAGCTGGAGAAAACGATACGATAGCTGTCGCGCCCCGACTGCTTGCTGGTGCCGGAGAACCAGAAGACGAACATGAAGGCGGCCGCCACCACAGCGAGGGTGAAGGCCCCGATCAGGGCATAATTGGCTCTCGTCTCCATTTTGCTTCAATGATCCTGTCAGGTGTCGGACATCGGGTATCTGGCGAAGTTGTCTCAGCGCGTTACAAAAGAATCAACGCTTGCATCAAGTGCCGGGCGATGCTGACACTTGCAGTCTTTCATGGCGCTTTCAAGGGAAGCTCGCGCCAGGCGTTATCCCTTATCTTCTCGCCTAGCGGCGCGCTCGCCGTGGAAATAGGCGCGGAGCCACGGATGATCCTCGCGCAGGATTTCCTGAACCGTTCCAGCCGCGATCACCTTGCGATCCGCGAGCGCGGCAATGCGGTCGCAGATCGAGTACAGACTGTCCAGATCGTGCGTTACCATGAAGACGGTCAGGCCCAAGGTCTTCTGCAATGTGCCGATCAGCTGGTCGAACTCCGCCGCGCCGATAGGGTCGAGACCCGACGTAGGCTCGTCCAGAAAGAGAATTTCGGGATCCAGCGCCAGCGCGCGTGCAAGAGCCGCGCGCTTGATCATGCCACCGGAAAGCTCTGACGGAAATTTTTCGGCGGCATCGGCATTCAGCCCGACCATCTCGATCTTGAGCAGAGCCAGCTCGTCCATGAGCCCTTGCGAGAGATCGAGATATTCGCGCATCGGGACCTGGATGTTCTGCCGCACGTTCAGGCCCGAGAACAGAGCGCCATGCTGGAACAGCACGCCCCAGCGCCGCTCCATCGCCCGGTGCTGCGCGCGGCTGAGCCCATGCAGGTCCTGCCCGAACACTTCGATCGTGCCGGAACGTTGCTCCACGAGGCCCAGGATCGCGCGCGTGAGCACGGACTTTCCCGTGCCAGAGCCGCCGACGAAGCCCATGACCTCGCCCTTGCGAACGTCGAGATTGAGCTCCTCCAGTATGACTTTCTCGCCGAAGCCTACCGTCAGTCCGCGAACCCGGATGATCGGCTCCTGCGCACCCGGCCCTGCCCGGCGTGGCGGCTCGACCTCCACCACACGCGGCACGAGACCGCCGCTGATCTGCTGAGAATCCGACATGCCGTGGCTCCTCAGTACGAGATCGAGGCGAAGAACATGGCGAACAACCCGTCCACCACGATCACCATGAAGATGGATTTCACCACCGACGACGTCACCTGCCGACCAAGCGATTCGGCCGAACCCTCGGTGGCCAGCCCTTCCATCGCCGCGATCATCCCGATGACCAGCGCCATGAACGGCGCCTTGATGAGGCCGACCAGGAACGTGTTCATCGCAATCGCGCTCTGCAACCGCGACATGAACACCTCGGGGCTGATGCCCCCGTAACCCCAGGCCACCAGCATTCCACCGAAAATAGCGGCCATGTCGGACAGGAAGGTGAGCAGAGGCAAGCTGATGAGCAGTGCGAGGATGCGGGGCATGACCAGCACGTCCACGGGATCCAGCCCCATCACGCGCAAGGCATCCACCTCTTCGCGCATCTTCATCGAGCCCAGCTCTGCGGTGATCGCCGAGCCCGAGCGTCCGGCGACCATGATGGACGTCAGCAGCACAGCCAATTCGCGCAGCACGAGAATGCCGATGAGATCCACCGCGAACGTCGCAGCGCCGAATTTCTGCAACTGGAAAATGCTCTGCTGCGCGACGATGGCGCCAACGAGAAAATTGATGAGCGCTATAATCGGCAGCCCGCGGAAGGCGAAGCTATCGACATGGAACACGATGGACGTGGTCCGGAACCGCGCAGGCCGCACGATCGATTTCGTCAGCGAGGCGATCACCTCGCCCAGGAACGACACCCCGCGGAGCATGTTCTGCCCGAAGCCGATGGTGTTCTTGCCGACATCGACCAGCACGTCGATCAGCGCGGAATGGGAGCGCGGCGTCTCGTCGGCGAACACGCGGAAATGCGCTTCGCCCAGCAGGATATTGAACTCGGGCCTGGCCTGTTCGAAAGTGGCCGTCGTACCGGACTCTTCCAATTCGATGCGACTACGGTCGATCACCCAAGCGCCTGCCGTATCCATCGAGTCGATTTGCGACAGATCGATGATGGCATTGCGCATGCCCTTGGCGTCTGTGACGAGCGCCTTGGCCGCGTCCTCCAGCACCTTTGAAGCGCCGATGGTCCAAGCGCCTGTCAGCGTCAGCCGCAGATCGTCGTCGCTGCGCTCACTTGTAAAAGCCGGATCGGAAACCATGCGTTCAGGCGCCCTCGGCGGCACCGGACGGACAAGAGCCGACGGCGCACGATGAACCATTCGTTCAGTGTCTTACGTGGACGCAGGCTTTAAGTCGAGTTGGCGCAGGCATATGCTTCACGCTTTGCCGGCACCTGTGACATCGGGCTCACCATCGCCCGCCTTGGCGCGCGTCAACCAAAGCCATCTTGTCCAGGTCAGCTGCTGGGGCTCGCTGTCCCGCCACCATGTCGCGTCCCGCAGGCGGCCGGTCTGGACATCGAAGTCGAGACTTTCCGGCCCGCCATCGTCGCGATACAGAGCACCGTCGCGGAAGAAATACATGTCCCGCACGCGGCCAGTGTCGAAATCGTAATATATCGCGGCCGGGCCGTCCTCGCGGTGAAGCCGTCCCTCGCGGTACCAGAGTTCGAATGCCACGGCGCCATCCTGCGTCCGGTGCGTCACGGCAGCCGGGCCATCCTCGCGGTGCAGGCGATCATCGAGAAGGTAGAGCTCCGTGAAGACCGGACCCTCTTCCTCGATCCGGTATTCCAGCATGGGCTTGGTCATGCGCAGGCTCCGATCCGACGAGGCGGCTCGCCTCACTCCATGACGGCCGCTTTCAGAATGCAGACCATGGTGGCATGCGCGGGCTTCTTGGTCGTGTTGCGGATCACGTGCGGACGATCGCAGCGATAGCGCAGCGTATCGCCGGCCTTCGCGCGCTCGATCACCCCGGCGACCTCGACCTCGAGTTCGCCCGAAATAACGGAAAGCGATTCGACCGAGCCGCGCTGATGCGGATCCGACTCCAGCACGCCCCCGGCATCGGCCTGGAAGTCGTACCATTGCAGCCATTCGACGGTCTTGATCCAGCCGATGATGGCCAGCCTGCACTTGCCGTCGTCCGAGAGTAGGATGGGCGTTTCGCCGCGCGAGGATTTCTCGAGAAAGGGCTCGTCTTCGGCCGCCTGCAACACGCGCTCAATTGAAACGTCGAGCGCCTGGGCGAGCCGCCAGATGGTCGCCAGCGTCGGATTCGTCTCGTTGCGCTCGATCTGGCTGATGATCGACTTGGCGACGCCCGATTGTTCCGAAAGCTCGGACAACGAAAGATTGTAGGCCTTACGCAGACGCTGGACGGTCTTGCCGAGTTGCCCCGACAGGGCAACAGCGCCCGCCTCCAATGCCTTTACCTTGTCACGACCTTCGACGCCCATGCCGGAACCGTGCTCCCTCGAATACAGCGTTCCGGATAATAGACAATTTCGTTTGAAATACCGAACGAAACTTTCGGGAAGCCACAGGTCTCAGGCGCGGTGCGTCGCCAGCCGCGCCGCAGACCACCGAAGAAAGGGCGCCTCGACAAGCCGATGCGCCAGGACGGCAACAAGAACAGCCGTGACACAGAGCAGGCAGAGAGTCGCGGCCGGAGGCACGGAGGCCGGCACTATGCGGATGAGGACAGATCCCACCATGCCGTGGAGCAGATAAAGGAGGTAGGAAGACCCGCCGAGAAGCGTCCACATCCTCTCATGCCGGAAAGTCCCGCCTGCGCGTTCCCAGCCAATGAGGCCGGCTACGATCAAGGCAGCCGCGACCGAGTAACATAGGGGCGTAACGAGTGGGCCCAGGGGTGCAACTGAAATCGGCAGGTCCCGCCCGATCCACCACTCCGTGCACGCCAGCGTGAGCAGTGCCGCAACGCCAGCGGCAAGAGCGCGAAACGGCTTTTCCAGACGCTCGGCGCCCCAGGCCGTGAGCATGCCCATACCAAAGCCGAGGTTGAATGGGCCCAGAACGGCTGTCAGCGGCGTGCCGCCTTCGGACAAATCGAAGAATGGAATCGCCGCGACCACCATCACCTGCCAGGCGATGAGCACACGCATCCCACGCGCGCCCAACGCGATCGCGACCCCGAAAATGGCATAGAAAACCATCTCGTGGCGCAAGGACCACGACACGCCCAGCGTCGCTGGCGACTGCATGGGAAGAAGCAGGATGTCTGCCACGCGCTCCCAACCCAGCGCCTTGCCTTCGGCGAGGCTGGGGACGAGCGCGTAGACAGTCAACATGGCCAGTGTGGCAAGGATGAACGGGGGGTAGATGCGCAGCATGCGCTTCAGTGCAAAGCGCGATAGAGCGCCGGGAAAGCCAAGGTCGCGGCGATGCACGGAGTAAATGATGAAGCCGCTGAGCACGAAAAAATATTCTACGCCGGCGTGACCGGCCCTGAAGCTCCAGTCCAGCGGCGCCTCGCCGCGGAACTTCAAGATCAGGTCGGTGAAATGATACAACATCACCGCTAGCGCGGCGACGAAGCGCCCGGCTTCCAATGAGATCAGGCGCTGGTGTTTCATCCGAGGCTCCAAGCCTCGATCAGTCGCCCACTAAGTACCTAAAGTCACTCGCATAATCTTTATATAGTTGACGAGAAATCCTGATCGCGGCGGAACGGCGCGCGCTCATTGCTTCCAGCGCACGCTCCGCTCCGTGAAAATGGCCAGCAGCCCGCCCGCTGCGATGATGGACGCCCCCACGATCGCGATGGGCGTCGGACCTTCCCCGAAAAGGACGAACCCGAGAATCAAGGCCCAGATCATCGACGAGTAATCGAAGCAGGCGACGATGGAGGCATCGGCGAAGCGATAACTCTGCGTCATCAGGATCTGCCCTGCCCCGCCGAGCAGTCCGATGGCGATCAGCGGCGCCCAGTCTGCCGCCACCGGCCAGATCCAGGCCTGCGACTGGACGAGGGTCGCGCCGGGCCATGCAGATGGCCAGACCTCACCCGCCATCACCATGAGAAAGCCAACGATGGTCGTCGTCGATTGGAAGTAGAAGACGATCGCACCCGTGTCTTCGCTGCGGGTCAGCCGGCGTGTCTGGATCATGGCGATGGAGACGAGAACGGCTGCCGTAAAGGCGCTGAGAGCACCGAGCGCGCTATGCGCTCCGCCGGCCCCACCGATCCCCAGATGCTCCCACAACATCACGATCACGCCGGAAAATCCGAGCATTACCGCGCCCCAGCGCGTCGCCCTCACCTGCTCGCCCAGAAGGAGCGCGGCGAAGACGACCACGAGAAGCGGCCCGGCGTAGCCAATCGCCGTCGCATCCGCAAGCGGCAGCAGCCCATAGGCCGCAAACATCAGGAACATGCTGCCGACGCCCGCGAGCGAGCGAACAAGGTGCCCGAGGAACCAGTTGGTCTTGAGCGCGCGCGGAAAGTCCCCGCGCATCAGCAGCCAGAAGACGAGAATGAACAACGCAAAGAACGAGCGGAAGAAGACCAGCTCTGCCACCGGATACGCGCTGTAGACTTTCACCAGGGCCAACATGCAGGCGAAGAGAAGAGTCGATGCGACCTTGAAGGCGATACCTTTCAGCACGGCTTGGAACATGCCGCGACGCCGCGCGCCGTGCCAGTCCGGCCGACAATCCCCAGATCCATCTCGTCCCCTCAGACCCTGCGCGTCCCGCGCCTCACATAGCTGCGCACCATGATCCGAGAGGATGGGCAGGGCAAGCGCGGCGCTGACGTCAGGCGAAGAAGCGCAACTTTTCCATGAGCGGCATGGCCTCGATGTCCGCGAGGCTCGGCGTTTCGGCAGGGTTGGACTCGACCGGCGGCTCCGAAGCGGATGGCGGACCGGCGCGGCGCATGGATTCGAGCCTCTCGCTGAGCCGTCCGATCTGGCTGTGCACAACATGGGCTGGGGACAGAGGCTCAGTCGAGGTTCCGGCCCCAGCCTCTTCCCGACGCACGAAGAAGGGTTTGGGTTCGATCATGCGCTGCTCGATCAACCGCCGTTCCGACGGTTCCGGCTCACCGCCATGTTCGATCCGCAACATCTCCGTGTCGGGAGGGATCGGCAAAGGCCGGGTCCGCAGATGCGCGGTCACCTCGTCGAGGCGGCGGGCAAGCTCCTGCGCCATGGCGTGAAACTGCGCCACGTCGAACGAAGGCCGATCCTGCGGCACGGCCACGGTCGATTCGATCCGGTGCAGTGAAGCGTGCAGCCGATCGGTTTCGGCCGCACGATTTCGGCGTGCGAATTCCGCCAGAAACCAGCGGCCACGAGCCGTTTCATTGACCGCCGCTTCGATGGTCTCGAAGTCGGCATCCTGAAATGCTTCTGAATCGGGCGTGGAAGACATGAAGGGCACGAGCTCACGAATCGACCGCGACCACTGTAGTGCATCGCGCTCCAATTCAAGCAATCGTATCTGGCTATGCTTGCGCGAGGCTCAGTTCTTCTTGGGCGGTCGTGCCGGCCCATCGCGCGGCGGCAGGCTCTTGAGGTATTCCGCCATGGCGTCACGGTCGGACTTCGCCAGCGCCCCGGTGTTGCGCACGACATCGGCCATCGACGAGCCGACTGAGTCATAGTCAGGCGTGAAGCCCGTCGAGAGAAGCTCGGAAATATCGCCCTTCGACCACGACGCCAGCCCCTTGGCCGACGGCGTGATGTTGGGCACCCAGCCGTGCCCTTCGAGATCGGGACCGCCCGCGAACCGCTCACTTGCCACGATGCCGCCGATGGGATTGCGCGACGAATGGCATTCCGCGCAATGGCCGAGCGCCTCCACCAGATATTTTCCGCGGTTCCATTCGGGGCTGCGCGCCGCGTCATTCTTGACCGGCGTCGTGTCGAGGAAGAACTGCTTCCACAACCCGAGCCCCCTGCGGATGTTGAAGGGAAAGCTTATGTCATGCGCTCTTGCCTTGCCTTCGACGGGCGCAAGCGTCCGCAGATAAGCCATCAGGTCACGGATGTCCTCGATCTTCGCATGGGCGTAAGTCGTGTAGGGAAAGGCCGGATAATAATGCGTCCCTTCCGGCGACACCCCACGCAGCATGGCGTTGGCGAGATCGGCCACCGTCCACGTCCCGATACCGTCGGTCGGATGGGGGGAAATATTTGGGGCGACGAAGGTTCCGAATGGCGATTTCAGCTCGAGCCCACCGCCGAGCAGCTTGCGGTCTGTCTGCCCCGGCGTCGCGTGGCACGATGCGCAGCCACCCGCGTTGAACACGATGGCGCCGCGCTCCGCGTCTCCACCCGTCTCGAGAGCTGCACCTCCATCCAGGGGCACCGCTCGCACCGGAGACGTGAGCCACCAGAATACGCCGAATCCGGCAAATGCCAGCGCGACAAGGGCAGACAGAGTACGCTTCATGACCAACCCCGACAGGACACTGGACGCCGGGGCGAACGAACCGGCATGAAAAAGGGGCGAGCCGTCACCAGCCGCCCCTCGAAGATGCGGAGCTGAAGATCAGCTCTTCTTCGCGCGATAGCCCTCGTGGCAGCTGCCGCAGTTCTTGCCAATGGCCGGGAAGTTCGCCTTGAAGCTCGCCTCGTCGGTGATCGAAGCCTGAGCTGCGACGGCCTCCTTCTCGAACTTCTCCCACTTGCCGTTGAAGTCGGCCTTGTCGGACCAGACCTTGGGCAAAGCGGCCGTGTCGTGGCCTGTCTTGCTGGTCTCGGGGAACAGCCCCGGAGCCTTCTTGCCGACGTCGGCGAAGGTCTTCAGCGAAGCCTGCACCTTACCCAGATCGAAAGGCGTCTCGCCCTTCATCATGGCGCCGGGCGCCTTCGAGGCCTCGGAGAGACTCTTCATGAGCTGTTGCCGCTCAACGATCGGATCGTTGTCAGCAAGCACATTGGTAACCCCGGCGCACAAGGCAGCGGCAATCAGCAGACGTCGAATCATTCGTAGATCTCCATGAACGGCCCAGAGCCGTGCAAGATGCGTAACCCATCTCGCCGCGCGAAACCGCTCTCGGCAAGGGGAAGGCTCCTCAAAATAGCGTGAACTCAGCGTTCGACGGGCTCGCCCGCGTGCATCCAGGCGAGCAGGCTGCCCTGAAAATGCGTATGAACGTCGGCGCGGCCTGCCGCTTGCGCCTGCTGGAGGCCCAGCAGCGTCCGGCGGCCGGACTGACAGGAGAGCACGACGAGCTTGTCGCGCGGCAGGGCGTCGGGCGCGAACGTCGAGAGGGGCATGCTGATCGCGCCAGGTATATGGCCGGCGGCATATTCATGCGGCTCGCGCACGTCCACGAGACAGATCGAGGCGTCAGCCAGACCTTTCTTGACCTCATCGAGGCTCACGACGTCCGCGCGGATCTGGTCGGTCATTCTTATCTCCTTCGCAAGGAATTCCACTTGTCCGGGGTTTACACCCAAACGCGGTCTCAGGGCGAGACCAGCAGGGCGACATTGAAGGCAAGGGCGCCGAGCAGAAGCAGCGCGAAGGGATGCACCTTCGGACGCCAGGTCAGGCACCCGGCGACCACGATCGCCGTGCCCCAGGCGAGCGGACCCGCCCCGGCCATGCGGAAGATCGCCAGCACGCCTGCGAACATCAGCCCCGTTCCGATGGGCGCGAGGCCGGTCTCGAGCGCCTTGTGCCAGTCACGCCCGCGATAGCGGTTCCAGACGTTGGACACGCCAAGGCACAGGATCGAGGAAGGCACGAACAGCGCAAAGGTAGCGACCAGCGCCCCGCCCCAGCCGGCAACCTTCCAGCCGATCAGGGTGACCAGCATCGAGCCCGGCCCCGGCGCGACGCGGGCAATGGCGAAAATCTCGATGAACTCGCGTGCGCTCATCCAGTGACGGACATCGACCGACTCGTATTGGATCGGTGCGAAAATGCTCGGGCCGCCGCCGATGGCGACCAGCGAGAACGGTACGAAGACAGCCATCAATGCGAGATAGGCGGTGAGTGTCGAATCCTCACGCATCGGAGCCCTTTCTCGGCCAGACGGCCGCGACGCTGAGGGGGCCTACGATGAGCACGACCGGCACGAGCGGATATTGGAAAACGCCGACGGCGAGGAATGTCGCGATCATGGCCACCGTCGGAGCGAACCGCCGCACGACGCGCTGGCCACCCACGATGCCGATCCGCATGTTGAGGCCCACCGCCGCCGCCGCCACGCCGTCCACCGAGGCTTGCAGGATCGGATATTGCGCCATGCTGTGATAGGCCATGGCCACCAGGATGCAGAGCACTGTCGGCGCCGCGAGCAGCGAGAACAGCGCCACCGCCGCGCCCCAGACACCGCGAATGCGATAACCCACATAGACGCAGAGATTGGTGACATTGGCGCCCGGAAGCACCTGCGCCAGCGCGATCCCGGAGAGGAAATCATCCTCTTCCATCCAGTGATGCTGGTGCACGATCTGCCGATGGATCCAGCCGGTGAGGCCGCCGCCGAAACTGAAGAACCCCGTCCAGAAAAACACGCGCGTGAGAGTGAGAAGCGGGACCGGCGCAGGCTTTTCAAGCACGGTTACTTCGGGCATCGACTCATCCGAAAGGAGCAAGGGGACGGCGCACAATTGGCCCGCTGGCACCGCTTGTCCATCTTTTGATGTAAAGGGCTCCGCTCACGCCCCCTGGCCGAAGCCCTCGATGAAATGGGTGAGAATGCGCGAGGCCAGTTCGATGTCCTGTGGGCTGGCATATTCGTCATTGTTGTGACTGACCCCGCCTGCGCAGCGCACGAACAGCATGGCGACGGGCCAGCGCCCGCGAAAGGCCAGAGCGTCATGTCCCGCGCCCGAGGGCAGATGGAAAGGCGCCGCGCCGAAATGCGCCACGGACGCCGAGAGCCGCGCCTGCAATGCCGGGTCGCAGGGCGTGGCGGGCGCTTCATAGGTGACGCGCAAGGTGGTCTCGACCGAACGGCTCTTCGCGATGCCCTTCATGATGCCTTCCAGATCCGCACGCGCGGCGTTGCGGGCGGAATCGACGGGGCTCCGTAAATCCAGCGTGAAGCGCACCTCGCCCGGCACGACATTCACCGCACCCTTGGGAATGGAAATTGTGCCAACCGTCGCCACGAGATCGGCTTCGCTGCGCGCCCGCGCCTCGATGGCCAGGATCATCTCGGCCGCCGCCGAAAGGGGATCGTGCCGCATATGCATCGGCAGCGTACCCGCATGACCGGCCACGCCGCGAACCTGGACTTCAGCGCGTGTCGCGCCGTTGATCGCAGTCACCACCCCAACCGGCAGCTCGCGGTCTTCGAGCACCGGCCCCTGCTCGATATGCGCTTCGATGTAGCCAAGAACATGCGCGGGATCGCGCGCCTCCTCGGCGACATCGCCGCGCGGCGCCCCGAAATCGGCCAGCGCCTGCGCGCGCGTAACGCCATCGGCATCGACATCGGCGAGCGAGGAGGGATTGAACACGCCCGCCACGGCGCGCGAGCCGGTCAGCGTCGTGCGGAAACGCAGGCCCTCCTCGTCGCCGAAGGCGATCACCTCGACCGCATGGGACAATACGCAGCCGCGCCGCGCGAGATCCGCCACGGCGGCGATGCCCATGACCACGCCGAGATTGCCGTCGAAACGCCCGGCATTTCGCACCGTGTCGATATGCGAGCCCACGAGCAGCGCAGGCGCGTCGCGCGTCGCGCCCTCGTAGCGCCCGACGACATTCCCGATGCGGTCAATGCGAACGCTCATGCCCGCTTCGCGCATCCAGGCAGACACCAGCTTCGCCGCCTCACGATGGGCGGGCGTCAGCGTCAGGCGCGTCAGAACGCCCGGTTCGGATGTCGCATGCGCGAGTTCATCGAGCCGGCCCATGAGAACCGAGCCGCTGAGGGGATCGTGATCGCTCATCGAATGGGCTCCCCTGCGGGATGTACCGCGTGCCAGTGACGGGCCACATCGAGCCGGGTCGCCACCCACGCGTCCTCGTGGCCCTGCACATAATCCAGAAAACGTGCAATCGCAGCCGTGCGACCCGGCCGTCCCGCGAGACGGCAATGCAGCCCGACCGACATCATCTTGGGCGCCCCTGCCCGCCCCTCGGCGAGCAGCACGTCGAAACTGTCCTTGAGGTAGGTGAAAAACTGATCGCCCGAGTTGAACCCCTGCGGGGTCGCAAAACGCATGTCGTTGGCGTCAAGCGTATAGGGAATGATGAGATGCGGGCCCTTGGGGCCGCTCACCCAGTAGGGCAGATCGTCGGCATAGGAGTCCGACGAATAGAGGAAGCCCCCTTCCTCCATCACGACTTCAGCCGAATGCATCGAGGCCCGGCCCGTGTACCAGCCGAGCGGCCGTTCGCCGGTCACATCCGTATGGATACGAATAGCCTCGACAAGATGCGCGCGTTCGTCCTCGATCGCGTAATCCTTGTACTCGATCCACTTGAGTCCGTGGCTGGCGATCTCCCAGCCCGCCTCGCGCATGGCCCCGACCTGCTCGGGCGAGCGTTGAAGCGCGGTCGCTACGCCATAGACGGTGACAGGCACGCCGCGCCCCGTGAACAGCCGCCACAGCCGCCAGAATCCGGCGCGCGCGCCATATTCATAGATGGATTCCATGTTCCAGTGACGCTGCCCCGGCCAGGGCTGTGCGCCCACGATCTCCGACAGAAAGGCTTCGGAGGCGGCATCGCCATGAATAATCGCGTTCTCGCCGCCCTCTTCATAATTAACGACGAACTGCACGCAGATCTTGGCGCCGCCCGGCCAGCGC
Source organism: Hyphomicrobiales bacterium (assembly GCA_028290285.1). GTDB lineage: Bacteria > Pseudomonadota > Alphaproteobacteria > Rhizobiales > Beijerinckiaceae > Terripilifer. The sequence goes on from JAQGKD010000072.1 coordinate 58,051, forward strand.
GCATCGGGCGGGTTGCGGCCGTAGCCGAGCATGTCGCGGGGGTAATTTTCAGCCATCAAATCCACCGGTTCGAAAGTTACGGCAAAATACTCCCGCACGCCTCCACGGTCCAACAGCAAAGTCGCAGAGTTGTACGACGGCGCCAGCCGGGCCACACTGCACAGATGCTGAACCTCGACACTCTCGACCTCAAGCGCTTGCGCGCTTTCCAACTCGTCGCCCGCAACGGCAGCCTGCGCGTCGCCGCCAACCGCCTCAAGCAATCGATCCCCGCCATTTCAGGCAAGATCCGCAAACTCGAGCAGGAACTCGGCTTCGACCTGTTCGAGCGCCTGCCCAACCGCCTCGTCCTGACGCTTTCGGGCGAACGCTTCCTGCGCGAAGTCGAGGGCATATTCGAACGCGCCGAGCAGGCCCTGAGCACGCTGGAGGCACGCTCGCCGGAGCAGCGCCTCTCCATTTCGGTGGGCAGCGACCACGCGTGGTATTTCGCCCCGAAGATTCGCGACTTCCTGGCCCGCTACCCGGCGGTGACGCTGGGTTTTCGCGTCTACAAATCAGCCGAGGCGCTGGAGGCGCTCGATCGCGGACAGGTCGAGATCAGCTTCGGCATTTTTCCGGATCTGCCGCGTACGCTGGAACGCCGTGCCATCGTCGCGACCACACTCTCCCTGGCCTACAATCCGCAGGAATTCGGAGGCCGCCGCAAAGCGCCATCGCTGGCCGATCTCGCCCGCCACCGCCTGATCGTGCCCCCGCCATCCACCGTGACGCGCCGCCTGATCGAGACGCACCTGCGCCCGAGCATCGAACGCGCGGCATCGCTCATCGAAGTGCCGACCTGCGAGACAGCCGCCACCTTCGTCGAAATGGGCGTCGGCCCCGCCATCGTCCACACCCTTTGCATCGAGCGCATGCTGTCGCGCCACGTGCAGGCCGTCGACCTCGGGCCACGCTCCGGCACGCTCGCTTTCTCCGCTGTCTTCCGCAAGGGCGCACTGCGCGCACCACTCGCGCAGGCGCTGATCGACCAGATCACGGAGAGCGAGGCAGGTTAAGCGCAGGTTTACCTGCCCTACACGAACACCGAAGTTTACTCGGGGGCTCGGCACCCCTAGTCTCACGCTCAAAGTCGGAGAGGAAACACCAAGGACGGGCGCAAAAAGCGCCTGCGCGGCAGAGCCCCAAGGGGTCACAGCCTCGCCGTGTCCTGCCTCTCCATGTCGCAAAGGGCGGGGACGCGGAATGGGCCAATATCGCGTGACAGTAGACACCGGAGGAACATTCTCCGATTTCGTCTATGTGAACGAAGAGACCGACGAGGTGACGATCGCCAAGATCCCCTCGACGCCGGACGATCCGTCCCGCGCCATTCTCGCGGGCGTTCAAGTGCTGCTCGACAAGGGCGTGCGTCCCTCCGAAATCACTTATTTCTGCCACGGCACCACCGTGGGCACCAACGCCCTGCTCGAAGGCAAGGGCGTGCGCACCGCGCTGCTCGTGACCAAGGGTTTTCGCGGCATCTATGAAGTGCAGGAGCAATCGCGCCCGCACGGGCCCGTCATCTTCGACATCATGTACGACCGCCCGACCCTGCTGGTGCCCGCCAGCCTGACGGCGGAAGTGCCCGAGCGAGTCTCCTTCAAGGGCGAAGTGCTGGAAGCGCTGGACGAGGCCGCGCTGCGCGAGGCGTTGCAACCTCTCAAGCACCGCGAAATCAAATCCGTCGCGGTCTGCCTTCTCTTCTCCTTCCTGCATCCACAGCACGAACGGCGCGTCGGCGAGATCGTCGGCGAGGAACTGCCGGGCGTCGGCATCTCGCTATCCTCCGAGATCGTGCCGCAGATCCGCGAATATTACCGTCTCTCGACGACGGTGATTAACGCCTACCTCCAGCCGATCCTGGCGCATTACATCGCCAATCTCGAAAAGCGCCTCTCGCAGGCCGGTGTCGAGACGAAACAGAAATACATCATGCAGTCGAACGGCGGCATGTCGACCTTCGCGGCCACCGCGAAGAAGGCCGTCGCCACCGTTCTCTCGGGACCGGCGGGCGGCATCACCGCTTCCGTTCAGGCCTGCCGCACAACGGGATCTGAAAACCTCATCACCTTCGACATGGGCGGTACGTCCTGCGACGTCGCGCTCATAAAGGACGGCGAGCCCTCTGTTTCCCATCGCGGCAAGATCGACGGACGCGATATCGCGCTGCCCATGATCGACATCAACACGGTGAGCGCGGGCGGCGGCACTCTGGCGCGCGTCGATCGCTTCGGCACGCTGGAAGTCGGCCCGGAAAGCGCGGGCGCGGTGCCCGGCCCCGCCTGCTACGGGCGCGGCGGCACGCAGCCCACCATCACCGACTGCAATCTTGCGCTCGGCTATCTCGGCGAAGACAACTTTCTCGGCGGCAAGATGCGCCTCGACAAGCAGGCCGCGATGCGTGCCGTCGAGAGCGTGGCAAAGCCCTTAGAAATGGACCCGCTCGATGCCGCAGAAGGCATTGTGCGCATCATCAACGTGAAGATGCAGGAGGCCGTGAAGGCCATCTCCACCATGCGCGGCCACGACCTGCGCGACTTCATGCTGCTCGCCTTCGGCGGCGCAGGGCCGCTGCACGCGGGCCGCATCGCCGCCGAACTCGGCATGGCCGGCGTCATCGTACCCCTGTTCCCCGGCGTCTATTCCGCCATGGGCCTCGTCATGTCGGACGTGAAGCACGACTATGTGCGCTCGCGCCTGAGCAATCTCGCTCGCATCGACGAAAAGATGATCGACGCGCAGTTTCTCGACCTCGTCCAGAACGCCCGCACCGAACTGACTGCCGAAGGCTTCGGCGACGCCAGCATCGAGATCGAGCGGTCGCTCGACATGCGTTATGCAGGCCAAGGCTACGAGATCACGATGCCCCTGCCCGCCACGCTCGGGGAAGGCGCGCTCGCGCAATTGCGCGGCGCTTTCGATGAAGCCCATCGCCAGATGTTCGGGCACACGGCCCCCAACGAGCCGGTTGAAATCGTGTCCTACCGCCTGCGCGGCATCGGCCGGGTGTCGCCGGTCAAGCTGCCGAGTTTCGAGCCGGCAGGCATGAAGGTCGAGGACGCCATCCGCGAGCGGCGCGCCATGCGCTTCGATGGCGCCACTGTGGAATGCCCCGTCTACCAGCGCGAAAAGCTCGATGTCGGCGTTACCTTCAAGGGCCCCGCCGTCGTCGATCAGCTCGATTGCACAACCGTCGTCTTCCCCGGCCAGACCGTTCGCGTCGATTCCCACAAGAACATGATCATCACCATGGGAGGCGTCTGACATGAATGCCGTCAACCCCGCGAAAATCGACGCCGTCGAACTGGAAATCATCCGCGCGAGCCTCGACGGCATCGTGCAGGAAATGCAGAACTCGCTCTTCCGCACGGGCTTCTCGACCATTGTGCGCGAATCCCAGGACGCCTCCTGCGCCCTGATGGGACCCGACGGCGAGGTCATCGCGCAGCACGTCGTGCTGCCCTTGCACATCGGCGCCTTCCCGGCCTGCTGCGCGGCCGTACTGCGCACCTATGACGACATCGAAGAGGGCGATGGCTTCCTCATCAACCACCCCTATGAAGGCGGCAGCCCCCACGCACCCGACATGGCCGTCATCACGCCCGCCTTCTTCAATGGCGAGTTGATGGGCTTCTGCGGCTCGATTGCGCACAAGAGCGACATCGGCGGCCCGGTGCCTGGCTCCTGCTCAGGACAGGCGAAGGAGACCTTCAACGAAGGCCTGCACCTCCCCGCCGTTCGCTATCAACGCGCCTTCCAGCGCAACACCGAGATCGAGCGCATTATCGCCGCCAACAGCCGCACGCCGGAACTGGTGCTCGGCGATATACGCGGCCAGCTTGGCTCCAGCCGGCTCGGCGAGCAGCGCCTCATCGAGCTGATCTCGAAATTCGGCCGCGACGAATCCGTCGCCTGCTTCGCACGCCTGCTGCAACTCGCCGAACTGAAAATGCGGGCGGCCATTTCCGAATGGAAAGACGGACGCTACGAGGCCGAGCGCTTCGTCGACGACGATGGCGTCGATCTCGAAAAGCCCGTGCGCATCCATGTCGTCGTCGAGAAAAAAGGCGACCGCCTGCATTTCGACTTCACCGGCTCCGCCGACCAGACCAAGGGCCCCGCCAACATCCGCCCGCCGCTGGTCAAGGCCGCCGTGGGCTACGTGCTGATCTCGCTGGTAGACCCACACATCTTCATCAACAGCGGCCTGCTGCGCGCCTTCACCATCGACGTGCGCGAGGGCAGCGTGATGAACCCGCGTTTCCCCGCCCCCGTGAACACCTACAACCCGACTGTCCACGCCCTCGTCGAAGCGCTCTATGGCGCGCTCACCGACATTGTGCCCGGCATGGCGCGCGCCGACGGTTGCGGCAGCCGCTCGATCATTCTGGGCGGACGCAGCACCTACACCGGCAAGGGCTACGTGCAATACGAGATCCTCGGCGGCGGCGGCGGCGCGCGTGCGCTGAAGGATGGCGCGTCGGGCACCTCGGTCAATCAGTCCAACGCCAAGATCGCACCCATCGAAATCATCGAGAGCGAATTCCCCACACGCGTGCAGCGCTTCGAGCTGATCCCGGATTCCGGCGGCGCGGGGAAATTCCGCGGCGGCCTCGGCATTCGCCGCGAATATATCAACCTCGAAGATGCCCGCTTCTCGATCCGCTCGACGAAGCACATTATCGCGCCCAACGGAAACGCGGGCGGCGGCAAGGGCCGCACGGGCGACATCATCGTCAATCCGGACACCGATGCCGCCAAGCGCCTGCCGACGCGCTATGCCGATTATCCGCTCAAGGCAGGCGACAAATTCCGCCTGGACACGCCCGGCGGCGGCGGTCTCGGCACCGCGGGTGAGCGCGACATCGCTCTCGTGCTGCGCGACGTTCGCGAAGGCTACGTCACACTGGAGGGAGCGCGACGGGACTATGGCGTCGCGATCGTCCGCGACGGCAACACGCTCTCCGTCGACGAAGGCGAAACCAATCGTCTTCGCGCGCGGAACACGTAAAAAATGAAGGCGCGGCCTGTCTGGCCGTGGCATGATCGCTCGAGGCCGAAGCTGCGCCATGACGCGCGGCACGGGAGGAAACCGATGCAACAGTCTTCAATGAACCCCACGCGTATTCTCCGCCGTCAGGTGCTCGCACGAACAGTGATCGGACTCGCGGGTGCACTGCTCGCATGCACCTTCGCGGGCTCCGCGCTCGCGCAGGAAAAGCTGATCCCCCTGCGGGTCGGCTACGACGGCTATTCCATGACGACAGCGCCGATGAGCTTTGCCCTGAAGAAGGGCATCTTCAAGAAGCACGGCATCGACCTTACCCTCGTCTATGTCGACGGTGGCCCCACCCTCACGCAGGCGGTGGTCGGCGGCTCGGTCGATATCGGCCAGAACGGCTATACGCCGGTCGCAGCCGCGGCGGTCGCAGGCGCGGACCTCGTCTTCATCGGCGGCATTTCCAACAAGCTGCCCTTCCAGCTCGTGGTGAAGAACGAGATCAAGAACGCCGCCGATCTCAAGGGCAAGAAGATCGCTATCAGCCGCTACGGCTCCTCGACCGACACCGCCGCGACCTTCGCCGTCGAAAACCTCGGTTTGAAGCGCACGGATGTCTCCATCCTCCAGCTCGGCGGAGAAGGCACCCGCACAGCCGCCATGCTGAGCGGCCAGATCGACGCGTCTCTGGAGCAATACCCGCGCACCGCCGAGCTGATGGAACAGGGCTACCACGTCCTCGTCGATGTCACGGGCGTCGCGGGTGATTACCCCAACACCTCCTATGTGACGCGCCGCGCCTTCGTCGAGAAGAACCCGGACACGGTGAAGCGCTTCATGGCGGCCATTTCGGAAGGCATCCATGTCTTCAAGACCAATCGCACCGAGGCCGAGCAGGCCACGGCCGAGTTCCTGAAGCTCAAGATCGACAAGGTGATGGACATCACCTACACGCGCTACGTGGACGATATTTTCCCCGATGTGCCTGCTCCCTCACTCAAGGGCATCCAGATCGTGCTCGACGAGCTCAAGGCCAAGATCCCCGCCGCCGCCAAGTTCACGCCCGAGCAGCTCGTCGACACGCGTGCACTCGATCAACTGAAGGCCGAAGGCTTTTTCGACACGTTGAAGAAGTAGGCGACGAAGTGGGAGAACAATCCATGGACGCTCGCGTTACACCCAAGATGGAAGCCCGGGGGCTTCGCATCTCCTTCTACAATGAGCGGATCAAACGCCACCTCAACGTCCTCGACGGCATCGATCTGTCCGTGGCAGAGGGCGAACTCGTCTCGATCGTCGGCCCCTCGGGCTGCGGGAAATCGACCTTTCTCGCGGCGGTCGATGGACTGACCCGCGTCAGCGGCGGCGAAGTGCGCGTCGATGGACGCATCGTGACAAAGCCTGGCCCTGACCGCGCCATGGTGTTTCAGCACGACTCTCTGTTCCCCTGGCGCACCGTCCTGCAGAACGTGGTCTATGGCGTCGAGCTTCAGGGCTCGATGTCGAAACACGACATGCGCGAGCGTGGACGCAGCCTGGTCGAACTCGTCGGACTCAAGGGCTTCGAGGATCATTTTCCGCACGAACTTTCCGGCGGCATGCGCCAGCGCGTGAACATCGCGCGCGCCCTTGCACCCGATCCGGAACTCTTGCTGCTCGATGAGCCCTTCGCTGCGCTCGACGCGCAGACGCGGGAGTTCATGCAGGTCGAATTGCTGAAGATCCTCTCGCGCGCCAAGAAGACCGCTGTTTTCATCACTCATCAGATCGACGAAGCGATCTTCCTCTCCAACCGCGTCGCCGTTTTCTCCGCACGGCCGGCCCGCGTGAAGGAGGTGATCGAAATCGATCTGCCGAAGGACCGCACGCTGGCGCTGAAGCACCAGCCGCGCTTCCGCGATATGCAGGAACATATCTGGCGCCTGATCGAAGAAGAATCGGCCAGGACCGGCCTTGTCACGGCCAGTTGAGGAGACGACCATGACGGCTTCCGCCGATATTCAAACGAACGCACAGACGGTAGATTCCGATCAGCCAGCGCCGCGCTCGTCCTTCATTGCCCGCAACGAAAGCACACTGATCGGCACGGCTGCCGTCATCGCGTTCTTCTGCTTCTGGGAATATTCGGTCCGCGCCAACTGGGTGAATCCGCTCTTCACCTCGTCGCCGCTGCGCATTCTCGCCGCCGCGAAAGCAATGATCGTCGAAGGCACGATCTGGCAGGATCTTGCGACAAGCGGCACGGAATTCGGGCTCGGCTACGGGCTTGCCGTCGTCATCGGCGTGCCCCTCGGCATTCTCATGGGCTGGTACAAGCGCCTCAACTCGCTGCTCGAGCCCTTCGTGAACGCGCTCTATGCGACGCCGCGCATCGCACTTCTGCCGCTCATCGTGATCTGGTTCGGCATCGACCTCGGCTCGAAAGTCGCGATCGTCTTCCTGTCGACCGTCTTCCCGATCCTCGTAAATACGATGGTCGGCGTGCGCACGGTGGATCGTGACTTCGTCAAGGTCGCGCGCTCCTTCGGTGCATCCGACAGTCAGTTGTTCCTCACCGTCGCCCTGCCCTCGTCGGTGCCTTTCCTGCTGACAGGCCTGCGGCTCGGCCTCGGCCATGCGCTCATCGGCATCGTGGTGGGCGAGATGTACGGTGCGACCTCGGGCATCGGCTACATGATGGCAATCGCGGGCGCGACCTTCCAGACGGACCGCGTCATGGTCGGCATCATCATCATCGCAGCGGCCGGAATGCTGATGACGCATGGGCTCAAGCTCATCGAACATCGTTTTGAAAAGTGGCGCGTCGACAGCCGCGGCTAAGAAACAAAAGGGAGAAGACCATGAAACTCGCAGGACAAGTCGCCATCGTCACCGGCGCGGGACGCAACATCGGTGAAGAAGTCTCCAAGCTGCTGGCATCCGAAGGCGCCAGCATCGCCGTCGTCGATCTCGACAAGGCGCGCGCCGAGAAGGTCGCCGCCGACATCGTCGCATCGGGCGGCAAGGCGCAGGCTTTCGTCTGCGACGTTGCCAAGGAAGCCGACATCGAAGCAGCCGTGACAGGTGTCGTCGCAGCCTTCGGCCGCCTCGACATTCTCGTCAACAACGCGGCCATCTCCGACAACAAGCACATGCTGGAGATCACGACTGAAGAGTGGAACCGCACGATTGCGATCACGCTGACCGCGCCCTTCCTCTTCGGCAAGAACGCTGCGAAGGCCATGATCGAAGCTGGCAACGGCGGCAAGATCGTCAATGTGAGCTCGACGTCGGGCTATTACGGCCGCAACCGCGCCATCGGCTACACCGCGGCCAAGGGCGGCGTGGTCAACCTCACGCGCTCCATGGCCATCCAGCTCGCTCCGCACAACATCCGCGTCAACAGCGTGGTGCCCAACAAGATCGGCTCGCCCGTCGGCAAGGCCGAGTTCGACCCCACGCGCCCGGTCGTCAACCTGCGCAAGCGCCCCGGCCTGCCGATCGATCTCGCACGCGCGATCCTCTTCCTGGTCTCCGACGACTCCGACTTCATCGCCGGCACGGATCTGTTCGTCGACGGCGGCTGTTCGGCATTGATGCCGGGCAACGAGTAATCTATCTCCGCAGGGCCCGGCCAGTATGGGTCCTGCGTTTTCATTTAGGAGTGAATGCCGATGTGCACGTCCATCCTCGACGACCCCGCAGCGCTCGCGGAAGTGATCTCCGACACGGACGCATCCTCCTCGCCGGCGGATCCTGCTTTGTTGTCCGACATCGCAACCGCCAATCGCATCCTCTTCCGCGAGGGCGTGGTGGATGCCTTCGGCCATGTCAGTGCGCGTCACGACAAACATCCCGACCGTTTCCTGCTCGCACGCAACATGGCGCCGGCGCTGGTGACCGAAAGCGACATCGTCACCTTCGACTTCGACGGTCGCGCACTGGATGCCGCGGGGCGCGGCGTCTATCTCGAACGCTTTATTCATGCCGAAATCTATCGTGCGCGCCCTGACGTGATGGCCGTTGTGCATTCGCATTCGGCAGCCGTCGTGCCATTCGGCCTCGTCAAGAACCTGCCCTTCCGCGCTGTCTGCCACATGGGCGGTTTCATCGGCATCTGCGCACCTATCTTCGAGATCCGCGATGTCGCGGGGGACGAGACCGACCTGCTCATTCGCAGCAGCATGCTGGGCGCGGCTCTCGCCAAATCGCTCGGCGACAGTAACGTCGTACTCATGCGCGGCCACGGCTCGACCGTGATCGGCGACAGGATACGTCAGGCCGTCTTCCGCGCGGTCTATACGGAAAACAATGCCCGCCTGCAGGCCGAGGGCCTGCGACTCGGCCCCATCACCTATCTCAGCGAAGGCGAAGCGCGCACCACTGCTCGTGTTATCGACTCGCAGGTGGATCGCGCGTGGGATATGTGGAAGATGCAGGCCGAAGGTAAGATCTGAAAAAGGAAACGCGCGATGCGCATCTGCAGATTCGACGACAATAAATTCGGTCTGGTGGAAGGCGAAGAGGTTCGCGACGTCACGGCAGCCTTCGCGAAATTGCCGCAGCGAACCTATCCTTTTCCGCGCATCGACATGATGATCGCAAACCTCGCAATGCTGAAGCCGGCCATCGAGGCGGCGGCCCGCGAAGGCAAGATCCATGCGTTGAAGGATCTGCGCTTGCAGAGCCCCATCGCCAACCCCGGCAAGATCGTGGCGGCGCCGGTGAATTACAAGAAGCACCTCGACGAGGCGCGCGGCGATCCCGCCATTCACCACCAGAACCAGGTCGGCGAAATCCAGAAGGTGGGCCTGTTCCTGAAGGCGACGAGCTCCGTCGTCGGCTGCGGCGAGGGCATAGCGCTGCGTCACGCCGACCGCCGCAACGACCATGAAATCGAACTCGCCGTTGTCATCGGCAAGACCGCCGACCGCGTCAGCCGCGAAGACGCACTGACATATGTCGCGGGCTATTGCATTGGCCTGGACATGACGATCCGCGGGCCCGAGGAGCGCAGCCTGCGCAAGTCGCTCGACACGTTCACCGTCCTCGGCCCCTATTTCGTCACCGCCGACGAAATCGGCGATCCCTCCGGCCTCGCGCTTGAACTGACAGTCGATGGCGAGATGCGCCAGACTGCCAACACCCGCGATCTCATCCTCGACGTACCCACTCTGATCTCCTGGGCATCGTCCTTCTACACCCTGCATCCGGGCGATGTGATCCTCAGCGGGACGCCGGAGGGTGTCGGCCCCGTCCTGCCGGGCAACACCATCCGTGCAACCATTGAAAAGGTCGGGACCATGGATGTCGCGGTGCGCGAACTTGCGCCCCGCTGACACCAGGCGTCGTCAGCTCCGAAAACGCGGGAAGAGCGCCAGCGCGCTCTCCCGCTCGACGCTCTCGAAGATACCGCCCGCGAGTTCGGGCATCGTGCGCAGATCCCTGATCTGGATCTCGACATATTCACGGTCGATGTAGGGCCAGTCGCTGCCGAACATGATGTGCGAGGGCTCCGTCACCTGCGTCAGGCAAGCCATCGCCGCGCGCGAGCCTGCAATGGCCGTGTCGAAATAGAACTGGCCAATGTAAGGCGCTGTTCCCTCGGGCACGCGCAGGCTGAAGGCAGGATCGTGCAGATCCTGCTCTTCCATGAGCCGCAGGCGCAGCGAGAGATAGGGCAGCGTGCCGCCCGCATGCGCGAGAACCCAACGAATATTGGGATATTTGCGCATGACCTCGTTGTAGATGAGGTTGGCTGCGATGCGCGTCGTCTCGAAGGGATATTCGACGATGGACGCCCAGAGCTTCAGTTGAAGATCGTCGACGAACGTCGGCCGCGCCGGATGCACGAAGACGACACATTTGCGCCGGTCGAGCTCGGCATAGAGCGCATCGCCGCGCGGATCGCCGAGATAGACTCCGTTCTGGTTCGTCAGCAAAATCACGCCATCGGCGTGCAGCGTGTCCATCGCATATTCGAGCTGGCGCAAAGAGCCCTCGATGTCTGGAAACGGCAGCGGCGCGAAGAACCCCAGCTGGCTCGGCTTGGTGGAGACGAAACGCGCCAGCGCCTCTCCGGTCGATTCGCAAAGATAACGCGCATTGGCGTCGTCCCCGTGATGGACGCCTGCGACCGAAAGCGGATTGACCACCGCCGCCGACATTCCGAACTCTGCCATGACATCGACGAGTTGACCTGGATCGCTGTTCTTGCGCAGCGGCCGCGAGGGATCTGACGCCCCCGAGCGCACGAGCGCACGCTCATATTCGGGCAGCACGCAATGATGATGCACGTCAATCAGCCGAAGGCCCGCACCGGCCCGTCCTCCCGTATTCATTCCGCTCTCCTGTTCGTTTCTTGTCCGCGCACAATGGAGTCTTTAACGACCACAGGCAATGCTGAAGCTCAACGGATGTCGACCACGTGGCAACGCTGGAAGTTGGTGCTAGAGTCACCTTTGCGGCTGACGTGCATCGTTCGGAGCACTTCGCCTGGAAGGCATGGCAGGAGCCGCGGACCGCAATGCGCGACCGAGAGACCGAGCTGAAATTCCAGATATCGCCCGAGGCGATATCGCGGCTGGAGACACACCCTCTGCTCGCAGCCGCGCTCGAGGTGGAAGAGAACCTCCTGCATTCGGTTTACTTCGACACTCCACAGTTCAAGTTGCGCCAGGCCGGGCTGGTGTGGCGCATACGTTCCATCGGCGACCGCCGCGTGCAAACCGTCAAGGCCACGGCTGGCGGCGGCATTGGCCGGCACGAGTGGGAATGTGACATTTCGGACGACGTGCCCGACCCTTCGTGCATCACCCCGTCGCCGGCCAACGCCTTGTTGCGCAAGAAAGGCCTCACTGAAAAGCTCGCGCCTGTCTTCATTACTGAAGTAGATCGCCGATCCTGGAACGTCGAGCGTGGCGGAAGCCTCATCGAGATCAGCCTGGACCTTGGCCGGATTGTCGCGGGCAAGCAAAGCCTGCCCGTATCGGAAGTCGAATTCGAGTTGAAACAGGGTGCGGTGCGAGACCTCTTCGCGCTTGCACGTGAAATGGCAAACGATGTTCCGCTCACGCTCGATCTCCTGCCCAAGAGTGCTATCGGTTACCGCCTCGCAGCAGGAAAGATGGGTCCAGAACCGGAGCTGCCCGAACCCGGTTTGCGCCCGGACATGCCGCTCGTGGACGGCTTCCGTTCTCTCTGCAACGCGTGCATGAAGCACCTGATGCTCAACGAGCCCATTCTGGTCGCCACCCGCGATCCGGAAGCCCTGCATCAAACTCGAACCGCGATCCGGCGCTTGCGTGCAGTGCTGCGTGTCTTCGCGCGCCTTGTGAAGGATGAGTCGCTCCCAGGCCTGCGCGACGAGTTGAAATGGCTCTCGCGCGTGCTCGGCTCAGCGCGTGATCTCGACGTGATGAGCGACGATTTCAGGAGTCACAACAAGACGCAGCATTTGTCGATTGCCATGGCCGCAAAGCGGACGCGCGCCTACGCGAGCGTCATGGAAGCAGTCGGCTCGCAACGTTATCGCAATCTGCTGCTGGATTTCTGCGCCTGGCTGGAATGCGCCCCCTGGACAACGCAGCCCCTGCGCCCCAAGTCGCAGGGCGCATTCCAAGACATCTGTCTGCGCGAAATCGGCCGCTGGGACCGCAAAATCATCGAGCGCGGCGCCGGTCTTAGCAAGCTGGATGCACAAGAACGCCATGCAATCCGCATTGACGCGAAGAGCTTTTACTACATCGGCGTCTTGACCCAATCTCTCATGCCACGCAGCAGCCGCAAATCGCATGCGGCCTACCTGAAGGCGCTCAAGGATTTTCAGACCACGCTGGGCAATCTGAACGATGCACATGTTGCGCAGGAAGCAGCGCGCGCCCTGACCGTGCCGAACGGAGACGCCGCGGAACGCGTATTGGCAAAGGCCGCCAAACACGCCGCCACTCGGCACGCCCGCAAGGAACGCAAGCTCGTCGACGACGCGCTGGAAACTTACGGGGCATTCGCGAAAGCACCCCGCGCCTGGCCCTCCCGCTGAAAAGCCACGCGCCAGTGGCACCATGGAGCGAACCGGTCTATCCTGAAAAAAAACGTCAGGGAGAGACCGGAATGAGCTCATTCACGAAGGCACCGCTGCGCGCGCTTTGCTTCGCACTGGCCTGCATGGCCTCGGCACAGACGCGCGCGGATCCGATCGCGGACTTCTATAAGGACAATGCCATTAACCTGATCATCGGCTTTCCCGTCGGTGGCGGCTACGACATCTACGGGCGCCTGGTCTCGCGCCATCTGGGCAAGCACATTCCCGGCAACCCGCGTGTCGTTCCGCAAAACATGATCGGCGCCGGCGGATTGAAAGCCGCGAACTTCATGTATGGCGTAGCGCCGAGAGACGGCACGGCGCTCGGCATCATTCCGGACACGACCCCCAGCGAGGAATTGCTCGGCACAAACGGCGTCGCATATGTGTCGAAGAACTTCAACTGGATCGGCCGCATCAGCTCCAGCGTCAATGTGCAGGTGCTCTGGAACAGCTCGAAGGTCGCCACGATCGAGGATGCGCGCGCACGCGAATCCGTTCAGGGCGGAAGCGGCCCCATGGCGCCGGCCGTCATCTATCCCCGCCTCCTGAATGCACTCGCTGGCACGAAGTTCAAGATGGTGACCGGCTATGGCGGCGCGGCCGAAAGCTGTCTCGCCATGGAAAAAGGCGAGATCGACGGCTGTCTTCTCGCGTGGTCCACGGTGAAAGCCGCCAAGCGCGACTGGATCGATTCCAACAAGGCGCACATCATCGTGCAATGGGGCAACGTGCGGCACCCCGAATTGCCCGATGTCCCCTCGATGGTCGAACTCGGGCGCACGCCCGAAGACCGCGCCATTCTTGCGCTGTATGCGAGCGCCACCGCGATCGGCAAATCCATCGTGGGACCGCCCGGCGTCCCGGCCGACCGGCTGAACGCGCTGCGGCGGGGCTTTGACGCCATGCTGAAGGATCCGGAATATCTGGAAGAAGTGAAGCGCTTCAGCCTCGATTTCGATCCAATGGCGGGCGAGCAATTGCAGAAATATGTCGAAGATCTCAGCAAGACGCCGCCGGACGTCATAGCCCGCGCCAAGGAAGTCCGCGAGATCAAGTAAGCAAACAACGATGTGGAGTGCAAACGTGACGATCAAGACAATCGAGAATGGAACCGCAGCCGACGCTTATCTCGCATTGATGGCGGACCGCGGAGTGGACTATCTCTTCGCCAATGCCGGCACCGACTTCGCACCATTGATCGAGGCTCTTGCGAAGGCGGAAGTCAACGGCGGCCAGTTCCCCAGGCCCGTGACGGTGCCGCACGAGAATGTCGCCGTCGGCATGGCCATGGGCTATTACCTCGTCACCGGCAGGCCCCAACTCGTGATGGTCCATGTGAATGTCGGCACCGCCAATGCGATCTGCGGCATCATGAACGCCTGGCGCGGCAACGTTCCTATTCTCTTCAGCGCGGGACGCACACCCTACACCGAGGAAGGTGGATTGCTCGGACAGCGCAGCGGCGAAATTCACTGGCCGCAGGAAATGCGCGACCAAGGCTCCATGCTGCGCGAATTCGTCAAATGGGACTATGAATTGCCGAATGCGCAGGTGATGGAATCCGCAATCGATCGCGCCATCAACATCTCTATGAGCGAGCCGAAAGGCCCCATCTACCTCACCCTTCCGCGTGAAATGCTGGCGGCCCCGATCGAAACCTACAGCTACGAGTCGCCCACCCGTCATCGCACGCCGTCCGCCCCCTACCCCGATCCACGTGCGATCGACGAAGCAGCCGAGATGATCGCGCGCGCCGAGAATCCCGTCATCATCACTTCGAGCGCGGGGCGTGACGGCGGCGATGTCGCAAAGCTTGCGGCGCTTGCGGAATGTTTCGCGATTCCCGTTACGCAGCGCAAGCCGCGTTACATGTGCCTGCCTACGGCCCACGAAATGCATCTCGGCTACAATCCCGACGCGTTCCTCGAGGCCGCCGATCTCATCATCGTTCTGGAATGTGACGTGCCGTGGATCCCGAGCAAGAAGGCACCCGGACGCGACTGCAAGATCATCCACATCGCAGTCGATCCGCTGTTCTCGGCCTATCCGATCCGCGGCTTTGCCAGCGATCTCGGCATCACCGGGGTTCTCTCGGGTACGCTGCCGCTGCTGACGGAAGCGCTCATGTCACGCCAGGGCGCGGCACGCGACCGTATCGAAGCGCGCCGTCGCCGCCTCGCGGAAACGCGTGGCGGGCAGCGCCGCAGATGGGCGGGCCTTCTCGACACGGCGCGCGCGCAGACGCCGCTGCATCCCGCCTGGATCACGCATTGCGTCAATGAGGTGAAGGACGCAGACGCGATCCTCGTGAAGGAATCGCCTCTGACGTGGGAGCATCTCGACATGACCCTGCCGGGCACGTTCTTTTCCGCGGGTGCGGCGGGCGGACTTGGCTGGGGTCTCGGCACCGCGCTCGGCATCAAGATGGCCGCGCGTGAGCGGCAAGTCATCTGCACGGTTGGTGACGGCGCCTACATGTTCGGCAATCCCGTGCCCGCGCACTATGTGGCCAAAGCGGAAAACCTGCCAATCCTCACCATGGTCTTCAACAACCAGATGTGGGGCGCGGTGAAGCGCAACACGCACGAGGTTTATCCGGCAGGATTTGCCGCGCGCTCCAACCGCGAGCCGCTCACGTATTTCGACACGCAGCTCGCTTTCGAGAAGGCGGTCGAGACAGCCGGCGGCTACGGCGAATGCGTGACCGATCCCGCCGAAATGCCGCGCGCCCTGCAACGTGCGCTTGCTGCCATCAAGGGCGGCAATCAGGCCCTGCTGAACGTGATCTGCTCCGGGCCTTGAGCCCTCAGTAGGTCCAGTACAACAGGAATGCGAAGAAGAAGGGAAAAGCCAGAGTCACGTATTTCAGGAGCCGGGTGAACTTGAGATAGGTCACCTCGTGTTCCTCGAAATCGGGATCTGGCTTCTCGCTGTCGAGTTCGAGTTTTTGCTCTTCCGGTGTCATCGGGCATCTCCGATGTCATGGGTCGCCCTCCCCGTTGCCGAAAACGGGTCGCGCACCGAGCGGTTGCACCTTACACGGCAACGAGAAATGCACATGGTTGAGGGCCGTCCGGAACGTGCCCGCTTACCTTGCGCCGATTATGCAAACCGAGTTCCCGCACCGGCCTGCTCATCGGCAAACAACTGATCGCGCGTCTGGTATCACAGCATCTACTCAAAATGGGCACTTTCTTACAATTCTTACATTGCATACTCCCGATCTTCCGTTAGGTTAATAACGCCTGTAACAGATCGCAAAAGCAATATTCTATTTTTTAAGTCATTGGTAACCAAAGGCTAATTCCTATGATCAGAATTCCATCCCAAATAACGACTAATTATACCCCGGTCGCCGCGGCATCGTATGCTGCATTGGCCTCGACCAAAGCAACCAATAAAACAAGTAATACGGACGCTCTATCGTCGTCGAAAAGCAACCAGGATAAAATAGACGCTTTTGTTCACATAGAAAAAAACCTCCCGATTTTTGAGGAAAAGTATGTCGATGCCCACTACATGGCCATCGCTAGATTTGCATTGAATGAAAGTTACGAGCATACTGAAAACGATGTGACGCGCGTCTACAATAAGCTCAGAAAGATGTCGCTTAAAGACGCCATGGATTACAAGATATGGGCGAAAAACCGCAAATTTTCAGACCTGTCTTGGGCAGCTCAGTTGCCCCTCATCAGAGATGAAGTGAACCGTATGGCGCTCCACGACAAGAAATTTTCTGACGCGATAGGTGCTATTTACACGAACGTCGACATTCTCAGAATTGCCCCGCCTGCGAAGCTGATATACGAGATGACCGAAGAGGATCAGTTCTTTCTGAAAAGGTTACGCCTTATCGATGAATGGGACCCTCGTTATTTGCCAGGCGGCTCCACGGATTTTTTCACAAGGCTTGCGAAGGAGGGAGCCGCTGCAGTGAAAAACAGCGACTCGAAATATCGAACAGGCGGGCTACATCTTCTTGTTTCTAGGGACAAGAAGACTATAATAAGTGTTGAAGGCGGGCCGTGGGACCATACTTATAACGCAGCAGGCAACAAGTCGCTTCCTCTGTTGCGAGCTGACAAGGACAATACATATAAGGATGCGGCTGTCGTAGCGGCGGCTCTTCAGGGTGGGTATAGTATTTCGAGACTGGTGAAAGCAGGCTATCGAGAGAGAACGATCGTCAACGCCCTCGAGTTACTCGGAATATCAAACCGGCAAATCAAAGTTTATACAGAAGAGGCGGTAATTCACCATGCCTTCAACAATGTCTTGCTGGATGCAGTCGGTAAAAAATTGCGATCCCTTTTGACCAATGTTTTAAGGATAAGATCGGCAATAGACGGTTTTAATCTCGAAACACCACAGTTTAAGCTATATTCGTTGGCGGGAGCCTTGAGTTCTGTCAAGACAGGCATGGCCAGAGGTATATTACTGCTTACAAAAACTTATACAAAATTTATGTACAGCCTGCCGGTTCAGCTAGATCTGAAGCCGCCTGTTTTCAAGATGAAAGGGGGTAAGATAAATTGGCATGATGGGCACGCAGAGGCGTGGAAAATGATGAAGAGTATTCAAATCAGCATCGCTTCCCCGCGTTGAAGCCAGTCTACGCTGGCGTAGCAGTCTGCTGCGCCAGCGTAGACTACATGCATGATCTCAAGCCCAGGTTCCCCCTTCGCGCGGGCCCGCGCGCGCCACCTCTCAACCCCGCCCGGTCCGCGCCAGGGCGATTTGAGGCGGCAGGAGCTTTCCACGGCCACAACCTCTCGGATGAGATGATCCTGCCTCGTGAATCACCTCCCATTCCGGCCTAACGAAACCGATACGCGCCAGCGGCGCCTGCATCGACCTCATTTCTTACAAATCTTACATTGCGTCAGGCAGGAAACTACGCTTACGCTAGAAGAGGTCCAACATGGTAGAGCGACTGTTTAGGCTAACCATTATTACAGCATTTACAATTCGAGAGAATTAATATGATCACAACAATCGAAATAAGTAATCCTGTGAACCTCCCGGTCGGCATGGACCCATCTGCGGCATGGACAGACGCCGCAGGAACCGTGACCCAACCTGACGCGACAACCGATTCAGCAGCATCCTCTCCTATCAAAGCATTCAATGACATTGAAAAGAAACTCAAGATCTTCGAGGCGGAGTATACCGAGGCTCACTATTGGGCGATCGTCAAGTACCTCCAGGATCAGATCGCTCCCGAAAACCGGACGTCTTCCGATCAATGGATCTATAAGCAAATCCGCGCAGTACCTCTCGCATCTGCTGAGCGCTTCATTGTAGAGACGTGGGAGAAGCCATTCGCATGGTTGGACGCGGATCAAAAGCTCGATTGGGTCCGGAAAGCAATGGCCGATCGCGACACTGCTAATTCCAAATTGTCGGATGCTGTCGACTCGATTTACACGGACGTCGGGATTTTCGATAAAACGTCGCCCGTTAAGATGTACGAATTCGACAAAAATGATCGGAAGCTTTTGCAAAGAATAGACAGGGTTGCTGAATGGGACCCAAACCTCTTGGGATCCGAACGTATTTCTCATATCAAAAGATTGGTTCAGGCGGGTAAGGACCTGGCCAAGACCATGATCGAGCCGCCGCGTGGCAAGCCGCCTTACACCGCTAAACTGCATTTCGCTGTAATTCACTTCCACGGCGGGCTCTGGGGTCCGGGTCTTACAATGCTCCCGGCATCCCTGTTTCCGAGGCTTGTCGTCAACGGCCTTTCGGATCTCCAGGCTGCCATAAAATGCGCTGACAGGCTGAGTAAAGGAACTACGACTCTGCAGCTTGAGGCATTTAATAACACCCCGGAAACGACGATCATCAATGCGCTGGAGCTTTTGGGGATCTCCAACCGACAGATAACTATATATAGCCGGCAGGCTGCGGCGCTCAGAGCTTTTGCGGTAGTTCCTATTGTGCGGCGTGGTTTGCAAACCGCGCAGGCGCTCACGCATGCGATGAGAATGCGAGCAAAAGTCTTGGGCTATGAAGTCGGGACGGTTTACGCAGATCAGCCCTATTCCATGGAGAATGCAGTTGGCGCTGTAGAGGACGGGATAAGACTATATGGGGGGTACCTTGCCCCACAGATGACAGCCAACCACTTTTTGTGGGGTTCGAGCATCGGCTATGGTTACCCTGGCAGTGCCGTCTTTGGCGGAATACGTTTCCAGAACGCCAATTGGGCTAAAGGTGCACATGAAACCCAGGTGCTTCTTAGATCGACGCGGATGTT
Organism: Hyphomicrobiales bacterium; assembly: GCA_028290285.1. Lineage (GTDB taxonomy): Bacteria > Pseudomonadota > Alphaproteobacteria > Rhizobiales > Beijerinckiaceae > Terripilifer. The sequence goes on from JAQGKD010000072.1 coordinate 77,419, forward strand.
CTGGACGCATTAGGCCCGGGATGTTTTGCAGAGGATCAAGGCTGATCGCGGGTGTCCTTTGGCTGATGCTCGCTACGCTCAGGCCTTGTCCCCGGCCACATGGGCCTTGCGAAAAGCTTCGGCCATGCCAGAGATGATCGCGCGGGAGAGCCCATGGGTTTCCTCGCGCGCGAGACGGTCGAGGTTCTCGATGAACCAACTCGCCTCGACTGCGCCCGATCTGATCAGCCCATCCATCAGCAGGCCGTTGATGCGCAGAAGCGCCAGCGTTTCCGGGCTGATCTGTTCTTTCGTCGCCATCAAAATTATCCCTGTCTGTTACAGAAGGTGTCAGCCGTGCGGCTTGAACTGGTCGAGCTTGAGAACCTGCTGACGCCCGATCCAGATGGCCCGCTCCGCGTGGTCGGTAAGTTCGTCACCTGTCTCGGGGTGCAGGAACACAGTCAGCAGACCATGATTGAGCATAAGCCAGGGCACAAGGGTGGGAAACAGGTCCGCGTCGAAAGCGACCTGGAACATCGCCGAGGGATGGGGGCCCACAGGGTGATCGTGCCAGCGGCCATATCGGCCCTGTGAAAAGAGCGCTTCCATTTCTTTGCGGAGCGTTTCGGCGAAGCTGCGCGTATCAGCCTCGTAATAAATGTGGGCGTGATAGTCCCTGATTGCATCCAAGCCCATTGTCCCCTCCGCGCATCGAGAAACCCCCGCATAGCATAAGCGCGCTGCCTTGCGGGACAAGTCGTTGGTGGTCTCAACCATTCGTTAACCGACGCGACTGGCCCGGCTCGCTCAGCGGAACCATCGTCAGCGAGGCTAGTTTGAAGTCGTGTCTTCGAAAACGAAAAGGAGAACGACATGCGTAAGTCCCTTATTCTTGCCTCTACTCTTCTTGCGGCGTCCGGCTTCATCGGCGTTGCCCAGGCTCAGAATGGCGGCGCAGCTGCTGGCGCGACGACGGGCGCAGTCGGGGGCGCAATTGTCGGCGGTCCCGTCGGCGCGGTGGTCGGGGGTGTCGGCGGCGCAATCGTCGGCGGCCTTTCCGATCGCGACGAGCCGCGCTTCCGCGAGTATGTCGTGAAGGAGAAGCGCCCCTCCTACACCTACAGGGAAGACGTTCGAGTCGGCGCGGAACTGCCGTCGAGCGGCGTAACCTATTACGAAGTTCCGGCCGAATATGGCGTCAAGAACTACCGCTACACGGTTGTGAACAATCGTACCGTCCTGGTCGATCCCAAGACGCATCGCATCGTTCAGATCGTGCAGTAAATTACATTCAGCTTTGAATGAACCTCCGCCGGAAACGGCGGAGGTTTTTCTTTGCGATGCGTCACGTCTCCTCAGTGCTGCCCTCGGCCTGCGCCTCCACCTCTGAATTGAGTTCGGCGCCGACCATGATGACGATCACGGAAATCCAGATCCAGGTCAGGAAGCCGATCACCGCGCCCAGCGTGCCATAGGTTTCGTTGTAGCTGCCGAAATTCGCTGCGTACCAGGAAAACGCCGCAGACGCCGCGATCCACGTGATACCTGCGAAGGCACTACCGACGGTTATCCAGCGCCATCTTGGCTTCTTCCGCGTCGGGCCGAAACGGTAAAGCAGGGCCAGGGCCAGTCCCAGCGCAACGAGGAGAACCGGCCAGCGCAGCCACTGCAGAACTGCTTCGACGGCGGGGCCTAGCGCGACAAACTTGAGGACGATAGGCACGACGATGGCAGCCGAAATCGCGAACAAGGCGAACACGAGCATGCCCGCGGTAAACGCAAGCGACGTCGCGTTCAGCGCGATGAAGCCGCGACTTTCCTTCTCTCCGTAAGCGACGTTCAGCGCATCGAACAGCGCCTTCATTCCCGCATTGGCACTCCAGATGGAGGTTGCGAGACCCATCGCCAGCGCAAAGCCCAGGCTGCCATGTCCCTTGCTGACGATGCGCTCGATTTGCCCGCTCAGCACATCCAGCGCTCCGCCTGGAACGAAGCTCGCGATGGACGAAAGATGCTGCTGAATCGTAGCGGGATCAGCGAACAGGCCGTAGATGGAAACAAGCGCGGTCACGGCAGGAAAGATTGCGAGCAGCACATAGAAGGTCACGCCTGCCGCGACCGCCAGAACACGGTCGTTGCCGATCTCCTCATACACCCGCCAGAGAATATCCTTCCAGCCCGGTGCTGGAATATCGGCGGGCGTTTGCGCACCCTCACCAGCTGTGCTGCTGGGCTTGGGCTCGCCTTGAGGGGACGAGGCAGGCGCAGAAGCCCCGCCCAACGCGCGTTGCGCAATCATCAATCCGCCGAGCGCGATCGCCGCCCGGCCGAGCACCTTGAGGTCGGAACCTGAACTTTGTTTAACCGCTTGCATACAGACGCTCCCATGTGCGTCTGAAACCTGCCGGAGTAACAATCGTTTCAATTGAAGTTCAAAGGCCTGGCCTTGAAAATGATGCAGATAAACCCAATATGAGGTTCAGCCCCACGGAAGGGCAGATCCTGCCACTGGCCGCTTTCGGGCGGCCACTTTTTTGGCAGGCAGGCCTCAACCCTGCGCCAGCAGTCCCTCAGCGTTTGTGCGCAGAATTTGCTGCGTCTCGCCGGCGTCGAACCCGCATGACGCGATAAATTCATGCGGCTTGCGATCTCCCACCGGATAGTCCGTGCCCAGCACGACACGGTCGATTCCGACCTTGCCGACCAGCACACGCATGGCCTCTGAATCATAGACGCAGCTGTCGTACCAGAGCATCTTCAGGTACTCGGCGGGCGAGCGTTTCATGTGCACACGGGTCGAGGGCTTTTCGAGGTAATTGCGCTCGATCCGCCCCATGTAATAGGGCATGTAGCCGCCGCCATGCGACATGCAGATGCGCAATTTCAGAAAGCTCTCCAGCACGCCTTCATACATGAGGGAGGCAATCGCCATCGCCTCTTCAAAGGACTGGCCGATGCTGTTCCAGAGAAAGTGCTTGCGGAAGCGCACGTCGTGATTACCAGCGGGATGAATGTAGACGAGCGCGCCGAGATCTTCAGCAGCCTCCCAGAACGGTCGCAGACGGGCATCGCCAATTTCCATCTCGCCCGCCTGCGTGGAAATGCCAACGCCGCGCAGCCCGAGTTCGCCCATGCAGCGCCGCAATTCCTCCACGGCCAGATCGGGCGCGTGAAGCGGCACGCCGCCGATGCCAACGAAGCGGCGCGGATCGCGCGCCACCATCTGCGCCATCTGGTCGTTCGACCGCCGCTCCAGCGCAAGGCTCTCGCGCGGCGACGCGTACAGGCTGCTTTGATGCACGAGGCTGGCGGACAGGACCTGCACGCCGACGCCCATCTTGTCCATAAGGGTGAGCCGTTCGCTCATGTCCGCCATCGCCCGGCACACGGACTCAGCGCGCTGGCGCCCCTGCTCGCGCGCCGCATCGCTGATCGCAGCGCCCTCCATGGGCAGCGTGAACAGGCTGTGCGCCTGCGTCTGCGCATAAATGTCGGGCATCAGCACATGCGCGTGCACGTCGATAGCGCCGGGTGCAAGGGACTGATTTTCGCCGATCGTCATTCTGCCCCCTTATTCCGGCTTGATGCCGGCGGCCTGAAGCACCTGCGCCCAGCGCGCCGTGTCGCGCGCGATGATCTCCTTCAGGCGTTCGGGCGAGCCGCCGATGATCTGCAAGGCCTGGGCATCGAGCCGCTTCTTCACGTCGGGTTCGGCCAGGACAGCGTTGAGCTCGGTGTTGTAGCGCTGGATGACATCGGCTGGCGTGCCAGCGGGTGCCAGGATCGCCCACCAATTGTCGATATCCACACCCGCGACGCCCGCTTCCGTCATGGTCGGCACGTCGGGCGCGATGGCGCTGCGCTTGTCGCCGGAGAAGGCGAGCACTTTCACATCGCCCGCGGCTGCGAGCGCGACGGCCTGCGTGGCGGGCATGAACATGCCACCGATGTGCCCGCTGGCGAGATCCTGCATGGCGCCCGACAATTGGCGGTAGGGCACATGCATCATGTCGACGCCCGCCTTCTGCTTGAACAGTTCAAGCGCCACGTGATGCGGGGACCCGAGCCCCGGCGATCCGAAATTGATCGTGCCCGGCTTGGCCTTGGCGAGCGCCACGAGTTCGGCCAGCGTGTTGACGCCGAGCGACTTGTGCACCGCGCAGGCGAACACCGAATAGACGAGCCCCGCGACCGGCGCGAAGCTCGCCACCGGGTCGTAGGGCACGGACTTGAACAGGCTGACATTCATGACGAGGGTATTGGCCGTCACGAGCATTGTCGTGCCGTCGGGCACGGCACGCGCGACCGCCGAGGTCCCGATATTGCCGCTGGCTCCTGTGCGGTTGTCGACAATGATCGTCTGGTTCCAGCGCGTGCCGAGGTACTGGCCCATCAGACGAGCTATCGTGTCCGGACCACTCCCGGCACTGAACGGCACGATGAAGGTGACTGTGCGGCCCCCGAAGGGCTGAGCGCGGAGGCTCGTGGGCAGACCGGCCACGGCTGCGCCGGCGGCAAGCGCTGACATCGCGAAATCGCGACGCGTGAAGCTATAGGGGGGCATGGCGCCACTCCTCTCTCGTTTCCTCGATGCGGCCGGTTTTCCGGCTCGAGGGCATCATACGAGAGTCAGCGGCGGATCAAAGCGATTTCCACGATGCAACACAGGTGTATCGCCATGCAGGACACGCGGGCCGGGGCACGGGGCGGTCCCGGCGCGCGTTTTTGATCAGAACGGCTCCCACCTGTCCGCCGATTTCAGGTCCTTGATGTTCTGGAAAAGCGTGTTCGGCGAGAGGCTTGCCGACACTGAAGGCGCGGAATCCGGCGCGCGGCTCGCCGACCTCGAAATTCCAAAAAGCACCGCAAGCGTTAAAAGCACGAGGGCAGTCACTTTTTTCAAGCTTGGCATTACGACCTCCTGCGAAGGGACGTCGTCCGTGTTCCCACGGGCGGCTAAAGCTCTGTTCGGAAAGAAGTAGCTGATGCGCTTGCGCAAGCCTGCGGAGGATGAACCCATGCCGCGTCATCGCAAGACCAAATTTCATGCAGGATGGCGGTGCGGGCTTCACAAGTTGTTGCACTGCCCGGAAAGCCTGGAGCGTCGCCGCCGCCCTAAAAAGGCCGGCTCGAACCTTCATCATGCGCCTCAGTTACACTCCGGGTGCTAAAACACCCCCGATACGACGAGCGCATTGGCGTAAAACCTGCTATATTGGGTTTTGGGCCAAAGCCAACCTAGGACGCACGACCGTGACCCCGACAGAACGCCAAAATCTGATGGCCCGCCTCAAGCTCGCACAACTGGCTCGCCGCTACCAACGCGAAAACATCGTAGCCGGTGCCGAGGCACTCAGCGATGAGGAACTCGAAGCCCGTGTTGCCGAATGCGAGAAGGCCGCCATGGGCCCCGGCAGAAGCAATGCGAAGTGGCGTCGCTGAAGAGCGCCCTGCCCGCATCCTGACCAGCCCCTCAACCCGTCCGCCCCGAGACCTGGTCCCGGGGCGGACGCGTTTCCGGAGGTGACTTACTTCTTCTCCGATGCAATCGCCCCGCTCTCGTCGGCGCGGAAGCGGCCTGTCTGTGCGCCCCTCAAGCTCGTGGTCTGGAGCCAATCAAGGGACGCTGCGTGCAGGACGCGGGATTGCTGCTCCCACACCATAAAGTGGGTACCGCAGGCGATGCCGAGGAACGCCTTCTTGTCCGAGCCGAGATCGTCGAACAGCTGGTTGTTGGACGCCGTCAAGGCATCCTGTTCACCGACCATGACGAGGACGGGAACCTTGATCTTCCCCGCGGCCTCCGCGTTCCAGCCCCAGTATGTCCGGGTCGGCGCCCGCAGGCCGCCGGTGCCCCACGTGGCGCCGAGTGGATCATTGTCGATATTCAGGTTCCAGATCATCTCCGGCATGCCACGCTCGATCGTGCTGGCGCATTTCGAGGTGCCCAGCCAGCGCTGATCGACCCCCACCCGTCGATTCTGGATCGACATGGGCGCACCGGCTTTGGGAAGCTGCTCGGGCTTCTGCGAGGAAGTCTTGCGGTCGTAATTCGACGACGCGAAGATCACCAGCTTTTCGACCTTCTCAGGGAACCGGCTGACATAGGTGCCGGTGCGGATGCCCCCGCCCGACCAGCCGATCAGCGAGATCCGATCGACGCCGCGCAACTCACGGATGAAATCCACGACGCGGTCGATATCCGCCGTCTCCGTGTCGCTGCTGACGAGTTCGAACGGGTATTTCGCCGGGCAGGCAGCAGGCAGGTTTTTGGGGACAAGCGCCGATTGCTGCTTCGGGTCGAGATTGCAGGGATCGTCCATCATCGGGTGCCCGGACCGGCCGTAACCCGTCATGTCCATTGCGAAGACGTCGAAGCCCTGCCGCGCCAGATACGCCATCCAGCTGTAATTCCGGTATGGCACGTCGAAGGCCAGCGTCGAGGGCGAATAGCCGCCATGGACCATGAGCACCACCTTGCCGGCAGGCGCCTTGCCATCGGCTGATTCAACAATGGAAACCGGCACCTTTTCGCGTACGAACAGATCGATCGGCTTTCCGGCGATAGCGGGAACCGTGGAGACATGGGCAACCAGCCGGTCAATAGTCTGCACCGCCTCGTCGGCATTGGCAGGGCAAGCGATGGCGAGTGTGGCAAGCACTGCCAAGGATGCGCGGATGAGCTTCATGATTCCTCCCGGGATCTGTTTGTGCACGAACTGTTCTGGACAGTTCTTGCAGGCGAATAGATCACGGGCGGCGCGCAAATACACCCCTCCCCGGCCAACATCCTCACGCAAAGCGCCGCCGGCGCGGCGCGGCATTGCGGAGCGCGCGCGACAGGGCCTCTACGGAATAGGGCTTCTGCAAAAGCTCGAACCCGTGCGTGCCTTCCCGCGCCAGCACATGGCTGTAGCCGCTGGTCAACACCACCGGCAGCCCGGGATGAAGCCGGCGGATTTCCTGGCCGAGTTCGACCCCGTTCATGCCGGGCATCACGACGTCGGAAAAGACCACGTCATAGGCTTTCGGGTTTTCGGCAAGTTGCGCCAGCGCCTCCTCCGCATTGCCGACCCAGCGCGTGCTGTAACCGAGCTCCTCCAGCGTCTGGGTGGAAAAGTTGCCCACGTCGCGATTGTCCTCGACGACGAGCACACAGGTCCCGTCGCCGTCCATCGCGTCTTCAGGCTGCACGGGAGTCTCTTCCGAAAGGGCCGAAGGTTCAGCGCGCGGCAGGTAGAGCGTGAATGTTGCGCCCTTCCCCAACTCGCTCTCGACCATGATCTCGCCGCCCGACTGCTTGGCGAAGCCGAACACTTGCGAGAGGCCAAGGCCCGTGCCGTGTCCCACGCCCTTGGTGGTAAAAAACGGCTCGAAGATGCGGTCGCACGCTTCGGGCGCAATGCCGTGCCCTGAGTCTGTGAGGGACACAGCCACATAGGTGCGCGTGCGAGCCGGATGCGCACGCAGGCGCGGCAGTTCCGGGACGACGGCTACCGTGATGATCAGGCGCCCCTCGCCATTCATCGCATCGCGTGCATTCACCGCCATGTTCACCAGCGCCGTGTCGAACTGGCTCGCGTCCGCGTTGATGTAGCAAGGCTCCTCGGGCACGTGCATCTCGATCTCGACGCGCGATCCCGTCAGCGTTCCGATCATCTCCCCGATGGCCGCGACGCTGCGCGTGGCATCGAAGATTTCCGGACGAAGCGCCTGGCGGCGCGCGAAAGCAAGAAGCTGACCTGTCAGCTTGGCGGCGCGGTCCACTGTATCGGAGATGGCGCCGACATACCGGACGCGGCGTTCCTCGGCAAGATTGGGCCGTTTCAACAGGTCGGTCGACGATTTGATGACAGTGAGAAGATTGTTGAAGTCGTGCGCCACGCCGCCCGTGAGCTGCCCAACGGCTTCGAGCTTCTGCGCCTGGCGCAGCGCCTCTTCGGCTTGGGCAAGTGCCGCCGTGCGCGCCTTTTCCTCGGTGATGTCGCGGGCCACGCAATAGAAGAGCCCTTCGACATGAACCCCGGTCCAGGACAGGTTGCGATAGAGCCCGTCGCGCGCCCTGAAACGATTTTCAAACGCCAGCGTCTCCTGCCCCGTGGACAGCTTCGCAATCTCCGCCCGCGTCTTCTCGACATCGTCCGGGTGTTCGAGCCATTCCGAGGTGCGTCCGACGATCTCGTCGTAATACCAGTCGAGGACACGGTGCCACGCCGGATTGATGCTGACCCATACCCCCTCCGCATTGGCGACGCCGAGCATGTCTCGGCTGACATGCCAGATCCGGTCGCGTTCGCGCGTGCGCTCCTCGACACGCTGCTCAAGCGTCTCGTTCAGGATACGCAGGTACTCGCGGGAACGCTCCAGCTCCTGAAGCTGCCGCCGCGCCTGATATTGACGGCGGCGGCCGCGAAGGGCGGAGCTGACTGCGCTGGACAGGGTTTCCGCATTGATCGGGCGCTCGAGCAGAACGACGTTACCCAGCCGCTCCAGAACGCGCGCGGCATTGGTCGGGCGCGGCCCTACTCTCTTCGTCGCAAGAACAATGAACGGAAAATCGGACCAGGGCCGCTGCCGCTCGAGCGTCTCGAGCAACACCGTGACATCCCCCTCCGCAAGCGCCTCCTCCGTGATGAGAGCCGCGCCCCCACCCTCCTCGACACAGGACTGCAACTCCGCGATATGGGCGCATGCACGCGTTGAGGCGCCCTCCTTTCGCAGGACCAGCTCCACGACCTGAGCGTCCCGGCCACGAGGCGCCAGGATGAGAACGCGCTCTTCCGTCAGCTCAGGCTTTGGCAGGGTCATTCCTGGGTTCCAGCAAGGGGACAATGCCGCGATAGGACGGGAGGCCGGTCAGCACGCCCTGAAAGTCGTGCAAGACTTGGCCAACCCGCAGGCCGCCCCGGTCGAGCCTGAATTCGCGGATCGTGCGCTCGTGCACGTTGGTGCGGTTCTTGACGACGGAGACGGCCGTTCGCACTTCGCCGTTCGCCTCGAAGTAACGGAACAGCAGGATAGCGTCGCTCAGATAGCTCAGGTCGATGTCGCTCTGCATTTCGCCGATAAGGCCGTGCTGCCCAAGTACCAGCAACGTCGTGATGCCCTGCTGGTTGAGGTAGGTAAGCAGTTCGTGCATCTGCAACAGCAGAAAATTCTCTCCGGGCATGGCTTGCAGATAGGCGTTCAGGCTGTCGATCGCGATAAGCGTGGACCCGTCGACCTCGACTGCCTCCCGCACCGTGCTGGCAAATTCACCCGGCGAGAGCTCGGCTGGATCGATCTGCAAAATCGTCAGCGTTCCCGCCTTGAGATAGGGCTCCAGGTCCATTCCCAGAGCGGCGGAACGGCTGACCAGCGTCGCCGTGCCCTCATCGAGAAGATAGTAGGTCGCCCGCTCGCCGCGCCGGAGCGCTGCGATCATCGCGGAGACAGCCGTGGTCGTCTTGCCGACACCGGAAGGGCCCATCAGCAATGTGTTGGTCGAGGACGTGATACCTCCCCCGAGGAGCGCATCGAGTTCAGGCGATCCAGTCGACTGAACGCCGCGCGGCAACGGGCGGTGATGTTCAGCGGCGACGAGGCGTGGGAAGATCGTCAGGCCGCCCGTGTCGAGCAAAAAATCGTGGTATCCGCCACGGAACTTGATTCCTCGCATTTTTACAACGCGCATGCGGCGACGCTCTGAGCCGAAATCGCGCGGAAGCTGCTCAAGCGAGATCACGCCATGCGCGATGCTGTGCAACTGAAGGTCGCCGTGCTCGGATGTCCGGTCGTCGAGCATCAGCACAGTACAGCTGCGTGTCGCGAAAAAGTGCTTGAGGGCGAGAATCTGGCGTCGGTAGCGCAGAGGATTTTGAGCAAGCAGGCGCATTTCCGAGAGGCTGTCGAAGACGAGCCGGCTCGGCCGCACCTGCTCGACCCGCTCCATGATGCCCTTTGTTGTCTCGCCCAGTTCCACTTCCGATGGGTGCAGGATGGACTGCTCGCTATCCGGGTCGAGACCGGCCTCGTTGACGATTTCAAAGATTGAAAGCCCGTCGAGAGTCCATCCATGCGTTGCCGCCGCCGCCCGCAGTTCCTCGGCCGTTTCGGACAGGGTGATGTAAAGGCACGCCTCACCCTTGGCGACGCCGTCCAGGAGGAACTGAAGCGCGAGCGTCGTCTTGCCCGTGCCGGGCGCCCCTTCGAGCAGATAAAGGCGGTTTGGCGTGACGCCCCCGCACAACACCTCATCCAGCCCGGGCACGCCGGTCAACGTCCGTTCGCCCCTTGAAACATCCCCGGAATGCTGGCCCTTTGGTGAAATCATCGCCCTGCTCTCGTGCAACCGATCGCATCCACCGGACGCGCGCAGCGTGAGTAACGCGCCCACAGCTTCGCGGTTGCACCGCGTTCGTAAAGACGGGCGGCAAGTGATGACGAACCCCTCAAAAAGCCTGAGCTGTGCCGACCCTTGGAGGCGGGAAAGCGCCTCATTCAGCCCGCTGAATGGCGCGTCTCAAGGCGCGCACTTCGTTGGCTTCCAGCGTCACGCTCGCCCGACGGCGTCCTGTGCCGTTTGCATGGGATGCCTCACCCTGAAGCCGGGCGGCGACTCCCAAGAGGGTGACGAGTGCGATGCCCATGGCGACCACGGGGACGAAGAGCTTCGGCGCCAGTCTGGGTCTATCCATCGTCAAATACGCAGAGATGCTATGAGCCAACCTGGGCAACATCGCACTACGCGGCGGCAAATTTCCGCGTGATTTTTTGGGCATTCCCGAAATTCAAATGTGATTTCTACAGGTTAGGATTATTAAAGATCGGAACCTAAAGCTTACGTGGCGTAATCTAGTCAAAAATAACAAAAATTTGAGCTGTATGGATCACAGTAATCGTGTTTCGAAGGAAGGAACTTTCCATGCAACGCCGTACTTTCATCAAGCTTGCCACAGTAGCTTTCATGTCTTTCGCTGGATCCCCGACGTTTGCGGCGGAATTCGGCACCCGTGAGGAAGCCATAGCCATCGTTCATCGCGTGCAGGCCAAAATGAAGGCCGATGGCGTGGAAAACACTCTCAAATCCATCACGAGCAAGGAGTTCAACGACCGCGACCTGTATCCCTACGTCTACACCTTCGACGGCGTCGCGCGGGCACACGGGGTCAACGCCGCCCTGGTCGGCCAGAACCTCATCGAGATGAAAGATCCCACGGGAACGCCGATGATCAAGAACATCGTCGCGATGGCGCAGAGCCCGGCGCCCGGCTGGGTCGACTACAAATGGCCCAATCCGCTCACCAAGAAGATCGACGACAAATCGGCCTATGTCGAACGCAGCGGTGACTATGCCATCGGTGTCGGCGTCTATCGCTGAACCGAAGCAACATTGTAATTTTGGATTAGGGCCGTTCAAAATGATTTCGCTGGGCAACACTCCAATACATGTGAAGGCTTTTCTAGCCCCACTCGTCCTGCTCGCCTGCATGATGATCGTCTGTGTCCAGGGCCTCGCGGCGCTTGGATCGACGACCAGGGCCGTCGAGCATCTGTCCAGCGTAGACCTGCCCAAGACGGCCGCCATCGAGAAGATGGCGGCCGAACTCGCCAAGACGCAGCTGCTGCTCTTTCGATACGTCAGCTGGCTGACCGCCGGTGTCGACAAGGCGAGCCTCGAAAAGCTGCAAGCACACATCGTGGATCAGAACCGGAAATTGACCGATGAGCTCGAAGATCTTCTGACTCGAGGTCAGCTGACCGTGCCGGAAAAAGCCGCCTTGACGGAAGCGAAAGGCAAAGTTCTCAAATACTTCGACCTGTCCAAAACCACCATCGACATGGGCTCGATTCAGGAGAGCATGGCCACCATGATGCTCGGCCAGGCGGACGAACAGATGAACGAAATCGATGTGCGTGTGTCAGCGATGGTCGAAAGCGCGACACGAAATTCTCAGGCGCTCACAGAGACGCTCGTGTCGGGCGGCCAAGAGAGCCGGCGACGGCTCATGACGATCGCCGGCATAGCCGGTGTCGTAGGCGTCGCAATCGCCATCCTCATCACGATGTCCATCGTCGGCCCCTTGCGAGATATCACGCGCATCATGCGTGGCCTGACCGAACGGCGCCCCGAGACCATGAACCCGTCCTATGTGACGCGCAGGGACGAGATCGGCGACATCGCACAGGCAGTCGCGCTGTTCCAGAAATCGAACGAAGAGAATGCGCGTCTCGAAGAAGCCGCTGCGCGCCAGCGTCAATCGAGCGAAGACGAGCGCCGGCAGAACCACGATGCGCTACGAGGCGCGGTCGAAAGCGAACGGACGCTCGTCACCAACTCCATTGGCTACGCGCTCCGGCAACTCGCGGACATGGACCTGCGCTATCGCATGAACGGACCGATTCCCGAGGCCTACGCGAAGTTGCGGGACGATTTCAACGCCGCGATTACGCAGCTCGACGGCGCCCTGCAAACGGTGGACGGCAGCACGCATGCCATTCATGAAGGCAGCCAGGGCATCGCCGCCGCCTCCGACGACCTGTCGAGGCGCACCGAACACCAGGCGGCCAGTCTAGAAGAAACTGCCGCCGCACTGGCTGAAGTGACGAACATGATGAAACACGCGGCCGAAAGCGCCACGCAGGCGCAGGCCATCGTCGTGAAGGCGAGCGCCGACGCGGATCGGAGCGGCGCGATCATGGAACGGGCCCTGGAATCCATGAGCGCGATCGAGATGTCTTCCCGGCAGATCGGCCAGATCATCGGCGTCATTGACGAGATCGCATTTCAGACCAATCTTCTGGCCCTGAATGCAGGGGTCGAGGCGGCACGCGCTGGAGACGCAGGCCGCGGCTTTGCCGTCGTCGCCTCCGAAGTCCGCGCGCTCGCCCAGAGGTCAGCGGATTCCGCGAAGGAGATCAAGGCGCTGGTGAGCGGCTCCGCCGCTCGCGTGGAAGAAGGCGTCGAGCTGGTGCGGGCTACCGGCGTGGCGCTCAAAGCCATCCGCGCCCAGGTCGCAGAGATCAACGGCAGCGTCTCCGAGATCCGGACCGGCGCGCGCGAACAGGCAAGCGCGCTGGTAGAGATCAACACTGCCATCTCAGAAATGGACATCGTCACGCAGCGCAATGCCTCCATGGTCGAGGAATCGACGGCAGCCAGCGCATCCCTGAATCAGGAAACCAGCCAGCTGACGGAGCTGCTCGGAGCGTTCCGGCTCAGCAACCGGCAGGACGCACGCAGCCCGCTTCGCCGCGCGGGATAATGGGCGCGGGCTGAATGCGAAATCTGCAAAGGCCCGGGTAACATCCGCGCCTTTTTCTTGCACCCTAGCAGGCTTGTCCGCGCTCCCGCAGCTTGGCCAGGATGATGTCAGCCAGATCGGAGGGCGTTGTCCCCTCCGTCCGCAGGTGCATCTCGGCTGCCTCGGGCGCCTCATAGGGACTGTCGATGCCCGTGAAATTCGGGATCGCACCGCTTTTAGCTCGTGCATAGAGGCCCTTGGGGTCGCGGCGCACGCATTCGTCGATTGACGTGTCGACGAAGACTTCCAGGAACTCACCCGGCGCGCACAGGTCCCGTATGGCCTGCCGCTCGTTGCGAAACGGCGACACGAACGCGCAGAGCACGATCATTCCGGCATCGACGAAAAGCTTCGCGACCTCGCCTGCCCTGCGGATGTTCTCGACACGGTCCGCATCCGTGAAACCGAGGTCGTGATTCAGGCCGTGCCGAAGATTGTCGCCGTCGAGCGTATAGGTGCGCCGTCCGGCCAGATGGAGTCTCTGCTCGACGAGTTTGGCGATGGACGACTTTCCGGAACCCGGCAGGCCCGTGAACCAGAGCACCATGGGCGCCTGTCCGTTCTGCTCGGCCCGCGCAGCCTTGTCGATCAGCATGTCCTCACGGTGCACATTCGTTGCGCGCCGCAGGGCGAACTTGATCATGCCCGCGCCGGCGGTACGGTTGGTGAAGCGATCCACCAGGATGAAAGCGCCCGTGGCGCGGTTCTCCTCATAGGGATCGAAGGCCACGGGAACCGCCGTCGCGAGGTGGCACAGCGCAATGCCGTTCATCTCGACGCGGCGCACCGGCTGCGGCTCCAGCGTGTTCACGTCGATGCCGTGCCGGATGCCGGTGATCGACGCGCTCGTCCAGAGATTGCCCGCCCGCAGGAGATATTGCCGCCCCTGAAACAGCGGTTCCTCATTCGTCCAGAGAATATGTGCGGCGAACTGGTCCGCCACCACCGGCCGGCGATCCCCGGCACAAAGCATGTCGCCCCGCGCAAGATCGATTTCCTCGGCGAGGCAGAGCGTCACAGCCTCCCCTGCGACCGCGCTATCCTGGGCGCCTCCGGGGCCAAGGATCGAGGCGACGCGGCTCGCTTTGCCCGACGCGGCGAGCACGATCGGCTCATTCACGCCGATACGCCCCGAGGAGATGGTGCCCGACACGCCGCGAAAATCGGCGTCGGGACGGTTGACCCATTGCACCGACATTCGGAACGGCGCGGTGGTCGCATCCCGCTCCACGTCCACACTCTCGAGATGGGTTATCAGCGCCGGTCCCTTGTACCAGGGGGCGTGCGCCGACCGTGCCACGACATTGTCGCCATGGCGCGCGGAAACGGGAATGGCGGCGATGGCCCGAAAGCCGAGCGTATCCGCGAAGACCTCGTAGTCGCGCACGATCTGGTCGAACACGTCCTCCGACCAGCCGACGAGATCCATCTTGTTGACGACGAGGACAACATGCCCGATGCCCAGCAGCGCGCAGATATGCGTGTGCCGCCGCGTCTGCGTCAGCACGCCCTTGCGCGCATCGATCAGCACCAGCGCAAGATCGGAGTTGGACGCGCCCGTCGCCATGTTGCGCGTATATTGCTCATGTCCCGGCGCATCGGCGACGACGAAGGAGCGGTTCGCCGTAGCGAAGAAGCGGTAAGCCACATCGATCGTGATCCCCTGTTGCCGCTCCGCCTCCAGCCCATCCACCAGAAGCGCGAGATCGGGTTCCGCGCCCGTCCTCCCATGCCGGCGGCTGTCCTCGACCAGCGCGGCCAGCACATCGTCTGGGATCAACCCGCAATCCCTGAGAATGCGCCCGATCAGGCTCGACTTGCCGTCGTCGACAGAGCCGCATGTGAGGATGCGCAACAGGCCGCGCGGTTCGGATGCTTCGGTCAAAAGTAGCCATCCCGCTTCTTGCGCTCCATCGATGCCTCCGCATCGCCGTCGATCAGGCGCCCTTGGCGTTCCGACGTGCGGGACGTCAGCATTTCCACGACGATGGCTTCGAGCGTCTCGGCCTGCGACTCGATCGCGCCCGACAAAGGGTAGCAGCCCAGCGTCCGGAACCTCACGCAGCGCATGACAGGCGTCTCTCCCGGCTCCAGCGGCAACCGCTCGTCATCCACCATGATCCACGTGCCGCCGCGCTTCACGACCGGGCGCGGCCGGGCGAAATAGAGCGGCACTACGGGAATGCGCTGCGCCAGCACATAGGCCCACACATCCGCCTCCGTCCAGTTGGACAGCGGGAAGACGCGCATCGACTCCCCTTGCCGGATCTGCGTGTTCCAGAGGCTCCAGAGTTCGGGGCGCTGGTCGCGGGGGTTCCAGCTGTGGCCCGCGCCGCGAAACGAGAAGATGCGCTCCTTGGCTCTGCTCTTCTCCTCGTCGCGTCGGGCGCCGCCGAGCGCGGCGTCGAACCCATGCGCATCGAGCGCCTCACGCAGCGCCTCGGTCTTCATGATTTGGGTATGCAGCGCCGAGCCCGACGCCACCGGCCCTACGCCCTGCCGCACGCCGTCTGCGTTCACATGGACGATAAGCCGGACGCCCGGCATCCGAGCCACCTCATCCCGAAACGCGATCATCTCCCGGAACTTCCACGTCGTATCGACATGCAGAAGCGGAAACGGCAAAAACCCCGGCGCGAATGCCTTGCGCGCGAGATGAAGCATCACGCTCGAATCCTTGCCGATGGAATAGAGCATCACGGGATTGCGAAACGCCGCCGCCACCTCGCGGATAATCCCGATCGCCTCGGCTTCCAGCTGGCGCAGGTGCGGCGTCATGTGTCTCTCTAGGACGGGTGGAGCGAGCGCGCCTTCTACCACAGAATACCCACAGAAAGAACCGCCCGTGGTGAGTTTTCACGCGCGGGAGGGCGGCTGTTCTATTTGAACTATTAGGTTGCGTAAATATAGATTTTGTATAACAGCCCGGCAGCGCTGGATTTCCAGGCTAGCGCCGCCAGACTGATGAAATCGCGCCCGGGCTGGGTCCGGGAGCAGACGCTGGAGCGAAAGCGAAGCACGCCGGGGGGTCGACCGAGCGGCTCCGCGCGAGCCTACAGGGTCAAACGCCGGCGTTTGCCCTGAACTTGGTGATGTACGCCCAGTCCGTACTGTCATTGGCACCTATGAAATAGACAGCCTGATACCATCTTGGAAGAAGGTTCGAAATCTTCCTGGCTGCCGCTTTTGCCTCGATCGCGTTCAGATTAGCCAACTCCGCGCCCGCGTTCTGGAGGTTGGTCAATAGAGTCTGTACTTTCGTTGAGGTGCGTTTGTTCTGTATTTTGGTTTGCACTACTCCATCCAAAGACAATGTGGAGGAACCCGTATAAAAATATTCAACTCTTCGGTAATTATCTTTGTAGAGAGGTTCAAGATAAGCGGAAATAACTGCATAACGAGTATTATATGGCTTGTAGTTGAAATTATTTACAATCTCCTCCGAGGGATAATTACTGGGTAAACCTACGCTCGAAGCCAAGGCAACAACAAAATCCGTCCCATACGAATGAATAATATCCCACGGGTGATCCGCGAAATAAGCCACAATGACATCGTACTTCTCGTCTGCGACATACTTGGCGACCGCCTTGTAAGCAGCATTGAAGTGGCTTTCGGCTATGACCCAAGGCCGCCAATTGATCGTTCGCGGACTCGCGCCGGTGCCGGTCGCGACACTTGGGTTCGTCTGGGCCTGCACGGCATTCAGCCAGGCGCTCGATGCGCCAGCGTTCGGAGTGGGGGTTGTCGCAACTGCACTGATCATAAATTTCCCCGATTTATTCTAGCAATTAAAATTAACCCGGCGAAGGCCTGCCGTAACAGGAGACGGCTGACATAAGTTCCGGCGAAGTCGAGTTTGTCGACAATGTAAGAATTGTAAGCGTTTCGGAAGCGCTACGTTTGGGAATGAAGCGCGCCTCAATTGTGCCAGCGCCTTAGCTCTCCAGCGCCGATCTTTACGACCGGCCGTGACCTGAATAAAACACGTGTGCAATCAACGGAAGGGGATGGCGCAACGGAACGGAAGAACGAAAGCAGCAATCGCCTGTCTTTCGGGCAAAACATCCATCGCCCAAGGGGTGGAAAGCGGCAAGTGGTCACCCACCCGGCGGCCACACAGTCTTCGATGGAATTCCAGAAACCGGCCTTTTTCAGGGGCTTCTTGGTGGGCGCACAAGGGCTCGAACCTTGGACCCGCTGATTAAGAGTCAGCTGCTCTACCAACTGAGCTATGCGCCCATC
>JAQGKD010000141.1 GCA_028290285.1 Hyphomicrobiales bacterium
CCACAAGAGCGCGGCGGCCAAGACGCAGTGGCAGGCGAGCGAGCGCAAACGCCTGTCGTACCGCTCGCTGAACGAGCGCGCGGCGGCCGAAACGCTGCGCGTCGAGAACAAGCGCGACCAGAAGCAGATGGACGAACACGCGGCGCGCCAGGCCTACTACAAACGATAACGGTGGTTTTCCGCCCACGGACTCACAGAACATGCAAAATTCGACACTCCCGATTTTCACCGGCACCCAGCCGGCCAGCGCAGCGCCGCAACGCCAGAACAGCGCGCCTTCGCCCGATGGCGGCCAGTTCGCGCAGACGCTGTCGCGCCAACTGCAGCAGCGCCAGCAGAATGGCGGGGTCGAAAAAACCATCCAGCCGGTCAAGGTGGCCAGCACGGCGGTGGCGCCATCGCCTGCCCCGGGCGGCCCGGTACGCAGCCAGATCAAGCCGCCGGCGGAGTCGGGCGCACAGAATGCAGCGAATGCAGCGAATGCAACGAATACAGCGGACTCATCGAACGCCGGGGATACGACAGCGCCGGCCAGCGCCGCTGCGCGCGCGCCGGCTGCCGGCAGCAAGGATGCCGCCGGCGACAAGGACGACGCCGACCTTACCCAGGCCAGTCCGATGGCCGATCTGATCGCCATCGTCGCCAGCTTCAATCAGCCGGCGGCGGCGAGCGCCGCGGCCGATGCAACCGGCACCGGCGCCGCCGCTGGCGCGGACAGCAGCCGTTCCGACCAGTTGGCCGCGCAATCGGCGCTGCTGATGCCGGGCGCCGCCATGGCGGCCGCGCCGGCGGCAAAAAGCGAAGCGGGCCAAAACCTGCCGCAGCTGTTCGAGCCCGCCCGTCCCGCCGTCAAGGGACTGGCGACCGACAACGCCGCGCTCCAGCCGGGCAAGGCCCTGGGCAGCGCCGACGGCGCCGAAGCGGCCGCGCCGGCTGCAGGCGTCGCCGCGGCACAAGCATCGTCGTTCGCCGATATGGTTCAAACAAGCGTACAGACCAGCGTACAAACCAGCCGGCAAACCAGCGTGCAAGCGGGCGTGCAAGCGGGCCTGGAAACGGCGGCCCGTCCGGCCGAAAAGGCTGTCGAAGCACTCATCCACGATGCGGCCGCCGGCGCGCCGCTGTCGGCGCCGCTCGCGCAAGCGTCGCTGGCGCTGGCCCAGGCGGCAGGTGCACCGGCCGAGCGCCTGTCGGCGCGCGTGGGTACGCCGGCCTGGGACAACCAGGTCGGCCAGAAAGTCATCTTCATGGCTGCCGGCCAGGACCAGAGCGCGACCCTGACCTTGAACCCGCCTGACCTGGGACCGCTGCAAGTGGTGCTCTCGGTGTCGAACGACCAGGCCCAGGTGACGTTCTCGGCGGCCCAGCCGGAGGTGCGCGCGGCGCTCGAGAACGCCATGCCGAGGTTGCGCGAGATGATGAGCGAGAGCGGCCTGTCGCTGGGCAACGCCAGCGTCAACGATGGCTCGGCGGAACAGCGCCAGGCCCAACAGGGTGAACAGGCGCGCGGCCAGCGCGGGCGGGGATTCGGCGGCAATGAGGATGGCAAGGCCGTCACGGCCGAGGCGCCGGTGCGGCGCGGCCGGGTGCTGGGCGGCGCGGGCGCGGTCGATACCTTCGCCTGAGCCATGGCAGCTTGCCAATCTAGTTGACAGACAAATAGCAAGCGGACGCGTCAGCCGCGTCCGTTGCCGGAGTTGCGCGCATTAAACGTCTCTTTTCAGGGCATGGCGCGCCTTATTTTTTCCCGATAATGACATAATACCGGCGTGAACTATTAGCGCCAAGAAAGTGAAAACCATCCATGAAAGCTAAACCAGAAGCCGCGGCAGCGGCGCCGGCCGGCGGGTCGAAAAAGAAAATGATCATCATCATCGCCGCCGTCCTGCTGCTCGTCGGCGGCGGCGCCGGCTGGTTTTTGCTGAAGCCGAAGGGCGAGCATGCCGCCGAGCACAAGGTGGAAAAGGTCGAGCCGCCCGAGTACCTGCAAGTCGAATCGTTCACTGTCAATCTGCAGCCGGAAGGCGAGCCGCAGTATTTGCAGATCGCCATGACCTTGCAGGTGCAAGGTCCCAAGGCGGCCGAAGAAATCAAGGCGAACATGGCCAAGGTGCGCAACCGCATCTTGTTGCTGTTGTCGGGCAAGAAGGCATCGGAAATTTCCACCGTCGAGGGCAAGCAGCAACTGGCCAAGGAAATCGTTACTTCCGTCAAGGAACCGTTCGTAGCGAAGGGCCAGCCGCAAAAAGTCGATGACGTATTGTTTACCGCGTTTATCATCCAGTAGTCTCAGTTTTAGCAAGCATTAACCGGACGCACAATTCATGGCCGACAATTTCCTCTCACAGGAAGAAGTTGATGCCCTTCTCAAGGGCGTCAACGGCGATCAGGACGACGCTGCCGCGCCCGAAGAAGCCTCGGGTGTCCGCACGTACAACCTGGCGACGCAGGAGCGCATCGTGCGCGGCCGCATGCCGACGCTCGAAATCATCAACGAGCGCTTCGCCCGCCTGTTGCGGGTCGGGCTGTTCAACTTCCTGCGCCGCAGCGCCGAAGTGTCGGTCGGCTCGGTGCGGGTGTCCAAGTACAGCGAATTCATCCGCAACCTGGTGGTGCCGACCAACCTCAATTTGATTCACATGAAGCCGCTGCGCGGCACTGCCCTGATGGTGTTCGATCCGGGCCTTGTGTTTTTGCTGGTCGACAACCTGTTCGGCGGCGACGGCCGTTTTCACACCCGGGTCGAGGGGCGCGATTTTACCCAGACCGAGCAGCGCATCATCCTGCGCATTCTCGACATCGTGTTCGAGGCGTACACCAAGTCGTGGGAGC
>JAQGKD010000133.1 GCA_028290285.1 Hyphomicrobiales bacterium
CGATCATCCTGGAAGCAGGGTGTCCTGCCGGCAGGGGTCGCTATTGTCCCGGTAGTCCAAGGTTCAGGACGAACCCCAGAGGGCGCGGGCCGCTGGTGCGCCCGTATCCGCCACCCCGACCCGTCCACGTTCCCGGAAAGAGGGCGCTGCCTAACCCGCGGTACGCTTCATTGTCAAACCGCGGACCGGTTCCAGCGCCCAGCCCCCTTGTCAAAGACCGCGCGAGACGGCACCTCGGCGGCATGGCAAGACGCGAAGACATCCTCATGCTCGGGCTTACCGCGGGCGTGCTCGGCAGCCTCACCGGCGGCCTCATGTTGGGCCTTGGGCTGGGGCTGGTCAGCCAGGGCGCCCATATCGGCTGGCTGCTCGTGTTGCCCGCCGGGCCGGTGGCGGGGCTGCTGGGCTATGTCCTGGCACGCCGCCTGGTGAAGCAGCAACCACAGATGTAACGCCGATGCCTCTTCCCGCCGGGCACCGCCTCGCACTAGGCTCGTTGCGTCATAACCATTGGGAGGTTCGGTCTTGCGCATTGCCACCCTCGCGGCCCTTGCGGGCCTGCTCGCCTTGCCGACGCTCCCGGCCGCGGCCTACGGCGTCAGCCAGGTGCATTTCTCGATCCAGGCGAATACGCCCATGCCAGCTTGCCACCAGCGTGCGCGCGAAGTTCTGGAGCGTGCCGGATTCCGTATCCTCGGGACCGGCACTTCGAGCATCGGTGCGGAACCGCAGGATGGTGGCACTCTGATCACCGCCTATTGCGTGCCCGCACCTGGTGTCGTCGTCATCACCGTCGCCGGTGAGAACACCGCAGCCACGGCGCCGGTGCTGGAGCGCATCCGCGAAGCCTGGCAGGGCGCCGCCACCACGCCTCCGACGACGGGTGGTGGCCCGCGCGTCACCAAGTGAGTCGAGCCGGGGCGATGAGCCCCGGCGCGTTGGGCCTGTTTTGAACTCGACCTGCATAGGCAGGCAGAGCGAACCGGTATTGCGGAATTCGCCGGTAGCCCTCAGGGCATACTAGGCGTCATCGCGTAGGTCCTTCGGCCAGGTTAGTCGTGCACGACGTCGCTCAGCTGCAGCGCCTGGGCGTGCTCGCCTAGCTCGGGTCGCCGCTGGCGAGGTACCAGTCGAGCAGCCCGCCGCCCTGCATGAACACGACGCCATCGAGTGCTGCAAGCGCATCGAGCATTGCTTCCAGCGCCGCGATGCGATGGGGAACGCCGCTGATGTAGGGGTGGATCGCGATGCCCATGATGCGGGCGCCTGAGGTCTCCGCCTCCGCCAGCAGCCGCGCGGCGGCGAGGGCTGCACGCCTGGGTAGTGCGTCCTCGTCATGGTGCTGGATCATCACGACGGGGATGTCGTTGAGCTCGACCGGGTAGGGCAGGGTGATAAGCGGCCCATGAGCGGTGGCGACCCGGCAGGGGCGGTCATCGACCGGCCAGTCGCCCATGTACTGGATGCCTGCCTCGGCGAGCAGGTCGGGCGTCTCCAGCGTCTGCGTGAGCCCCGGCCCGAGCCAGCCGCGCACCGGAGCGCCGGTGAAGCGGGTGATGGTCTCGACGCTGCGGAAGATCATGTCGCGCTGATCAGCGACGCGGTGGGTCGGTTCCTGGAAGAAGCCGTGGCCCATGAAGTCCCAGCCGGCATCGCGGGCGGCGGCGGCCACGCACGGATACTCCAGGCATACCGAAGCGTTGCAGGACAGGGTCGGCCGGATGCCGCGCTTTTGGAAGGCCGCGAGGAAGCGCCAGAAGCCGACGCGCATGCCGTACTCGTGCCAGGCCCAGTTCGGAACGTCCGGCAACAGCGCGGCACCGGTAGGCGGCGAGAGCACTTGGCGCGGCATTGGCCGGTCGATGAGCCAGTGCTCCACATTCACAATCGGCCAGACCGCCAGCTTGGACCGGCCGGGGAGCGCGAGCGGCGGGCGGTCGGGCGAGGCGGTGAAGGCCAGGCGCTGTTCGGGGCGGGTGGTCATTGCAAAGGACTCCTCGCGGCATAGTTGAAGAAGAAGCTAAAGCGGATGAGTGCAGCCGTAACCGCAACTCCTGCTTGGAACTCGGTTTTTTAAAAAAATTACGCCAGAGAATACCCGTTTTGGTTGCAAATTCGAGGATTTTCCACAATAACACACTTGCAACAACATTACACGAAAACGTGATCGCCACAACGAGCGATGCGACTTGCGAATGAATCGCCCTGCATACGAATGTCCGAATTGGCGATCGGGATTATCAACGGCCTTCGGATAAATCCGGCGCGGCAGTCCTCGTCAATGCAGCAAAATCGTCGCGTGGAGCGTCGGGAGAGCTGTGTTCAACGCTTCATGGCTTGAAACTGGGGTACTGCGATGTCTCAAACTTTAACCGGACCGAACGGCAATACGTACATCGGGACGAGCACCGACAATACCTTGGCTGGCGGGGGCGGCGACGACTCTCTGTTTGGTGGTCCCAACGCCGGTCTCGGCGACAACGGGAAGGATTTCCTCTCCGGCGGTGCTGGTGCAGATACGATCAACGGCGGCTCCGACAATGATAGCTTGTCGGGGGA
>JAQGKD010000131.1 GCA_028290285.1 Hyphomicrobiales bacterium
ATCCTCGTCAATAACGCGGGGTTCGCTGCCACCAAACCGGCGTGGGAGGTCTCGGAGGACGACTGGGATGCGATGGTCGACACGGGCTTCAAGGGCACATTCTTCTGCAGTCAGGCTATCGGCTCGAGCATGCGCCAACAGGGCTACGGGAAGATCATCAACATAGGATCAACCTTCAGCAGGACAACCGTTCCAGGACGGGCGGTCTATGCCGCCGTCAAAGCCGGGATCGACCATCTGACCAAAGCTTTGGCCGCTGAATGGGCGGCCGACGGCATCAGGGTAAACTGCGTCGCGCCGACCGCTGTGAAGACGCCCTCGCGCCAGGATGTGCTGCAAGGACCCGTGCTTGAGAAGGTACTGACCCGCATTCCTCTGGGCCGACTCGCTACACCAGATGACCTGCTTGGTGCGGTAATTTACCTGTGCAGCGAAGCTTCGGACTTTGTCACCGGACAAACTTTGTTTGTTGACGGTGGCTGGGTAGCGGCCAGCTAGTGGATTGCTGCCGGTGGCGCTGCATACATCGACCGATGAACGTGCCTTCCAGGACGCCAAAGGAGTCGGACACAGTGGTATCACCTTGACGCTTGTAGTCATGTGTCATGGTCCCGGCCCGCCCCCTCTTCAGTGGCAAGCAAGGCTGGGTGCGATCTAGCGCGGGGATTTGCGACTTCTCATCGACGCGGAGCGCCACGGCATGGGCGAGTGGATCGCCATACACTCCAACGATGTCGCGGCCCTTTGGCGGCAAACCTGGGACTGTTGGAGAGCGTGAAGGTGGCGGATGCGGTGCGGCGCCAGGCCGTGGGCGCGCCAGATGCGCTGGACCTGATATTTTCTGTACTTAGCTGCTCGCATCGGCAGTGCCGCGTTATCGCGGCCCGCAGCGGACATGCTCTCCAGCGGTAGCCTACCTTTGAAAGCTTAGTCTGATTGGTGGGAAAATGTTAAGCTCGGTCAGTTGCAGCTGGCGTGGGCTGGCGCTGGCGCGGCATGGCGGTCTGGACGCCAATACGCGGATAGCAGGAAAGCGGAAAAAAGCAAAAAAAGACAGAAGCCGAGCTGATCGCCACCGTTGCGAGCGTCAACGATTTAGATGGCTGTCTTCGCTTTCGCGAAAGAGCGACGAAGGCTGGCCTGACCGAGCTCGCTGCCGCGTGCCACGAGCGGGCGAAAGCCCTGCGCGGCTTCGAGGGGTCCAGGGTCAAGAACGCGCGAACTCCTAGCGACGGGGCAGTAACGACCCGAATGAAGAGTCACGTCGTTGCGGAACAGGCGCTTACGATGTTCCGACTTGGTATCAGCGGGCCAGCGGCGTGCCGCAAGACTGGGCTGAATCAACGCGCTGGTATTGGCGCGCAGCTGAACGCGGGTCCCATTGGGCCAAGTCAAATTAGGTGGGGCTTACGCCAACGGGCCGGGCGTCGCGGTCGATAAAAATGAGGCGTTCAAATGGTACGCCCTCGCACTCTCGGGCTTCTGGTGATGGGACGAACATGGCCGTGCAAATGCGCTTGCAAACTGCTCGGGATTTGAAGCAGAGATGACGCCGTTGGAGATCGAAGAGTCGACAAGGCGCGCTTTAATGTGGAAAGGCTCTGACCAGTGAGGGCAGGCGTTGCTGGTGTGCAAACTCCTCGTGTCAACCGCTCATAGTGTAGATCACGAAAAGTGCACTGAGCAAAAATTAGCATTGTCGGCGTTGCACTGAGATACTCACTTCCATTCATTCGGCGCCATCTCTGATCGGGCTTTGAATTCAAACAGGCCGCAGAGATAACGGCGCGACGGAATCAGCGGTTGCCAGTCCGAGTAGGTCAGATCCGAATTGTTCTTGTTCGCTGTGTTCTTGCAGCGAATGCCTTGCCCTACGCCAACATACCAGCCCAGATAGCGGCAATTAAAGCAGCACGGCTGGTCCTCTGGTGGGTTGTCCGGTGCTATCTCGTTCAGCTTTTTCGTCATGTCGAACCCCATCCCGGACAGGTTAACCGTGAGAGCTGACTGACACGATGTTGGCGTCGGACAGTATGGGTTCCCCCGACCACCGATAGGCCAAAAGTTCTCCGCCCTTCGCGACACTGTAGTCGAGGCAGGCAGCGCGCCGCCCACCCAGGTTGGGTGTGCCGTTTAACCAGTAGTGCCCGAAGAAGACAGGCCGCTCGTCATCGTAGTGAAAGAGCGTCGGCAGCGGGGCATCCGGGAGCCTGTGCTCTTCGCCTTCCATCCCCAGCGCAGCATCCCGAAACGTCGTTGCGTTCGGATCCCACCAGCGGATACGGGCATGACGCGAACATGGCCGTCCTTGTCCTCAAACGAAAGCTGATCGGGCAGTTCGACCTCGGGTCCCTTCAAAAGTATCTCGGCTGCCTCATAGGCGTTTGAATGCTTTCGGCTTGCTTCGCGAAGGCCGTTGTCTGTGAAGCGATTCTGAGCGTCGAGATATGGGGCGAGCGCCTTTTGAGCAGCCGCAAACCAGCCGCATGAATGACGCAAACACCAGGCAGGTCCAGCCAAACGGGGAGCGTTTGAAACCAATTCAGCGCAGCATCATGCTCATCTGAATTTTTGCCCATTTGGCTGAGAAATTCACCGTGCTGTTGTGATATCGCGCCGCGTGGCCTTGCAATGGAGGTGCAGCCGAGAACGCTATCCTGCCTTTTAGCTATGCTTTCGCGCTAAGCACGTATGCCTTTGGACTTGTACCCGTGCTGGCCAACATCTGGAGCCTCGCCGAATCGATCACGGTAATCTTCGACCGTGTGGACCTAATCGCCTTTTTCCCTTCGAGCACGTGCATAGCCATGGTCACACTCGCCCGCCGGGTGCCGAGTACGTCGGC
Source organism: Hyphomicrobiales bacterium (assembly GCA_028290285.1). Lineage (GTDB taxonomy): Bacteria > Pseudomonadota > Alphaproteobacteria > Rhizobiales > Beijerinckiaceae > Terripilifer. Next base: position 2,846 of record JAQGKD010000131.1, read on the forward strand.
AATGGAGTCGTGTGTGAGATACACATTGGACCCGATGCGTTCGGTTGCCATGACAAGCCATTTCGCCAATCGGGTCTCAACGTTACCAACGGCAGCAGCGCAGGAGGTTTCGGCCATCTGGCCGCCAAGTGCGTGGACAAACATCAAAAGCCGTCTACAAAGTTGGGGGATTAGATCCATTTGGTACCGAAGGACATCGGCGCCAATTCGGAATGCAGTGCCGCCAACGCGCATTAGTGTTGTTTGTGGTGAGCGGTCGGCTCCGAGCAGGACGCAATGTCCGATCATACCTTCTCGCCCGACCATCGCGACCTCTGAGCGTTTGTGGCCATCGCCGGTCACGATGGACGCCAACCCGCTCTCAAGAAAGTAGACGTATTCGACGTGTCGATCCGGAGAAACGAGAACGTCTCCGGCCTTGATCTGTACCGGCACAAATAGACCCAGGAAGGCAGAGTAGTCGCTGGCCACGGTGGCCAGGATCTCGTTAGAACATTTTGGCTCCCACCTGTCTTCAGGTTTGCAGCACCAAGGCGACTCTATAGCCGCCAGTTCGCAAGCGGTCGCAAGTGCGGCTAGTTTCTCGGTCGCTTTCTCGTCCACGAGGGAGTTTGCCAGTCGGCGGTACCGCGCGGCTTCTATTGACAGCAATCGCGAGGGCTTCTGGGCATCCAGGTCCACGAGGATGTTGATGGCTCCGATGAAGCCACCACGATCGTCAAAGAGCGGCGTAGGAGACGGTTGGAAACGGACCCGGGTTCCGTCGGGACGCAGAGCGATCGCCGCTGCCCCTCTGACGGCTCGCCGCTCATGGATCGCAGTCGCCATGGGACATTGATCATGAGGCAGCCGACGACCGTCCGAGGTGTAGAGCTCCCATGTTACGCACCATCGATCCTCACCCACACGCGGTGTGCGCCCTGAGAACGGGATGCAGGCCCAATTGTAATAGGTCAGCCACCCCTCTGCATCCGTTACGTAAATTGGCGTTGGGAGCTGATCGAGTGCCTCTGGTAAGCGACGCTGATTGCCCTGCGCTAGACTGGCAACTGTGTGCGAAAGGTGCTCAATGTTCAGCTCAGTTTGCATTCTGCGGCCCGCCTATGTTGATCATGGCGGCTTGCCGCTGACCAAGCGAGCATCCCACAAACGTAAATGGCCGTCTGTCCGAATTCCTACAAAGCAGCCCGGTCGCGTCAGGATCGCGTCTTTCCCAAACGGACGCCGTCCGTTAGCCAGTTCTCATAGTTGGTTTTTATACTTTCGTAGCACTCGCACGCGCGCCGCCCCAGGGCCAAGCGGTCGATGATAATGATCTCGCCCCGTTTTTGCTCGATAGCGCGAACATGTTGGAGGCTTCGCAGGATGACGCTGACCGTCGATCGTTGTACGCCGAGCATCTCCGCCAAGGTCTCGTGAGTGATGGGTACCTCGTCTCCCTCCACACGGTCCGCCATGGTCAGTATCCACCGACAGCATCTTGCTTCGATTGGATGGCATGCATTACAGGCAACGCATTGGAACGTCTGCCGGGTGAACGCTATGGAAAAGGCTTCAAGCACACGTCTTATCTCGGGGCGGCCCAGGATGGCCTCCTGAAGGTCGGTGATGGGAATCTTTAGGGCCCAACCGGGAAGTTGAACGGTATAGCGGCCGAATGCCTTGCCGCCCAAGACGGATCCAAGGTATCCGGCGACGCTCTCCCGCCCGAACACGGCGATTTCGGCTGACTTTCCGTCCTTCAAAACGACGGCGAAAGAAATGACACAGCTCAGCGGGAAGAATGAATGAGTGAGACGATCGTCCTGGTCATAGAGGATTGTCCGACGCTCTAAAGGAACAACGTTGCCCGAGCGACTGAGATGGTCGAGCACGTCTGAGGCCAGCGCCGCCAGTAAGAGATTTTCCGTCAGGTCAGGCGTCACCCTTAGCGGAGGACCAAAACGTTTTGAGACCAAATCGCCAGTCATTTCGACCTCCGCGATTTGTGACGCTTCCCATGACGGTCCCTAGGACTCCGATCAAGAAGCACTGAAAGAACGTGCTTCCGGAGCAAGGCGTTCCCGTGACTGGACCTGCGAAACACGAAAATACGATGAAATCAGCCGCGGCCGGAAACTTGCCGGGTTATTAGCACTCGAGTGGCGAAGCCTACGTCGAAAATTCTCAATGCAATACCTGTTTAGATGAGTGGAGTAGAGCACACTTGCCTAAGACCCATAACCGCGGACAAAGAAAGCGAGTGTCATTGCGACAGCGATAAGGATCGTGCCGCTTTTGATGATGGACGCAGGTAGACGACGGCCTAAAAAGGCGCCGAGGTAGCCGCCCGCAAGCGCGCCGGCGCCGAGGACGATAGTTGGGATCCACCAGATGACACCAGCAGCGCCAAAGCAGAGCACCGCTGCCGTATTGGCGGCGGTAACCATCAACGTCCTCGCTGGTGCCATGGTCTTCACGTCGCCAGCGTCCAACAAACTCCATACCGCCATCATCATGAGGCCGACCGCACCCCCAAAGTACCCGCCGTAAACTCCGAGCGCAAATTGGATTGTAAGGGCGAGCCCTGTGTGGATCCGGAGGTGGCGACGCAGGATGGCGCCTAACCTCGGTCCAAGAATAAGGACCAGTGTCGCAACGAGCAAAAGCCAAGGCAGGATTCGGTCGAAAGCAGAATTCGGGGTCCACAACAAGAGCATTGCGCCGGTCAACCCGCCCACGGTGGTTGCAAAAATTGAGGGAAGCAGGGGAACGCCATCTATTCCCCTGAGCTTGTCTCTATAGACCCATGCGCTAGCGATACCGCCCGGATAGAGCGCCACTGAGCTTGATGCGTTGGCGCCAACCGACGGTACGCCAGCAGCGACGAGAGCGGGCAGTGAAATAAACGACCCGCCTCCCGCCAAGGCGTTCATCGCGCCTGCCATCAGCCCGGCGAAGCCAAGCAAAAAAAATTCCTGCATTTCTTTATCTCAAAGTGCGCGGCGAGCTGTCGATCGGCCAACTGCCTCAGAATGAATGACTCGCACTGTTCACCCTATCACGGAATCCCTCGACTCGAAAAATCTGAACCTACCGGCGACGAAGCCGCCCCCGACAATGAGAAATGCAGGTTCTTTCGAACGTCAGTGGAGCCCTTGAGATTTGACGGCATTTATGGGGCTGCCTCAACGTTCCTTTGGGGTGAAAAGAACGTTGTTAACCTCGCGGCTCAATTGGCTAGATCGCAAGATGACGTCGCCATTCTGCTCTGGATTGAGCGCAATGCAGTGGTAACCTCGATCCGAGAACAAGGACAAGTATTCCTCGGCCGAGGAATTAGAAACTGCCCTGAGTTGGCGGTCGCATATCTCTGACATAACGATTGTCGATCGTCTGGCAGCTCATGCCCTGGGCAATTTTTATCGATTGCAGATCCGCCAAGATTATCGGTCCCTGGTGCCCATGTCAGCTTGCTCGTGCCCTTTTCATCCCAAACCCCGCAGTTCCAGAGCTTTACGACTCCATTGAGTGCGTTCATCTCAACTGTCCGGCGGAGATAATCGTAAGTGGGCAGTCGGGGTTCGAATGCATCGACGTGTCCGTTAGGACCGACGGCCTGAGCCAGTGCGAGTGTATGCCAGCCTATGTTCGCGCCGAGGTCACACACGCGGTCACCGGGTCTCACGTAACGTTTGATGGTCTCTGTTTCGCTTCGCTCGTAATCGTCATAAAGGCAGCCGTATGAGACATAACGGTCGCTAAGATCCAGCCACACTGAATATTCCTCTGCAAAAACTTTAGTGCAGATCCATTTCTCTTGATCGAAGGCCAATATCTTCTGCCTGGATTTGAACTCTAGGCTATTCAGCATAGCGTCTCTCAATGCTGAGATCGATTCAATTTCACGATGCTCCTCAATGACAGCGTCACTCTCTGGCTCTCGTCCAAGTATGTATGTGTATGCAAGGATGACGTCCTTTCGAGAAAGCACGGGTCGTCCCTGCAAATTAGCGTTTGATGAGCTGAAGGTGAGAACAAAGATCATCAGTGACATCATTCCAGCTGCGCAATGGCATCCCAGCTATCTGGCAATTACGCTCCCATCGATATTGTGTGTCTGTAATTAACCGCATGATCTTGGCGCGTATGTCATGGAAATCTGCAGGATCTACATAATCCGCAAACTCTCCTCCGACTTCACGCATCGAGCTTGTGTTCGATGCGACGACAGCTTTGCCAAACGACAGGCTTTCTCCAATCGGCAGCCCCCAACCCTCGTAATAGCTGATAAATACTGAGAAAAGGCAGTTCTTGTAAAGGTACTCGAGTTCGTGATCGTCTGGACGCTCCACGATAACAATGCTTCCATTCGCGCTGCCTGAGCCTTGTATTAACTGATCGAAATCTTCTTTCAAAATGCCGTGTCTGCCTGCAAAGACCAAGCGGGGAGCGTCGCCCCCCAGCTCTTCCACGATGGACAGCCAGATACGCGCCAGCGTCCACACGTTCTTTCGTGATTCAATCGTCCCCACACATAAGACGTATGGCAGTCGTGCAGCATTATAGACCCTCGCATGAATGCGCCGGGTGGAGTTCTTTTCGGCACTCAGAAAAATCGGCTTACGTTCGCAATCAATCGGCGGGACACTCCTTACGAACTCCTGAGCCAGAGGCACAACGATGCAAGGCTTAGGTTCCCTTTCAAACGTCTCGAAGAATCTAAGGAGATCGGCCTTCGTTGCGTTAGAGTTGGCAATGAAGCCGGCGACCATATCGGACATTTGATGTAGCCATTGAGCGAATTGCTCAGGCACATCGTCCCCAATATGTTCCGGCACTACCAATGGAATAAGGTCGTGGATCAATTGGTAGATGCGTACGCCGTTTTTCGAATTGCTCTCAAGAAAGTCGAGATAATATTGTAAATTCCACGTCGCACCCGGCACGAAGACGATATCTCCGGATTTGAGTTCCGGCAAATTTCCATGGCCCGTTTCCATCAAGTTTGACTCGGGTGCGGTATCAGAAATAATTCCGCGTCGGCGAAAAGTGTGACCCTCAGTTAGCGTGTTCATAACGTTCAAGCGCGTCCGGTGTAACGAACCGGAAAAAGAGCGGCTGTATTTTAGCTGAATATAATCGTCCAGATTTCGCCGGCCAAATTCGTTCCTGACCGGAGCTTGCAGCCCAAAATGGCGGCAAAAGGCAGTGCTGTCATAGGCATAATCTCCGGAAAAAAATTCAGCGTCGAAGACCCTGACTTGTCTGTCCTTGGAGTTTTAGCCGATGAGGCGGATCGCCTTGGATCCGCGTGTATTGACGATACGGCTGATTGTCGCCACCGAAACCCGCTGAATGCCGCTCAGTGTAGAATTGAGGGGTGCGTACTTCAAAAGGTCTGTTATATCGAAATAGATGTTAGAAGATGTCATCTGGCTTCTTTCAGCTCGTTGATAGCCGCGCACTCTTTCACCGCAGCCCAGGCGAATCCATGATCGGCGTAGTGCCCTGTCCAATCGAAGTTGGCCTGTGGCTCGTGTTCCACTCCAAAATAGTTCGGA
>JAQGKD010000009.1 GCA_028290285.1 Hyphomicrobiales bacterium
GACCACCGAGGCGCGAACGCAGCCCGATGTCGAGACGCCGCAGAAGATCAGTGTATCGACGCCCTTCTGGACGAGATAGGACGCGAGCGGCGTCTGGAAGAAGGCGCTCGCCTTGGTCTTGCCAAGCACCCATTCTCCCTCGCGCGGTGTTATGGCATCCGGAAAATCGTTGTGGCGCGGTGGCGATGCCTTGGTGCGCTTCGATTTCGTCGCCTTGCCCGCGAAGGGCACGTCATTAACGTTGCTGTTGGTGAAGACGATCGGGAGGTCGCGCGTGCGAAACATGTCGATCAGCGCGGCGATCTTCGGCACGGCTTCCCACGAAACCGGACCGCAGGCTGAGCCGAATTCGGCAATGGATTCTTCCAGCGTCTGTCCTTCGTAGCCGGTGAAGCCGTAGGTCACGTCAACGACGATCAGGGCGGCGCGCGAGCCGACTTTCATGTCAGTCAGGAAACCCGCGCTCTTGTAGGTCGCGAGTTCCGACTGCGGTATTGCCTTCATCCAGTCCTTCATGGCTTTCTCCTCTCGTGCAGATGATGCGTTACTTGACCTGCTTGGCCAGCTCGACGATTTCCGGGTCTGCGAAACGCGCGACATCGGTCGAGCCTTCGAGATCGCCGATGCTTTTCATCGCTTCGGCGAGCGTCTTCACTTCGCTGGAGCCGACGAGGCCGATGCGGTCGAAGATCTTGATCTTGGTATAATAATCGTAGGTCATCTCGATGTCGGATCGCGTCGAGCCCGACTCCTTGACGAGAATGTCGATGGCTTGCGTGCGGTTGGCAGGATCGTTGAACCAGTCGATTCCCTTGGCGACGCCCTTCAGGAAGCCGACCAGCGCGGGCTTGTGCGCCTTGGCCCAGGTGGTGTTCACGGCATAGCCCGTGAAGGGCAGCTTCTTCTCGTAATCGCTGAGCGCGCCCAGATTGGAGTAGCCTTCTCCCTCCGCCTTGAAGGTGAAGGGCGGCACGAGGATCGCCGCATCCACCGCGCCGGCCGCCAGAGCCGCGAAGCGCGCTGCCGTGGTGCCGGCGAAGACGAGATCGTACTGGCCCGGTGCGACGCCGTTGGGGCCGAGCATGCGCTCGAGATAGATGCGGGTAATGTCCTTGATGCCGCCGATGGAGATCAGCTTGCCCTTGAGATCCTTGATCGATTTCAGGTCCTTCTTGCCCCAGACCGAATAGGGCGGCACCTGCGTCTCGACGCGCAGGAGCGTAATGGGGGCGCCCTTGTCGATGGCACGCAGGGGGTCGGCCAGACCGCCTGAGCCCAGATTGATCGAACCCGCCGTGAGTTGCTGGATGACAGCTGCGGACGAGGGTGCCGAAACGAGGTCCATCTTGACGTTGTTTTCGGCGAAGTAGCCTTTTTGGTCGGCAATGAAGATCGGCCATTGCTGCGCCGATCCCCGGCCCGTCGTGCCCATGATGAGCGTTTCAGCAGCGAAACCCGTCGAACCGGCCAGCACAAGCGCCGTCAAGGCGACCGCACCCAATTTCAGAAAACGCAAGCTCATGGATCTATCTTCCTTCTCGGCATCCGATTTCCGGCCTGATCGAACGGGGCCCAGCCCCATCCAAGCATCTGTTTGCAAGCCGCGCCACTGTCGCGGCAAGGCTGCCTCAAGGAAACACAAGCAAGGTCGGGGCCGACGCCTGCCGATAGGCCGGGCGGCGCGCTCTCGTTTCGGCGGCCGAAGCGCGAGCTTTACCTTGCGGTAATTCTTTTGGACGATTTAGAATCATGTAACGACTGAGTCGCGAGAGCTTCATTGAATACTTTCTTTCCACCTTTTCCGGACCAGTCCGACAGGCGCCCGTCATGAGCGCAGCTCCCTTGAATCTGGACCTTGCGACCTGGACCGAGCCACTCGTCGGAGACATCGTCACCAGCGCATATGCGCGGCTGATTTCCGACGAACGCGCGATCAATGTCCTCTCACGATTTCACATTCTCCTATGGCGCAATGCCATAGCCGAGCACGAACAGGCTGAAGCGAGCCGGCGCGAGCTGCATCGCATTGCGAAACGATTCGACGTGACCGACACTGAGGTACGCGAGATCGACATGCAGGTGATCGCCGAGTTGATGCACGTCATCAGCCGTCGTTTCCGTCGCTCGCCGGAAACGACGCGCGACTGCAGCATGGAAATGCTGCGCGTCGCCTGCTGGCTCACGGAGGGTCGCGACGCGGCGGCCTGAGCGCACCCCCCGGGCAAAGATTGCTTGCAATGCGGCGGAGGACCGATCATCTGCCTAGCATGGCAACGGGTCCCGGCAGTTCGGGACACCCGGAGGGAGATGCAACGTTGAGTCGAACCTGGTCGCCGCAACAGGATCAAGCGCTGAAGGAAATTGCCGCCTGGCTGAAAACCGGCAAGCCGCAATTGTTTCGCCTGTTCGGATATGCCGGCACCGGCAAGACGACGCTGGCGCGCCATATTGCAGAAGGCATCGACGGCGATGTCGTCTTCGCCGCCTATACCGGCAAGGCCGCGCTCGTGTTGCGGTCCAAGGGCTGCGACGATGCCCGGACGATCCACAGCCTCATCTACCGGCCGCAGGACATGGACTCGGAAGTTCCCTCCTTCGTGCTCAGCGAGCAGAGCGCGGCCTCCACGGCAAGCCTGATCATCATCGACGAATGTTCGATGGTCGACGAGGAACTCGGCCGCGATCTGCTCTCCTTTGGCAAGCCGGTCCTGGTGCTCGGCGATCCCGCGCAATTGCCCCCGGTCAAGGGCGGCGGCTTTTTCACCGAGGCGGAGCCCGACCTCATGCTGACCGAGGTTCACCGGCAGGCGGCGGACAATCCCATCGTGCGCATGTCCATGATCGTGCGGGAAGGCGGGCGGCTGGAGCGTGGCACCTATGGCGAGAGCCGCGTCATAGGGCGCGATGAGATCGATTCGATGACCGTGACCCGCGCCGACCAGGTCCTCGTCGGACTGAACCGCACGCGACGGCTCTACAACAAGAGATTGCGCGAGCTGTTCGGGTTCACGAGCCCGATGCCTGAGGCCGGCGACCGCCTCGTCTGCCTGAAGAATGATCGCAAGAAAGGCTTGCTGAACGGGGGGATCTGGACCGTGAAGGATCTCGCGCCGCAGCGCGCCGGCAAATTGCGGATGAGCCTCGTGCCCGAGGACGATGCCGCCCGCAAGCCCCTGCGCGTGCGCGTGCTGCCGAATTTCTTCGAGAGCGACGAGGAGATCCCCTATTCGCTTCGGCGGGATTCCGACGAGTTCGATTTCGGTTATGCGCTCACGGTCCACAAGGCGCAGGGATCGCAGTGGAACGACATGGTGCTGTTCGACGAATCCCCGTCCTTCCGCGAGCATCGCTACCGCTGGCTATATACCGGCATCACCCGTGCCGCCGAGCGCATCACGGTGGTCATGTGAGCCTGCAAAACGTAACCCAGCTCATCCTCGATTTCATCCGGATGAACGAGATCTACGCGCTGCCGCTGGTGTTCGTCCTGGCTTTCGGCGAATCGCTGGCGATCGTCGCCCTGGTGCTGCCGGCCACCGTCATCCTTTGGGGGGTCGGGGCTTTCATCGGCGCGTCCGGCATCGGCTTCTGGCCGATTTTCGTCGCGGCGGGGCTCGGGGCCGCGCTGGGCGACTGGCTGTCCTATTGGCTCGGCCTGCATTATCACCAGCAGATCGGGCGCATGTGGCCGCTGTCGCGCTATCCGGCGCTCCTGACGCGCGGCCATGCGTTCTTCGCCAGATGGGGATGGCCAGGCGTGTTTCTCGGCCGTTTCATCGGCCCGCTGCGCGCGATCGTGCCGCTGACGGCAGGCGCTTGCGAGATGCCGGTCGTGCCGTTCCAGATTGCGAACTGGTCGTCGGCCTTCATCTGGGCCGGCGTCACGCTGGGCCCTGGCGCCTATGGACTCCCATGGCTCCGGGCCCTGGCCGGCCCCTGAAGCCTCAGGTGGTCGCCAAAACCTGCTGCGTGCCACCTTCGCGCTCCCGCAGCCGTCTTTCGTTTTCGGCGATATAGTCGCGCGTGATCGGCACGGCGTCGACACGACGCGCCAGCTGGATCTGGAAGACGATCTGCTGACCGAGTCGAAAGCCGGCCTCCGACCCTGCGAGATAGAACTCCCACATGCGGCAGAAGCGATCGTCGTAGAGCCGGGCGATCTCCTCGCGGTGGGCAAGGAAGCGCTCGCGCCAGTCCTTGAGCGTATCGGCATAATGCAGGCGCAGGATCTCGATGTCGGTCACCAGCAGGCCCGCGCGCTCGATGGCCGGCATGATCTCCGATAACGCAGGGATGTAGCCGCCCGGAAAGACGTATTTTGCGATCCAGGGGTTCGTTGCGCCGGGCGTATCGGGTCGGCCGATCGTGTGGACAAGGGCGACACCGTCCTCGGCAAGCAGCGAGGCGATCTTGCGGAAGTAGATGTCGTAGTAACTGACGCCGACATGCTCGAACATGCCGATTGAGACGATCCGATCGAACCGGCCAGCGACATCGCGATAATCCTGCAGGCGGAACTCCAGGTCGCGGCCGCGCGAACTCCCATTTGCACGACGGCCGGCCTCGGACCATTGCTCCTGCGACAAGGTGATGCCCGTCACGCGCGCGTCGCAGATTTCGGCGAGGTAGAGGGCCATACCGCCCCAACCGCAGCCGATATCGAGAACGCGCTGCCCCGGCTCGACCAGAAGCTTGGCTGCAACATGGCGCTTCTTGGCGCGCTGCGCCTCTTCGAGCGTTGCGCCGGGCCTTTCGAAATAGGCGCAGGAATATTGCCGGTCCGCGTCCAGGAAGAGATCGTAGAGGTGCCCATCGAGGTCGTAATGATGGGCGACGTTGACCCGGGAGCGCAGGAGGTCGTTGCGCTGCTGCAGTCGGCGGAGTGCAATGCGCGTCTGGCGCAACACTCGAAGCCAGCGGGCCTCGCCCTCCTGAGCAAGATTGCTGAGGCCGAGTTGCATCACATCCAACAAGGTGCCCCGCGTTACCTCGATGGCGCCGTTCATGTAGAGCTCCCCGAAAGCCAGCTCCGGATCGCGCACGAGACGCGCCTCGGACTGAGGATCGCGGACACGGATGCCCAGCGAAGGCCCCGTGCCATCGCCGGCCTCGAACGTGCGGCCGCTGGGCGTTTCGACGGCGATGGACCCGCGGCGGATGAGGGTTCTCATGAAGGACTCGAACAGCTGTTCCATGACTGCCTCGCAATGTGAGCATCGACGGCCGGCCCGAAGCTGCCCTTGGGAGGGCAGCGTACAAAGGAACTCCCATTTCCACGGGGCGTTTCCAGATCAGTCGCTGCCACGCTGGATTTCCTCAACAGGAAACGGCCAAGGCAGAAAAGAGTTCGGCGGGCGTCCTGCAGGAACTCGGATCGGTGGCTGGTGGGGCGTGGGCCACAAGTATTGCAATCGCGTCTCCGGAGTTTTGGGAGGGTCGCATGGCACGTGGTTGGACTGTGGCAGGAACGGCGGTGCTGGCCGGCCTCGTAGCCGGGAGCTTCTTGCTGATTTCCCCAGCTGAGGCGCAGCGCGGCGGCGGACATGGTGGCGGCGGCTTCGGCGGGGGCGGCGCGGGCTTTGGGGGTGGCGGTGGTTTCGGTGGCCACGGCGGCGGCGGTGGAGGTCTCGGCGGCAGGGGTGGCGGGTTCGGCGGCGGCGGTGGATTTACAGGCGGCGGATTAGGCGGGCGCGGCGCGATGGTGGCGCCGGGCGGCGTAGGCTACCGCGGGGGTGTCCGGCCGGGCATCTCCAACCAGTACGGCGGCGCGCGCCCGCTGACCGTGACGCGGGGCGGGGCTTACAACCGCTACGATTACGGCAGGCGCGGGTACTATAACCGCGGCGGCTACTGGTATGGCGCGGGCGCAGGCCTCGCCGCGGCAGCGATCACTTACCCCTGGTGGGGGGACGGATACGGGTACGACCCGAATTATGCATACCCCGGTTATGATTACGATTATTACTCTCCCGGATACCCCGGCGGCGGCTATGCCGTCGTGCGGGACGAGGGTTATGGGCAGGCAGGGAATTATTGCGCGACCCCGCAGAAAACCTGCCTGCTCTACCAGGCGGCGCCAGCAGGGATCGGCTGTTCGTGCCGGGCGCCGGGAGGCGGATATTTCCGTGGAGCGGTGGTCCCATGACCTTGCGTCGCGCGGCATAATTTTAGAGCGGCCCATCGGGGCCGCTTTTTTTTGCTGCTGACTGGCGGCGCGGCTCGGCCCTGATCTGGCGCAAAGCCCTCCGTGAGGCCAAGCCCTAGGGTGAGACCATCAGTCCCCTCGCGCATCGACGCGCAACCGTTTATGTGTTGGAATATATCCAGACTGGCGTTACGGGGACGGACCGGACGCTGGCTCCGCGCATGGGAGCCACAACGACAGGGAAGATCCGTGATGGATTACCGGCGTTTCTTCGGCCAGGCGATTGACCGTCTCAAGACGGAACAGCGCTACCGGGTGTTCGCGGACCTCGAACGAGACGCCGCGCGCTTTCCGCTGGCGACCTGGCATTCGGACGGCGGTGTGAGCCCGCCCCGCGACGTCGTGATCTGGTGTTCCAACGATTACCTGGGCATGGGCCGTCATCCGCTCGTGATCGACGCGATGAGCCAGGCTGCGCAGCGCTATGGCGCGGGCGCAGGCGGGACGCGCAATATTTCAGGCACGAATCATCCGCTCGTGCAGCTCGAAGCCGAACTTGCCGACCTGCACGGCAAGGAGGGGGCTCTCGCTTTCACCTCTGGCTGGGTCTCGAATCTCGCCGCGATCTCGACGATCGCCGAGCTGCTGCCCAACTGCCTCATCATCTCCGATGCGCTGAACCATAATTCGATGATCGAAGGCGTGCGGCGCTCGGGCTGCGAGAAGACGATCTTCCGCCACAACGACATGGCACATCTCGAAGAACTCCTGATCGCGGCCGGTCCCGAACGCGCCAAGCTGATCGTTTTCGAAAGCCTCTATTCGATGGATGGCGACATCGCGCCCGTCGGCGAGGTGGCTGCTCTCGCCAAGCGCTACGGCGCGATGACCTATGTCGATGAAGTGCATGCCGTTGGCCTCTACGGCCCGCGCGGCGGCGGCATCTGCGAACGCGACGGTGTCATGTCGCAGATCGACGTGATCGAAGGCACGCTCGCCAAGGGGTTCGGCACGCTGGGCGGCTATATCGCCGCCGACGACGTCATCATCGACGCCGTGCGCAGTTATGCGCCCTCCTTCATCTTCACCACCGCCCTGCCCCCGGCCGTGGCGGCCGCGGCGGGCGCCGCCGTGCGGCAGCTGAAATCGTCGGGCGCGGAGCGCGCCTTGCATCAGCAGCAGGTCAGTCGCACCAAGGCTGCACTGGAAGCAGCCGGCATTCCGGTCATGCAGAACCCCTCGCATATCGTGCCCGTGTTCGTAGGCGATGCCGAATTGTGCAAGACCGCGAGCGACATCCTGCTCGAGCGCCATGGCATCTACATCCAGCCGATCAATTACCCCACCGTTGCGCGTGGCACGGAACGGCTGCGCATCACGCCCACGCCATACCATACGGACGCGCATATCGCTGAAATGGTCGAGGCGCTGCGCGACGTCTGGCGCCGGCTTGGCCTGCCCTTCGGCACCATGCCGCAATCTTCGGGCACGATGACGGGCTCGATCGATCCCGATTACAACGCCGTCGCCGCCGAGTAGGCGTCTTCCCGTTATTTTCGAGCCGCCGGTGCGCTCGCGCCGGCGGCTTTTTGCTGTCTGGATGTTGGGTCAAAGACCTTTTTCGCGATCTCGCTTCATCAGATATTGCACGATGAAGGGCAGCGTCAGGTTGATGAGGAAGTAGCGCGAGAAGTGATGCGCGCTCACGAAGAGCGGGTCGATTCCCAACCCCAGCGCAAGCACCATCATGGCTTCCAGTCCGCCCGGCGCATATGCGATCAGCGTCGCGCCGAACGGCATGCCGAGGAACGTCGACGCGAAGGACGCAAAGCCGAAGGAGACGAGCAGCGACGTGCCGATGGCGAGGCTCGAGGCCAGTATGGTGCGGCCAAACAGCGTCCAGTCGAAGCCCGCGAACCGCGAGCCCGCCCAGGCGCCGATCATGATCTGGCCGACCAGCATGATGGGCATGGGCACGCGACCCGGGGCAAGCCCCGTCGCATGGATGATTCCCGACGCGATCATCGCGCCAAACAGCATGCCGCCGCCCATCTTCAGCCGCACGAACACGAGGCCGAGTGCGACCGCCGCCGCGCCCGTATAGGCGAGCACGAGGGGCGGATCGGACAGAACGCCACTGATGGGGCCAAGGTGCACGCCCGATTCCGCCACGATAATCAGGGGCAAAAGCACGACAAGGAAGATGACGCGCGACATCTGCACCACGGCAACGCGGGGCAGATCGGCCCCCATCGTCAGCGAAACCGAGAGGATGTAGGCCATCGAGCCCGGCACCGCGGCCAGCAGCGCCGTGGGCTTGGACCAGCGCGAGATGAGGATCGAGACGGCGGCCGAACAGACCGTGACCGCCACCACGCAGACGGCCATGATGAGGATGCTAACAGGATAGGATGTGATGTTTTTCAACGTCGCCGGCTCGATGGCCGAGCCGATCGAGGTGCCCGTGATGGCCATGGCGACGAGACGCAGCAGGTTCCCGATCGGGGTCGCCGCGCCGAAGTAGGACATGAATGCGACCGCGATCACCGAGCCCGACATCGCGCCCCCGGGGACACCGAAATATTGGAACCCGAGACCGCCGATCAGCGCGGCGGCCAGCGTCGTCGCCTCGCCGGTCGGCCCGGACCTGTAGGTCCAGGCAACGGGCGCCCGGGGCGGACGCTCGTCACCGGGAGCGGTTATGGGTGCGGACCTCGTACTCTCGCTCATGGGCTCCTGCGGGGACTTCGCCGTCGCCCGATTCTGAGCCGGGACAGCCGCTTGTTTAGAGCATCCCCGATCTTGCGCTGCAATACGATCCCCCGTGCTCAGCGGGCGAGCCAACGCACGAGGCGGTCGGCGGCCTCGGCCGTGCGCTCGGGCGAACAGGCGAAGCACAGCCTTAGATGATCCTCCCCGCCCGGGCCGAACGCATTGCCGGGGGCAACCCCCACGCCCGCCTCGTCCACGAGCCGCTTCGCCAGCGCCGAGCTATCGGCCTCCCCCTCGATGGCCGCGAAAAGATAGAAGGCGCCCTCAGGCTTCGCGAATCGCACGCGCCCGCTGGCTTCCAGCGCGCTGCACAGGATGTCCCGGCTCTGCCGGAAGCGCGCGAGCTGATGTGCCACGAAAGTTTCGCCCTGATCGAGGGCCGCGATGGCGCCGCGCTGAATGGGCACAGCCACGCCGGAGGTCGAATACTGGATGAGATTTTCAATCACCTGCCCGAGGCCTGCGGGTCCTTCCAGCCAGCCGATGCGCCAGCCCGTCATTGCCCAGTTCTTCGAAAGGGTCTGGATGTAGAGAATCCGGTCGCTCGCGTCGGCAAGGTCGTGGAAGGACGGCGCGCGCGGCGCGTCGTAGGTCAGGCGGCCATAGATTTCATCGGCAATGATCCAGAGACCATGGGCGCGGGCGAGCGAGAGGATGCCTTCGAGTTCGGCGAGGCTGGCCGTCCAGCCTGTAGGATTTCCCGGTGAATTGACGACGATCGCGCGCGTTTTCTGGCTGATGGATGCAGCCATGCGATCGAGGTCCAGCGCCCACTGGAGCCCACCTGCCGGCTTGAACCGGAGATCGAGCGGCACATCGATAGCGCTCGCGCCTGCTGCCG
This sequence comes from Hyphomicrobiales bacterium, assembly GCA_028290285.1. GTDB lineage: Bacteria > Pseudomonadota > Alphaproteobacteria > Rhizobiales > Beijerinckiaceae > Terripilifer. Next base: position 9,759 of record JAQGKD010000009.1, read on the forward strand.
CCAGCGAGCCTGCGAAATTAGGCCAGCCCGGCGTCACCACGAGCACGTCGTCGCCGACGCCCGCGACGAGGCGGACGGCGATCTGGAGAGCATGCATGCCGCCGACCGTGACGAAATAGGAGTCCGGTCCGTTGTTCGTGCCGTAATGGCGCGTCATGTAGCGGCTGATTGCCTCCCGCGTTTCCGGTAGACCGCGCTGATGGGTGTAGAAGGTCTCACCGGCGGCGAAGGAATCGGCGGCTGCGCGGCGGATGAACTCGGGCGTGGGGAGATCGCCCTCTCCGACCCAGAGCGGAAGCAATCCCTGCCGTCCGCGTCCATAATTGAACAGCTCGACGATGCCACTTTCCGGAGCGGCCAGAGCCTCCGGCCGCAGGCTGGCGAGGTGACTGACGGGCGTCACCGGCATTGAGGGACCGGATAACCTGGACGAGGGCAAGAGTGACTCCTGGGATGCGACGGATGCGATCGGACGACCTTGCAAGGTCGACCTTGCGCGGCCCGGGAGGGACTGCGCAAGGCGACTCCTGTCGCGGCCCTGGCGGGTGAACCCGCCGGGTACCTCAAGGCTTGGCGAGCAGGTTGCGGATCTCTTCCAGCAGGACCTCGCTGCGGCTCGGGGGAGCCGGAACAGCGGCCGGCGCGGGCTCGGTCTTTTTCAGCGTGTTCAGGGCGCGAACCACGAGGAAGAGGATGAAGGCGATGATCATGAAGTTGACGACGACCGTCAGGAAGCTTCCCCAGGCGAGCACGGCGCCCTGCTTCTGCGCATCGACGAGGTTGGAAGCAGTCACGGCTTTCGAGAGGGCGATGAAATAATTGGAAAAATCGAGGCCACCCAGGATCGCGCCGATGATCGGCATGATCACGTCCTTGACCAGCGAATCGACGATCCGGCCGAACGCGCCGCCGATGATCACGCCGATCGCGAGATCGACGACATTGCCCCGCAACGCAAATTCCTTGAAATCCTTAAGCATTTTTATTCCAGCTCCGCTCAAAATGGGTAACGGCGCGAATTCTAAAGGTATGGAGCCACTGGGGCTAGTCCGGCGGCAAAGAGAGGCGTGATATCGCCGCGTAGAGTGCTAAACTAAACTGTCTTTGACATTGGGAACCGCCATGATTGCCGGATGGGCCGCTGTTCTGACCGCGCTGGTCTATCTCTGCCTCCTCTTCGCGATTGCGCATTTCGGGGATACGACCGGCCGCCGTTTTGTCGGCGAGAGAGCCCGGCCGCTGATCTACGCCATGACGCTCGGCGTTTATTGCACCTCGTGGACGTTCTTCGGCTCCGTAGGTCTCGCCTCCGAGAAGGGGCTGGAATTCCTGCCGATCTACATCGGCCCCGCGCTCGTCATCGGGCTGGGCTACAAGTTCATCCTGCGGATCATCCGGCTTTCGAAGTCGCAGAACATCACCTCCGTCGCCGACTTCGTGGCGGCGCGCTACGGCAAGTCGCAGTATGTCGCGGCCATGGTCGCGCTCATCGCGGTCATGGGGGCGGTGCCCTATATCGCGTTGCAGCTCAAGGCCATCGTGGTGTCGCTGACCACCGTGCTCACCTCTTTCGATCTCAAGCACATGGTCGTGCTGTCGCCGGGCGCGGGGGCCATGGCGCTGCTGGTGACGCTGCTGCTCGCGGGATTTGCGATGGCGTTCGGCACGAGGCACATCAATGCGACCGAGCACCAGGACGGGCTGATGCTCGCCGTCGCCGCCGAATCCATCGTCAAGCTCGTCGCCTTCCTTTGCGTGGGCGCCTACGTGACATGGTGGATGTTCGACGGATTCACGGATCTCGCCGAACGGGCCAGCGCGATTCCCTCGGTCAGTACGATCCTGTCGGATCCGCCCGACGCGACGATCTGGATCACGACGATCCTGCTTTCGGCCTGCTGCATCGTGCTGCTGCCGCGCCAGTTCCATGTCACCATCGTGGAGAACCGCAACGAGCGTGACGTTGCCACCGCCGCCTGGGTCTTTCCCCTTTATCTCGTAGCGATCAACCTCTTCGTCATTCCCCTCGCCATCGCGGGCCGCCTCCTTTTGCCCGAGGGCGCCATCAATCGCGACATGACGGTGCTGGCGCTACCGCTGCTGAACCAGTCCGGCGTCGTAGCCCTGATAGGCCTCGTGGGCGGCCTTTCGGCGGCCACCGCCATGGTCGTTGTCGCCAGCGTCGCGCTGTCCATCATGATCTCGAACGATCTCGTGATGCCGGGGCTGCTGCGGAGCCAGGGTATCCGCGCCTGGATCGAGTCGCGGGACCTCGGCTCGCTGATCCTGGTGGTCCGCCGTCTTTCGATTATCGTGCTGTTGCTCATGGGGTTCGGCTATTTCCGCTTCGCGGGACAGGCGCAGCTCGCGTCCATCGGCCTGCTCTCCTTCGCGGCCATCGCGCAGATCGCGCCGGCCTTTATCGGCGGACTCGTCTGGCGGCGCGCCAATGCCCGAGGGGCGATGGCCGGGCTGATGACGGGCATCGCCATATGGGCCTATACGCTGCTCATTCCCTCGCTCGACACGGCCTCTCTGGCGATGGATTCGCTCGTCACCAACGGGCCGCTCGGGATCGGCTTCCTGCGCCCGACCGCCCTGCTCGGCGCGGATCTCGATCCGCTCGTGCATGGCGTGCTGTGGAGCCTTTCGCTCAACATTCTCACCTTCGTGGGCTTTTCGCTGACGCGTCACCCCAGCCCCATCGAACGGCTGCAGGCGCAGATTTTCGTGGGCCCGAATTCAAAGCCGGTGTCACCCGCCTTCCGCATCTGGGGTGGCGGCATCACAGCGCGCGAACTCGAGAATACCGTCGGGCGCTATCTCGGGGTGGAGCATACGCGGCGCGCCTTCGAGACGTTCATGACGACACGCGGCATGCCACGCACCATGACACTGGAAGCCGACGCGCATCTTCTTCGCTTCGGCGAGCATATGCTGGCCTCCGCCATCGGCGCGGCCTCGTCGCGGCTCGTGCTGTCGATTCTGGTGCGACGGCGCAACATGTCGCGCGGCGCGGCGCTGCAACTCATCGACGAAGCCTCGTCGTCGCTGCAGCAGAACCGCGACATGCTGCAATATGCGCTGGACTTTGCGCGGCAGGGCATCACCGTCGTCGATCCCGATCTGCGCCTGATCTGCTGGAACCGCGAGTTCGGCGAGTTGTTCGATCTGCCGCCCGAGAAACTGCGGATCGGCATCGGTCTTGAGGAGATCGTGCGCTACAATGCCGAGCGGGGCATCTATGGGCCCGGCTCGGAAGACGATTACATAGCCACCCGGCTCGAGCTTTTCGTGCACGAGAGCGAGCCCTTCCGGCTTCGCCTGTATCCGCCGGTGAGCTGCGTGATCGAGATCCGCTCCGCGCGCCTGCCCGATGGCGGCATCGTCACCACCTACACCGATGTCTCGGAAGCCGTCGCGACCGAAGAGGCTCTGGCGCGCACCAACGAGACGCTCGAACAACGCGTGCGCGAGCGCACCGAGGAACTGGTGCGACTCAACCACGAGCTGGCGCGCGCGAAGGCCGAGGCGGACGAGGCGAACCTGTCCAAGACGCGCTTCCTCGCCGCCGCCAGCCACGACATCCTGCAGCCGCTCAACGCTGCCCGTCTCTACGCGACCTCGCTGCTCGAGCGCATGGACAATGGCGCCCTCGGGCCCGAGGAAGACGTGGCGGAACGCAAGCTCGCGCATAACCTCGACATGTCGCTCGAGTCGGTCGAGGAGATCCTGACCGCACTGCTCGATATTTCACGGCTCGATTCCGGCGCCATGAAAGCCGAACTGAGCAATTTCCGCGTCGAGGAAATCCTCCGGCAATTGCGCATCGAGTTCGAGCCCATGGCACGCGAGCGCGGTCTCGAACTGACCTTCGTGCCGAGTTCGCTCAGCGTACGCTCGGACCGGAGGCTGCTTCGCCGGCTCTTGCAGAACCTCATTTCCAACGCAATCAAATACACGCCGCGCGGGCGCGTGCTCATCGGCTGTAGAAGAATCGGTGAGCGCCTCCGCGTGGAGGTCTGGGATACAGGTCTCGGCATTCCGCAGGCCAAGCAAAAGAGTGTCTTCCGCGAATTCGAGCGTCTGGCTCCGGCGGCGAAAACAGCGCCCGGCCTCGGCCTCGGCCTGTCTATCGTCGAGCGCCTGAGCAAGGTCATGCGGCATCGCATCACCCTGCGCTCGACGCTCGGCAAGGGCTCGATCTTTGGGGTCGAACTTCCCGTCGTCGCCGCCATGCCGGTCAGCCCCGACACGCCCGCGACGGCAGCCCCTGTTCATCAGCCGCTTGCGGGCATGATCGTGCTCGCGATCGACAACGAACCCCGCATTCTGGAGGGCATGGTCGCCCTGCTCGGTGGCTGGGGATGCAATGTCATTGCCGCCGCCAGCCAGCGCGATGCAGAGTCGGCGCTGAACGCGCGCCAACTTACGCCGGACGTGATCATCGCGGATTTCCATCTCGATCAGGCGGACGGGATCGAGGCCATCGTCGCGCTGCGCTGGAAACTCGGCTCCAAATTGCCGGCAGCTCTGGTGACCGCCGACCGCACGCCCGAGATGCGCAGCCGCGCCGCCGAGAAAGACATTCACGTCTTCAACAAGCCCCTCAAGCCCGCTGCCCTGCGCTCATTGCTGAGCCAGTGGCGCGTGACCATGGGCGCAGCAGAGTGAGTGCGAGGCCCCTCAGGCCGCGCGACTCTTCCTGCCGAAGCGACCGTAAAAGGTCTCGTGCTTCTGGGCCATTTCGATCAGCAGATCTGTCGGCGTGAAACGGGGCCCGTAGGTCTTGGCCAGACGATCGCAGAGCAGCACGAATTCGGCCACGCCCATCCCGTCGATGTAGCTGAGCGTGCCTCCGGTGAAGGGTGCGAAGCCGAAGCCGAGGATCGAGCCGACATCCGCCTCGCGCGGATCGGTGACCACGCCTTCTTCCACCGTGCGCGCGGCCTCCAATGCCTGCGTCACGAGGAAACGATGCTTCATGTCCTCGATGTTGAGATGGTCGGGATCGGACTTCGTGCTTTGCAACTCGGAGAGGCCGGGCCACAGGGTTTTCGGTCCCTTCTCCGGATAGTCGTAAAAACCCTTGCCGTTCTTGCGACCGAGGCGTGCGTGGCGATTGACGAGATCGTCCAGCAACCGCTCCTGCTGGGGATCGACGGCATCCGCGCCGAGATCCGCCTTGGTGGCCTGAAGGATTTTCCAGGCGAGGTCCAGCGCGACTTCGTCGTTCAGCGACAGTGGGCCGACCGGCATGCCGGCCATGCGCGCGACATTCTCGATCATCGCAGGCGGCACGCCCTCGGCGAACATGAGGTGCCCCTCGCGCACATAATTAAGCACGCAGCGGTTGGCGTAGAAGCCGCGTGAATCGTTCACGACAATGGGCGTCTTGCGAAGCATGCGCACGAAGTCGAGCGCGGTCGCGAGCGCGCGGTCACCCGTGCGCTTGCCCACGATGACTTCGACCAGCATCATGCGCTCGACCGGCGAGAAGAAGTGAATGCCAATGAAGTCCTCCGGCCGCGCAGCGTTTTCAGCGAGCGAGGTGATCGGCAGCGTGGATGTGTTCGACGCGAAGATCGTGCCCGGCTTCATGACCACATCGGCCTTGCGCATGGCCTCGGCCTTCACATTGCGATCCTCGAACACCGCTTCGATGACGAGGTCGCAAGACGCGAGCGCCGCGTAATCGGCGGTGGGTTCGATCAGCCCCAGCAGCGCGTCGCGCTCCGCCGTCTTGGCGCGGCCCTTGGCGATCTGGTCGGACATGAGCTTGTGCGAATGCGCCTTGCCCTTCTCCGCCGCCTCTATGTCGCGGTCGATCAGCACGACACCGATGCCGTTGAGCGCGGACACATAGGCGATGCTCGCCCCCATGAAGCCCGCCCCGATGATGCCGACCTTCGCGATCTTCGCAGGCGGTTGCGCGGGCGGGCGGCGCGCACCCTTGTTGAGTTCGCCCATGGACACGAACAACGAGCGGATCATGGCCCGCGCTTCCTTCGAGCGCAGGATATGCGCGAACCAGCGGCTCTCGACCCTGAGCGCGAGATCCATCGGCAATTGCAGTCCTTCGTAGACGGCGTGCAGGATGGCCTTGGCAGCGGGGTAATTGTCCTGCGTCTCGCGACGGTAGATCGCGTTGGCCGCAGGCCAGACCATCATGCCGGCGGGCGAGAAAACCTTTCCGGAGGGCGCGCGGAATTTCGGATCGTCCCACGGCGCAACGCCCTTGTTACCGGCGGCGATCCATTCCTTCGCCTTGCCCAGCAATTCGTCCCTGGGTGCAATGGCATGGACGAGACCCATGGCCTTGGCGGCCTGCGGGCGGATCTGCTCGCCCTTGAACAACATCTGGAGCGCATCGCCGGTCTGCATCAGGCGCGCAACGCGTTGCGTGCCGCCCGCGCCCGGGAACAGGCCCACCTTGATTTCAGGAAGGCCGACGCGCGTCTTCGGGCCGTCCGAAACGATGCGGTAGTGACAGGCGAGCGAGAGTTCGAAGGCGCCGCCGAGGCAGGTTCCGTCAATGGCCGCGACCCAAGGCTTGCCGCTCGTCTCGAGCCTGCGATAGAGCAGGGTCAGGCGGCGCGTCGCATCGAAAAAGGCCTGCATCGCAGCCTCTTCTCCATGCGTCTGCACCATCTCGGCATATTGGCGCGCGGAGCCGTCGAGCATGCCGAGATCGGCGCCGCCCGAAAACGTATCCTTGCCGGAAATGATGACGCAGCCCTTCACGGCGGGGTCGCTCGCGACATGCTCGATCACGCTTTCCAGCTCGTTCATCACCTCCTCGGTGATAACGTTCATGGAACGGCCCGGCATGTCCCAGGTGAGAACGGAAATGCCGTCGGCATCGGTTTCGAAGCGGAAATTCTTCAGGTCCATGTCCGGTCTCCCGCTTCTCAAACGCGCTCGATAATGGTGGCCGTGCCCATGCCCGCGCCGATGCAGAGCGTGATCAGGGCTGTCGATTTTCCGGTGCGCTCCAGCTCGTCCAGCGCGGTGCCGATCAGCATGGCTCCCGTTGCGCCGAGCGGATGACCGAGCGCAATGGCGCCGCCGTTGACGTTCATCCTGTCCGTGCCGAGATCGAAGGCCTGCATGAAGCGCAGGACAACGGCGGCGAAGGCTTCGTTGACCTCGAAGAGATCGATGTCGCCGATGCTCATGCCCGCCCGTTTCAACACCTTGCGGGTGACGTCGACGGGGCCGGTGAGCATAAGTGCCGGTTCCGAGCCGATATTGGCGAAGGCGCGGATGCGCGCGCGCGGTTTCAGGCCGGCTGCGATCCCCGCTTCGGCGGATCCGAGCAGCACGGCTGCGGCGCCATCGACGATGCCGGACGAGTTGCCCGCGTGATGAACATGGCGGAGTTTTTCGATTTCAGGATGCGCCTGAATGGCGACGGCGTTGAAGCCGCCCTGCTCGGCCATCATCACGAAAGAAGGCTTGAGCTGGCCGAGCGACTGCATGTCGGTCGAGGGCCGCATGTGCTCGTCGCGCGCCAGAATGGTGAGGCCGTTGACGTCGCGCACCGGCACGACGGAACGCTCGAAACGCCCTTCATCCCAAGCCTGCGCGGCGCGCTTCTGGCTCTCGACCGCATAGGCATCCACCTGATCGCGGTTGAAGCCGTATTTGGTTGCGATGAGATCGGCGGACACGCCCTGCGGCATGAAATAGGAGGGAATGGCGATCGCGGGATCGACGGGCCAGGCGCCGCCCGATGCGCCGATGCCAACGCGGCTCATGGATTCGACGCCGCCACCGACGGTCATGTCGTGCTGGCCGGACATGATCTGCGCGGCCGCGAAATTCACGGCATCGAGCCCCGAGGCGCAGAAGCGGTTGATCTGAATGCCCGGCACATGATCGCCGTAGCCCGCGCTGAGCGCGGCGGCGCGTGCGATATCGCCGCCCGCTTCGCCGACCGGATCGACGCAGCCGAGGATCACGTCGTCGATCAGATGCGTGTCGAGCTGGCTGCGGTCGCGCAGCGCCTTCAGCGCGCCCGTCGCAAGGCCGAGCGTCGAGACTTCATGCAGGGCACCGTCCGGCTTGCCGCGACCGCGCGGCGTGCGCAGGTGATCGTAGATGAAAGCGTCGGCCATCCTCTTGCTCTCCCTCGTATAGCTCTTGGCGCCGGTCTTCAGAATGAGTCGGCCGGCATGGCCATCATGGTATCGGCGCCGGTGCTGATCCGGGCCAGATGCGCCGCCGTTTCGGGCATCATACGCTCCATGAAGAATTTTCCGGCGATCAATTTCGCGTCCATCAGCTGAGCACTGGAGGGATCAGCGACCTTTTTCGCGCCCGCTGCGACCGCGATCTGCGCCCACATATAGCCCAGCGCCACGAGGCCGAAGAGGTGCATGTAATCAGTCGATCCCGCCCCCGCATTGTCAGGCTTGGCCATGGCGTTCTGCATGAACCACATGGTGGCTTTCTGCAGATCGTCCAGGCCGCTCTTCAGGCCCGGGGCGAGTGCTTTGAGCGACTCGTCGCTCCCGTGCGTTTTCAGGAATCCGCCGACCTCCGTGAAGAAGGCCATGACCGCACGACCGCCGTCCTTGGGCAGTTTGCGGCCGACGAGATCGAGCGCCTGGATGCCGTTGGCGCCCTCATAGATCATGGCGATGCGCGCATCGCGGACAAATTGCTCCATGCCCCATTCGCCGACATAGCCATGCCCGCCGAACACCTGCTGCGCCTTGACCGTGTTGGCGAAGCCGACATCTGTCAGTACGCCTTTCAGCACCGGCGTCATCAGCCCGAGCATGTCGTCGGCGGCACGGATCGTGGCCTCGTCGCCCGAGCGATGGGCGACATCGCTCTTAAGTGCGGTCCACAGAACCAGCGCGCGCGCGGCTTCGTTGAAGGCGCGGATTTCGAGCAGCATGCGCCGCACGTCCGGGTGGACGATGATCGGATCGGCCGGTTTGTCGGGGGACTTGGGACCAGAGAGCGAGCGGCTTTGCAGGCGCTCCTTCGCATAGGCGGCGGCGTTCTGGTAGGCGACCTCGGATTGCGCGAGGCCCTGGATGGCGACGCCGAGACGCGCCTCGTTCATCATGACGAACATGGCATTGAGGCCGCGATTTTCCGCGCCCAGCAACCAGCCCGTCGCACCATCGTAATTCATGACGCAGGTGGAATTGCCGTGAATGCCCATCTTGTGCTCGATCGAGCCGCAAGTGACGGGATTACGCGCGCCCACGGTCGCGTCGTCGCGGGGCAGGAACTTCGGGACGATGAAGAGAGAGATGCCCTTGGTGCCAGCGGGGGCGCCTTCAATGCGCGCGAGCACGAGATGCACGATGTTCTCGGCGAGATCGTGTTCGCCGGCTGAAATGAAGATCTTCTGTCCCGTGATGGCGTAGCTGCCATCGCCGTTCGGAACGGCCTTCGTCTTGAGCAGGCCGAGATCGGTGCCGCAATGGGGCTCCGTCAGGTTCATCGTGCCCGACCAGGCCCCCGAGATCATTTTCGGCGCATAGAGCTTCTTCTGCGCGTCGCTGCCATGGACGAGCAACGCGGCGAGCGCGCCCTGCGTCAGGCCGGGATACATGGAGAACGCCATGTTGGCCGCGGATGCGAATTCGTTGACGATGGCGGCGAGCGTATATGGCAGGCCCTGTCCACCATATGCCGGATCGGCGGCGAGGCCGATCCAGCCGCCTTCTGCGAAGGCATCGTAGGCCTCCTTGAAGCCCTTCGGGGTTTTCACGGAGCCGTCGGGCTGGCGCAGGCACCCTTCCCGGTCACCTGTCGCGTTGAGGGGCTGCAACACCTGTTCGCACAGCTTGGCAGCCTCCTCGAGGATGGCCTCGACGACGTCGGAACTTGCCTCCGCGAAACCGGAAAGATTGTTGTAACGGTCCCAGCCCAACACGTCGTTGAGCAAAAACTTCACATCCTCGACTGGCGCCTTGTAGCTCGGCATGGCTCGCTCCCGGTCGTCTCTCTGGAATTTGGTTCATATGTAAACGAATGCAGGGCCGTCTTCAAGCCTGAAAGCCCGAGCGCGCCGATCTAACCATCATTCGCAAGAGGCGTCAGCGTCCCCGCATCGACGCAAATAACCCCGCTATCGTGAGATAGCGGGGAGAGAGCCACAAGGGCGGCACTGCAAAGAGACACCCAATCGCCGCGCGCCGGACGCTTTGGATCAGGCCACCATGACGCGGCGCGGCGCGGGTCCGCCGATCGCATCTTCCAGGCGCTCCTGCGTGGCGCGCAACTCCTGGATCGCGATCTCGATGTCTGCCCGCTGGCGCTCGAGCATGGCAATCTGATCGAGCACCTGCGCGGGGGCGAGCGTCAGCTTCAGGTCCTGGACGGGATCTCCGCCATTCTCGAGCATGGCGCGGATTTCCGTCAGGGTGAATCCGAGTTGCTTGCCCTTCAGGATCAGTTCGAGCCGCGCGCGCGCGTGGATGTCGTAAAGACGCGCCATACCGCGGCGGACAGGCTGAAGGAGCTGGCGCTCCTCGTAAAAGCGCAAGGCGCGCAGGCTCACGCCGTAAGTGCGCGCAATATCTCCGATCGTAACGAATTCGGCCTCCGCCGCGGAATGCTCGGCATCATGGGCTGCACGTTGATCGAGAGGAGCGGACGACAAATTGTCCTGAATCAGCATAACCACCTCGTCAGACATATGAAAAACCGGAATGTTGCACCCTCGCGGGTGCGTCGCTGGAAATATCAACGAAGCTGATTAGAAGCTGAGTCGCTGCCGTTTGCAACTAGAGATTGCAGAATTATTAAGATTACAACCGCATCTCACCCCTGCGGGATGTGCCAAAAATGATCAGTCTTAACGGGCTGTTTACCCAGTTTGCAGGAGAGTTGCCCAAGGCGGTGCCTCGGTGATTCTCCTGGATCGAACGACGCGCGCCCCTTTGCAATGAGGGCCTTGAGCCCGTGGACGTGACAATGAACAAGTCGGTTCCCTGGAGCATCAAAGGCGTCGGCTTCGACGTGCGCGAAGCTGCGAAAGACGCTGCGCAACGCGCGGGGATGACGCTTGGGGAGTGGCTTCACAGCGTCATCGCAGAGAGCGCCTCGGATTCCGGCGTGGAGTTCGGCGAAATCGACGAGGAAGACCAGCTCGAGGCAGTGACAGCCCGGCTCGCACGCCTGAGCGAATTCGACGATCCAAGGCCCGCACGGCGGTCTGCCAGACCCGTCGCGAACGTTCGTAAAGTAGGGCGGGAAGCCCGTTTCGAGGCAGGTTCTTCCATCAGCGACGACGAAGATTCTCCGCCGCAACGCCGGCGCGCCGAAACCCGCCGCGCAACGCCCCGCGTTGAGACGACACGCGAAACCCGGCCCAGGATGCGTCTGCCCGAAGCACGTTCCGAGCATCTTCTCGACGAAGCCGTCGAGATGTTCGAAAGCCGCCATCGGCAGCAGGCGGAGCGCACGGAAGACGCCCTTTCGAAGGTTGCGCGGCGTCTCGCCGAGATCGAGGGCCACATCTCACAGCGCGACGAATCCTCCCATTTGCGCCCTCTGCGCTCGGCCATGGCCAGCCTTGAAGAACGCGTCGAGCAGATCGCCCGACGCAAGGAGCCTGCGGCGAAGAACGAACAGGCGCTGGCGGAAATCGAAAGCCAGCTGTCACGGCTCGCGGACCGCCTGCCGCGTGAGTCCAGCGCGCCCGAGCCCGTCGCGGCGACGAAGGCAGCCGCCGGCGACGAGCACCTGCGCCGCATCGAGGACAAGCTCAACCTGCTGATTTCGTCGCTCGACGCTCCCAGCGAAGTTGTCTTTCCGGCCGGACGGAACGCAAAGCCGGGACCAATTACGGAAGACGGGCCGGCCTCCAGCGCCATCTCCGAAATCATGCGGCGGCAGAAGTCGCTCGACCGCACGCACGGCTTCGATCCGCAGCAGGGCCTTGCGCCCGCACCGGTTCCGTCGGCGCGCGATCCGCTTGCAATGCCCGCCTACGCCACCGCGCCCATGCAGGCGGCGGAGAGCGACGGGATGCAGGCAGCCCTGCATCAGGGCATGACCTCGCTCGCCGAACAGTTGCAGAGCCTGCGTCACGAATCCGCGCAGCGCGACGAACGGCGCAAGGCCGAGGCCGCCCGCGTCGCTCATCCAGATCTCGATTTCCTGCGCCACCAGCTCGCCGAAATCTCGCGCGCCATCGGGCTGCTTGCGCAGCGCGGCACCTCGCCGGGCCTGGAAGAGGCTGTCCATGCGCTTGTCGTCCGTATCGACGAGTCGCGTCGCAACGGCGTGCAGGATGGCGCGCTGGCCCCCATCGAAGGCGTGCTGAACGAGATCCGCCATTCGCTGGCAGCCTCCTCGCCCCATGCCATCGCCGAGGCGATGCGTGAGGAGCTGCGCCGCCTGCACCAGAAGATCGACGCGATGACCGCGACCGGCTTCGACCGGTCGGGCTTCGAAAAGCTGAAGCGCCAGACCGACGAAATCGGGCGCATGCTGTCGGACGTTCTAGCCCGGCCCATGTCGACCGAAGGCCTGGAACGGCAGATAGCCGGACTGAGCGAGCGCGTCGACCAGCTCGCGGCACGCCCGGATGCGCTCTCGTCCTATCTCGTCGAGACACTCGACTCGATCAGGGATTCAATCGATCGCGTCGACTCAAACCCTGCGCTGCGCGACGTCGAAAGGCGCGTGGCGGACCTGACTGCGCGTTCGGGCCAGATGCCCGCCTCGCTCGTCGAGATGCTCGAAGAGATGCGTTATTCCATCGACAGCGTCGCTGCAAACCCGGCGCTGCGGGCCGTCCAGGCGCAGATCTCGGAACTCGCAGCCAAGTCTGGCGACCTGCCGCATCGTCTGGTGGAAACGCTGACGGACCTTCGCCAGTCGATTGAGAAGGTTGCGGCAAATCCGGGGCTTCGTGCAATCGAAGCGCAGGTTGCAAATCTCGCATCGCGCACCGGCGAGATGCCTGACCATCTCGTCGAGACCCTGTCCCAGATCCGCCAGTCGATTGACAGGATGGCGGCCAATGCCGGGTTGCGCGCTGCCGAGGGCGATGCACGCTCCCTTGCCCCGCACGCCACGGCCCTGCCCGAGCACCTGACGGAAACGCTCGGTGAAATGCGTCAGTCGATCGAACGCATGGCGCACCAGCCGGCTTTGCGCGCGCTCGAATCGCATGTCTCGCAACTCGCGCACAAAATCGATGCAGCCATCGCCCAGCCGCGTCCGGCGTGGGATGAAAGCGCCACGGGCGATACGCAGAAAATCTACAGCCGAATTTCCGACCTGCACGATGTGCTGATGTCGCGACTCGACAAATCGAACGCCGATCCAGCCCTTCCCGCCTTTGGCGAGCAGATCGCCGCATTGTCCCAGCGGATCGACAGCGTTCATCGCGCGGTCGTTCGCCAGCGCGAGACGGAAAACGCAGCGCCCCCGCCGCGCGACGAACGGCTGGAGGAAATGGTGGGCCAGCTCGCCGCGAAGATCGAGCGGGTGAGTGCCGGAAATCATGACACGCGCGCCCTTCAGGCACTCGAAAACCAGGTCATGCGCCTTGCCGAACGGCTGGAGCGCTCGGGTGAATCGAGCGAAGCCATCAGCGCGCTCGAACGCACCATGGCCGATCTGTTCGGGCAGCTCGAAGAGACGCGCAACGCGGCCATTGATGCGGCCGAAGCCGCGGCGCGCGACGCCGTTCGTGACACAGCCCTGGCGCCCACAGCCGCCAGCGGCATCGCGCCCGACGTCATCGTTCGAGAAATTTCGGACCTGCGCACGATGCAGGACCAGTCTGACAGGCGCACGCATTCCACGCTGACAGCCGTTCACGAAACCCTGGAAAAGGTCGTCGATCGCCTGGCGCTCCTTGAAGACGATATCGGCGGATTGCGGGCGCAGGACATGCACGCTGAGGTACCGCTGGCGGCGGGCCCCATGCCGACTTTCGAGGCAGCGCGTCCGGCGCGCGAAGGTCTGGCCAACGAGACGCCCTCCCGTGCCGCCAACATCGACCCGGCAAGCATGCGTCCCGAGCGGCGACCCGTCGCCGATGCCGCGCCGAAGGTCCAAGTTGCCGCGCCTGCGGCAGCGCCCGCCTCCACCGATGCGGATGACATCCTGATCGAACCGGGCTCCGGCTTTTCGCCCACGCCGCGGCGCGGCTCCGCCCAGCACGAGGCGGATTTAGATCCGACCAATGGTCACAGCGATCTCGCGATGCCGATGGGCAACGAGCCCAAGGTCGCCCAGGCCAGTTTCATCGCAGCCGCGAGACGCGCCGCGCACACCACGGGGCAAAGCGCATCCGAGGCCCCCAGCAGGATCGGGCGCGTCGCGTCCTCGGTCGAGGCCGCACTGAACGACGCGCGGTCCCGCGCCCGGGCCGCGGCGAGCGCAACCGACGAAACCGCCGAGCCGGGCGTCAAATCCCCTGGTGGGATGGCGCTTCTGAAGGGAAAGGCGCGTCCGATCCTGATCAGCCTCGCAGGTCTCGTCCTGCTGATCGGCGCGCTTCAGGTTGCCCGTTCGCTGACGGACCACTCGGGCGGCGAGCAGCCTATGGTCGAGTCGCAGCCCAAGCTTTCGCAGGGTCCATCGACCTCGCCCTCCGCGCAGCCTGCCGGCAAGGCAGAAGTCGTCAACGCACCGGCGGCCCGAGCCGAGAAGCGCGCCGACATGATGCTCTCGCCCGAGCCCATGACCAGCCGGCAGCAGGCCGAACAGACGAGCGACCCCGTGGTGGTGAGCTCCATTCCCAAGCCGCCGGTGAAGACCGCGGCGCTCGCCGATCTGGCCAATGCCGGCAACGCCGATGCGCAGTACGAGCTGGCCGCACGCTATATCGACGGGCGCGACATGCCGCGCGACCCCGCGATGGCAGTGCAATGGTTCCGCAAGGCTGCGGAGAAGAACAGCGCGCCTGCGCAATATCGGCTCGGTGCTCTCTATGAAAAAGGAATCGGCGTCACGCGGTCCTCCAAGGACGCGGCGATCTGGTATCGCAAGGCCGCGGATGCCGGGAACGTGCGCGCCATGCACAACCTGGCCGTGCTGATGGCCGACGGCGTCGACGGCAAACCCGACTATTCGCTGGCCGCTTCCTGGTTCCAGAACGCCGCCGAGCACGGCGTGCGCGACAGCCAGTACAATCTGGCGATTCTCTATGCGCGCGGCCTCGGCGTCGAACAGGATCTCACGAAATCCTACAAGTGGCTGGCGCTCGCCGCCGCGCAGGGCGACACGGATGCGCTCAAGAAGCGCGACGAGGTGGCTGCGCGCCTCCAGCCGCGCCAGCTCGCCGAGGCCAAGGTCGCGGCGGACACATTCGCGCTCCAGGCACCGGTCGCCTCGGCCAACGAAGCCTCGATCGATGCCTTGCTGAGCGCCCCCCGGGCGGATGGCCGGCCGGTTTCCGCGACGCCGCCGGCATCGGCGCCGCGGAGCGGCTCAAAGGCGACGGACCGCGTTTCATCGCTCTGAACTGGCGCTGCGACCCGATAGGCCTATGTTCAGGTAACGCCGGCGTCAGCGAGACGATTGATCCATGACCATCATGTCCGACAAACCCCTCGGCGAGGATCGCGCGATCCCCGTCTCCGCGCTGCTGCTGGGCGTGGGCGGCCTGATTCCATTCTTCGGGCTCACGGCGGTGCAGATCTTCGCGCAGGACGACATGACGCGCGAGCGGGCGGTGACCGCGCTGATCTTCTACGCGGCTTCGATCCTGTCGTTTCTGGGCGGAATCGGCTGGGGGCTCGCCATGCGCGAGCGCGATCCCATGCAGCGCGGGCTATCCTTCGGCGTGAGTATCGTACCGTCGCTGATCGCCTGGGCGGCGGCGTTCGTGAATGTGCAGAACCTCGCCTTTTCCCTCGGCATCCTCGCCGCGGCCTTCCTCGTGCAATGGGCCTGGGACGCGCATCTCGTGCATTCGGCGCGCGCGCCGCGCTGGTTCGGCGCGTTGCGGCTGGGCCTGACGCTCGCGGTCCTGCTGGCGCTGACCGCCACATGGCTCTGGCGGCCCGTGCTCGAGGGCACCGGCGGACTCGTGCTTTAGGTCAGTCGCCGTGGCAATGATGATCGGCGACGGCGTAGACCCTGTCGCGTCCGAGCACATGAGCGCGCGGCGCACGCCCACCGAACAGCCGCGCAAAGGCGGCATCGCGCAGATTGAGCCCTCCCGCGAAGGCGCCGAAGGCGGGCATGACGCAACGCTCCCCGTCGCTGGCAAAGCACCGCCTGCGCAGGCTGCCTCGTGGCGTGACGACGCGCGCCACGGGATGCAGATGGCCGGAAATCTCTCCGCGTGCCACCCCTTGTGTCGGCTCATGCCTGAAAACGATGGCGCCGAGACTGAATGTCTCAAGCGCCTGACCGCCGAGATCGCGCGGCGGGTCTGGGTCGTGGTTGCCAGCGATCCAGATCCAGTCCCTGCCCGCCTGCAAGGCACGCAGCATGTCGCGGTCGGCGTAATGGATACGCTCGGCGGCGCGGCGATCATGGAAGGAATCGCCGAGCGCGATGACGGTGCGCGGGCGATATCGTGCAACCAGAGCCGTCACCCGGGCCAGCGTCGCCGCCGTGTCGTAGGGAGGCAGGAAGACGCGGCGCGTGGCGTAGCTCGACCCTTTTTCGAGATGCAGGTCAGCCAGCACGAGCAGGCCGTCGGACTCGAGGAAGAGCGCGCCCGCCGCATCCGCCATGAAGCTCACGCCGGCAATCTCGATGCTGTCGGGAGACAGTACGGGTACCAGGGTCGCCGTCGTCCTTGTCGTCGTCCCTTCCATGCTGCCGCCTGTTCCCCTCACGACGCTTCCTCAATCAAGGACTGCGCGGCCTCGGCCAGAATTTCGTCCTGCGCCTCGCCATAGACCGGCTCGCGGCCGATTTCCAGCATGACCGGAACAGCCAGTGGCGAGACGCGGTCGAGATCCCTGTGGATGATTCGCCCCTGTATGCGCGCCAGCATATCGCTCAGCCTGACGAGGTCGAGGAGACCCGTCGCCGCATCGTCGCGGGCGGCGCGCAGAAGGATGTGGTCGGGCTGGTGGCGGCGCAGCACATCGTAGACGAGATCGGTCGACATGGTGACCTGACGCCCGCTCTTCTCCTTGCCTGGGAAGCGGCGTTCGATCAGGCCGGAAATGACGGCACATTGGCGGAAGGTGCGCTTCATCAGAGCCGATTCCTGCAGCCATTCCTCCAGATCGTCGCCCAGCATATCCTGCGCGAAGAGCTCGTCCATGGACACAAGCCCCTTCGTGGCGCGCGTGCCGACATCGGTGACGCTCCACACGGCGAGCGCATATTCATTGGCGACGAAGCCCATCGGCTTCAGTCCAAGGCGCTCCATACGTCGCGTGAGCAGCATGCCGAGCGTCTGGTGCGCCAGCCGCCCCTCGAACGGGTAGGCGACGAGATAATGGCGCCCGCCACGCGGGAAAGTCTCGACGAGAAGATCGCTGGCCGAGGGCACAAGTGAGCGATGCGCCTGCAATTCGAGCCATTCGGACACCTGCACAGGCAAGCGCTTCCACAATTTCGGGTCGGACAGGATGCGGCGCACGCGGTCGGCGAGATAAGTGGAGAGCGGGAACTTTCCGCCCGCGTAGGACGGCACTTTCGGCGTGTCGCTGCGGGCGCGCGACACCAGCGCTTCGCTTTCGACGATGCCTTGCAGCGCAAGTATTTCTCCCCCGAAGAGAAAGGTGTCGCCGGGGGCCAGCGTCTCCAGGAAATATTCCTCGATCTCACCCAGCACGCGGCCGCCGCGCCGCAGCGGGCCTGTGTAGACGGCGCTCGACCCCGCGCCCGGAGCGAGGCGCGTCGGGGCGTAGAGCGTGCCGAAGCGGCTGGGTTTCGATGCGACTGGGGCCGCGCGCTGCGCCCGCCCCTGCACGAGACGCACCTTCAGCATGTCGGCCTCGACGATGGTGCCGACATTCATCCGATAGGCCTGCGCCACAGCGGGATTCGAGATGCGCCAGAGTCCGTCGCGGTTGAGGCGGATCTTGGCGAAGCGGTCGTAGGTGCGCAGCGCATAGCCGCCTGTCGCCACGAAATCGAGCGCGTCGCCGAAGGTCTCGCGGTCCAGCTGCGCATAGGGTTCGGCGCTACGAATTTCATCATAGAGCGCAGCGGCGTCGAAGGGCGACGCGCAGGCCATGCCCAGGATGTGCTGGCATAAAACATCCAGCGCGCCGCTCCGGGCGGGCGGCGTATCCTGCGCACCTTCGCGCGCCGCATCGATGGCGGCGCGGCATTCCAGAACCTCGAAGCGGTTGGAGGGCACGAGGATCGCGCGCGAGGGTTCGTCGAGCCGGTGGTTGGCGCGGCCGATGCGCTGCGTGAGACGGCTCGCGCCTTTGGGCGCACCGACATTGATGACGAGATCGACAGCGCCCCAGTCGATGCCGAGATCGAGCGTCGAGGTGCAGACGACGGCTTTCAACCGGCCCGCCGCCATGGCCTCCTCGACCCGGCGGCGCTGGCTCGCATCGAGCGAGCCGTGATGCAGGGCGATGGGCAGGTTGTCGTCGTTGATGCGCCAGAGATGCTGGAAGATCGCTTCGGCCTGCGCGCGCGTGTTGACGAAGATCAGCGCCGTCTGCGCCGTCTTGATCTGCGCATAGATCTCGCCGATCGCATGGCCGGCGCCGTGCCCCGACCAGGGCAGGCGCTCGCGCGTGTCGAGCATGGAGAGATCGGCCGCCGCGCCCGGCGGCGCGGTCACGAGGGCAGCCATGCGGGGCTCGCCGTCCTGCGCGACCAGATAGCGGCGCAACTCATCGGGATCGCGCACGGTGGCGGACAGACCGACAGCGGTCATGCCCGGCGCGATGGAGCGCAGGCGGGCGAGATCGAGCGCGAGAAGATCGCCGCGCTTCGAGGTGACCATGGCGTGCAACTCATCGAGCACCACGCGGCGCACCGTCGCGAACACGGTATGCGAATCGGGGCTCGCCAGCAGCAGGGCCAATTGCTCCGGCGTCGTCAGAAGGATCTGCGGCGGATCGCGGCGCTGCCTCTGGCGTTTTGAGGCCGAGGTGTCTCCGGTGCGCGTCTCGATGCGCAGGCGCAGGTTCATCTCGGCGGCCGGGATTTCCAGATTGCGCGCGACATCGACGGCGAGCGCCTTCAACGGCGAGATGTAAAGCGTATGCAGACCGGGGCCGCCGGGGGCGTTGCGCGGCGCACTTGCCATCGCCGCCAGCTCGACGAGCGAGGGCAGGAAGCCCGCGAGTGTCTTGCCCGCGCCGGTGGGGGCGACGAGAAGCGCGCTCTCGCCAGCCTGCGCGCGGGCGAGGAGCGACAATTGATGCTCGCGCGGAGCCCAGCCGCGTGTCGCGAACCAATCCGCAAAAAGGGGAGGCAGTGAGGCGGGAGGCGCGGCGGCGGCTTTCTTGGGTTTCGGCACCCGCTGAAACTAGGGTGCCGCCATCACAAGCGCCAGTCCCGGCACGTCGATGCCGCGATCCTGCCTGATCGACGCCTCGTCCAGGGCGGCGATGCTCCACCCGTGCAGATGCGCGAGACGTTCGAGATAGACGCGCGAATGCGTGTAGCGCAGGTCCGGACCGAGATTGAACTCGGGTCCTGTGGCGACCTGCACCGTGAAGCCGAACATGCCGCCTGAGCACAGCACCCGCGCCACCTGCGCGAACAGGGGCTCGAGATCGCCCAGGTAGACGAAGACGTCAGCCGCGAGGACGAGATCAACGGTGGCGTCGGCGTAGTCTTCAAGGAAGGCGCGCATCTCGGCGGCCTCCAGCTTGCGGTAGAGGCCCGTCGCCTTGGCGAGCGCGACCATCGCGGGCGCGAGGTCGACGCCGTCCATCACCTCGCATCGCGGGCCGATTTCTTGCGCTGCCAGGCCCGTTCCGCAGCCAAGATCGATTGCGGTGCCGAATCGGTTGGGACGGCCCGTGGCGAGACACGCGCGATCGATGGTTCCAGCGAGGATGCGCGGGCCGCGATAGGCCAGTCCTTTGAGCAGATGGCGCTCGAAGCGTTCGGCATATTGATCGAAGAGATCGCGGACATAGGCGTCCGGCGGACTCGCGGGCGAGGCCTGCGCGCCCAGCCGCGCGAGGCGCAGCGTCGAGCCGAAAGACCCTTCCGGATCGAGCAGGGCGGTGCGCTCGAAGGCAGCTATTGCGCCCGTCGCATCGCCGGAGGCTTCTCGCGCTTCGCCCAGAGCGAACCAGGCTGCCGGCCAGGAGGGCGCCAATTCCACCGTCTGCATGAGCAGGTCGGCAGCGACGGCGTGATCGCCCTCGGCGGCGGAATGACGAGCGTAATCATAGCGGCGATCTGCAGCCAGATTGCCGGAAGAGCGTGCGTAATGGGCCATGCGCCCATCAGCGCCGCTAACGGCGCCGGGTCAAGGCGTCATGCCCGTCCAAGCTGTGCTTTGGCGCACAGCGGCCCGGAGGCAGGACGCTAATCTCAACATCAATCGATCGGGCCAGACAAAACGGCAGGCGATCGAGAGCGAGATCTGGACAGGAGCAAGCCATGAACGCCATCGTCGCCCGCAAGACCCTCACCGCCATCGCCGGCGCCGCGACGCTCGGCCTCGGCATCGCCGCGACTGCGACGCCCGCAGCCGCCTGGTATCCCCATCATCACCACGGATATGGCTGGGGCGCGCCGGTCGCTGCTGGCGTCGTCGGCGCGCTGGCGCTGGGCGCCATGGCCTCGAATACGCAGCCGGGCTATTCCGAGGATTGCTGGATGGAGCGCCGCCCCGTCTACAGCCCCGGTGGTCGATTTCTCGGCAATCGCCGCATCCGCGTGTGCGAATAAAATGTGCACGAGCCCCGTTCGCGGCGGGGCTCATCACAATTCCGGCAAAGTCTTCGGGAGAGCGCAACCTTCGCGGCGTCGACGGCGTTTCCAGATGCGGCACAGGAGTGACGAGTCATGGCGAGCATCTTGAGCAGGATCGGAAGAAGCGACCGCCTCTGTGTCGCAGCCACTGTTTTCGCGATCACGGTGCTTGGCATCGGCGTCGCGGGCGCTGCGATCACGTTCAGCCCGGACGCCAGCACCAATCCCGCCATGCGCCCGCTGACTATTATGCGCTCGACGCAGCTCGTCCGAGCCTACGGCCCTGACGACGAGGATTGCGTTTACGCGATCCACAGGCTGCGCCTCCCCAACGGGACGACCAAGGCGACGCGCGAACTCGTCTGCAGCGATTGATTTGCTGGCCATCACCAGGAAATAACGAGCCGCCCTTGTGCGCAGGCCCCCTTCCCGGCTAGCTTCTCTGTCATAGAGGAGCCACTCAACCGTGCCCGTGATTTACAAGATCGCCCCTGCCAGCCTCTGGCAGGAGGCGGAAGAGGCCGGTGTTTTCACCGGCGCGCCCGTCGATCTCGCCGACGGCTTCATCCATTTCTCCACCGCCGACCAAGCCCGGGAAACCGCAGCCAAGCACTTCGCGGGGCAACGCGATCTCGTCGTCGTTTCGGTCGAGGCCGACGGCCTCGCGCCAGACCTGAAATGGGAGCCTTCGCGCGGCGGCGATCTTTTTCCTCATCTCTATCGGCCCCTGCGCGTGGATGAAATCGCCCGCGTCGATCCCCTGCCCTGGCTCGGCCAATCCCATGATTTCGGAGCGATCCTGCCATGAGCGGTTTGGTCAATCGGCTTGCGCGACCGCTCCTCTTCGCCATGGAGCCCGAGCAGGCGCATCGCGCCACCATCAAGGCCCTGAAACACCTGCCGATCCCGCGCGCGCCGGCGCCGGACCCGAGCCTCGCGGTCGAGGCTTTCGGCCTGCATTTTCCCGCGCCGCTCGGCATGGCGCCCGGTTTCGACAAGGGCGGCGAGGTGCCCGACGCCCTGCTGCGACTGGGCTTCGGCCATGTCGAGATCGGCACGATCACCCCGCTGCCACAGCCCGGAAATGCAAAACCCCGGCTGTTTCGCCTGGCCGAGGACCTCGGCGTGATCAACCGCCTCGGCTTCAACAGCGAGGGACATGCGGTCGCCCATGCGCGGCTGGTGGCGCGGGCGGGACGCGGCGGCATCGTCGGCATCAATGTCGGCGCCAACAAGGACTCGAGCGATCGCTCCGGCGATTATGTGACGGGCATCCGCGCTTTCGCAGATGTCGCGAGCTATTTCACGATCAATATTTCCTCTCCCAACACGCCGGGCCTGCGGGATCTTCAACAGGCGGCCGCGCTCGACGATCTGCTGGCGCGTGTGGTCGAGGCGCGTGACGTCATGGCGGAAAAATACGGCCGCAAGCCGTTGCTGCTGAAAATCGCCCCGGACCTGACCGAGGGTGATCTCGACGATGTCGTGCGCGTGGCACGTGCGCGGGCGGTCGACGGCATGATTATCGGCAATACGACCATCGAGCGCCCGCCGACCTTGCGCAGTCCGGAGGCGCGCGAGACCGGTGGCCTGTCCGGACGTCCGCTGTTCGAACTGTCGACGAAAATGCTGGCGGCCGCGTATCTGCGGGTCGACAGGCAGTTTCCGCTCGTGGGAGTGGGTGGAATCGACGGGCCGGACACGGCCTTCGCCAAGATCGAGGCGGGGGCGACCTTGCTACAGATCTATTCCGTGCTGGTGTTCGAAGGACCGGGCCTCATCGGCGAGATCCATAACGGCATTGCCCGCAAGCTGCGGGACAGCGGGCGGAGCCTCGACCAGATCGTCGGGTCCCGCGCCGCGCATTTCGCCGCCGGTTTCTAGCGCCCCCGCATCGAGAGCAGGCGCATCACGAACCAGACCGGCAGGACGATCACCGCACCCGCGATCAAGTATTGGATGATGTCGCGGAACGCCTCGAAGCCCATGTTCCACAGGCGCTGGAAGAAGCGCTCGACGCCGTGGATAACGTCAATGGGGCGGATATCCAGCCACATCAGCAAGGCGCCGACGATCAGGGAAACGACGGCGAGTCGCACCGCGACCGCAATGGGAGAGCCGCCGAGAAAGCGGGTGACAGCGTTTTCAGCCATAGGGGTCGCTTGATCCTCGGTCGTCGACCAGCGCGGCGCGCCGCGTGGCGGCGGCGAGCCGGAGGCTGGCCCTCTGATGGCGGGCGGTTCGAGGTCCTGCTGTATCATGGATTGGCTCCTGCAATGGCCCCTCAACGGGCAGAGGCGGGATACTCAGGCACTCAGATGCGGTCCGGCGGCGTTTCCTCGCGCATGATTCGCATCATGCGTCGCATGAAGCTTTCGGCAAAATTCAGCGCGCGATCCATCTCGTCCTTGTTGGGAAGCGGGATCGAGGGACGCGGCGCTGCGGCGGCGGCGACCCGGGTCTTCAACTCGGCATTCTCTCTTGCGAGCCGGTCGATCTCCTGCTGGAGGGCGGTGCGCTCGTCGGGCGCGAGGCGGCACTCGACGCTCGCCTTCGTCGCGGTGCAGAGCGACACCGCGCCGGTGCGGGTATCGAGCCGCATGAAACCGCCTTCGGCCGGCGTCATCGTGTAACGGCCGTTCTCCGTGGGCGGGACGTCCTGCGCGCGAGCGGCAGCCCCCAGCATCGTGAGACTGGCCAGCAGGAGGACGGCACGGGCACCCTGGAATCCGTAGCGCATGGCACATTTCCCCTTGGGATCGTCGGAGCACACGATCTATCGGGTCGACTTGCGGCGAAAGCGGGGCGTGATGCGCCGCTCAGCCCTCCGGCGACACGCTCTGCCACTGGCCGGCCTCGATTTTCGAGGCCGCGATGACCGCCTGCGTGCGGCTCTCGACCCCGAGCTTCTGCAGGATGGCGGAGACATGCGCCTTGACGGTCGCCTCGGATACCGTGAGTTCGTAGGCAATCTGCTTGTTGAGCAGGCCCTCGGACAACATCATGAGAACGCGCACCTGCTGGGGCGTCAACGACGACAGGCGGCGCACCGTATCGGCCGTTTCCTTGTCCGCGGGGCCGGCGAGATCGACGTCGGCCGGGGTCCAGGTCTGGCCCGCGAGCACGCTGCGAATCGCCTGTCGCATGGCCTCGATGTCGGTCGTCTTGGGGATGAATCCCGAGGCGCCGAAGTCGATACAGCGCCGGATGACGCCACGGTCCTCGTTGGCCGAGACCACGACCACCGGAACGCCCGGATATTGCGCCCTCAGATACATGAGGCCGGAAAATCCGCGCACGCCCGGCATGGTGAGATCGAGCATGATCAGATCGGCGTCCGAGTTCTTCTCGAGTTCCGCGCTCAGCGATTCGAGATCGCCGCACTCGACGATGTCGGCATCCGCGACCGCGCCGGACACGGCCTGACGCAAGGCACCGCGCACGAGGGGATGATCGTCTGCAATGAATATGCGTGTCGATGTCTGGTCCACGCGTTTCCCCCTGATTGGCCGCGACGGCCGATTGGATCTTCGGCCTTCATGCACGAAATCCCCCGCATATACATTGATCCAGTTCGGATATGCTGAGCGGGGGTAGTCACGCACCGGTACCAACTCTATCTTTCATCGCCCTTGGCGCGGGCGCAAGCCCACGCCTCAGCCGATTGACGCAGCGGAGCCCTGCTTTTGCGAAATCATCTCACCGACGAGCAGCGCCAGAGCCGCGCCAGCCTCGATGGCCGCGTGGCTTTCGCGGCAGCGGCTGTTGCGCTCGGAGCCGGTCTCATCGTGCTCCTCGACCGGGTGGGCGTGCCGGAAGGCGTTGCAATCGTGCTCGGATTCGTGCTCGCGACCTTGGCCCTCTGCTTTGTCGGGTTGCCGCTCCGGTCGGCAAGGATTTCCACCTTCCTCGCGGGCGGACGCGAGATTCCGGCGTCCTACGCGGGGCTTGCGGGCGCGGCCTGTCTCGCCGCGCTGGTGCTGATTTTTCTGCCGCCCTTCCCATCAGGCTTGCCATTAGCGGCGATAGGCTGGGGCATCGGGGGAGGAATCGCCGGTCTCATGCTGTTGAGCGCACCGGTCCTGCGCAAGAGCGGTTCGTTCTCCGTGGCGGATCTCCTCTCGGGACGGTTTCCGGGTCTGGCCTTCCGCCTGCCTGCCGTCGCCGTGGTCGTCGCGGTCTGCGGAATGACCGCGCTGGCGGGGTTTGAACAGGCCATCCGGGTGATCGAGACAGTCGCTGGCGGCACGCGCCTGCCGGCCGCGCTCCTCACCGGGGCCATCCTGATCGCAGTTACGGTCCCCGGCGGCCTCGCCGGTTCAATCTGGACGGGGGCCGCCGCTGCGGGCATGGCGATCGCGGGAATGGCGCTTCCTCTTCTCGTTCTGGCTGGCCGAGGAGCCGATCTCCCCGTTCCTTTTGTGGGGAATGCCGAAATCTGGAGCCACGCCTCCGAGCGCGTGGCGGACTGGACGCAGCTTGCCGCGAACGACCTTGGCGGGCTCTGGCTCGCCGTTCCCCTCGCGGTGGGATTGGCGGGCTTTTCACCGCTGCTGGCCACCGCCATCGGCTGCCGCAGCAGAACGGGCGCGCAGCATGCGCAACTTGCCCTGACGGCCTGGCTCCTGCTGATTCTGGGAGGGCTCGCGATCACCTTCGCGGCGACAGCGCTGGGCCTCGACCTCGCGCTGGCAGGCCAGCGACCCGACCGGCTTGCCGAGAGTTTCTACCGGGCGAGCGCGGACGGGTGGTTGAGGATCTGCGGGCAATTCGTCGATGGCCCCGCACCCGCGCGGGCCGCCTGCGCTGCCCTGCCCGACTTCGCCGCCGTGCTCCGCCCGAGCGACTATGCGATCGAGCCCCGCTTTCTGGCTTTCGAACTCAGCAAGGTCCGCGCCCTCGGCGGCGCCTACAGCGGGCTGGCGGGAGCCGGCTGGTTCGCGGTCTGCGTCGCGCTCGCTGCTGCCGGACTTCAAGGCGTGTCAACCGCATTAGGCAACGACCTTATCTATCGCGTGGTGGACAGCGGGGCCATCACGAGCCGCCGTCTGGCGATCGCGCGCCTGCTGCTCGTCGTGTCGGTCCTCGGAATGGTGATGTGGTCAGTGGCGCATAGTCTTGAGCCACGCGCCCTCGTGGGCCTCGCGCTCACGCTGTCGGCGGCAACCGTCACGCCGCTCGTGCTGCTGAGCCTGTGGCCCCGCGCTGGCCGGCTCGAGGCGACGCTGGCGCTGCTCGCAGGACTCTGTTCCGTCGGCGCGGTTCTGTTCGCAACCACGGCGATTGATGCCGCCGTCCGTCTGGGCATGGCCGCGAGCGCAGGCGCGGCCGTCGCGCTGGCTGCGGGCTTGATCGTGAGCCTGCGTCCACGCGCGGGGCTGGCGCCGGGCGCACAGTTTCTGGACACTCTCCTGCACGGCGCCAACGAGGCTTTGAATCCCGACAAGGGCGCCTGAGTTGCCGCCCGAATCAGGCGCGCGGCTTCACCGCGGTGTCGAATTCGGATTTCACGCAGATCGTGCCGACGTCCGTGATGTCGCCCGCAAGCAGCGCGGCATCGTGCGCCGCCGTCTCCGCCGCCTTGCAGGCGTTGACGCTGGGAAATTCCTTAACTTGCGTGTTGGTCTGGCCGTTGGACCCGAGCAGAACAAGCACAAGATGAATCACGGTAATCGAGTTCACGGGTGGCCCCCGAATGGTTCGGACTGGACACGGGCCCTGTGCAAATGCCGGGCCTCTCGTTGCAAAAGTTTTTTGCGGGGCCAGCGGAACCAACCCGGCCGATCAACGTTAGCGCGAGTCATGACGCGTGTATCCGGAATTAAGCGGCATACCGCTTTTAATTCATACGGTTATCTGTCGCAGGTGGCGTAAATACCGCACTGCGCGGGAACTAGGCATCTCCCCTCAAGAGTGCTTCGAGAGCGCTCAGATCGTCCGCTTCGCGGGCAGGCTTGTCCCAGCGAATGCGGGACACGCGCGGGAAACGCATGGCTACACCCGACTTGTGCCGGGTGGAGCGATTCAGTCCCTCGAATGCCACCTCGAGCACGAGGCCGACATCGCGACTGAAATCTAGTTCGCGCACGGGACCGAAGCGATTGCGTGTGTGGTTGCGGACGTAACGATCGAGCTCGATCAACTCCTGGTCCGTGAAACCGAAATAGGCCTTGCCGACCGGCACGAGCTCCTCGCCGCGCCAGACACCGAACGTGTAGTCGGAATAAAACGACGAGCGCTTTCCATGCCCACGCTGCGCATACATGAGAACCGCATCGACATTGAAGGGGTCGCGCTTCCACTTGTACCAGAGGCCCTTGGGGCGGCCGGGAACATAGATGCTGTCGAGGCGCTTGAGCATCACGCCCTCTATCGCCTCCGCGTCGCCGCCCGCCCCCGCACTGGCGGGATCGCGGCGTGCCTGCGCAAGCGCCTCCCAATCTGCAAATCCGACTTGCGTGGAGAGATCCAGCCTCGAATGGGCGAGGCGCGCGACCAGCGCTTCCAAACGGAGGCGACGCTCGGCAAAGGTCAGCGCGCGCAGGTCCTCGCCATTTTCCGAGAGCAGATCGTAAGCGCGGATGTGAGCGGGATATTGCGCCACAAGCTTAGCTGACACCGTCTTGCGATTGAGCCGCTGTTGCAAGGTCGAGAAGGGCTCGACCAACCCCTCGCGCAGAATGAGCAATTCGCCGTCGACGGCAATTTCGCCGAAGGTCTCACTTGCGAAGGCTTCAACGAGATCGGGAAAGCTGTCGGAAATATCTTCGCCCGTGCGCGAATAGAGTTTCTGGACGCGCGCGCCCTGCGCATCGACACCGGTAACGGCCTGCACGCGAATGCCGTCCCATTTCCATTCCGCCACGAAGTCGCCGGGCGACAGAGCCTTGAAGTCCACCGCCTCGTCCAGCGCGTGGGCCAGCATCGGCGTGCGGAAGGGCGCGGGGTTGCGCGTGTCGGGCTTTGGCTCGCGTCCCTCCACCCATGCGAAGAGGTCGATGTAGGGCGGCTCCAGCCCGTGCCAGACTTCCTCGATTTCGTTGGGCGGAAAATCGCCCATGGCTGCGACCGCCGTCTTGGCCAGGCGCGCGGAAACGCCGATGCGCAGCGATCCCGTGATGAGCTTCAGGAGCGCCCAGCGACCCGTCTCGTCGAGATCGTCGAGCCAATCCACGAGCAGGCGCGGCAGGTCGGCCTTGCTCGCGGATTCCAATGTCTGCACGACCTCCGCGAGTGTGGGCGGTGTCGAGTTGCGCCGGTCTTGCGTGCCCGAACCTTCCGGCGCAGGCCACATCAGCGCGACTGTTTCCGAGAGATCGCCCACATAATCATAGGACATGTCGAACAGGACAGGATCGGTGCGCTCGGCGATGAGCGTGCGGATGATGCCCGGCTTCGCATGCGTAAAGGAAAGTGCACCGGTCATGGCGGCGAGCGCGTAGCCACGTTCCGGGTCTTCGACGCGGCGGAAATAATCCGTCATCATGCGCAACTTGTTGTTGCGCGAAGGCTCGTAGGCGAGCGCGTCGAGAAGTTCGGCGAAGCGGTTCACGCGGGCGTCTCCTCCCCGGAGGCTTCTGCCTCTTCGTCGCCGTAGCCGATCATGTGCAAGGGCTGCGCATCGATGCCGCGCATGCGGCACCAATGGACAATCGCATCTTCAGCGCCATGGGTGACCCAGATTTCCGACGCGCCTGTCGCAACGATGGTTTTGCAAAGATCGTCCCAATCGACATGGTCGGAAATCACGAGTGGCAGCTCGACGCCACGCTGGCGCGCGCGAGCACGCACGCGCATCCAGCCGGATGCGAAGGCCGCCACGGGATCTGGAAATTTGCGTGACCAGAGATCGTTCAGCTGCCCCGGGGGGCAGATCACGATCTCGCCGCCGAGTTTTGGCCGGTCAGCCGCCGTCACCTTGCGGATCTCGCCGAGATCGACGCCCTGCGCCTGGTAGAAATCCGTGATCTTTTCCAGTGCGCCGTGAATCCATATCGGCTTGTCCCACCCGGCCAGCCGCAGCAGTTTCATTACGCGTTGCGCCTTGCCGAGCGCGTAAGCGCCGACGAGATGGGCGCGCTCGGGGAACAGCGCGCAGGATTGAATGAGACGTGCCACTTCATGTGCTGCGTCGGGGTGACGAAACACCGGGAGCCCGAACGTCGCCTCGGTAACGAAAGCATCGCACCGCACCAGCTCGAAGGGCGCGCAGGTGGGATCGAAAGCGCATTTGTAGTCGCCGGAGACGACGGCGCGCATGAGCGGCGTCTGGAGCAGGATCTGCGCCGAGCCGAGAACATGCCCCGCCGGATGGAAGCTCACATCGATCGCTCCAACACGGATGACCTCGCCATACTCGACGGGCTGGCGCGTGCCGCAGAATTCCTCGCCATAGCGCAAAGCCATGATGGCGAGCGTCTGCGGTGTTGCCAGCACGGCGCCATGCCCCGCGCGCGCATGGTCGGAATGGCCGTGCGTAATGAGCGCACGGGGCACCGCGCGCACCGGATCGATATGCACATCCGCCTGCGGGCAGTAGAGGCCGGCGGGCGTGAGGGTGAGAAGGTCGGAGAGGCTCATGAATGGAGAGAGATAGGTCGCCCCAGAGGAATTTACAGGCGTGATGGGGCAAGAGAGCGTGAAACAGGTTGCCGATCCTGTGAAACAGGTTTATATGCCGGAAATAGGAACATCGTCATGGTTTCGGCGGAGATTGTCATGCTGTCGCACGCACAGGTCTGGGCCGCCATCGATACGCTGGCCCGCCGCTATGCAATGACCCCCTCGGGCCTCGCCCGAAAGGCGGGGCTAGACGCCACCACCTTCAATAAATCGAAGCGGCAGACCCCAGACGGGCGGCTGCGCTGGCCCTCCACTGAGTCCATCGCCAAGGTGCTGGAGGCCACGGGCGCTTCCATCGACGAGTTCATGGGGTTTTTGGAGAGCCGCGACCGGGGCGGCGCGAAGCGCACCATTCCGCTGATCGGCCTCGCCCAGGCCGGCGTCGGCGGGTTCTTCGACGATGGTGGTTTTCCGGCGGGCGCGGGCTGGGACGAGGTGGCCTTCCCCGACCTCGGCGATCCCAATGCCTATGCGCTGGAAATATCTGGCGATTCCATGCAGCCGCTCTATCGCGACGGCGACGTGGTGATCGTCTCGCCCAACGCCTCCGTGCGGCGCGGCGACCGCGTGATCGTGAAGACGCTCGAGGGCGAGGTGCTGGCGAAGGAACTCAAGCGCCGCACTGAGAAGAGCATCGAACTGAAGTCGCACAACCCCGAGCATCCCGACCGCGTGCTGGCGGTGGACAAGGTGGCGTGGCTCGCGCGCATCATGTGGTCGAGCCAGTAGGTCGGAGAATGCTGACTGATGAGGGGTTACGTTCTCCATCCGGAAAGACCGAAACCCCTCATCCGCCCGTTTCACGGGCGCCTTCTCCCACCGGGAGAAGGACAAGAAGCAGCAGTTCATACGCCCTTGCGGCTCTCCAGAAAGGCCGCGTGATTCTTGGCCAGATCTCCCGAGAGCGCGTCCGCAATCAACGCACGCGTTTCCTTGATGCCGTAAAGCGCGGCGAAGGAGCCAAAGCGGGGGCCGCGGCTTTCGCCCAGCAGCACCTGATAGAGCATGTTGAACCATTCGTTCGACACGCCCGGACGTTCCGGCGTCGCGTTCTTGGCTTTCAGATCCTGATACCGCTCGATGGGGCGGGCCACGTCGTAGAGCGCCGTCTGGATGTCTTCCGCGCTGGCGTCGGCGGGAAGACTCGCGAGCATGGCGTCGAGCTTTGCGAGCGCATCGCGTTCGACATCGTCAGGCAGACGATAGGTCTTCGATGGGCGCACGAAGTCGCGGAAGTAAGCGACGGCGTAACCCACGAGCGCGTCGAGACGCGGGTGCGTGGCGGGCGAGACGCTCGGCGCGTAGCGGCGCAGAAAGCCCCAGAGAACCTGCGGATCTTCGCTGTTGGCCACAGCTGCGAGGTTGAGCAGCATGACGAAGGAAATCGCCGTTCCGGGCCCGTTCTCTCCGGGATGCTGCAACAGTTCGGGCGCGGGCGGCTCGCCGGCGTGGACATGCCAGACGGGGTTGCCGAGACGCTGCTTCAGGTCCTGGCGCGGATAGCCCGCAAGGAACTGCAGATATTCATCGACCGTGCGCGGGATGACGTCGAAATACAGACGCTTCGCCTCGCGCGGCTTCTGGAACATGTACAGCGACAGGCTTTCAGGGCTGGCATAGGTGAGCCATTCGTCGATGGTCAGGCCGTTGCCCTTCGACTTGGAAATCTTCTGGCCCTTGTCGTCGAGAAACAGCTCGTAATTGAAGCCGTCCGGCGGCGTGCCGCCGATGGCGCGCACGATGTTGCTGGAGAGCTTCACCGAGTCGATGAGATCCTTGCCTGCCATCTCGTAATCGACGTTGAGGGCATACCAGCGCATCGCCCAATCGGGCTTCCATTGCAGCTTGACGTGACCGCCTGTGACCGGGGTTTCGTAGGTCTTGCCCGTTTCGGGATCGCGCCAGGTGATCGTGCCCGCCTTGGCATCGTGCGATTCCAGGGGAACCTGCATGACGATGCCGGTGTCGGGATGGATCGGCAGGAAAGGCGAATAGGTCGAGGCGCGTTCCTGCCGCAACGAAGGCAGCATGATCGCCTGCACGTCGTCGAGGCGAGCGAGCATGTGCAGCAGCGCGGCGTCGAAACGGCCAGACTGATAATATTCCGTCGAGGACGCGAATTCGTAGTCGAAGCCGAAGCGATCGAGGAAGGCCCGCAGCATGGCGTTGTTGTGATGCGCGAAGCTCTCGAACTTGCCGAAGGGATCGGGCACCTGCGTCAGCGGCTTGCCGAGATGGCGCGTCAGCATCTCCTTGTTGGGGACATTGTCGGGGACCTTGCGGAGGCCGTCCATGTCGTCCGAAAAAGCAAGCAGCCGCGTGGCGATCTTGTCTTCCGTCAGCACGCGGAAGGCATGGCGCACCATGGTCGTGCGTGCGACTTCGCCGAAGGTGCCGATATGCGGCAGGCCCGACGGCCCGTAGCCGGTTTCGAACAGAACCTCCGTCTGGCCCGTGCGCTTGACGCGTTCGACGAGCTTGCGCGCCTCCTCGAAGGGCCAGGCGTTTGCCTTGGTCGCGGCATCGAGAAGGGTGGCGGCGTCGGTCGACGGTTGAGCGGCGGCCGCGGGTTCGGCGGAAGACATGGGCTTTCCTCAAGGGAGTTGGGGCTGGCGCGGGCATAAACCCGGCGCCGCACAGGGCGGCACACTAGGAAGGGAGGCCGGTCGCGTCAAATTTGGTCGGGCTCACATTTCCGGCGGGCGGAAATGCTTGGAGAGTTTCAGCCCTTGCGCCTGATAGTTCGAGCCGAGCCCGGCGCCGTAGAGGCTTTTGGGTTGCTCGGCCATGCGCTCGTAGACGAGGCGGCCGACGATCTGCCCGTCCTCGACGATGAAGGGCACGTCGTGCGAACGCACCTCCAGCACGGCGCGCGAGCCTGCGCCACCTGCTTCCGCCGCCCCGAAACCCGGATCGAAGAAGCCCGCATAATGGACGCGGAATTCCCCCACCAGCGGATCGAAGGGTGTCATTTCGGCGGCATGGTCGGGGGGCACGCGCACGGCCTCCTTGGAGGCCAGAATGTAGAATTCGCCGGGATCGAGCACGAGGTCTCCACGGCTGCCCGCGAAGACCGGCTCCCAGAAGTCGAGCACGTCATGGGCTGCGAGCTTGTCCACGTCGATCAGGCCGGTGTGGCGCTTGGCGCGGTAGCCGATGAGGCGCGTGCCCTCGAAACCCGACAGATCGACGGAGACTGCCACGCCCCCCGAGATGGACGGCTCCGCCGTGGTGACGAGCTTTTCCCGGCTGTGGAGCGCCAGATGACCGGCGTCATCCAGCCGAGCATGACCGTTGCGGAAACGCACCTGCGACAGGCGGGAGCCTGCGCGTGCGAGGATCGGGAAGGTGCGCGGCGAAATTTCGGCATAGAGGAGCCCCTGATAGCCGGGCTCGATGAGGTCGAATTCGCGCGAATGATCGGTGATGACGCGGGTGAAGACGTCGATGCGGCCGGTCGAGCTCTTTGGGTTGGCGGCAGCCGCGATGTCGGGCGGCAGCGCAAGGCTCTCCATGAGCTCGGCGACATAGACGCAGCCCGTCTCAAGCACCGCGCCGATGGTGAGGTCGATCTCATGCAGCGCGAGGCGCTCGATGGACTGCTCCACCCGGCGCCCGAGGCCCGGCAGGAAGCTCGCCCGCATGCGCCAGGCGCGCGTGCCCAGCCGCAGGTCGAGGCTGGCCGGCTGGATCTGCCCTTCCGCGAAAGGCGCGGCGGCGGTGATCACGCCCGCCTTCGCCATAGCCGCGATCTGATGGGCCGCGAGAATGCCGCGACCGGCCGGAATGGAATTCATCGACGCCACGCGCAGGCTCCCGGAGAAAAGTCTCGCTTGGTCGTAGCCGATCAGAGGGGCTGCGCCAAGGTGGGCAACGCGAGTGATCTTGGCCTTAGCCTTGATATGTTCTGTTTAGTGGGTTATAGCTTCACAACGCTATAACTGGATAAACTTAGCATATGGACGCGGTCAAAAACCCTTATGCCCCTGGCGCAGGAAACCCGCCGCCTGAACTCGCCGGTCGTGCCGATGTTCTGGAAAAGGCGCGGACGACGCTCCTCAGAATAGCAGATCGCAAACCCGTTCAGTTTCCAATCCTGATAGGACTGCGTGGGGTCGGGAAAACAGTGCTACTCGTCAAGTCGCGTGAAATCGCCGAGGCAAACAACTTTCTGACGATCGACATCGAGGCGCACGAGGGAAAATCGCTCGCCGAGTTGATCGTCCCAGGCTTTCGTAAGTGCCTCTATGCGCTCAGCACCATCGAGAGCGGCAAGGATAAGGCACGTCGCGGCATCCGCGTGCTAAGGGGTTTCCTGTCTGCATTGAAGGTGACAATCGGCGACGTGGAATTCGGCATTAGTGTCGATCCTGAGGCTGGGGTTGCGGACAGTGGCGACCTTGAGGCGGATCTACCCGAAATGATGCTCGTGGTCGCAGAGGCTGCCGCAGCTGCGGGACGCCCCGTCGCGATTATCTTCGACGAGCTGCAATATCTCTCGTCCGGTGAATTCAGCGCCCTCATCATGGGAATGCACAAGATCAATCAAAGGGGTCTGCCTTTGGCTCTCGTAGGGGCCGGCCTGCCGCAAATCCTTGGCCTCGCCGGCAACTCGAAATCGTACTCGGAACGGCTGTTTACGTATCCGAAAATTGGTGCACTCTCGATGGAAGATGCAATTTCAGCCATCGTAAATCCGGCGCGCGCGGAAGGTGTCAGCTTCTCCGACGACGCGATTTCGCTCATTCTGGAGACGACAGGGCGTTATCCATACTTCGTTCAGCAATGGGCGCATGATGCATGGAATGTGGCGACTGGCCCAGAAATCACAAAGGATGACGTTGAAAAAGCAACGCTCACCGCAATTCGGACATTGGATGAAAGCTTTTTTCGGGTCCGTTTCGACCGCTGCACCCCAGCTGAAAAGAAGTACATGCGCGCCCTGGCGGAGCTAGGAGCTGGTCCCCACAGGTCCGCAGACATCGCCGACAAGCTAGGTGTCAAATCGACGAGCGTTGCTCCGACACGAAACAACCTGCTTAAGAAGGGTATGATTTACTCCCCGTCGTATGGCGACACGGCCTTCACCGTCCCGCTCTTCGACGAGTACATGCGCCGGGAGATCCCGCATTTTACTCGTAAGATGGAAGAGTGATTTCCTGATTGCACCAAGGTGAAATCGTCAGCATCGCGGTCGGCTGGTTGACGCCTACCCCCTTGCGGGTGTACCCGAAAACCTCCGTGGTACTTTGAGCCGGTCGGCTTGCCGCCACGTTAAACAAGGGGCTAAAAGGCCGGAGCTCGCCCGTCGGCTTCGCTTTTCGCCCCCTCGCCTGTCGAGGGCTCTCGTCCTCGTCAGTCTGGAGACCGAGGATCCGATGAGCGACAAGACACCCGCATCCCCTTCGCAGACCGCCACCCCTGCCCGCAAGCTGCGGCAAGCCACACGCCTTGTCCATGGCGGCACCATGCGCTCGCAATTCGGCGAGACGTCCGAGGCGCTGTTCCTGACGCAGGGCTATGTCTACGACAGCATGGAAGCCGCCGAGGCGCGCTTCAAGGGCGAGCAGCCGGGCTTCCTCTATTCGCGTTTTTCCAACCCGACCGTCGCCATGTTCGAGCAGCGCATGGCGTTGCTCGAAGGCGCTGAAGCGGCGCGCGCCACCGGTAGCGGCATGGCCGCCGTGACCGCCGCCCTGATCGGCCAGGTCAGCGCGGGCGATCACGTCGTCGCCGCCAAGGCGCTGTTCGGCTCCTGCCGTTACGTGGTGGAAGAATTGCTGCCACGGTTCGGCGTGGCGTCGACGCTGGTGGACGGCACGGATCTCGACCAGTGGCGCGCGGCCATGCGGCCCAATACCAAAGTGCTGTTTCTGGAAAGCCCTACCAATCCGCAGCTTGAAATCATCGACATCGCTGCGGTCGCCGAAATCGCCCACGCGGGTGGCGCGAAGCTGACGGTCGACAATGTGTTCGCCACGCCCCTTCTCCAGAGCCCCCTCGAAATGGGGGCGGATTGCGTGGTCTATTCGGCGACCAAGCATATCGACGGACAGGGCCGGTGCCTCGGCGGCGTGATCCTCGCCTCCGAAGAATTCATCCAGGCCAACGTGCACAACCTGCTGCGCCAGACCGGCCCCGCCATCTCGCCGTTTAATGCCTGGGTGCTGCTGAAGGGCCTCGAAACGCTGCCCGTTCGCGTGGCCCAGCAGATGCGCTCGGCGGCGACAATCGCCGATCACCTCGCGGGCAAGAAGGGTGTGGCGCGGGTCCTGTATCCGACCCGCACTGACCATCCGCAGCACGAGCTTGCCATGCGGCAGATGAGCGGGGGCGGAACGGTTCTTGCGCTCGATCTCGCCGACGGCAAGGAGGGCGCGTTCCGCTTCGCCAACCAGCTGCGCATCATCAAGATCTCGAACAATCTGGGCGATGCCAAGAGCCTCATCACCCATCCCGCCACGACGACGCACCAGCGCCTCTCCCCCGCGTTGCGCCTGGAATCGGGAATTGGCGACGGGCTTCTGCGTCTCTCCGTCGGCCTCGAGGATGTGGCCGACCTGATCGAGGATCTCGACGCAGGCCTTGCCGCGCTCTGAAGCGTGGCGTCAGGCCAGGTCTTTCGTCATGGACGATGAGTCCATGCCGAAATCATCTTCTGCCTCGTCGTAGCCCACGTAGCCCGCGGCGAGGAAGAAGGGTTTCGCCGTATCGGTCGAGACCAGCGCGCAACTCGGCAGGCCGAGCTTGCGGGCCTCGGCTTCCAGCGCGGCCAGAAGCGCCTTGCTGACGCCGCGAAACCGGAACTCCGGCGAAACGTAAAGCAGGGTCATTTCGCCATCGCCCGTGAAGGCACCGACGCCAGCCATCTCGCCGTCGACCTCGGCTATGAGCACGAAGCTGCCGAGCGTCTCGATCCAGGCCTTCATGTTGGCGGGCGTCTTGTTGATCAGCATTCCCTCGACGATCGCTGGGATGCCGTTGTGATCCAACGTGCAAAGCTCGGTTATCGAGCGGCGCACCAGCCCGCAGGCCGCGTCACTGTCTCCGGCTTCGGCTTTGCGAATGTCGATTTGATTCTGTGCGGCTTCGCTCATCGGCTCCCCGTGATCGTGTTATGCTCCCGGCCAGCGCCACGAGAGGGCTCGACGGCGCAGCGGCGTTTGGGGCAGACTAGATCCATGTACACCGCAGTGACACGTGAAATCCAGGTGACGGTCCTGCCGCAGTTCGTGGCCGACCGGTCGGACCCGGACGAGGGAGCATATTTCTGGGCCTATACGGTCGAGATCACAAACCTCGGCCGCGAGACCGTGCAACTCACGGCGCGCCACTGGACTATTACGGATGGCAACGGCCTCGTCGAAGAGGTGCATGGCCCGGGCGTCATTGGCGAACAGCCGGTTATCCAGCCCGGCGAATCCTTCCGTTACACATCGGGCTGCCCGCTCAGCACGCCATCGGGAATCATGGTCGGCTCCTATCGCATGGTGGATGAAGGCGGCATCGGTTTCGACGTGGAAATCCCGGCCTTCTCACTCGACTGCCCCTTTGCTTCACGTACGCTGAACTAGATGAGCGCCGTCCCCGCCCCTGTCAGCCTCGACGATGTCGTTGCGATCCTGTCGCGCCTGATCGGCTTCGACACGGAGAGCTCGCAATCGAACCTGCCCCTGATCGATTGGGTGGAAGGCTATCTCGATGGTCTCGGCGTCGCATCGGTGCGCGTGCCCAACGAAAGCGGCGACAAGGCCGCATTGTTTGCGACCATCGGCCCCATGCGCGACGGCGGCGTCGTGCTTTCGGGCCATTCGGATGTCGTGCCCGTCGAAGGGCAGATCTGGACGTCTGATCCTTTCACGCTTCGGCGCGAAGGTGGCCGCGTCTACGGGCGCGGGGCCTGCGACATGAAGGGCTTCGATGCCATCGTGCTCGCCATGGCGGCGCAATGGCGGCACATGGCGCTGAAGTCGCCGATCCACATCCTGATCTCGTATGACGAGGAGACCACATGTCTCGGTCCCGTCGATACGATCGCGCGTTTCGGGCTGGACCTGCCGCGCCCGCGCGCGGTGATCGTGGGCGAGCCGACATCCATGCTGGTCGTCGACGCGCATAAGAGCGTGGCGACGTATATGACCACGGTCATCGGCCACGAGGCGCATTCCTCCAAGCCCGCGCTCGGCGCGAATGCGGTCGAGGGCGCGTGCGAACTGGTGACCGAACTCTATCGGATCGGCCGGGAGATCGCGGCACTGGGCGACCCGAGCGGCCGGTTCGATCCGCCCGCGTCGACGATCCATGTGGGGACAATTCATGGGGGCACGGCGCGCAACATATTGGCGCGCGAATGCACCTTTCACTGGGAGTTTCGCGGGCTTCCGGGTGTCGCACCCGATTTCGCGCTGAAACGGCTCAACGAGTACGCAGAGACCGTGCTGCTGCCGCGGCTGCGGCGTCATGCACCCGATGCCGACGTGATCACGACGACCGAGATCGAAGTGCCCGGCCTCGCGCCCGAGCCGGGCTCGCCGGCGGAATCGCTGGCGCTGCGGCTGACGCAATCCAACAGCTGCCTCGCGGTGGCTTTCGCGACGGAGGGCGGGCGCTTCCAGAGTGCGGGCGTGCCGACCATCGTTTGCGGTCCCGGCAGCATCGACCAGGCTCACCAGCCCGACGAATATATCGAGGAAGCGCAGATCGAAGCCGCCCTCGCCTTCATGCGCTCCCTGGCGGACGAAATGTCCTGAGGGGATTGGTGGAGACGCCGTGCTCTGTCTTCGCCCAGTGATAAGGCCGCCGGAAAAGGTCGAAGAGCGCGGCCCAGGCAGCAGCGGACATGAACGCCCACTGCACGGGGCGCGCGCACAGGAACAAAACCGACGACCATAGCCCGCGCCGCGACAGGGCGAGCGCCGTCGGCAGGACGAGCGAGGCGAGCCCCGCCATCGCAAGCATGATCCAGCAGGTGCTCGCAATCGCCTGCGCCACGCTCTTGCGCGGCGACAGGAGGTCGCCCGCCACCGCATCGAACAGCACATACGCCATGAAGACCGGCCCGATGAGAGGCCCCAGCGTATTCGCCGCGAGCGTGGCCACAACATAGATCGCGCGGAGCCATCCCAGCTCGCGCACGAGCCGTCGCGGCTGTCTCGTGTGCGTCACCAGCGTCTGCATCCAGCCTTTGAGCGCTCGTATTCCGGTGGCTTTTGACGGCTCCGGATGTGCTGTTTACATAATCATGTCAGTCACTTATTGTATTTGGATGTCCTCCGTTGTAACCGGCGATCCTGCCACATTGTTGCGACGATGTTGCGATGAAAGCTTCAGAGATGCCAGAATTCACGAGCACCGGACGTACGAAACCGGCTCGTCCCTTAACCAATAGAGGCCTAGAGGCACTTTCACCTGAAGCCTTGCCATATCGGGTTCCCGATTCACGCTGCAGTGGTCTGGCCGCCCGAGTCGCTCCCAACGGGGTGATCACGTGGGATCTCGCTTTCCGCATCAAGGGCGGCAAGGGGCGTAGACTGTCGCTCGGCCGGTATCCTGATGTCACCTTGGAGAAGGCTCGAGACGAGGCTAACCAACTCACGCGCGCCGGGCGTGCGGGCCGAGATATGCTTGCTGAACGGGAGGCGGCCAGCGCCGAGCAGGCTAGCCGCATCACGGTAGACTCCCTCATACAGCGCTACATGAAGGCTAAACGTCTCGCAGGTCTGCGAACATGCGCCGAAATGGAGAGTCGCCTCTTGCGCTCCCTTGCCGGCGTGAGGTTGGCTGCCGCGGCAAGCATTCGCCGCCGCCAGATCGGAGAACTCTTGGATGAGGTTGCTGAAAGCGGTCGCGAACGTGAGGCAGAGAAGCGCCGGCAGCTTATCGGTGCGATGTTTCGCTGGGGCATAAGGCAGGACCTTCTCGAAAATGATCCTACGCTCGGGCTGACGCCGTACGATCCCGGCACACCTCGTGACCGCGTCCTTAGCCAAAGTGAAGTTGAGACCTTTTTTGGGTGGCTGGAAGTCAGCGGCCTCCCGCACGATCATGCTGACGTGTTGCGCATGGAACTAGCGATCGGCGCCCGATGCGGCGAGGTTGCCGGCATGCAATCTTCTGAAGTGGATCACCAAACGTTGGTGTGGACGTTACCTTCTTCTCGCTCGAAGAACCGGCGGCCGCGTTCGGTCCCATTGGTCGGGCTGGCGCGGTCCATCGTAGCCCGCCGGCTTCATCGCACCGGCGCATTATTTCGATCTCAAACCGGCAAGGTACTGACAGCGTCGCATGTGGGGCAAGCCCTGATAAACCGCCGCGCAAACTGTCCCATCGCGCATTTTAACACGCATGATCTTCGGCGTACGTTCGTGACTGGCCTCGTCGACATGGACGTTCCAATCGAACTGATTGCAGCAATCGTTGGACACGTAAGTGGAGGGCGGGAGACCCGTACTCTGATGCGCCATTACGTTAAGACTGAGATGCTCGACCGCAAACACAGCGCACTATTGTTATGGGACGACAGACTACAGACACTTCACCCCCCCCGATGAAAGCTTCCGGTGAATTTCGTACGCGTCTAGCAGCATGTCGGCGGCAGCCGCGGGGACAGTCAGCTCCGCCCCCTCAGCTTCGACCGCGGTGCAAACTAATTGCGAGCAGCTCCCTGTGTTTCAAACGTCCCGCCCGGCGCGTACAATTCCGAGTTCATCGGCTGTCCGAGAAACTTGCGCCTACCGGAAACAGACATGCGCCGTGCCATAGAGGCCATCATAAATAGCTAGGACTATGAGCCCTGTCTCGCGATTTGACGCGCGCGCTTTGGCGAGAGATGCTGTTTTTTTTCGCGGTGAAAATGATTACTGAGTGCCTGTTTGAAGACTCATCCGGCGTCTGAGCGTTTGAAGACTTAAACTGCAGATATGAATATCAGTCGGGGTCGGGCAAGTATTGCAGATCGCCGAGTCCACCAATGCGGCCAAAAACTCGCTCACCCAACCCCCTGGAATCTGCGATGCTGCTAGCCTCTTCCGTGCTTGACGCGATCACGGAACCACCCCAGCTCTGCCCCTCCGCCTCGAACTCGGTCGCCCAAACTAAGCTTCTACCCACCAGCATCATTTGGAGCTTCGGAGGGAACAGCGTTATCTCGTCAAAGCGAATTCCGTCGCAGATCGGGTGAGTTACAGAGAACACAAATCGAGATCTTTGCATGTGAAATCTCTCCCATGGTTCGGACACTTTCGCCGAAGCGGGCGGTCCCAGTGATGTTCTTTTGCCAGCCCTCAGGTTGAGCGTGACATCATCGATTGTGGTTTTACTAGCCTGCTTGACCGGCAACACAAAGCGTTTTGAAAACTTAGGGATTCAGCTCGCAAGTTTGCCCACGCACGACGGCTGTGGCACCAGCAGAGGAATCGATGCCCCTCGTTGCCATGCTAGCGAGGCCAACTAGCATCTGAACGATCTCTCAGCAAGGGATGCTGCAATTTACTCACAAGTCCGTAAGTTCACTCACTTGCTGATCCAATCCGTCAGGTCTGACCGGACTAGTTCGGGCATCAAAAAGGATGAGATGTCTTGGCCCCGCGTCGATCGACGCGCAGGAGCCAACGGAGCAGGCACGCCGCACTTGTGACGTCGTGGAGCGGGATAGCGTTTGGCAGTGTAGCACTTCGGAGCCCCTTAGCTTCTAGAAAATGAATTGCGCATATTCGAATCTCGCGCCGCAAGATCTAGATCGATTTCAAATTCTTACATTCATTTTCAGTTTGCTCAAGAAATAACTAAAGGTTCATATAGATAGTTTCAATTAAGCGCATTCCTTGTGGTTAACGCTCTAGGCTCGGAATCTATTCGTTTGCTTGTGCAAGCGCCGTTTTGCTGATTCAATGCTAGCTTGAGGGGCACCGCCGTAACACATCTGTTTTGGCTTTCGGATGCGAAGATGCGTCGGACGAGCCGCGCTTTCCGCTATCGCACGGGGTGCATCGCGTTGATGATCGACGGGTCATCAGCGGTATCACTTTCGTGATCAGGAACGGGCTACGCTGGAGCGATGCGCGACATATTACGGTCCACACAAGACGATCTATAACCGCTTCATTTGCTGGATGGACCAAATCTGCAGATGAGATCCTCGCGCCCGTCAAACGCATCTGTCAGAAGACCGCACGGACATTATGCGGCAAACTTTAAATTCGCATGGCTAGCAACACTCTTCGGCCCCGCAGCAGCGGCGCCGCTGGACGGAGCGGCACTGGCTCCAGTCGGAACTGACGCCCCCGCTGCCCGCGTACAGACTCCGGCGCCTATTTTCTTCCTCGAGGTTGCCGCTTGAGACTGGCCGAACTTGACGGGACCTTTCAGATTTTTCTTTTCAGATCGCTTACATCTCGGGCCTGAGAGTCCGTCCGGAGAGTTCACGCTCTTGAACTGAGCTTTTGCAGCATCATTCGGATCGAGGCGAGACGAACGAACGCCAACGCATTTCGGGTCAGGTTTTCAAAGTCTTTTGCGAGCCTGCGAAAGCGGCCGAGCCATGCAAACGTGCGTTCGACCACCCAACGTCGCGGGAGGACTTCGAAGCCATGCACCTGATCAGAGCGCTTCACAATCTCGGTTGCAAGGTGCGGTAGGGCCTTCTTCTGGGCCGTGCGAAATAGTGGACCTTGATAGCCTTACGCAAAAAAGGGTGGAGACCGAACAATGTCGACAGCACCAGTGCGCCGGGGTCGCGATCCTGAATATCGGCGGGATGCACTACCGCATGCAACAGCAGCCCTACCTTATCGACGAGGATATGGCGCTTCTTTCCCTTGACCTTCTTTCCCGCGTCGTAGCCATTCGGATCAGTGCAGCGCCCCCTTTTTCCGCGCTCTTCACACTCTGGCTATCGATAATGCACGCGGTTGGACTGGGTTCTCGTCCCATGGCCTCGCGGCATCGGACATAAAGGGCGTGGTGGATGCGCTCGAGCGTGCGGTCCCATGTCCCACAGATCAAAATAGTCGAACAGCGTGCTGCGCGGCGGCAAGTCCTTCGGCACATAGCGCCAATGGCACCCCGTGCTCAAGACATACATTATGCCGTTGACGACTTCGCGAAGGTCGACGAAACGCTTGCGACCCCCGCGCTTGTCCGGTGGAATCAACGGCGCGATATGCGCCCATTCGGTGTCGGTGAGATCGCTCGGATAACGCAGCCGGTCGCGATCGTATTTCGCCCGGTTATCGTTCGTCCACATCCGTGGCACCTCCAGAATCAGGCCACACCTCTTGAATCACATATGATTCATCCGATTCAACTTCTTTCCGGATGGACACTGAGTGAACCCGATCAGTCACAATACAACGTTTTCAGTTTTCAGACTCCTGCCCTAATTTTCTAGGTGCTAGTGGAATTCGGAATAGTCGATACGCTGGGCAGCAGTGGTCTGGAAGCAGCGGTTACTCTTGACCTGCCACTAAGATTTCCCTCCACGGGGATTTAGAGTCCGGCCTGCATAAGGACGGACAGATGAAGCGAGCACGGTTCACAGAAGAGCAGATCATTGCTGTGCTGAAAGAGCACGAGGCCGGGGCGAAGACCGCCGACCTGGCGCGCAAGCACGGCGTCTCCGAGGCGACGCTTTACAACTGGAAAGCGAAGTTCGGCGGGATGGACGTTTCCGAGGTGAAGCGGCTGAAGCAGCTCGAAGACGAGAACGCCCGACTGAAGAAGCTGCTCGCCGAGGCGATGCTGGACACGGCGGCGTTGCGGGAGCTGCTGTCAAAAAAATGGTAGGGCCCGCCGTCAAGCGCGACGCCGTCGCGCATCTACAGGCTGCGTGGGGCCTGTCGGAACGTCGGGCCTGCAGCCTGGTGGGGGCGGATCGGAAGATGGTCCGTTACCGATCCTGCCGGCCGCCGGACACAGAGCTGCGCGGCCGCTTGCGCGAGCTGGCCAATGAGCGCCGCCGGTTCGGCTACCGGCGGCTGTTCATCCTGCTGCGGCGGGAGGGAGAGCCTTCGGGCGTCAACCGCATCCATCGGCTCTACCGCGAAGAAGGCCTGTCGGTCCGCAAGCGGCGCGCCCGGCGCAAGGCGGTGGGAACCCGCGCGCCAATCCTGGTGGAGGCCAAGGCCAATGCGCGCTGGTCGCTCGACTTCGTTCATGACCAGTTCGCCAATGGCCGGCGGTTCCGCATCCTCAACATCGTCGACGACGTCACCAAGGAGTGTCTGGGCGCGATCCCCGACACCTCGATCTCGGGACGTCGCGTCGCGCGCGAGCTGACCGCGATCATCGAACGCCGGGGCGCGCCGGGTCTGATCGTCAGCGACAATGGCACGGAGTTCACCTGTAACGCGATGCTCGCCTGGTGCAGGGAGATGAAGGTGGATTGGCATTTCATTGCGCCGGGCAAGCCAATGCAGAATGGCTTTGTTGAAAGCTTCAACGGTCGGATGCGCGACGAGCTGCTCAACGAGCGCCTGTTCTTCAGCCTGGACGACGCCCGGCGCCAGATCTCCGTTTGGATCGCTGATTACAATCACCAGCGTCCTCATTCATGGCTGGGCTACCTCACGCCAGTCGCCTTCGCGGCCAATCTCTCCGCAACAGCCGATCCGTTGCGCAACCCTGACCAGCTCCGCAGATCGGCTGTTGCTCCACCCGCGCCAATCGGTGCAAAATCC
This sequence comes from Hyphomicrobiales bacterium, assembly GCA_028290285.1. Classification (GTDB taxonomy): domain Bacteria; phylum Pseudomonadota; class Alphaproteobacteria; order Rhizobiales; family Beijerinckiaceae; genus Terripilifer. The sequence goes on from JAQGKD010000009.1 coordinate 53,864, forward strand.
GCCGAGGCTCTAATCGCTGCTGGATGAAAAGTCAGTGGCAGGTCAATGTCGGGCAGATTCGCGATACCCACACTCACGTGACAGCGCGATTTAAATTTACGAAGACGCTGGTGTAGTGAAGTGAGCTGGCCGCTTGAAACGAGTCCGGCCGATGGGTCGATCATTGCAAGTGCGACGGCCGCGACTGTGACAGGCCCTCAAGCGCGTCTAATTCCGGTGTCATAAATCCTAACTATTGCGAGAAAAACGCGCTTTATACCGAACATGTAGGAGTCTGTGATGTCTAAAAGCGCCTGCAACATGGTTCTTCACTCAGTTGGCTCTGACAGCTCATCCAAGAAGCCGAGCCGGATAGTTTCTGCGTTGGTCAGTTTTGACAATGGTACTTCAAAAAACTGGAATGCGTCGCCCAATTTCGGCTGGCAACATTGAGGCTGGAGCGGCTCTTTAGCCTCCAGTTCGGTGGGCCCGACGAGGTGGCTTTGAGACCACGCCCAAAGAGCGATAAGCGCCGCCTCAGCCCGGTTGTGATCCTGCTGGCGGCGGAAAAGCGCCTTCTGTTCCGGCCATAGCTTGACGGCTAATTCACAGGATCGTCGCTTGTCAGAAGTCAGGTAGAGGCTACTTTTCCAAGCGATCGGCGCGACAATGTGCACCCGCAACTCCAAAAGCTGAACAACAGCTAAAAGCACGCCGTGGGCCACTCCGAGTTTTATACCCCGTCCTCCAGGCGCACCGGCTCGCTCTATAACCACTAGGTCGGGCCGGAGCTGAATCAGCAGCTTTTTAAGAGCGAGCGGGCAAACGTTGCCCGATGAAAGGGGCATGTCGTGAACAGACTCAAGCTGGTCCGGCGCGGTCGTCAATGCCAATGCTCCCGTTATTCCGGGATCGCAACCAAGGATGCGTGTCAGTTTTAACACCTTACCTCCTTCATCCGGCGCTCCCATGATTGAGCGCTCTTCCGCGCAGCCTCTACCATTCCTCTAAAGTCCAGATCGTCGCGCTGGCCGCGGCGTGTCCCTGCAAAAAGACAAAGTCAGCACAAACCGTCACCGCCGAGCCCCTTTCTTCCGAACTTTCGGAACGCGCGAATCCTTGGCGGAGAGGGCCGGATCGTTCCCGGGCGCCTTTGACTAAGATGCTGCACGATTTTAGGCGCAGGCTGAGCTTCCGCCCACGACATCTGCGGGGCCGGCCCCCACAGACCGCGCGCCAGCGCATCAGCTTGCGGCGAAGAATCTATGTACAACTCGGTCGTGGCGAGACTGGCATGCCCGACGAGTTTCTGAACGTCTTTCAGCGACGCCCCGAACGATTGCGCCGTCCGAGCGGCAGCTGTGGTAAAGCTACGGCGGCCCGAATGCGATGAACAGTTAGGTAGGCCGGCAAGAACATACCAACGTTTCAGGCTCGCTTGCACACTATCGCTGGTTGCAGGTTTTCCACGCTGGCTCCAGAAGATCGGTCCCGCTTGCCAGCCGTCGTGGTCAAGGTGGTCTCGGAGGTGAGCGCGCAAGATGTCAGGCATCGGAAACGGCCGGGCGCGGCCGTTCTTAGCCCCGCGCCGGTTTACTTGTAACACGTTGTCGAGCTGGCCCGTCGCATCGGTTACGTCACGGAGCTCAAGATGTGCGACTTCATTAGCCCTCAGCCCGCAGAGGAACGTTAACTCGATAAAAAGCCTATCGCGCAAAGGTTGAGTAGAAAATCGCATAATTACTTCTACGACGAGATGAAACTGTTCATTGGTGATAACTTTTGCAGACATGATACATCCTCTCTTGTTATTGTGCGTAAACGAGGCTTGGCGCCGCTCATAAGCATCTCGCGTATCGAGACTTGCTGCCCCGATGTAGTCTGACGTAAAGGGCAGGCCACAGACGGAGGTATCGTTAGATAAGTGAAACTGAATATACTCTACAGAGAATCTTTTAAGACAGTTTACTGCACAACGGCACTGCCCCCGCCAGACATACTGTCTCTCTGTTCACACGAAACGACGCGCCTCGATTCCGACCGCTGAATCCGCTGTGCTTCGGCTTCGGCCCGTGCGTGCCACGCCCAGGGCTAGGAACCTGTATTCAGACTCTGGTCTCCATTTTCTTGTGCGATTTAGAGTACATTTTTGTACAATTTTTGGTCGGGTCTTCCCCTTCCCTCACCCCTCTTCAGACTCTGAAAGATAATTTTCTAATCCAGCCATCTCTCACCGCGCGAATGCGTTATCCGGGTTCATATTGCTTTGCTAAAGCCGATATTAGACCTAATTTCTGGCGAATCAACTAAAAATTATCCTTGGTATACTTTGATTTCGCTTAAGCATACTTCGCAATCTTAACAGGCGCACGTTTACGGCGTTTAGAATTTCCTAATGTGGTGGGTCACGCCTATTGGGCAAGAGGTAGGAGGACTCCCACGATGTAGGATAAAGTTCCTGGACCCCGCGCCCGCAGTGATAGGCGTAAATTCCTCCAAGGAGAAGATGTAGCACTATCAACGATGTTAGCCTCAGCTTTGGGACGATTCCCGACAGAGCTAAGATGCCGCTGCAGCGCCAGCGCCTCGCCTTCACTTGGCATCAGCCCCGAAGTTCTCTGTCCCGCTGCCAATCCAATGCTGCGTCGCGTGCTACATATCGGCGACGCCCTACATGGAACGTTCGTGGCCCCTCCCCCGCCGCCAGGAGTTTGTAAAACTTCGATCTGCTGAGCCGGTACAGTCTGCCGAATTCAGTGACGGTGACGGCGCCAATTTCGACCGCCGCGACAGCCGCGCGTGGTTCTTTGTGGGGAATGGGGGCGATTAGATCAGCGCCCTCGGCTAAACTCGGTGCCTTGCTCCGATTTGGCGAATCAACGTCAACTTGACGCCTACGGCGCGTACTCGAATTGACCACGGCTTACCTCCTGACCAGAAAATCTGAGATGAGGGTACTGGAATACGGCGCACTGTCAAGTAATTATTTAAAATTGATCAAAACTGTTATCCGACACGTGAGTAGCTTTCAGCTTAATTGCACGACAACTTTGTTAACTCTAAAGAACTTCGACGTCATAATAATTGACATTACCGTAATCACGTGATTAGATTGGCAACAATACTAACATTTCAGTTGCTTACATGTATCGTGAGCGACCAGAGCAACATTATTGTCCTGACGTACTGAGGTAACCTCCTCATTTTACTTATGTTGACCGTGTTGTGGCTGGGGCATCCCCCGGTACACTGGGAGCGCCAAGACTTGCACATGGTCAGGGGCCACGGCCGATCGGGTAAGAATGCCCTGTTCAGGTCGCTCCGGCGAGCGCTGGAGCGGCAAAGCACGTGACCATTCCTGATCAGGGCGCGTGCTCACGCGGTTCAACGGCGGCTCCGGCACGCCGATCACGACCATCAACGAGGTCAAGAAGGCGGGCATCCACGAGTTGGTATTCTGCAGGGTACGCCATCAGCAGCGCGCGCTCTCGAACCTCTACAGGGTCGAGTTCGATGCCGCCGAGATTGGCTACAATCATGGGGTCACGCTAGTCGAACTCGGGCCGGCTGGCCCGCGCAGCGAACACATCCGCATCGCGCGAACCGTGCCCTGCGTCCGGCTGCCGGAAACCGGGTCCCTGACATTGTCCGAACTCCCGGGCGCCATCGCCGCGCTCGAACTCGATCCGGTCTGCGAGAAGGACAAGCGCCCGTTCGTCTATGCGGTTCTGAATCCCGATGGACCCGCAGCCGGTCTCTCCGGCGAGGTCCAGCGCGTGCTGGAAGAGCACCCGCTGCGCTGCGCCGGCGTGAAGATCGAGAGGCCGGCGCGCGCGGACAGCCAGATAGCCTCGGAGCCCTCAAGAAGCCTAGCGGAATGCGATCCCGCCGAGTTGTTCGAAAAGGCCTTCGCCGCAGCGCACGGTGAGGCGCCGGGCGCCCAGCACCGGCTGGCTTTCGAGTCGATCCGAACGGGAGAATGAGCATGCGCATTCTCGCCATTCGCGGATGCAATTTGAACAGCCTGGCCGATGCCTTCGAGATCGACTTCACGTCCGAGCCGCTGCGCTCGGCCGGGTTGTTCGTCATCACGGGCGATACGGGCGCCGGGAAATCCACCATTCTCGATGCGCTCTGCCTGGCGCTTTACGGCGAGTGCCCGCGCCTGAAGTCGGGCGAAGGAAAAGAAGCTGTCGTCGATCCCGGCGGCGAGATGCAGGCGAATGACGCGCGCTCCTGCCTGCGCAAGGGCGCCGCCAGCGGCTATGCCGAAGTGGATTATTTGGGCAATGACGGCGTCCGCTATCAGGCAAGATGGGCGGCGCGCCGCGCGCATAACAGGTCCGACGGCAAGCTGCAGCAAGCTGAAAGGAGCCTCAAGAACCTCGAAACGAAACCTGTCGAAGCTGCGAACGACACTTTCGTGCGCGAACGCGTGCCGCAGACGACCGGCCTGACCTATGAGGAATGCCGACCGCTTAGCAGGATGCGTCCGCACTGAGATACTGCCAGAACTGGCGACGAGATTGGTAAGTGCAAAGTGAGGTGATGAACTCCCGGCGAACCGCAAGCCCAGGCTATTCCGAACCCTGGCCGGCGCCCCGAGCGCGTGGAGCTGATGAGAAACCTGGGACGCGGATAACATCATGGCCAGCGAGCTGGACCTCGCATTCAACAGGCCGGACATATGACCGCAATCGCCAAAGAGTCGTCGCGTTACAAAGTGCTTGCCAAGCGCGGCCGTCCAATATGGTCAGGGTTGCGCAGCCGATCGCCTGTTGCGGCGAGATTGGCGGCGGAGCCTGCGGGCGTGGCGTAGCCCAAAGCCGAATGCGAGCGCCGATGATTGTAGTCGACCCAAGTGTCGACTTTTCGCTCTGGCATGGTCGAGCCCGAAGAACAGACTCTCATTGAGAAGCTCGTCACGCATCCGGCCGTTGAAGCTCTCGCAAAATCCATTCTGCATCGGCTTCCCCGGCGCAATAGAATGCCAGACGATCTTGTTGTCCTGCGCCCAGGACAGCATTGCGTCCGAGGTGAACTCGGTCCCGTTGTTAGAGACGATCAGGCCCGGCTTGCCGCGCCGCTCGATCAACTTGGTGAGCTCACGGCCACGCGGCGGCCCGAGATCGAAGTGTCCGGGATCGCCGCAAGACATTCCCGCGTGAGGTCATCGACGACGTTCAGGATGCGGAACCGGCGCCCGTTCGAGAACTGGTCGTGGACAAAATCAAGGGACCACCGGGCGTTGGCCTGCGCCCGGACGAGTATCGGCGCCCGGTTTCCCACAGCCCGCCGGCGGGCCTGGCGCTTTCGTACCGTGAGACCTTCTTCGCGATGCAGCCGGTAGATGCGGTTGACCCGAGAGGCCTCGCCGTCCCGCCTCAGCAGGATGAACAACCGTCGGTAGACGAAGCGTCGACGCGCGTTGGCAAGGTCACGCAACCGGCCGCGCAGGTCCGTGTCCGGCAGCCGGCAGGATCGGGTAACGGACCATCGTCCGATCCGCCCCCTAGAGGCTGCAGGCCCGACGTTCCAACAGTCTCATCGCAGCCTGTGGATGCATGCCGACACGGGCTTGGCCGCCCTCGCGGCGAGCCTGCAGCCTAGGCCACATTATTTGATGTTTTACGACTGTTCTTTCAGCTTCTTCCGGGAACAACGCTGAGGCGAAGAGAAAGCCGCGCAGCGGCCTTTCGAAAACCCAACGCGCGATGGCCGAGCACGTAATGATTTCTGGCAGCCGCTTCATAGATGTTCGCGCGGATATGGTCTCCAGGCGGGCTCAGCGACGTGACACTTGGGGTCTTCGAAGCGAATGCCCTGCAGAGCTAAGCCGTGGCGCGAACCGTGCCCTGCATCCGACTGCCGGAAGCGGGGTCCCTGACATTCTCCGAATTCCCGGGCAGCGTACCAGCGATAGATGAAACTCGCGCGCACGCGGACGGCTCGGCCACACTCATCTGCCTAGAAGCTGGCCTGAGCTCCCGGTCCTTGAAGCCCGATCTCGGAGGTACACATCAATGCAAGCTTCGCGTCGGTAGGCGCCCTTCTGCGCGGCAGAACTTCGCACGTTGCCGAACACGCCGCCAAAAGCCAGCCTCAAATTCAATCACTGTTTTCGCATTTCCTCTGTCGCTGCAGAAACCGGGCTTACTACGTCTGGAAGGACACAGGCGCGCCACAAGACGCTTTTATCGAAACGCCGCAACCTTGTCGGCGTCTTGAGATTGCGGGTCTTTGCGGGGCAGTCGTGTCGGGATCATACTGCTTCAAAATTTGTGACATGAAACACGGGCAACGTAAGCTCATTTGAAATGTCATCGAAGAGAATACATACGTCCTGCCCACACCTTATCCGGTCAAACGGCAACCCGCTGATCCGACCTAACATCCGCGGCCCCTCTTGTAGTTCGATCAGCGCGACGCAGTAAGGGATCTCGTCAGAAAAACCGGGATGGTAGCTTCGATGGAAGTTTACGAAGCTGAAGATCCGACCTTGCCCGCTGGCCATCTCCCATTTGATGGAAAGCGACCGGCATAAGGGGCAGGTAACCGTCGGCGGAAACCATGTGTGACCGCAGTCGGAGCATCTGAGCAGAAGGAGTTTATGTTCTCGGAGACCTTGCCAGAACGGCCGAGATTCCAGGGAGGGAACTGGGATCGGCTTGGCATACGGAGCCATGGTCATGCCCTCCCGAGAATCAGCGTCGAGTGGCAGACTGCGTTGCCCCCGTGACCGCTGATGAGCGCGAATTCCGCACCGGCTACCTGACCGTCCACCTCGTACCGTCCTTGCAACTGACGGACCCCCTCAACGATCTGCAGCATGCCTTCCACATGAGCTTCGGACAACTGGCCGCCTGACGTGTTCGTGGGCAGCCGACCGCCGAGTTTCAGACTTCCATCGTTCACAAATGCGGCGCCTTCGCCTTTACCGCAGAAGCCGTAGTCTTCCAGCTGCGCTAACACCATGTAAGTAAAGCAGTCGTAGAGCTGAGCGGTGCTAATATGTTGCGGTCCCAGTCCTGCCATCGAGTAAGCGCGCTGCCCACTTTCTCGGGCCGACGTCGCAACCATGTGATCCGCCTGAACCCATCCGGTCGTGTTATTGAAAGTCCCGAAGCCCTTGATCAACACGGGATTCGATCGAACGTCCCGAGCCCGATCGGCAGTCGTCACTACTACGGCGCCCGCTCCATCCGTCACCAAACTGCAGTCGAAGAGTCCGAGAGGATCCACGATCAGCCGTGCGGAGAAGTAGTCTTCGAGGGTCAACTGCTCGCGCATAACGGCATCAGGATTGCGCGCGGCGTGTTCCCGGAATGAAATTGCGATAGAGGCGAAATCAGCCCGCGTCGTGCCGTAAAGATGCATATGACGCCTCGCGCCCAAAGCATGTGGGGCGACCGCGCCGAAGTAGCCAAATTCCGGCCCATGTTCCTTAGGCCGCTGATCCGCTGGGACCAGGTTCGGAGTCATTTCTGATCTTCCCGAACGCGCACGGGATCGAGACCAGCTGTCGCGCCCGTACCCGCAGACGACGACAGCCGCTAACCCAGCCTCGATCGCCATAACGGCAAGAATGATGGACAAGATCTGGCTTGCACCGCCATTATCGAGGGTAGTGCTGAAGCCGGCGTTGATCCCGAGCCGGGCGGCCATAAGCTGGTGATGCGAATAGACGTCGTCAGGTCCCCGGCATATAACGCCGTCGACCTCACAGTTTGGTATCCCAGCTTCGTCGAGTGCTTCCTTCATCGCGACTTCCAGCAAGGAAAGTGGACCGAGGTCTGGCACCCGTCCTAGCGGACTTTTGCCGGTGCCGACGATAGCGTATTTGTCACGAAGCGGGCTCAACGGCAGTGCTCCGCCGGGGCGTCCGTCTCCGATGCAAAATACGCATCGGTATCAGATCCGAGTACGGGGGCCGGGCTATGAATCTCAGTTGGCGTCGCTGACATTCGGGCTCCATTGCGGATGTAGCTGACCTCACCCCGCTCTGGATGTTCAAGGCGCACCTGCATTCCGAGTGCCTTCACTTGTTCGTCGGAGAAAACCTCCTTCATGTCGTAGATTGCTGCACTCGGAACATCTTCTCTCTGAAGTGCGTCCAGCCACTGCGCCCTAGCTCCTGTTGCAAACACGGCCGCGAGCTCCTGTTCGAGCTCGGTGTAGTTCGCGATGCGGTCTGTACGCTGGGCAAACCTCGGGTCGCCCCCCCACTGAGGGCGATCTATTGCACGCAGGAGCCCAACCCAGAACTTCTTCGGCGATGAGAGGTGAATTACGAACGGTAAGCCGTCTCCGGCGCTGAACGCGAAGACCTGAGCGGAATAAGTCCTCGTCGCTCTGCTCGACACTTGCCCCGCGTTGAGGTACCGCGTGGCGTTCTCTCCGACAAAGGAGAGCGTGGACTCGATGAGGGATGTATCAACCCGCTGGCCGAGGCCGCTTCGCTCGCGGGCGTACAACGCGGCAAGGATGGCGTTGCAGGCCACCATGCCAGCCAGGTGATCTGATATTGACACACCCATTGCCTTTGGGTTTCCCTGGTCAGTCAAAAGGCTGAGCATTCCGCTCATTGCCTGGCCAATGGTGTCGTACCCGGGTCTGTTCGCATAAGGGCCGAAATTGCCAAAGCCGGTAATCGAACAATAAATCAACCGAGGGTTTTCGGCGCGAAGAGAATCATATCCAAGGCCATACCGATCGAGCACGCCGGTGCGATAATTCTCGACCACAACGTCGCTGCGCGCGATCAAGCCGCGTATATCTGCCCGACCGCGCGCCGTCTTCAAGTCCGCAACAACACTCTTTTTATTGCGATTAACGGAGTCAAAGAAGGGGTTCATAGCCCCTGCTCCCCAGGCCCGAAACGGATCCCCACCGTCCGGCGATTCGACCTTGACGATCTCCGCTCCATAATCCGCCAGGATCATGGAAGCGTAAGGGCCACTCACATAGCTTGCGAGCTCGACCACCCTGATACCGGACAATGCACCAGCCATCATGATACCAGATTAGAGATCATCATTCCGCGGCGAAAGCCAATTTCGTATTTGCGGCCCGTCTCAAGAAGTCCGCGTCGATTTCGATGTCCCAGACCGGGTTGACCGCGTTGCCCTCAAGTGTGGGCGCATAGGTCTCGACATCTAACAACGTGGCGCATCCCGGGCAGCAATACTCAACATAGCCGCCGATCGACTTTCTGCCCAAGGGCGGCGGGAGTTCTGTTAGAGCATCCTTGTCGATCACTCGATAAAGCGTGGCGTCCTTATAGTTGCCTGCCGCCGGACCGAGATCACACCTGCATTTGGTGCAGGCTACCCTAAGGTTCCCTTCCGCTCTGACAACCTCCAGGCATTCATGGATTCGTAGCACGGGTTGCGCGCCAGTGAGGGTACGAACTTTTTGCCCCGAGTTCACGGCTGTGGACTGTTTCAGGCGCTGTTGTCGTATGGCATCTCGACGACTGTCCGTTTGCCCTGCGTCCACGTCCTTCCCGTCGTCGCTAATCGCGACTCCATAGATCTTGAAGGCGAAACCTTTCGAGACAACGCCATCAGTTACGTCGTTCAACACCATCGATGACTCGCGCTCGATCGGATCTCCATAGCCACTGCCTACCATGACAGGATCAATGATCAAGCTTCCCTCTGGTACGGGAAGTCGCTTCAGTGCTGCCAGATCCGGGGCAATGACCTCGCCCCATTCCCCGGCCGAGATCAGGTCCACGGGATACCTGGATTCGGCGAATTTTTCCTGGAGGTCCGTTGGATCAACGCGAAATTTGTCGCCCCCGATCCCTGCAGCATAGCCTCCGAAGAGGCCCCACCCTCCCGGGATACCGTGGTACGGCGAGTAGTTCACAGTGAGATCCTTTGTGCCGCGCACCAAGATTATCCGTTGAAGGCCCTGTCCGCCGCGGAATTTCCCGAACCCCCCGCTGTCGCGCATATGATTGCGGCTGAGATACATGAAAGGGTACTGCATCTCGATATTTTCGATATCAGAGATGCCTACGGTCGGATTGTTCATGTGTCCGCCGGTCGAGACGCCGTCACGGTAAGGCGCAGCGCCAAAGCCAGAGGCGTGCATGTCGTAGATGCCTTGGCCAACGGGCAGATTGTGCTGGTTCGTCCCGCCATACATGAAGCCCGGACCGCCGGTGTTGAACCCGCCACTTCCAGAACCGCCGCCGTACCAGGATGCATTCACGTCTTCTGGCAGTCCGGCTGCAAAGAGCATTTTGGCGATGCAGGCACTCGCGGCCGCCGTCAGAAATCCGCCGATGCCCGATGCCCCGCCACAGGCCGCAGGGTACCGGCAATTAAGAACGGTCCCTTCCGGAATCAACAGCTTCGCCGGCTTGACCATTCCGCCATTCCACGGAATGTTCCAGAACAGCTGGCTGGTTAGGGCGACAAACAACTGGCCCCAGCTACCCACATAGGTCGAATTCGTCGCATCATCATTTTGCTCACTGGTCCCGTCGTAGTCAAAGACAATCGAGTCTCCACGTTTGGTCATCTTGCACGCGATCCGGATGACCCGCACCTTGCTCGTGCTGATGCTCGTCGCCGTCGTATAGATTCTGCTACGCCAAGTCCCGTCCGGTAGCGAAGCCAAACGCGCGCGCGCCATGCGCTCAGAGTCCTCGTTTAGTTTCTTGCAGGCGCCGCGGACGAACTCGAGCCCGTATTTTTCGACAAGCTGAAGGAAACCCCTGGCGCAAACGTTGTTGGAGGCGATCCGCGACTTAAGGTCGAGGCCGACATATTCGGGATCGCGGCACTGCTCGACCAAGTTCCTGAAGACGTCGGACCGGATCTCGTTGTTCTCCATTAGCTTGATGCCGCAACTGCGCACACCTTCGTGGAAAATCTCAGTCGCTCCCCCGCGTAGAGTACCGCCGTTGTCGGCGGTATGCGTCATGCTCGCGGTCCAGGCGATAAGCTGCCCTTCGGCGAAGATCGGTTTAACGACCATCTGGTCGTAGACATGCGTTGAGGCAATGTAGGGATCGTTCATATAGAACTGGTCGCCATCGTGAATACCCGGATTGACCGAATAGTATTCGATGATCTTTTTGACCGCATCTTCGCAGCCGGCCGAAAAGCGCAGATGCCCCGAAGCGCTCAGCACGGTTGTGCCGTCTGCCTCGTAAAAGCTGGACATGCATTCACCGCCTTGCACGACGATTGGAGACGCGCAAACCTTCTGCAGCGCGATTCTCCCCTCCTCTGCGATATTCAGCAGGCGATGGACGAACATTTCGTAGCGAATTGGATCAATCTTCATTTGATATCTCCGGACGGAGTTGCTGCCATGTGTCTGCCGGATGCAATGTCCTGCGCGCGGCTGATCACGGAAAGGGGAAGGCGATGGAGACCCGCAACCAGCCGTTCGACATCCTCGCCAGGAACGAAATCTATCTCGAGGTGAAGCTTCTCGCATTCGTCAAGAAAGTCGGGGTCGATCATAGTGTCTGCCATGGCCGCGCGGAGTGCAGAGGCGACGAGCGGATTGAGACCCGGTGGGGCGACCAAAGGCCGGCCCATGGCCTGACGAGAGAAGATCAATGAGAAGACCTGTCTGTCTTCCTCTGACTTCACCAGATCCATGACGAGCGGTACATTTGGCAATTCGGGATGCTTTTGGAGGGCCAATTGAAGAATAATCTTCAGGTCTCCTTTCTCGATACGATCCCTGCTTCCGAGTTTCGCCACTCCCCACGAATAGCCCACGACTCCGTCCATCTCGCCGCCAGCCATGGAAAGCAGGATCTCGTTCATTCCGGGGTACCCCGGCACAATGTGAAGCTTCGTTCCAAGCACAGAGTTCAGCGCAGCAGCGAATATCGTGGCGTCACTTCCAGCGCCGTTCGACCCGACTTGCAAGGGTTTCCCATCCAAAACATCCTGAAGTGTTTTCGCGGGCGCCCCAGCCCTTATAAAGAACCCAGCAACCTCGTTATTCATGCTGCCGAGCCAAGCGAACTTGGTCGCGTCGAACTGGGAGGTCGCAGCCGCGCCGTTAACGAGTTTGTCAGTCGCAACGCCACGCCCGACAAGGGCGATCTCGGTGCCGTCCTTGGGAGCGGCATTGTAGATGTAATTCGCGAGCGTCAAGGATCCGGCGCCGGGGCGGTTCTGTGCGATCACGGTGGGATTGCCGGGTAAATGGCGGCCGAGGTACCGTGCGAGCACGCGTCCGTACGTGTCGTAGCCAAATCCGATCGGCGAAAAGCCGATGAACAGCGTGATGCGCTTTCCTGCAAAAGATAGGGGCGGAGAGCGTTCCTGCGCCCGCAAAGGATGTGTCGCGATGACACTCAACGCAAGCGCCAGTAATGCCGATAGGGACCGTTTCATGGCCATAGTCTCCTCCCCGCGCATTTTCTTTAATAGCTTGCGAGTTTTAGTGGCGCAGAATCACGTTCAGGAATTCGTCGACTTCAGCGGTGTGGGATTCCGGGACGATAACCGTAGTGAACGGGGTTTCGATAATAGCTGGTCCCGCAAGAAGATTGCCGGCCTTCAGGCGTGTATAGTCATAAACGGCGGCTTCTTTGAAGCCGGGATTCGCCCCAGTAAAATACGCGCGCCGCGAGCCCTTCTTCGCGCCGGAACTGTCAGGCCCAACGATTGGAGTTCTCGGGAGCATGGGCTTCACCGTATTGCCGAGCGCGTCGATGGCGATCGAGATAATCTCAATTCCCGCTTCAGGGTGTCCTGCGCCGCGCCCGTACATCTCCTCATATTTGGCATTGAACGCCTGCTCGATTTCTCGCCGATCCGCACGCTCGAGAGCACCGGGTGGGATCTGAACGGGCACTTCGTTCACTTGACGAGTGTAGCGCATATAGACCGTGCGCCTAAAACCAATGAGGTTTTCTGGAAATCCCTCTGCTTTCATGACCTTTCCGAGGTCGGCCTGCAGCGCAGCTATCTCACGATTCAGAGCGGCCATGTCTATCGGCGCCACGAGATGACGCGTGATCATCTTCGTATGCACAACGTCAGAGGAAGCGACGCCGAACGCCGAGAACATCGGGCTCATTGGAAACACATAGACGCTGCGGATGCCAAGCTCCGCACCGTAGGCTGCCGCATGAACGGGGCCG
>JAQGKD010000019.1 GCA_028290285.1 Hyphomicrobiales bacterium
CGGCGAATGAGATCGGACATCTTGCTGTTAATTACGTCGTAAATCCCCGCCGCGGCTTCTACCGTTGACAGCCCGAGTGGATCGGCGATCTGCTCCTTGATTGCTCTTTCGGCAGCCGCCTTATCGAGCTTCCTGCGTCCGCCGAGAAAATACTCCGGATCAATGTAGCCCAGCACGACATTTGCGTCTGTCACTGTGACTAACGTCCCGCCCATGCCGTAGACAATCGGCCCCGGATCCGCGCCGGCGCTGTCTGGACCAACCAGGAGGCGCCCGGTTACGGGATCTATTCTAGCCACTGTTCCGCCGCCTGCACCGATCGACTCCACATCGATCATCGGCTGAAGCAAGCGGATACGTTCCGCGATTGGTTCTCGCGCGTGGGTAAGCTGCCCATCTGTGAGGAGCCCAACATCGAAGCTCGTCCCGCCCATGTCGCCAGTGATTACGTTCGGATGTCCGAGCACTGAGGCTACATATTGCGTAGCGATCATGCCGCCCGCAGGACCAGACTGGAGAGTGCCGATACCCGTCATCTGTTCCGGACGTACGATGCCCCCATTGGCCTGCATCACCATCATATCATCTGGCAGACCCGAGGCCTGCAGCTGCTTATTGAGTCCAGAGATGTAGCTGTCTATTGTATTCCAAAGGAAGGCATTAACGACCGCGGTGTTTGAGCGGGCGTACTCGCCCATCTGCGGAGCGATTTCGTGCGACAGCGTCACAGGAATATGCCGGTCCGGATATAGCTCTTGTACAAGGTCGCGCACTGCGTCCTCGTGCTCGGGATTCATCCAGCTGAACAGAAAGCATACGGCGATAGCTTCGACGTTAGCGGTCTCGACCAAATCGCGGACCGCGTCTCTGAGGCCTTGCCTATCAAGCGGAACGACGACCTTCCCTCGATAATCCGTTCGCTCGTAGATTCCTCGGATGAGGCTCTTAGGGACAAGTGGAGTAGGTTTGGTCACCTTGGTCACATGCTTAATCTCGGCCTCATCAAGGCCGTCGACCCGACCCACGGCGCGCATGACATAAATCGTATCTTCGAACCCGCGTGTCGTAATCAGGCCGACGCGTGCGCCGCGACGGTTGATCAGCGCATTCGTGGCGACAGTCGTCCCGTGCTTGAACATTGAGGTTCGGGAGAGGAATTCCTCTGACGTCATGCCCAGAGATTCGGCAGCTACTTTCACGGCGTCATGGACACCCAGCGAGAATTGCTTGGGTGTTGTCGGCGACTTGTTGATCGTGACAGCTCCATCGGGGTGAAGCACGACAATGTCCGTGAAGGTGCCCCCGGTGTCGATACCGACGACGAAGCCGTCGTGCTTGCGGGTGCGACTTTCCGAAACATTCACGGCATCTATGGTCGTACCCATACTTCCCTCCCCGACTATTTTTTTCTGAAACCTATTTTCCGGTTTCATGAAATGCTGTTTTATGAAGCTAGGTGCTGTGTTTCTGAGTGTCAACCGTAAATCGACTTTTGGCGTTGACGCGGTAAGTTGCGCCGGTGCAAAAGGGAGCAGAATGAAAAAGCGACTAGTGGGCGGCTTTATCGCAAGTTCGGATCAGTACCGCGTCGACGGGCTCGCCAAGGCATTTCTAATCCTGGAGGAAATCGCCCAGGGCGAGAATGCATCCGTTGACACGCTCGCGCAGCAGACTCGTTTAAGTGCCGGCGTGGTCAAGAGGATCCTCATAGCTCTGGAGCAGCACGAACTGACGTATACGCAGAATGGCCGCTATGGACTTGGCATGGGCTGGCTGCGGCTGGCGCAGGTTCGAGAAGCGGGCCTCGACCTCCGCAGGTTCGCCACTCCCGTCATGCAGCACTTACGTGATCGACTAGAGGAGACGGTCATTCTTGCCGTTCGCTCGGGAAGCCGACGCGTCAACATCGATTATGTTGAGAGCAAGCAACCAGTACGCCGCATTACACAGCCGGGGTTCGAGGTTGCCTTGCATATAGGAGCGACAGGCCGTGTTCTCATGTCCGATTTCACGGATAAGGCCTTTGATGGCTATTTGCAAAACCTTGAGGGATCAGCGTTGACGGCTGTGGGGCTCACGCCCGCGCGGCTCCGCAAGGAATGTCGGCGCGCTCACCTGAGCGGACATGCCGTTGCACGCCGCGAGATCACGACGGACACTGCGGCCGTTTCTGCACCGATTTACGGGATGTCAGGTCAAATCGTTGCCGCCCTGACCGTCACCTTTCCCGAATACCGCTTTACGGAGGACGCAGAAAGGATCTGCATTGGAGTTCTTATTGAGGCGACCCGGACGGTTTCGTTACAACTCGGGTACGACGTCTCATTGCTTGAGCTCTCGGAGGAGTGCGTCCCTCCCTCGGGACAGGCCTGACCCAACCTGTGCATCGAAAAAGCGCAAAATGACCGAGAGTGAACGACATGCCCCGACCGATCACCAATCTAGCAGCGTTGCCATCTACCCCCGCGTCAGAGGTGATCGGCCGTTCAGCGCGCATTCTATGGACATTCAGTCACGGGCGCAGCTGGATGAGCCTGCAGCAAATCGCAGATGCGACTCAGCTATCCAAGCCGACCACATTTCGCCTCCTAGCAGCGCTTTCCGTAGAAAAACTAATTGTTCAGGACGAGGTTTCGGGGGAATACGGATTAGGGCCGAAGGTTGCTTTCTTGGCCGCGCGTTTGTTGGCGGACGTTTCAGCAGGCGAAGCGAACATAGCCGCCATGAGAACCGTGCGAGAGGTCATCAACGAAACGGTCGTGCTTAGTGTCGCGCGGGGGACCCGCTGGTACAACATCGTAGCTTTGGACGCTGGCCACAGCGTCAGCCTCATCCAGAACTTGGGAGTCGGGACGGCCTTGCATTTCGGCGCCCCAGGGATTTCTTTCCTTGCAGCCATGAGCGACACCGATTCTGCCGACTATATCGCCAATGAAGTCGCGGCTCCTCTTCAGAGAGCAGCGCTGGATTGCCTGAGTCTAGCGCGTCGCCTCGGATATGTACTCAGGGAGGGAGACTTTTTGCCGGAAGTGGTCACAATCGCAAAATGTATTGGGCACGGCCAGCGACCCGAGGTCCTTCATGTTTCGTTCCCTTGCGCACGCGATTCAGCCTCTTTGAGGGCCAAAGCAATACGTGCGCTTTTCAGAGCGTCTCTCTGAACGGCTGGTGGGGTGCCCGGATGGCTCATCGCTCGTACAAGTACTCGAATCGGCGTCGTCACCGGCCGCCGCCTTTCTAGGGCTGGGTCAGAAACCTCTCAGCTGCAACCACCTACTCCGTGTTCCTCGACCCGGACGCAGCGAGTCGCAGCGCCTGCTTCATAAGGAATCCCACGCGTACCAAATTCATGTCGAACAGTTTCGTGCGGCCTAACTCTGACGCCGGGATTCGACAGGTGCATGTCGGCATCACCCTCGTTCAGCAGAAAGGATTGGCGCCGACCACGAGCGGCCAGGTAGACCTGAGACTTGCAGCGATTCGACACGCTCTTATTTTGGCCTTTCTCAAGATGGCGTCCGTTCATGTTTGCAACCTCATCATTGGAGCCAGGCAACATAGCCAGCTCCAGACGAGCTCCGGTCCTCGACGCTAGCCAGGCGTGCGCGCGCCGGAGTAGGCGCCGAGAAGAGGGAGCCACCGCTTTGTCGGATCGCGCTCGGCGCGGGCGGCCTTCAGGATTACAATCGCCTCTTCATCGGAAAAACTCCGTTTGCCGTCGCCGGCGCGCCGCTTCACGTCGATGGTGACGCCGACGCAGGATTTTCGCCGAGATGGCGGTTGTCGACGGCCCATTGCAGAATGGCGCGCACCGGGGGAGCTTGGCATCCTTGATTGTGTTCGCATGGAGGCCGGCCTCGAGGAGATGCGACTTCCACCGCAGCATGTCCGCCGGAGCGACCTTTCCGGGATCGTCGTGGGTGAGGAAGATCCGCAGGTCACGGATGACACGCTTGTACTCGTAAGCTGTCTTCGGCAGCGGCTTTCGCTCCGCCTCCCATCCGGAGAGCAGGAAATCGAACGTGACGGACCGAGCCGCTGGCGCAGGCCCGGACTGGGCAATAGCCGCAGGCATGGGCGCCCCGTCGAAGTCGCCTTGCGCCCATTTCTCCAGAACGAGACTGGCGCGTTGGGCGGCGGCTGCGATTCCCTTCTCGAGTTTGCGCCGGCTTTCGTCGTCGACGTCGAGATCGCGCGCGATCAGCACGGTCTCGGCGTGCCGCCGACACCAGCGCTCCATCTCCCCGACCGCCAGCCGGTCATCGATCTGCTGGCGCGGAGCGTCAAGCGCTATAGGCCGTTCGGATTGCCACAGACGGTCGTAAAGGCCCGTTCTCCAGAGGGTCTTGCTGCTCGGGTTTTCTTTATGAAGGTTGAGCCAGTAGCCGTAAACCCAGACGGCGCGTTCGTGGGCCTGGCACTCAGACAGCGAGGTGGTTCCCGTCGGCTTCCCAGTGCGATTCGATCTCGGCCAGTTTCGCAGCGTGAAGCCTCTTGGCTTCCGCCGGATCCTTCGTCTTGAGGCTTTGCTTTTCTTCGAGCTTGCCGACGAGGTGTCGCAAATCCTCCGGAACGCGCTTCCGCAGCCAATGGATTCCGATCTTGGGATGCTTTCAGGGTCGCGCCATCGCGAGGGCCATGTGTACCACCGTTGTGTACCAGTCCGGCGTCCAGAAACCCTTGATCTCCAGTTGCTTATTGAGATTGCTACATCTTTTTTGCGGATGGTGCCCCGGAGAGGACTCTGTTGATTAATTCACTGCGTCTCGACGCGACTGCGCAGCGTGCGGGTCGATACCCCCGACCGGCGAGATGAAGATCCCGACGAGACCCGGCTGAACATCTATGTCGATGAGGATCACCGTATAACATCGTTTCGTAAAGGCTGAGCAGTCGTCTGATGCGCCGGCTAGTCGATGCAGAGCAGAACCATAACGTAAGCTTGGACGCCCATGCCGCCGAGCCAATTTATTTTGATTGCAGTCCTAATAAAACCGACGTGCCGGGGCCGGAGCGCCGCTCCTAAACTTAAGCCTAGGCTTTTCCGTTTGACACCGCCGTAAAGCACGCTGGCGACCGCCTCAGCGAGTGTCATGCGGCTGACCTCGCCTCGGTCATCTCGGACAATGAGCATCTCGTCGTAAAGCCCGGTTCCGGTGCGAACTCGTTCGGCGGCCCGGCTTCTAGCATCCTTTGCCGCTTCGGACCGCGCAACATCGGCATTGGGGTATTCACAACCCTCCACGTCGAGATAGGTCGCAAGCTCGGATTGGCTATCGAAGAAAAAGCGCGCCATCGTTCTCCTCCGCCGCGTTTCTTGCGGGACCAAAA
>JAQGKD010000050.1 GCA_028290285.1 Hyphomicrobiales bacterium
GTCGCGTGGTCAGGATTGCGCCGGAGGCGCCGATGGGATGCCCATGGGCGATTGCGCCTCCCTCGACATTGACGATCTCTTCGGAAAGGCCGAGTTCGCGGGTAACGACCAACGCGATGGCCGCGAAGGCCTCGTTGATCTCTATCCGCTGGATATCGCCCACCGACCATCCCGCGCGCTGCAACGCCTGGTGGACGGCGGGAACGGGAGCAATCCCGAACAAGGGCGGCTCGACCGCACCTAGACCGTAGCCTGCCAGGCGGGCCATCGGTGCGAGTCCGTTTGCCTCGGCGAAGGCCCGGTCGGCGACGATCATCGCCGCCGCCCCGGTATTCAGCCCCGGCGCATTGCCGGGGGTGATCGTGCCGTCCTTCCGAAACGCCGGCTTCAGTTTCGACAGGCTCTCGATCGTGGTGTCGGGACGATTGTGTTCATCCCGAACGAACGCTTCCGGCCCCTTGCGTCCGTTGATCTCGACCGGCACGATCTCGGCCTCGAATTTCCCTGCCGCCTGCGCCGCCGAGAACCTTGCCTGCGAGCGCATTGCCCACCGGTCCTGATCCTCCCGGCTGATATTGTACTTCGTGGCAACATCTTCCGCGTGCCAGCCGGAATGCTGGTCTGAGAACGCATCGTTGAGACCGTCGCGCAGCATGGCGTCGTAGATCTGCGCATCGCCCATGCGATATCCCCAGCGCCCGCCGCTCATCAGGTACGGCGCGGCATCCATGTTCTCCATGCCTCCGGCAATCGCAGCGTCGGCGAAGCCCAGCCAGATCTCCTGGGCTGCCGACGCGATGGCTTGCGCGCCCGAACCGCAGACGCGGTTGACTGTCATCGCGGGCACTTCGACCGGTATTCCTCCGCGAATGGCGGATTGACGGGCCGGGTTCATCTTGTTGCCGGCCTGCACCACGTTGCCCATGACGACAGCTCCGAGCTTCGCCGGGTCGAGTTTTGCGCGGCGAAGTGTCTCACGGACAACGGCTGCGCCTAGCTCCACGGCCGGCGTCGATTTGAGGCTCCCGTTGTAGGCGCCAATCGCAGTCCGGACGGGCGTGCAGAGGACGACTTCACGCTTGGACATGATTCCACCTCTTCATTGCCCACTCGGAAAAATCCTACCAAGGCAGCTGCCCCCCGCGTTGACGCAAATCATGCAGATGCAGCCAAGCTATTGTTTTCAATCTGCTACGCTCGCATTCCCATATTCCTCTCCCATTTACTCAAAAGGCGACCGCGAGATCTCGAATCTTCGCTGGAGACAGCCGGTGTGGCGAAATCACTTTCGTCACCTGCGACGCGCGCACGGCATCGCCATTGCACCGAGGGTGGACATGATTTTAAAATTGCGGAGCGCTGCGCTCTTGGGATCTGTTGCGATTGCCTTGACCGTTCCCGGGCTGGCGCAGGCTGCCTCCTACGACGGAAAATGGGCGATTGTCGTCGTAACGGAGGCAGGGAATTGCGACGTTTATCGCTGGGATCTCGGCGTGAACGACGGCAAGATCGAAGAGCGCGGTTTTATTGCGCAGGCCAAGGGGCAGATCGATCCTCGCGGTCGGGTCAATGTCACCTTCACCAGCGGCTCGGATGCGCTGGGCGCAACGGGAACCCTCTCCGGGGCTGACGGCTCTGGACGATGGACTTCACCAACCAAACAGTGCTCCGGTCACTGGACTGCAAAAAAGCGAGCATGAAAGTGCCGGGCACAGGCGGCACGGCTATTATGCGATGATTGTAGAACAGCGGGCGTGTCCCGCTGTTCGGCTGATTCATCACCCACATCACCATCCGTCAAACGCGCTGAAGTTGAGCACGCCCTCAAGGATTGCCAAGCCCCGCAGAGGTTTGAGGGGAACGTCCCAGCGCCGCCGAGATTTCGGCCAGCGTTGCCTTTTCGGCATCGCTCACGGCAACTCCGCCGAAGCCCATAAAGCCGCCTTCCGTCCCCGCCTCTGCTGACTTTTGAGCGACCTGTTGCAACCAGGCCTTGAATCCGTCGGCGCTGTCGGCTGCCTTGGCATCGACCAGAGCGGCGACGGCGCGCAGTTCGTCGATGGCCCTGCTCTTCATTTCATTGAGCTGCGCCCCTTTAAAATGGGTCTGCATGTAGTCGCGCGCCGCCGTTCGCGTGGCGGCATCGTTCAGGTCTTCTGCAACGGCTTTTGCCAGCGGGTTCGCCGCAGTGTCCTGCTTGGCTTCGAGCAGCGACCATCCTCCTGCCATCGCTTCTTTTATGAGGCCCCAAAGGCCGCTCGGGTCGGCTGCCGTAATTGCCATTCCCGCAACAATCGGACTGGCCACGACACGCGCCCACTCCTCGGGGGTAAAATTGGTCTTGCCTGCCATGACGTTCTCCTTGGATATGTGTAAAATGACTTGGCCTCGGCTTGGTTCCTGCCGGCTCGCGTTCCAAAAAGTACCAATGGCCATGAACTTCATCATCGATGGGCCGGAGGATGCTCGCATCACGATCATGCTTGCCCATGGTGCGGGCGCGCCGATGACGTCGACTTCAATGGATTCACTTGCCGGTGCATTGGCCGGAATTGGATTTCGTGTTGCTCGTTTCGAGTTCGGCTATATGGCGGCCCGGCGGTCCGGCACCCGCAGACCGCCGCCGAAAGCCGAGAGGCTTACGGCTGAATACCGGGCGGCAATCGAGGAGTTCGGCGCGACGGGTCCGCTGATCGTCGGCGGCAAATCGATGGGCGGGCGCGTCGCATCGATGATCGCGGACGAGCTTTATGCATCGAAGACCATCGCGGGGCTCCTCTGCCTCGGGTATCCGTTTCACCCGCCGGGAAAACCGACACAGCTCCGCACCGCGCATCTCATCGACGTGCACGCGCCAACGCTGATTTGCCAGGGAACGCGCGACGCTTTCGGAACACGTGAAGAGGTCGGGCATTTCGGCCTCTCGAAGAGCATCGAGATGCTATGGCTCGAAGACGGCGACCACGATCTGAAACCGCGCAAGAGCATCTCCGGCTTCACCGCGCAGGATCATCTGACAACACTGGCCGAGAAGGTGCGCGACTGGGGTGACCGGCTTGCACCTTGAGTCTGGCGTGCACCGCGTTCGAAATTGTATTTGCCTGTATTCGCCGCCAAGATGCGTCGAGCGCCCAATTGAACTGTGAGGATGATCGCATGCCCAACCTGCGGGACAGTTTGATAGCCAAGGGTCTTACGTCATCGGACATCGCATGGTTCGATGCAATCGACTGGAATCCTTCGTCCGTTCCTCCGGCCGAGCCGGTGATCATCGCCGACTATCAGCGTCGGGAGCAGGCCCTCAACGCCACGGTCGACGGCCTTTCCTTCGCAGAGCGGGGAGAGTCGCAGGCGGGTAGACTCGCCGCGGCCATCGGCGCGCGGATCGCGGACCTCACGGACCCTGAGGAGGAGAAGGAGGAGTGAGATAACTCGTCCGTATTTCTTAAGCCGCTCGCGGAAGGGTTCAGCTCGCCTTGAAACACACGCGCTCGTGGAGTTCGTTCGTCAGTCCTTCGATGCGTTGCACGAGGCCGCTCACCGTCTCGGTGACTTCGGTGTTCTTTTCCAGGAGCGCATTGACCTGCTCCGTCAGCAACGTGTTCTGCTTGAGCATTTCCACGAGCAGCGTCGTCTGTTGCTCGACTTGCGATTGCCGCTTCTGGCTGACCAGATGAAGCTCCTCGCGGTGCTGCGCGTCGGCGAGGCTGTTGACCTTGTCGCGATCCGCCTGCCGGGTCTGCGCGAGCAGGATCAACGGCGCGGCATACGCGGCCTGCAAGGAGAATGCGAGGTTGAGGAGGATGAAGGGGTAGATGTCGAAGGTCGTCAGACCGGCCGCGTTGATCGCGATCCATGCGGAGACGATGACAGTCTGCCCGATGAGAAAAACAGGTGTGCCGAAGAATCTTGCGAAGGCTTCCGCCTTCAGCGCGAACCAATCGCCGCCGAAAACCGGGTCGAGATGGGCGTGAGGGAGATGGAACCGGAGCGGATGGTTTGACGCGTTCTTGTCGTCGATCTGTATGTCACTCATCATGCGCTCCGATTGCCGGCAAAATCGCGCTGGCAACCCATCTTATGGCCGGGATCGGACACACTGCATAGGGAGCCACCTAAGGTGTGATCGCGACCTTCAAAACACCGTCGCGCTGATGGCCGAAAAGATCGTAGGCCTTCTCGATATCATCCAGCTTGAAACGGTGCGTCACGAGCGGTCGCGTGTCCACGCGCCCGGAAGCGACGGCATCCATGAGCCGGCGCATACGTTCCTTGCCGCCGGGACATAGCGTCGTGATGATCTTGTGGTTTCCAAGACCAGCGAGGAACGGCCCGAGGGGGATGCGGAGGTCCTCGGAATAGACACCCAATGACGACAATGTCCCTCCGGGCCTCAGAACCCTCAGGGCTGCTTCGAAAGTCTGCTGGCGTCCCAGCGCCTCTATTGCGACATCGACGCCGCGCCCATCGGTCAACCGAAGGATTTCCTCCACCGGGTCGACCGCCGTGAAGTCGATGACGTGATCGGCCCCCATCCGGCGCGACATGGACTGGCGCGCCGGGACGCTTTCCACGGCGATGATCGTGGTCGCTCCCATGAGCCGCGCGCCAGCGGTGGCACAGAGGCCGATAGGTCCCTGCGCAAAAACCGCGACGGTATCGCCGATGCGCACGTTGGCACTCTCGGCGCCGGAAAACCCGGTCGAAAGAATATCGGGACACATCAGGACCTGCTCGTCCGTGAGGGTGTCCGGCACGGCAGCAAGGTTGGCCATGGCATCGGGAACCAGCACGTACTCTGCCTGGGTGCCGTCTATCGTGTTGCCGAACTTCCATCCACCCATGGGCTTCCACCCATGCTTCGTGCCAGGGCCGTCCTGGGCGTGGCAGCCGCACAAGGCGGCGGAACTGTAGCCGGATGTGCAGATAGCGCCCGCAATGACGCGCTGGCCCTCCCTGAATCCCTGCACTGCCGAACCGAGCTTTTCGATGATTCCGACAGGCTCGTGACCGATGGTCAATCCCCGGGCGACCGGGTATTCGCCCTTCAGGATATGAATGTCAGTCCCGCAGATCGTGGTCGTGGTGATACGGACGAGTGCATCCAGAACTCCGACGTCCGGGATCGGCTTCTCGTCAAGAACGATCCGGCCAGGTTCGACGAATATCGCAGCCTTCATCCTGGTCGACATGTTCTGTCTCCGTGAGCAACTGCTAGGAACTACATGCCGCTCCTTGTTCACGGCCGAAATATGATCCAGGCCGAGAAAGTGACGCACCATCGGCTGCCTTCGGACAGGCGTGTCAGTGATCCTTCTCGGGTCCCTTGGAAGCGCAAGCGCGACTCCGCCGGTCGTCCAGCAGCAGGGTCTGGCGCTCCCCGACGGCGCTTGGCTGGACCGATCGACTATGTGCGAGCAATCGCTATTTTCCGGACGCCACGTCCTAACGCCGTGTGAGGTATGCGCGTATCCGCGCTTACGCCCCTTGCTGACGGCGGCGCCAGTGTCACCCGATCACTTGCTTGGATCGTCCTTGGGATCGACGTAGGTCATCGCGAATGGACCCATGGCTGATACCTCGACGATCGTGGGCTCGGTTGTCCACGCGAAGTGTCTTGCATTGGCTGGGACAGCTGCGAAACCGCCCGGCTTGAATGCCACGCCTTTTGCCATATCGAGCTTGTCACCCATCCCAGCGTTGAAGAGCCCCGAGATCACGGTGACGTTCTCGTCCGTTGGATGTGTGTGCGCCGGTATCTTGTAGTTGGCCGGCAGCTTCAGGCGGATGACGAATAGATCCTGCTTGCCTGGATCTCCCGCGAGAACGGCGAACTCGGCGCCTTTCGGGAACACCGGGGGCGCGGGACCCCACTTCACCTGGTCCGCGCTGGGGATCATCTGATGATCCTGCGCCCAGGCCGGCATCGTTAGGCATGCGAGAATTGAACAGGCGGTAGCGACACGCATGGTGCGTCTCCCTCACTCAGCCTCCAGCCCCGGACGATGTAACGCTTTACACGAGGATTAGGTGCTTTGTGGGGAGCGTAAAACGACTGGACGGCACGACCCCGGACGGCAAGTGGCACCCAAACGCTATGACGCGCCACGTGCCGGCCGGGGCCAGATCCAGGTAAACTAGACCGCGTGCGCCAGATGGGCCGTCAGATCGACGTCGAGCGCTGCGGCGGCCTGCGTGTTGACCACATCGCTGTCGCTGAACACGAAGCCCTGGCTGATCAACCGCCCCGTGTATTGCTTGTTATAGAGGAATGCGACCACGATCTGCCAAATTCCAAAAGTGACTGCTGTGAACAGGAAATGCAGGGCTGCCACGCCCAGTTCGCCCCTGATCAGCGGCACCCAGCAGCCGAAGAAGAGATAGGTCCACGAAAATCCGAAAAGCCCCTTCTTGAGCTGTCCGGTCTTCAGATTTTTCATCATGACTTTACTTGCCAATGTAGCCCCCGTTGTAAGGGCGCGCCCCGCGCCCATGCCGCATGTTAAGCGACAACTTGGCGGTTGACTATGGGGACTTGGCGGAACTCTGGGCCCACACTGCTCCGCCGCTGGCCGGAAGTCCCGCCCGGTCGAACCGGGCGGGTTAGGCTTCGCCTAGGCCGCAGACGCAGCCTCGGCGTGGTATTTCTGGACGATCTCGACTTCGTCGCGTTCACCCATGACGACGCCGACCCGCTGGTGGAGTGCTGTCGGCTTGATGTCCATGATCCGATGGTTGGCGTCGATCGCCATGCCGCCCGCCTGTTCCATGATGAAGCCCATGGGATTGGCCTCGTACATCAGGCGAAGCTTGCCGGGCTTGTGGGGCTCGCGCGAGTCCCACGGATACATGAAGATGCCACCGCTTTTCAGGATGCGGTGGATTTCCGCCACCATCGAGCCGGTCCAGCGCATGTTGAAGTTCTTGCCGCGCGGGCCTGTCGTGCCCGCCAGGCACTCATCGATGTAGCGGCGCATGGCAGGGGCCCAGTGGCGCTGGTTCGACATGTTGATGGCGAATTCGCGCTTGCCTGCGGGAATGCGCATGCGCTCTTCCGTCATCACCCACGAGCCCATTTCGCGATCGAGCGCGAATTCATAGACGCCCGTGCCGACGGTCAGGACAAGGAGCGTTTGCGGGCCGTAGATCGCGTAGCCCGCGGCGACCTGATGGCGGCCCGATTGCAGGAAGTCTTCCTCGGTCACTTCGCGGCCTGAGGCTTCCTCAGGCGCGGTCAGCACCGAAAAGATCGTGCCGACGCTGAGATCGACGTCGATGTTGCTCGATCCGTCGATCGGATCGAACAGGAGCAGATACTCGCCCTTGGGATAGCGGTTGGGGATGAGATGGATGGTCTCCATCTCTTCCGACGCCATGGCGGCGAGATGGCCGCCCCATTCGTTGGCCTCGAGCAGGATTTCGTTGGCGAGCACGTCCAGCTTCTTCTGGACTTCGCCCTGCACGTTCTCGCTGTCGAGGCTGCCGAGCATGCCGCCCAGCGCGCCCTTGTTGACTGAGTGACTGATGCCCTTGCAGGCGCGGGCGACGATCTCAATCAACAGCCGAAGCTGCGCGGGCAAGGCATCTTCCTTGCGCTGCTGCTCCACGAGAAATTGCGTCAGTGTGCGTCGCTTCATATTTTCCACCCGCCTAGCTCCAGATGCCGAGATAAAAACAGGATATTCGATGCCGTTGCAAATTTCTCCGGAAATAGGCTTCGAAGACAGCCTTTCCAGCCCTCTCAGTGATGCGGGTCGGCGCCCCGGGCAATCATCAGGTGGTGCTCCTGATGACGCATGCCGCGTGTCAGGACGCCAATGAAGCCAAGCGCGCGCAATTCGCCCGCGTCCGCCTGCGGCACCTCGACCGTCAGCGCCGCGCCGTCGGCGGTCTCGGACGCCTTGAACGTCCAGCCGCCGGCACCGTTCATGGTCGCGGCATGGGCGATCGTCATGCGGCGAATAGAGTCCCGCACCGCGCCCTCGCCCGACACGATGTACCGCATGCCTCCCTCGACGGGCTCGCTTTTCACCTTGGCGGAGAGCGTGACGTTGTTCATGTCGATCAGATGCTGACGAAGTGCTTCGATGTCGACCCTGGACCAATCCGTCGCAGGATCGCGCTCGAGGATTTCGACGATTTCCTGGATAGCGGCGAAAGCAGCCTGCCCGGGCTGCGTCGGACGCGAGGCCTCAGCCGTGCTCATGGGCATGCCGTCGTGATGGGCGTGCGGAGACTGGGCGAGAGCCTGGAGTGGCATCAACATGATGAACGCGAATGCGAAGCGCAGCATGGTTGCCTCCTATCCTTGCAGGCCGGCGGGATCTGCTTTTTAGCTGATCCAGCCGCCAAAAGCTCAGAATTTCAGCAGGCGGGCTGGTCGCAACTGCGCATTGCGCTGATGATCTTGCGGAGCGACTGCGGCCCGGGATAACCCAGCACCCCTGCCCCGCCGATGACGAAGGACGGTGTGGCTGAAAAGCAAAGCGCTGCCGCGAGGCGCATCTGCGCCACCAGTGCCTGCCCGATCACGGGGCTGTCAGCCGTCTGCTCAACCTGCTCGCGCTCGGCTCCCATTCGCGCTGCGGCATCGAGCGCCTTCAGGCCGTCCATCTTGCCGGGTTCGGCGAACAACGCGAGATTGAACTCGGCCGCCGCCGCCGTACCCTTGAGCTTCAGAACGGCCAAGGCCACCTTGGCAGCCTGCGCCGACATGGGCGAGAGAATGGCGTTGTTGACCAGCACGATACGCAGGTCGCGATCCGCCTCCACGAGCGCACGCAGGTCTTTCGCGGCCTTGCGGCAATAAGGGCAATTGTAGTCGAAGAATTCGACCAGCGTCACGTCGGGTGTGGCAGAGCCGATGCGCAACAGGCCCGGCAATGCGTCCACCTGCGCGGTAAGTTCCACGGGCAGACGCAGATTGGCCACGGGCTTGCCATCGTCTCCCTTCAAGGGAAACCACTGGTTTGCTGACTGTCCGAACGAGCCTGACGCCGCGGCGCTGGCAGCGGCGACAGTGAGCAGCCCGAGGACAGTTCGGCGAGATGCGGTCATCAGAACATTCCATGCGTTTTGAACAGCCCGGAGGCGGTATGGCAGAACCGCCCAAGTTTACAAACCGGTTTCGAACGAGGCCGTTCTACGACAGCGGTTTGGGGATCGCAGCTCGAACGCCAGCAATTTGGATTGCCACGCTAGAGTTAGTATCGGTACATATGTATGCATCTCCGGAGGGAGGCGATCGACTATGGTCCGGAACTCATGTCCGTAGGCGAAGCAACTGACAAGCCTCAGGTATTTTATGGCGTCGAGCAGAATGACAGCACTGACACGACGCCGGTTGCTGGCGGGAATCGCCCTATCCGCCATCCAGCCGGGGGCTCTGGCTTCAGCCGCTGAGCAGGCACCGGGCAGCCCCGATCCGCGCCGCGCCGCGTTCAGCTACGACGATGTGGTGAACCGCGCGCGCGCCCTGTCGGGGGCGCCCTTCGACCCGGCTGTGCCGGCACTCCCGGCGGAGCTGGCGGCGCTCGATTTCGACGCGTGGCGGGACATCCGCTTTCGCGCGGACAAGGACCTGCTCGGCGACCCCGCCGGTCGCTATAAACTGCAGTTTTTCCATCTGGGACATTTGTTCAAGCGGCCTGTCGCAATCAACCTCGTCCACGACGGCATTGCCTCGCCCCTCACCTATTCGGCCACCGAATACGACTATCACAGCACGCGTTTCAGCAAGCCGCTCGCCCCCAATCTGGGTCACGCCGGCTTCCGCGTTCATTATCCGCTGAACAGCACCAACAGCTTCGACGAGCTTATTTCATTCGTCGGCGCGAGCTATTTTCGCTTCCTTGGGCGCGACCAGAAATACGGGCTGTCGGCCCGCGGCCTCTCCATCGGCACGGGAAATCTCGACAACAACGAGGAGTTTCCGTTCTTCAAGGAGTTCTGGATCGAACGGCCGGACGCGCATTCGGAAATGCTGTCGATCTACGCCTTGCTGGACAGCCCCTCGCTGGCGGGCGCCTACCGCTTCGACATCTATCCGCAGAACGAGACTGCCATTGTGGTCACGGCATCCCTGTTTGCCCGCCGCACCGTTCACCGGATCGGCATGGCGCCACTGACCTCGATGTTCTTTTTGGGCGAGAACGATCGCCATATGAACGACCGCAATAAATATGACGAGTTCCGGAGCGAGTTGCACGATTCCGACGGGCTGATGATCCACACGAACACCAACGAGTGGATCTGGCGGCCGCTGAAAAACCCCCAGGTGCAGGAAGTGCAGCGGTTCAGGCAGCTCGACGTAAAAGGCTTCGGGCTTTTCCAGCGCGACCGGCAGTTCGATCACTACAAGGACATCGAGCTCAATTATGAAGAGCGTCCGAGCTACTGGATCGAACCGACCCACGACTGGGGCGCCGGCGTCATCGAGCTGGTTGAACTCGCCACGAAGGACGAGACCGCGGACAATATCATCTGCGCTTTCGTTCCCGATGCTCCGCTCGAGCCGGGAACGCCCTTCGTGTTCTCCTACCGGATGCGCACGCTCAACGCGGGCCTGTCCCTGCACAAGCTCGGGACCACGCGCGAAACATTCTCGGCGCCGGCGGCCGCGCTCGGCTCGAATGAGGAACTGGCGGCCGACACGCGCCGTTTCCTGGTCGACTTCACCGGCGGCGACCTCGAATTCTATCTCAAGAATCCGAGTGGGGTGAAGATCTCGACATCCTCCGAGCGTTGCCGGGTGTTACGCACCTTCCTCGTTCCCAACCCCAAGGACCAGGGCTTCCGGGCGATGGTCGACGTGCGCTTCGAACCTGACCAGGTCGGCAGTTTCTGCGTGCTCCTGAAGGGCGATCACAAGCCCCTGACGGAGACGTGGTGCTACGCGTGGCGCAATTATCATTTCTAGCTTTTAACGAGGCGGTCGAGACGGAGCCGGTCGCGCGCGTCCGTAATGCGCCGCACCGCCACGAAGGTCGCGCCGATCGCGCCGAGCCCCGACCCGCCAGAGAGCAGCAGCAGAACGAAGATCTGGTATTTGGCCGCTTCAAATGGCGCCATTCCAGCCAGGATCTGTCCTGTCATCATGCCCGGCAAGGTGATGACGCCCGCCGCCGACATCTGATTGATGACGGGGATCATTCCAGCCCGCAAAGCGCTGCGCTGCAGCGGCATGAGTGCCGCCGAATGGGTTGCGCCCAGGGCGAGGCGCGCCTCGACCGCGACTCGCTCCCGCACGATTGCGGTGTTGAAGGCATTCAGGCTGACGCTGACCCCGTTCATCACGCTGCCGAGCACGATACCGACCAGAGGAATCACGGCCTCGGGCGCGTACCAGGGATCGGGCGACAGCGTCGCCAGGGCAACAGCCGTGACGAACAGGGTCGCGAGCATCGTGGCGCCAGCGCCGATGCCGGCGCCCCACAGGCCTGAGAAACGACGGTCCTGACGGGAGTAGATTTCGTAGCTCGCCATGGCGAGCATCGCCAGCACGACGGCAGAGATGAGAAGCGGCGAATTGAGGGCGAAAACCGTCTTGAGCACCAATCCGACCAGCAGCAACTGGACGATGACGCGAACGCCGGCGATCGCCAGGGACCGCGCGACGCCAAGGTCCAGCAACAGCGAGAGGCCAGCGTTCAGCACGACGAGCAAAGCCGCTATGCCGAGTTCGAAGACGCCGAGCGAGGCCTCGTTCATGGCGCGTGTTCCTCCAGCCGCCCCGCGTCCAACAGGAAATGGCGCGAGCCCATGCGCTCCGCCTGCTCTGCATCATGCGTGACCATCAGGATGGCTGTGCCGCGCGCGAGCCTCTCCCGCAGGAGGTTTTCAATCAGGCCTATGCTGACTGCGTCGAGACCCGACGTCGGCTCGTCGAGGAGAAGGACGCGATTGGCGGGACGGAAGGCGCGCAGAAGCGCCAGTCGCTGCCGCTCGCCCGTGGACAGGCGGGCCACCGGCCAGGCCGAAGCCTCGGCCGCAATACCAACCGCCGGGAGCATCGTCTTGAAATCCCAGTCTGGCGCAAAGTGAGCCGCCACCGTCTCGTCCCACCAGCCGGATTCCGCGGCGACATAGGTCACCAGCTTTCGCCACGCCGGCGCGGGCATCGCCGAGCAGGCTTTGCCGTCGAGCGAGGCGTCCCCGTCATGCGGGTCGAGATCGGCAATCATGCGCAGGAGCACGCTTTTTCCTGAGCCGGAAGCGCCCATGAGCGATACGCAGGTTCCGTCCTCGACCGAGAGGTCGAGGGGCCCCACGTGAAGTCGGCGTAAGCCTCTGATTTGGAGCATGACTTCACTATAGGAGCGAGATTACGGGAAGCAAGGCTCGCCGGGAAAGCCGGTCTACAGCGCGGCCGCGCATCACCCATGCATTCGCAGAAAATTCTTTTCCTGCGAATGGTTTGTGGCATCTTCCGCTCTGTCGAATCAATGGGAGATGGTGCGTGGAATTGCCTGAACTGAGACGGGTTTCAGAGATTGCGGCGGGCCTGGACAAGCTTGTTCCACAGATCGGCCAGGCCATGCGCGACGCCTTCGATGATGACGATCTCGCCCGCCTGACACGTCTCCTGAAAAACGCCGAAGCGTTCTTTCTGGAGACTGGACCTGTCGTTTCCCGCACGAAGCTCGAGCCGGGCCCTCCCCATCAGTTATGCGAGCGCTTCATGCGCGAATTGCCACGACGGCTGCGTATGATCCGCGACGCGCAGACCGCTGCCCCGCGCTTGGCAGCGGTGCAAGCCGGCTGATTTGCCCAATTGCTTTTACTAACGCGGCTTAACCCTGCCAGGGCA
Organism: Hyphomicrobiales bacterium; assembly: GCA_028290285.1. Lineage (GTDB taxonomy): Bacteria > Pseudomonadota > Alphaproteobacteria > Rhizobiales > Beijerinckiaceae > Terripilifer. The sequence continues at coordinate 12,809 of JAQGKD010000050.1, forward strand.
TTAACGCGTGCCCCGCAGTTTTGTTTAGCCCTCGTCAACCCTGACGCCGTGAAAAATACCTCAGGCTTTGCGGAAGGCGACCGTCCGCGGGTGCTGGGCAGATGGGCAAAATGCAAAGCCAAACAAAAAAGCGAGCGAGTGAAACGTTTTGCTCGCGCTCTCCCGCAGAAGCGACCCTCTTGGTCGCGCCTCAGGCAAATACTTTGTAAATCCTGATTCTTGACCGTACCTACATGATGAAGCTGCTGTTAAGCAGCGTTGTTTCCGAGAGGTAAATTCAACCCGCCGGAGTTGAGTATTGTTTTGCACAAGGCTGCAAAACCCCGCTGATATCCACTGTTCTCATCGGACAGGAGAGATCGATGGGTACGTTCATCAAGGCCCTTTATTTGGCGGGAACCGCAATGTTGCTGGCGAGCTCGCCGGTCGGCGCGACGCCGTCCATGGCGCTTTCGAATGCGACGGGCATTCCCGCCTCCGCACAGGAGCTGTTCGATGCGCGGCCCGAGACCGCCCCAATCGCGTTCGTCAAATTCTGCCTTGAGCACAGCGCCCAATGCGAGAGCCGGGGCGCGACCAGGCGTATTTCCCTGACGGATGACGCCTGGGAAGAAATCGCGGCCGTCAACGCGACCGTGAACCGCCGCATTCACCCGGACGCGGACAAGGGTCCGTTCGACTGGTCGCTCGACACGACTTCCGGCAATTGCAACGATTACGCGGTGCAGAAGCGGCAGGCGCTGATCCAGCTCGGCTACCCCATGTCGGCGCTCTCACTCACGGCGATCATGACGCCGTCCGGCGTCGGCCATCTCATCCTGACGGTGAGGACCGATCGCGGCGATTTCGTTCTCGACAACCTGCGCTCGTCCATAGTGGCCTGGAACCGCACAGGCTATCGCATGCTCAAGCGCCAGTCGGCGGCGGACCCGCAGACCTGGGTCAGCGTTGCGACCTTCAACCCCGACATGCGGGTCGCCCGGAATATCCAGCCATCGATCGCGCGGACCAGGGCTCCCGCCCGGATCGCACGGGGTCAGGCGCCAGCTCCTGTCCTGGTCGCTTCCGTGGCGGCGCCCCCTTCCGCCTGGTTGCAGGAAACGCTGCCCGTCATGGCTCCCTTCAGCCTCGCCAGCGTGAGCTTGCCTGACATGGCTGGGCCCACTTTCGCAGGAGCATTTTCTGTCGGCGACGTAACTGTCGCCGCCCTGACGCCCGTCCTGTACCGCCTGCCTGTTGGCGCCCTTACATACGGCGCGCTGATCGGCGTTTCCTTCGGGGCCAACGAAGAGGCCGCCATGAACCGTCTCGCCATGATCGGCCAGCCCGACATGTCGGCTTTCAGGCTCTGAAATTAATATAAAATTAAAGTAGGAAATTATGCCCCGGGTAACTATGACCGCAATGTGTTAGCGGTGTGTTCCAATCATTTTATTCTGTTAACCGGACTGTATTCCACTCAATCGATAACAAACCAACGTCCTCTTCTGGATTTACGCCATGGCAGCCGCCTATCCCGTTTTCGCCGTTCTTTCAGCTCTGATCTGCGGGGGCTACGCGCTCTCCTTTGGCATTGTACCGGCTATTTTCGCCGGGCTCGCCGCGGGTATGATCGCACCATTTATCCTCGTGGCGTTCACCCTGGCGCGCCTGACGCCCGTCAAGTCGACGGCGCGTCAGAAGACTGCCTGAGATCAGGCGCGCGATCAGATCTCCTTGAGCAGCGCGCGGTGATATTGGCCGTAGGCGCTCTTGCCGAGCGCTTCGGCAAGGATCGCCAGTTGTTCACGGCCGATATAACCCATGCGATAGGCGATCTCTTCCGGACAGGCGATCTTGAAGCCCTGCCGCTTTTCGAGCGTGCGCACAAATTCCGCGGCCTCCAGCAGGCTGTCGGGCGTGCCGGTATCAAGCCAGGCGAAGCCGCGTCCCATGCGCTCCACCGAGAGCCGGCCGGCCTCCAGATAGACGCGGTTGAGATCGGTGATTTCCAGTTCGCCTCGTGGCGACGGCTTCAGATTGGCCGCGATATCCACGACGGTTTCGTCGTAGAAATACAGGCCCGTGACAGCCCAGTTCGACTGAGGAGCCGCGGGCTTTTCCTCAATCGAGAGGGCTTTCAGCTCGCTGTCGAAGGCGACGACGCCATAACGTTCGGGATCCATGACGTGGTAGGCGAAGACCGTCGCGCCCGCAGCGCGACCGGCAGTCCTTTGCAGGATCTGTTGCAGGCCCGCGCCATAAAAGATGTTGTCGCCGAGGATCAGGCATGACGGGCCCCCCGCCACGAAATCGGCGCCGATGATGAAGGCCTGCGCCAATCCACCCGGCGTGGGCTGTTCTGCATAGCTCAGCGACAGGCCCCATTGCGACCCGTCGCCAAGAAGGCGCTCGAAATTCGGCAGATCCTGCGGCGTCGAGATGATCAGGATTTCCCTGATGCCAGCGAGCATCAGCGTCGACAGCGGGAAGTAGATCATCGGCTTGTCGTAGACAGGCATCAGCTGTTTCGACGTGACAAGCGTCATCGGATGCAGACGCGTGCCCGCGCCGCCGGCAAGAATAATGCCCTTCATCGAAGCAATTCCTTGTTCTTAAATCGTAGAGCCGGAAGGCCCGATCAAACGATCGAGCACAGTTTCGAGAGACTCGCGCCAATGCGGCAAGACAACGCCATGCACGTGTGCAATCGCGCTGCTGTCCAGGCGGGAATTCGCCGGTCTGCGCGCGGGTGTGGGATATTCGGCGGTGGTGATGCGCTCAACAACTACGTGCTTGCCGCCGCGCGCCGCGAGCCCTGAAAAGATGGCTTCGGCAAAATCCGCCCAGCTGGCTTGCCCTGCCGCCCCCATATGGAAAATGCCGTAGTTCGCGGGGTCGTACGATCTTGCGGCGACGCGTTGAGCGACCTTCAGAATGCCGTCGGCGATATCGAGCGCGGATGTCGGCGCGCCCGTCTGGTCGGCGATCACCCGCATCGTGTCGCGCGTCTCCGCCAAACGAAGCATGGTGCGGACGAAATTATTGCCGAAGGGCGCGTAGACCCAGGATATGCGCAGCATGACGCTTTTAGGCGTAGCCGCGCGGACCGCGAGTTCCCCGGCCAGCTTCGTGGCTCCGTAGACGCTGACGGGGCCGGTCGGATCGGTTTCGACCCAAGGAGATGCCTTCGTGCCATCGAACACGTAGTCCGTCGAGAGATGGATGATCGGCACGTCGAGGGCCGCTGCCGCGCGCGCAACCAGGCCTGCCCCTCCGGCATTGATGCGCATGGCCAAATCGGGCTCGCTCTCGGCCTTGTCGACAGCCGTATAAGCGCCCGCCGAGACGATGACGTCGGGACGCAGGCTCGCGAAAGCCTCCGTGCAATCGCTGTCATCGGCGAGATCGAGTTCCGGTCGCCCGATGGTCACGATGGTTGCCCCCGCGCTTGCCGCACGCTCCTTGAGCGCGGAGACGACCTGGCCCTGATGCCCCGTCACTACGATGCGCATGGCCGTCAAACCCCGGCCGTGGAAATGCCGAGCCGCTCCCCCGCGTAGACCTTGTCGCGCAGCGGCCGCCACCAGCTTTCGTTGGCGAGGTACCAGGCGATGGTCTTCTCGATGCCGCTCTCAAAGGTCTCGCGGGCGCGCCAGCCGAGTTCGTTTTCGAGCTTGCTGGCGTCGATGGCGTAGCGATGGTCGTGTCCGGGACGGTCGGTCACGAAAGTGATGAGATCGCGGTGCGAGGTCGCACGCGGCTGCAACCGGTCGAGAATTTCGCAGACGCCGCGCACCACATCGATGTTGCGGCGCTCGTTGCGGCCACCGACGTTATAGGTCTCGCCGACGCGGCCACGATCGCCGATCAGGTGCAGCGCGCGCACGTGATCGTCGACATAGAGCCAGTCGCGAATGTTGGAGCCGTCGCCATAGACCGGCAGCGGCTTGCCGTGCAGCGCGTTGAGGATGATCAACGGGATCAGCTTTTCGGGGAAGTGGTATTCCCCGTAATTGTTGGAGCAATTGGAGCCCACGACCGGCAGGCCGTAGGTCCGCTGCCATGCGGTCGCGAGATGGTCCGACGCCGCCTTGGAGGCCGAATAGGGAGAGCTCGGATCGTAGGGTGTCGTCTCAGTGAACAGGCCGTCGGCCCCGAGCGAGCCATAGACTTCGTCCGTCGAGACGTGAAGGAAGCGGAATGCTTCCTTCCTTTCCGCGTCGAGCGCTGCCCAGTAATTGCGGGCTGCTTCCAGAAGCGTGAAGGTGCCGATGACGTTGGTGGTGATGAAATCCGCGGCGCCGGTGATCGAGCGATCGACATGGCTCTCGGCCGCGAGGTGGTAGATGCGGTCGGGCTGGAACGTCTCGAACGCCTCGTTGACCGCCGCGCGATCGCAGATGTCGGCCCGCAGGAAGCGATGGTTCGGACGGCCCTCGACGTCCCGCAAGTTTGCAAGATTGCCGGCATAGGTCAGCGCGTCGAAGGTCAGCACCTCGGCCCCTACTTCGAGAACCAGATAGCGGACCAGGGCCGAACCAATGAAGCCGGCCCCGCCGGTCACCAGAATGCGCATTTTGAACCTCGATGATAGCCGCCGCCCGGACGGACAGGATCAGGCATCAGACGAAAAGGGTACCCAGTTCGGCCAGGAGCGGCTGGCGCATATCCTTGGGGGACAGGACCGCGGCGCCTTCCTTCACGGGCCACTCGATCCCAAGGGCAGGATCGTTCCAGCGCAGTCCGCGGTCGTGCTCGGGACTGTAATAGGAGGTGACGAGATAGGCGATCTCGCTATCGGGTTCCAGTGTGCAGAAGCCGTGCGCGAAGCCCTCCGGTATCCAGAGCTGGACGCCATCGTCGCCACGAAGCTCGAGCGCGACATGGCGTCCAAACGTGGGCGAGGAACGGCGCAGGTCGACGGCCACGTCGAGGATGGCGCCACGCAGACACCGGACGAGCTTGCCCTGCCCTGCCGGACTCAGCTGAAAATGCAACCCACGCACCGTTCCAACCGGGACCGAGCGTGAATGATTGTGCTGGACGAACGTGACGTCGCCGACATTCGCACTGAATGCGTCCGCGCGGAAGGTTTCGGAAAAATAACCCCGATCGTCGCCGATGCGCTTGGGGGTGATCTTGACGAGACCGGAAATGGCCAAGCTTTCAAACTTCACGGATTTGTCTCACTCACAATTGGAATTCTGAATATTGTCTTACTTAGCCTGAGCAACACGTCTGCGTCGACTCATATTAGCCTTGGCGTAGTTTGCGGAATTCTTGCGCAAATTACCAATCCTCTCAAGCCTTTGCGCAAAAGGCCTGCATCCCGGGAGCGCGGTGTTATACACAGCCTCCACGTATTGTCTGCATTCCGAGCGTAAGCCCGATGCAATCAATGCAGGTCCAATGCCAGTTGCGCCGACCCGGCGGAATCAAGCGTTTGCAAGCGAGCTATGCGTCACCGACAAGCTTGCATGTTCTCACTTGCGGATTCATGTTCCGGCCCGATTCATCGCCCAATCGCAACTGCCCGAGGTCGAATTTGCAACCGCGACTTTTGCTGCCCGTCATTGCCTGCCTCACATCCGCATTCGCCTTATCGGCGGAGGCCATGGACGCTCGCCTTCAAAGAAGCCTTCTCCTTCTCGACCCGGAGACTCGGGTGATCCAGATCTGCGACATCGCAGCGCTCGCCGCCGTTTCGCGCGACGCCTCCTTTCGCCGGGTCGACAAGGTGATGATCGATGCCCTTTCCACGCCGAAAAGCGCCGACACCCGCCTGACCGGAGATGGCGGTGCGCTCCGGCAGAAGGACGAATGGTTCAGGTTCAGCTATGTCTGCACGGTGAACAAGGGCGCGCTCGAGGCGTCGGCGTTCAATTTCAAGATCGCGGGCGCGATACCGAAGAGTGATTGGAAAACGCTCGGCCTTTGGTGATTCCTGTGCGGAGGCGCATTACAGGGGCACGGCAGCCGATTGCGCTCCCCGCCGCAGTTTTACGGAGATCGAGTTGAGTTCCGAGCCGAGCGACAGAGAGACCACGCCAAAGCGCCTGCCTTCACGACAATTGTTCTTCTCTGTCTTCCCGTCGATCATGATTCCGATGTTCCTGGCCATCGTAGACCAGACCATCGTGGCAACCGCGCTTCCGACCATTGCGAGCGAACTCGGCGATGTCGAGCGCGTGTCTTGGGTCGTCGTGTCGTATCTGATTGCAACCACCATCGCAGCGCCGGTCTACGGCTACCTTGGCGACACCTTCGGGCGTCGCCGCTTGATGTTTTTCGCCCTCGGCCTGTTCTTCGTGTCGTCGCTACTCTGCGCCGCCGCGCCCAGTGTCCTGCTGCTGTCGGCAGCCCGTGTCCTGCAAGGATTTGGAGGGGGCGGCCTCATTACCCTTTCGCAGGCCATGATCGGAGAGGTAGTGCCACCGCGCGAACGCGGCAATTACCAAGGGTATCTGGCGACCGTGGCCATTACCTCTGCGGCGTTCGGCCCTGTCGCGGGCGGCTGGATCACGGAGCATCTGGGCTGGCGCATGGTGTTCATCGTCAATGCCCCGCTCTGTTTGCTCGCCGTCCTTCTGGTGTTCCGGCTCAAGGGCATGGTCAGCACGCGGCTGCAGGGCTGGCGTTTCGACTACAGAGGTCTCGTCTATTTCGTCGGATTTATCCTGCCGCTGCTGCTCGCGCTCGAACAGGCGCAGCATTTCGATGCGCAGGCACTGGGCTTCATCGTCGGTCTGCTGGTCTTGTCGGTCGGCTCGCTGGTTCTGCTGCTACGCCAGGAGTCGCGCGAGGCTGCGCCCCTGCTTTCCATCAATCTGCTGCGGCGTGCCGCGATCTGGCAGGCCAATGCCCTGGCGGCATGTCATGGCGCGGCGTTGACGGCGCTCGTATCGTTCGTGCCGCTTTATCTCCGTGTCGTGCGGGGCGCCTCACCGTCCGAGACCGGCTACCTTCTGCTTCCGATCACGGCTGGAATCGGCATCGGCGCGATTGCAACGGGACGAATGGTGAGCCGCACGGGCATGACGATGATATTCCCCTCCATTGGGCTCGTTTTCGCCTCGCTCACTCTGTTCGGCTTCGCACTTGCAGCCCCCGTTATGACGATGGGTCAGATCTCCCTGCTGCTGACGCTCAACTCGCTGTTCATGGGGTCGGTCATGGGCGTCGTGCAGGTTACGACGCAAACAGCAGCCGGGCCCAAGATGCTCGGCGCTTCGGCCGCGGCCGTGCAGTTTTCCCGATCCATCGGCGCCGCCCTCGGCACGGCGCTCCTCGGTGCCCTCCTCTTCGCTCATCTGCGTGCGAGCGACCCGGAGGCGGCCGCGCTGTTCGGGCGGGCGCTGGAACTCGGGCCGGAGGCTTTTGCAGGAATTGCAGACGCGCGCCGCGCCGTTCTGCAACGCGAAGTCGCGGATGCCTTCCGACTGGCGTTTCTGGCCCTCGGCATCTTCACGAGCGTCGGCATGATCCTCGCGTGGTCCAACCCGATGCGGCGTGTCTAGCGGTGCCACAGCTCAGCTCTGGTGAGCGTTAAGCTTCGGACTTCATTCCGGCTCATCGACCGTGCTCATGCGGTTCGGCCGGCGCGAAGCGCCCCGGCCAGGCAGGTGCCACGTCCCAGCCATCAAGGATGCCTGCCTAGTCACGGCAAAGTGACCGATGTTCCGATTCCTGAACCTGGAAAAGTTGAGGCCGTGCTTTTCCAAATCTCTGATTGTCGGGAACCGCACAATTTCTCGCGCATTCCATCCGTACAGGCCCACGCACTTGGGCATTCACCGCTTTCCGGTCGAGGCCCATTTCGTCCCGGCCGCTTGCGACACCAGGGTCCATCATCCTCTCAGGATGCTTCCACTGCCCGCGCGACGCGTTGCTGCGCGCCGCCGGTCCGAGCCGTCGTGTCTCAACTATTGTCGCGTTCAAGGAAGCTCATCATGAATCACGACGAGGAGATCGCTGTTTCGATCTACTGCCCGCATTGTCGCGAGCTGGTTGTCAAAGGGGGTGAGCGCAGCGTCCGCGTTGTTTCATGCCAGCGCTGCCACTCCCTCTTCTCGATTGCCACTGCAGTGAAGGCAGGACCACCGCCCGCCGCACCGCACTGAGTGCACATCCCTGTCTGCGCGATGAAAATTCGCCGGGGCAGTGCTTGCGCCCGGGTTCGAGAGTGACAATAGTGACGCGCCCTTCCCTCCGCGCTTCACCGAGAACAGAGTGCCCGAATCTTCAGTAGAGCCGCCCGCGCCTTTCATCATAGCCCCGATGACACGCATGCAACTGTTCACAGGCTTCGTGCTCGTCGGCATGTTCGGCTTTGGCGGCATCGCAGCCGCCGCCCATCATGTGATCGTCGAGCGCCGCGCCTGGCTCACAAACGCCGAATATGCGTCGGTGCTCGGGCTGGGCCAGGTGCTGCCGGGCGCCAACCTCGTGAACATGACGACCATCATCGGGGATCGTTTCCACGGGTTCTGGGGCGCCGTGCTGGCCCTGATCGGCCTCACGTCCATGCCGATCCTCCTCCTCGTGGGGCTTGCGACCGTCTACGACCAATACTCGTCCTTACCGGACGTGATCGCCGCGACGAATGCCGCGGCAGCGGGCGCTGTGGGGCTGATCTTCGGAACAGGCTTCAAGCTCGGCAAGACGATCATCGATTCCCGCGCGTCTCTTTTTTTCGGCCTCCTGAGCTTCATCTCCATCGGCATCCTGCGACTGCCGCTCGTTCTCACGCTCGTCGTCCTCGCGCCTATGGCCGTCGCGGTCAGCTTCTGGAGGGGCTCGCGTGAAAAATGATGTTTTGTGGGCCATGGGGCTCACCTTCTTCACCACGGCCCTGTTCTCGGTCGGCGGCATTTCGGCGATGATTCCGGAGATCCACAGGCAGGCGGTCGAGGTGCAGCACTGGATGGGCGACGACCAGTTCGCCCAGGCCTTCGCTCTCTCACAGATTGCACCGGGCCCAAACATTCTGCTGATGACGCTGCTCGGGTGGCGTGTAGCGGGTTGGCCAGGACTTGCCGTGGCGACACTCGCGACAATCCTGCCAACGAGCGCAATCTCGCTGATGGCGGGCCGAGGCGAGAAACGGCTGGCCCATGCACGCTGGTACATGATGACGAAGCGAAGCCTGCCGCCACTGGTTGTCGGCCTCATCTGTGCGAGTGCCCTCGTGACGGCCCAGGCCGCCATCCATCATTGGCTAGGCATCGTTCTAGCCGCCGGTGTCGCGATCCATGTCGCACTGGCGCGCACCAACCCGCTTGTGCCCTTGTCCGTGGCGACGGTGATCGGCGTCGTGGCTGCGCGCTTCGGCGCCTTCTGAGGCTCGGCTAGAGCTTCAAATCGACGTCGAAATATTCGACCGGGATAGAGCGCGCAAACTCGATAGCGAAGCCGCCTGCCAGGGTGCGCACAACCTTTCCACGCGTCGATCCAATCGTAACCCGCGATCCAATGGCCGGAATGACCGGTGATTGTACCGCGACGCCCGTTCGGGAAAGATCGATGACCCGGACATTGCAGTCGCCCCTGTTCCCCAGTTGTGCCTGATAGTCGAGATGCTGTGGCTTGATGCGTTCGTGCTGACGCAGGCCGTCTGCGCCCAGGAGATCCCGGTTGATGAGCCAGGTGAGTTGGTCCGCGATCTTGTCGCGTTTGCGCAGCGTGGCGTTGAAGGTCATGCCGAAGCCGGTGTCCATGAGCCGTATAACCTCGCCTTCCAGACCGCCGATCAATTCGAGATAAACGACGAGGCGCTGGCCGATCGGTGGCTGGACGGCCGCGACGATCGACATGCCGCCCGCCGAGACGTCCGACGTCACGCAATCGAACTCGGTGCCATCGGCCAGCATTCCCCGGCCCACCAATCGAGCTTCGACGCGCGCATGTCGCCTCCCTTCACCCTGGGCAGTCAGATGATCTTTCTTGGCGAGAAAGCGTCGGAAGGAGTCGGAGAGGGATGGCGACATTCTTGTTCTTGAGCCCCAAGCGGTCGGGAAGCGTCCTTAACCATCACGCGGCCGTGATAATAAATCACTAACATGATGCAAACACTGGAACTTTCGGTGTTTTTTAATGGTTTTGAAACGCCGGGCGGAGGGTCATTCCGTTCACGTCATGGGAAATTTTCGTGTAATTGCGAGAGTATTTCTATGCCGTTACTGCCTACTTTTCGGCAGTCCAGCCGGGTCGCTCTCCGCTCTTGAGCAACGGCCAAGCAAGTGGTCTCCGCGCGACCGGCGCGCGTCCGCGTTAGGTGAACTCCGAACTTGAACTGGGCATAAAACAGGATGAGCCGAATTCAGGAAGATCCTCTTGAACTCAAGTTCCACCGCGCCGTTCTTGCGCATTTCAG